>NZ_JBHZRU010000014.1:0-93165 GCF_043641925.1 Paenisporosarcina quisquiliarum
TGTGAGAGTAGGACGTCGCTAGGCACTAAGAAATCAGTACCGAGAGGTACTGGTTTTTTTGTGTTCTTTTTTAGGTTGAGCGTAGTAGGGGATATCGTGTCATTCTTCATTTCGCGGGTGGTATTCAAGGATTGGCAGATCGTATTCTCCATTTGGACAGTGTTATTCTAGATTTCGAATGGCCTATTCTAGGATTCGAGCATCCCATTCTAAAATTCACGAATTCCAAACAATTGAACGCGCAAGAATGGTGTCAGTTGGCTCACCAACTGACACGTTTTCTGTTGGTGAGGTCTGTTTTACTGTATCAATTGCATTAATATTTATAGTTTTTTAGATATAGAGTGGTCCAAAAATACATTCTCCATTTCGCGGGTGGTATTCAAGGATTGGATGAGGGTATTCTCCATTTGGCCGGTGCTATTCTAGCATTCGCATGGGCTATTCAAGGATTCGGGCATCCCATTCTAAAATTCACGATTATCAAACAATTTAACGCGCAAGAATGGTGTCAGTTGGCTCACCAACTGACACGTTTTCTGTTTGTGGTTCTGTCTTTATCGGGACATAGAATCTCTTAACTTAAAAGTAATAAAATATTTTTAACGATTATGAAACTACCAGAAAACTTTGCTTCATACACTGTCTAAGAAGTTAGATAGTTAAAGGAGCTAAGAATTATGAACTCATACCAAAACATGACCATCATATTAATTTTTGCCATGTGCATCATTTTATGGCCTAACCAAGGACATGCTACTGCCGAATCAAACCGTTTTGTCGCTTTGCATGATCGAATGTTACATTTTGAAAAAGGAGAAGTTCAAATTGTAAATGGACAGATGATTGTTCCTTTTGAAAAAATGGCACAATATTTATACGCTGACATTGTGAAAACAGAAGATCAACTTAAAGTAACTAAAAATGGGACATCCATAGTATATGTTTACAACACAAAAGAAACGTTTGTTAATGAAGTCATCGAAGAGACGAATGCCATTCAAATGATGAATGATGTTCTTTATATACCTATCCGTTTTCTTGGGGAAGTAACAGGTTTTAATGTTGAGTATATGTCTTCTATTTTAACTGCGAGACTTACTTCAGAAACCTATCCTCATATTAGTAACCAAGATTTTATTAATAAAGTCGTAAAAGATCGGAAACCACCAGTGCCTGTACCTTCAGATAAGCCAATAGTGTATTTAACTTTTGATGATGGACCAAACCGTTATACGAGTGTTCATCTACAAATTTTAAGAGAATACAAAGTTAAGGGGACATTCTTTTTTATTGGGGAGGATGTTCAAAGACACCCTTCTATAGCGAGTCAAACATTTTTAGATGGTCATTATCTAGGCCTTCACAGTATGACACATGAAAAAAAGAAGGTGTACGCGAATGCAGGGGCATTCATGAAAGAAATGCAAACGGAAAATGGTCTGCTGAAGAAATTGACAGGTCATACATCTACTTTGGTTCGTGCTCCTTATGGTAGTACTCCTCATGTGACATCATCTATGCGTGATTTGTTAAAGAGGAATGGTTATAAAATGTGGGACTGGGACGTGGATACAGTTGATTGGAAGATTAAAGAGGATAACTATCAACAAATTGTAAAGAATGTACAAGTTGGGGTTGAGAAAGCTAGACTAGCAAAAGATAAACAAATCGTCGTATTGCTTCATGATCGGCCGCAGACAAATAAGGCTTTGCCACAAATCATTGAATGGCTAAAGAAACAGGGATATCCGATTCAACGGTATAGTCCGGAATTACATGTTAGTCAAAACTTTTGGAGAGATCAGGACCTTTAAAAGCCAAAATGATGCAGGGGAACGTTCATCAAATAAAAGTTCCCTGCATCATTTTATTAAAAAATTCCTAATTTCTCAATCCGTTCAACCGCTTTTACTAATCGGTTTTCATCCACTAGCAATCCTACACGAATATACCCTTCACCAAATTCACCGAAGCCATTTCCTGGGGCTACTGCTACATCAGCTTCTTCTAAAAGTTTGTCTGCAAACTCTTGGCTTGTGTATTCGTTTGGAACAGGTAACCACGCAAAAAATGACCCTTTAGGGGCTACTACTTCCCATCCAATCTTTTGACAGGCGTTAATAAAGACATTTCTTCGACTTTCATATAGTTCCACTAGTGCGGTAACGTTTACTTGATGATTACTTAAAGCGGTCACTGCGGCATGTTGGATTGCTGGAAATAGACTAACGAATAGATGATCTTGAATCACATTCAAGGCTTCGATCATTTCTTTATTTCCTACGGCAAAACCGACTCTCCAACCAGCCATATTATAGGTTTTGGACAATGTATACATTTCAATACCGATATCTTTTGCGCCTTCTGCTTGCAAGAAACTGATGGGCTTTTCACCCTCAAATCCAATGGCTCCATAAGCGAAATCATGAGAAACTGCGATATCATTTTCTTTGGCAAATGCTACTGTTTTATTGAAAAATTCAAGGTCTGCTGTAGCTCCTGTTGGGTTGTTTGGGTAGTTCAAGTACATCAGTTTTGCACGCTCTTTGCTTTCGTCAGAAATTGCATTGTAATCAGGTAAAAAGTGGTTTTTTGCAACGAGTGGTAACGTTTCATATTGGACATCTGCCAAGACAACGCCAGACAAATAATCTGGGTAACCTGGGTCCGGTAGCAACATTAAATCCCCGGGGTTTAATACCGCCATCGGCAGTTCGACAAGACCAATTTTCGTGCCAAATAAAATCGCTACTTCTGTAGAAGGATCGATATCGACATTGTATTCTCTTTTATAAAATGCAGCTGCCGCTTCTTTAAATTCACTAATTCCTCTGAAAGGTGAATATTTATGTGATAACGGGTTCTCTGCAGACTCTTGAAGGGCTTTTACGATATGTGGAGGAGTCGGTTGGTCTGGATTTCCTTGACCCAGGTTAATGACATCGCGTCCTTCTGCCACTGCTGCACCTACTTTTTGAACAAGTGAAGCAAAAAATTGTGGAGGCAATTGTTGTAGTTTATTTGATAGTTTCATGATTTTTCCTCATTTTCTGAAATAGTTGCAATCATCAGCCAAATCTTATAATCTTTTCTTTATCTTGTCTATAGGTGGTGTACTCATGAAAATCGCTTGCATTCAGCTCGACATTGAGTTTGGAGAACCTAAAAAAAATTTTCACAAGGTTCAAACATTGATCGAACAAGTGGCAAAAGAAGGTGCAGAGTTAGTTGTTTTACCAGAAATGTGGAATACCGCCTATGCGTTAACCGAATTAGAAGAGCTAGCTGATCGTGAAGGAGAACAAACAAAACAATACCTGTCTGAGCTAGCTATAAAACACCATATTCATATTGTGGGAGGATCGGTTTCCACAAAAAAAGGTGACCGGTTTTATAACACGATGTATGTATATACCAACAAAGGAGAGCTTGTCGCGGATTATGACAAAGCTCATTTGTTCCGATTGATGGATGAACATCTGTATTTACATGCTGGGAATAAAGATAATTTATTTTCTCTAGGTTCTATACGTGCAAGTGGCGTAATATGCTATGATATTCGATTTCCTGAATGGCTTAGAGCACACGCTTTAGCAGGTGCTGACGTGATATTTGTCCCAGCACAATGGCCAGAATCTCGAATTGACCATTGGAAACTACTTCTTCAAGCCCGAGCAATTGAAAATCAGTGTTTTGTCATTGCAGTAAATCGTATTGGGCAGGACCCCAACAACCGATTTAATGGGCAGTCGATGGTTATTGCACCTTGGGGTAAAATCTTATGGATTGGTGGTGAACGTGAAGAGTATGCACTAATTGATGTGGATTTTTCTGAAGTAGAAGAAGTGCGTCAACGAATCCCTGTTTTCGAAGATCGAAGACCGACTCTTTACAAACCCCTTTTTGAAAATGAATAAAGTATTTTCAAAAAACAATTGACACCTTTATAAAAACATCGTAAGATTTAGTTCGAAACACAAAACAATTACATATTGGAAATTATCAAGAGAGACCGAGGGATAGGCCCTATGACGTCCAGCAACCCCCAACAGATGTTGGGAAGGTGCCAATTCCTACAGAATGAACTCATTCTGAAAGATAAACCAAAATCCATTTTTCGGTGCCTCTTTCATGATGAAAGGGGTATTTTTTATGCTCAAAAAGGAGATTGCCATGATACATATTGAGAATTTATCTAAAGAATACAAAACGAAAAAAGGAACGGTATTAGGAGTAGATCAAGTCAATCTTTCCATAACCGAAGGCGAAGTATTTGGGATTGTGGGTTATTCGGGAGCCGGTAAAAGTTCGCTTCTTAGGTGTATTAACCTACTTGAACAACCAACCAGTGGAAGTATTATGGTAAACGGTCGAGATTTAACGAAATTAAAAGGAGAAAATCTACGGAACGCAAGATTAAAGATCGGTATGATTTTTCAGCACTTTTATTTAATTAGTCAAAAGACGGTTGGTGAGAATATTGCGTTCGCATTAAAAGCGGCAAACACCCCAAGAAGAGAAATTAAATCACGTGTTTTGGAACTGCTTGAAATGGTTGGGTTAACAGAAAAAAAGGATGTGTACCCAGCCCAGTTAAGTGGTGGACAAAAGCAACGAGTGGGAATTGCTCGAGCACTGGCTAATAATCCAACTGTTCTGTTGTGTGATGAGGCTACTTCAGCACTCGATCCAAACACCACCTTATCGATTTTACGTTTACTTAAAAAGATTAATCGAGAGTTAAACATCACAATTGTACTCATTACGCATGAAATGAATGTGGTGAAAGAAATTTGTGATCGAATGGCTGTCATGCAGGATGGTCGAGTTGTTGAAGAAGGCTCAGTTTATGAAATTTTCTCAAACCCACAAGCTGAATTGACAAAAGAGTTCATTAGCAGTGTGGTGTCGTTTGAAGTTCCTGAAGCCATCTTAAATAAAGTCACAGGAAGTATTATCAAAGTTTTATTTAAAGGAAATGTGGCTGGAGAAGGTGTCATTTCGGATACAGTTCAGCAGTTTGATGTACGAGGGAATTTCTTGCATGGCGCGATTGAATATATTCAGGAAGTTCCACTCGGTTTGTTTTTGATGGAACTTCAAGGTCATCCGGCAAACATCAATCGATCGATTAGTTATATGGAAGGCCGAGGGGCTTTAGTGGAGGTGATTCGTAATGGGCATTGATATCCAACATGTTATTGAAATGTGGCCAGATATTTTAAAAGCTTTTAACCAAACACTTTACATGATTGGTGTTTCACTGACTGTTGCGATTGTCATTGGATTACCGCTTGGGATCGTGCTATTCATAACGGATAAGGGATTGATATTAGAAAACCGATTTTTGAAATCAACACTTGGCTTTATCGTGAACCTAATCCGTTCGATTCCATTTATTATTTTGTTGGTCGCGCTGCTTCCTTTAACTCAGATAATTGTCGGCTCTAAGATTGGACCTGAAGCAGCAAGCGTTTCGTTATCAGTTGCTGCTATTCCATTCTTTGCACGGATCGTAGAAACATCGTTACGTGAAATCGATAAGGGAGTTATTGAAGCCGCTGTAGCTGTAGGTGCAACACCTTGGATGATTATCAAAGATGTTTTATTGCCCGAAGCCAAATCGAGTATTGTGCAAGGAATTACGATGACCATTATTAGTCTTGTTGCTTACTCAGCAATGGCAGGTGTAGTAGGTGGAGGTGGAATTGGTGACTTAGCGATTCGTTTTGGCTATTACCGATACGACGATACCATCATGATTGTGACGGTTGTGATTTTAATTGTTCTCGTTCAAATCGTTCAACAACTGGGTGATTGGACGTCTAAAGCAATAGATAAAAGATAAAAAGGGAGAGATACAGAGATGAAAAAGATTTTATTCACAATGATTTTACTAGTTTTAGCTGTAGCGCTTGTAGCATGTGGAGGGAATGACAATGAATCTAAAGGAAATGCAGATAACGACAAATCGGTGAATTTAGGTGGAACAGCCGGTCCATATAGCGACATGCTTAAACAAGCAATTCAACCAGCTTTAGAAGCAAAAGGGTATGAAGTAAAAATCCATGAATTCAGCGATTATATACAACCAAATGTTGCCTTAGAAAGTGGAGATATCGATGCAAATCTCTTCCAGCACTCGATATACTTAGAGAATTTCTCGAAGGAAAATGATATGGATTTGACTGGATTAATCACAGTGCCTACTGCACCAATGGGTATTTACTCAAATAAATATGAGTCTATTGATGATATTAAAGATGGTGCGACCATTACTATTCCAAATGATCCTGTGAATGCAGCGCGTACATTCTTAATTTTACAAGACCATGGGTTAATCGAACTGAATCCAGATGCTGAGCCGTTAACGGTATCCGAAAAAGATATCCAAAAGAATGTGAAAAACTTAGTGTTCCAACCAATTGAAGCAGGTCAACTACCACGTTCAGTGGATAGTGCTGATCTAGCAGCTGTTCCTGGAAACTTTGCTTTAGCTGCTGAAATGGATTTACTCGATGCGTTGGTTTTAGAAAACATGCCTGACCAATATCGGAATTTAGTGGCCGTTACAACGGCAAATAAAGATTCGCAGCTAGCAAAAGATTTAGTGGAAATAGTGGAATCACGAGAATTCGAAGAACTAATTGATGCTGAATTTGAAGGCTTTGGTAAACCAGAGTGGATGAAAAACCGCTAAGAGAGAAGGGCTTTTGTGGAAGACATCATAGTTCGAGCAGGACCAGCTGAATATGTATGCACAAGTGGGGTATTAAACCTCCTGGAATTAAAGTTGACAGCGAGGGGGATCAAGCGTGTTCTTCTCCTAACAGGTGAACAATCTTGGCAAGCTGCCACCAATTACTTTCCGATCTTAAATGAAGTTATAGTAATACACGTCTTTTATAACGGAGAATGTTCATTAAGTGAAATTCGTCGTGTGACCAATTTGGCACGTACTCATGAAGTAGATGCAATTATCGGTGTTGGTGGTGGCAAAGTACTGGATGTAGTTAAAGCTTCAGCTTACCACAGCCAAACAAAGTCGGTTTTAATTCCAACAATCGCTTCAAACTGTGCGCCTTGGACACCACTTAGTGTGATTTACACGGATGAAGGTGTGATGACCCATTACGAGGTTTATCCAAAAAGTGTGGATCTGCTTTTAATAGAGCCACTCATTTTAATAAAAGCTCCTATAGTCTATCTCATCGCGGGAATCGGAGATACACTTGCCAAATGGTATGAAGCTGATGTGCAAATAAGTAAATTAAACGAACTCCCAGTGGCACTCAAAATAGCGCATTATTCAGCTAGGTTATGTGCGGATGAAATGTTCGAGTATGCAGAACAAGCGGTTAGTGATACGCAGGAAGAACGACTATCAAACGCATTTATCAAGGTTGTTGAATCCATAATTATGTTAGGTGGGATGGTTGGAGGTTATGGTGATAAATTTGGGAGAATTGCTGGTGCTCATTCCATTCATAATGGAATAACGGTTGCACCTGAGTCACACGAAGCGCTTCATGGAAGTAAAGTAGCATACGGAATTTTAGTGCAGTTATTATTAGAGAATAAACAAGTTGAACTTAAGCAATTGATTCCATTTTATCAAGCACTCGGGTTACCTATCTCACTCCAAGATTTAAATATCTCGAATAAGTGGATTGATGAAATTGCACAACTCGCTACACGAGAAGAAGAATCTATACACTTCATGAGAGATGAAAAAGTAACCCCTATTGAAGTAGCCGATGTGTTGCGGAAATGGGAAGCTCAATGGTTCTAGATCCTTCATTAATTGAATAAAGTATAAAGCCCGTACAGATTGTGCGGGCTTTTTCTTGCTCAATAGCCTATATATCCGTCACAATGACTGTATGAACAAACTTGGAGGAACAAAAGATGAAACTTGTAACCCGTGTGATTAAGCGTTTTTTTGCGGAACGTTTTTTCGATGAAGCAGCTCAAACTGCGTATTATTTATTATTATCTGTTTTTCCTTTCCTTATATTTATTATTTCCTTAATAAGTTTCTTCCCTGTTGATGCAAATCAAATATTAGATTTCTTAAGACCTTTTGCACCAGGTGAATCCTTTCGGTTTATTGAAGATAATGTGTTGAATATTTTAGAAGAAGATAAGGGACGGGTTTTGTCACTCAGTTTAATCGCTGCTTTCTGGATTTCGTCTATGGCCGTTCAAGCGCTTGCGCGTGCATTAAATGAGGCAAATGGAATCAAAAGTACACTTCCATATTGGAAAAGTTTACTGCGTGATTTAGGCGTTACCTTGTTGTTTATGACTTTGGTGCCCTTATCACTGTTCTTACCATTTCTAGAAAGCGGATTGCACTGGGTGGTCTCACGAGCTGGTACGCTCGATGAATGGCAAGGTTGGATCTATATTTGGCCAGGCGTTAAATGGGGACTAGGAACAGTATTTCTATTCTTATTTTTCCTTTTATTTTATAAAATCGTTCCAAGTAATCGACTTACTTTCTTTGAGGTGTGGCCAGGCGCTTTATTATCAGCGGTAGGTTGGCAAATTGTCTCGCTACTGTTTGCCGATTACGTATCAAACGTAAATTACACACGTTTGTATGGGCAACTATCAGGGATAATCGTGTTAGTACTGTGGTTTTATTTAACAGCTGTCGTCATTTTATTGTCAGGTTTACTCATTGCCGAACTGCGAAAGAATCGTTTGATGATTCGAGATTAACACAAGACTTTTATACCCATTTCTTATATTCATGTTTCCCACACAGTCCTCGTGGTAAAGAATAGAGATAGAGTATTCTGAAATTCACTATAGGAGGCATCGGAATGGGGAAAAATAGCAAAGATCAACAGTTAGAACAATTTCGAGTAGATGATCGAGATCAAAAAATGACAACGAATCAAGGATTAAAGGTATCTGAAGATGAGTTTTCACTAAAAGCTGGCGTTCGCGGTCCCACATTATTGGAGGACTTTCAGTTTCGTGAAAAAATGACCCATTTTGATCATGAGCGAATTCCTGAGCGAATTGTTCATGCGAGAGGCTATGCAGCCCATGGAGAGTTTGAATTGTATGAATCCATGGCTTCCTATACAAAAGCTGGTTTTTTAAATGACACGTCCACTAAAACACCTGTGTTTGTGCGTTTCTCAACGGTAGCTGGTTCTAGAGGTTCTGGTGAAACGGTACGAGATGCACGTGGATTTTCAACGAAGTTTTATACACAAGAAGGGAACTACGATTTAGTAGGAAACAACATTCCCGTATTCTTTATTCAAGATGCGATTAAATTCCCGGATTTAGTGCATGCATTAAAACCGGAACCTCATAATGAAATGCCGCAAGCTGCAAGTGCTCATGATACATTTTGGGATTTTGTAGCGAATAATCAAGAGTCTGCGCATATGGTTATGTGGGCAATGTCTGACCGAGCGATTCCGCGCAGCTTCCGAATGATGGAAGGATTCGGTGTACATACGTTCCGTTTTGTAAACGCAGAAGGTGTTGCACACTTCGTCAAATTCCATTGGAAACCTGTTTTGGGTGCTCATTCTTTAGTGTGGGATGAAGCGCAAAAGATTAACGGGAAAGATCCCGATTTTCATCGTCGTGATTTGTACGAATCCATTGAAAACGGAGATTTTCCTGAATATGAACTAGGGGTTCAGTTATTAGCGGAAGAAGACGAATTTAAATTTGATTTTGACGTATTGGACCCAACTAAATTATGGCCGGAAGAAGATGTTCCAGTTAAACTCATTGGGAAAATGACGTTGAATCGTAACGTAGATAATGTGTTCGCGGAAACAGAGCAAGTAGCATTCCATCCGGGTCATGTTGTACCGGGCATTGATTTTACAAATGATCCACTCTTGCAAGGTCGTTTATTCTCATACACGGACACGCAATTAATTCGACTTGGTGGTCCGAATTTCCATGAGCTACCGATTAATCGACCAGTCTGTCCATTCCATAACAACCAAAGAGATGGCTATGGGCGTATGACGATTAATAAAGGTCCTGTAAGTTATCATAACAACTCTCTTGCAAATAACACGCCGGCTACTTCTACACCTGAAGAGGGCGGATATGAGCACTACCAAGAGAAGATGGAAGGTCGAAAAGTTCGCAATCGCAGTGATAGCTTTAGAGACCATTTCACTCAAGCAACGATGTTTTGGAACAGTATGAGTCAGCCTGAGAAACAACATATTACAGATGCTTTCTGCTTTGAAATTGGGAAAGTGAAAAACAAGTCTGTTCAACAACAAGCAGTAGACATGTTTGCGAATGTTGACTTGGATTTAGCAAAAACTGTTGCGGATGCTGTTGGTGCAAATATGCCAACAGGTGGCGGTAGCGAAGTCACGAAAGCCTCACCAGCGCTTAGCCAAGAAAATATGGTAAAGAAACCAGATACACGTAAAGTTGGTTTGATTGCCAATAAAGACGGTGATGCGTCTCGCCTTCAGAAACTAGTACAAGCATATAAAGGGGCAGGCTTAAATGTCGAAATCATCAGCGATAAGTTAGGGAACATTGGTGAATTCCCAATTGACCATACTTTCTTAACGGCTGACCCGGTATTGTTTGATGCTATTTATGTGGCGAATATGAAAGAGGATAAAAAGTTCATAAAAGAGAGCGAGCGTTATGTAACTGAAGCGTTTAATCACTTTAAAGCTGTTGGTGCTTCGACAAGTGCTGGTTCTGTTTTGGAAGGGAAAGAAGGTCCAGGTGTTGTTAAAGGGGAGGAAACTCAGCCCTTCGTTGATGCAGTCACTGCACATAGACATTGGCAACGAGAAGTGTGACACTGTGGAGTTTTGTTAAAAGGTTTGGTTTAACTTATAATAAATCACGTTCTAATAGAGGCAAATAGAAAAGGGATGTCCAAAAAGTTGAAAAATACTTTTGAGACATCCCTTTTTGTTTATTTCACTATATACGTTTTTATGACATGATCATGAATGTCGTCACCTTTTGTCACGTGAACTTGGACTTCGTACGTGCCTGATTCAGTAAAGGTAAATTCAACTTGGTATTTACCAGTTTCATTTTCAGAAGCTTCCACCCAGTGGTGGTAATCCGCATCATTGCGGACAATTTCATATTGAACTCGTGCACCTTCAAGTGGAGACTCTGACATGGAGATGGTTGCAGTAAGTTCAACGGCTTCTCCAACTGTTGCTGTTCCATCTTCAAACTCAATCGTTGCACCAGGACCGTGATGTCCAGTTCCTTCACTGTGTGAAGTTGTTTCAGACGTTGAATTCGCTTCAGTAGTGGTATTTGCTACTTCCTCACCAGTTACCTTAATGGTTTTAGTAGGCATGGTATGCATATTTCGTGCAGTTACATGTGATGTAATATCATACACTCCGGCTTCTTCAAAACTATAGGATGTAGAATAATTCTTGTCTTTATTTAACGAGCCATCGATCATTTCTTTTTCGCCAGTCGACTTGTTTAAAACTTCGAATTTCACTTCATTTGCATCTTCTACAATCTCTTCACCTTGAGTTACCTTCGCAATAAATTCAACTTCTTCTCCCGTAACGACTCTTTCAGGGACGGTTAGTTCCACCATTAACATCTCAGGTACTTCATCGTCTGATATCGAGTGATTATTATGATCCTCTTCAGCACCACATGCACTTAATATAAATGAAAGGACTAGTGTAATTCCTAATAAAAATCGGTTCATAGTGTATGGCCTCTTTTCTTATATATGGTGTCATTGTAGCAAATCTAGTCCTTACATAGTGTGACAAAACCTCGAACAGTTTTAAATGAGTTGTATGTCGAAATGTATATTAAAATAATATGGCGAATTCGTGTAAACAAAGCAATATCTAAATGAGAATAATTTAAATAAAAACCAGTTTTTCCTTAAAAACCATGTTAATATATTACTTTATGACTAATTTGGAGGGTATTTATATGTCTGTATACTTAAGAACAATTGTGACCCTGTTATTTGCAGGCATGTTAACGATTTTAACCTTCTTATTAGGTTCAATTTTTACAGAAAAAGCAACGGATGTTGTTCAAAAAGAAGTAGGTCAATCTTTGGCTGGTTACTCTTTCCAAATGGCGGATAAATTAGATTTGTTTATGGCAACTCGATTCAAAGAAGTTCAATTAGTGGGTAGCCTTCCAGCTTTTCGTAATCAGGATTTACAAAAAGAACAAATCTTAATAGACGAGTTAAAATCGAAATTCCCTACTTTTTCATGGATTGGTCTAACGGATGCACAAGGCAAAGTGATTGCTTCAAGTGACGGTATATTAAAAGGTGAATCGATTGCAGAGCGACCTGTTTTCTTGAATGCTCAGAAAGAACCGTTTATTGGAGATGTACATGAAGCGGTTTTATTAGCAAATCTTTTGCCGAACACAAGTGGAGAACCTCTGCAATTTGTAGATATTAGTGTTCCCATTTTTGATGAAAATAAAGAATTCCTAGGAGTGCTTGCGACCCATTTAAGCTGGGAATGGGCTGAAGAAGTCGAGTCCACCTTAACTAATACACCAAATCTAGAAGATAAATTAGATGTTTTTATTGTGAGTAAAAGAGATAATACGATTATTTTAGGACCGGCAGGCATGGTTGGAAAGACTATAGAGAAACAAATTTTGGGCGATCAAGAGTATTCCGAGGACCAGTGGTCAGTTACGGAGTGGGTGGATAATAAAACCTATGTAATGGGAAGTACTCTTGGAGATGGACATGCAGATTATGCGGGTTTAGGATGGACAGTACTGGTACGGCAGCCAATTGATATTGCTTATGAGGCCATTAATGAATTGGAACAATTTATGTGGGTCATCGGTGGAGTCGCTATTTTGCTGTTTTCAATGATTGGATGGGTATTAGCCGATCAAATAGCACGTCCAATTCGTAAAATTGCTGCAGCCGCTCGAGAAATAGGTGAAGGAAAGCATAGTGAAATACCGGTTATTCATGGAGTGAAGGAAGTCGAGGAATTGTCCGTGTCGATTCGTAACATGGTTCAAACCATTACGACGACTCAAACCGCTTTGACTGAAATGGAATCTCTTGCACATCAAGATACATTAACGGGCTTACCTAATCGTATTGCCCTTTATGAAAAAATGGAAACGACGCTATTGACGAGTGATGAAAAATGGCTCATTTTCTTTATGGATTTAGATGGATTTAAAAATGTTAACGATCAATACGGACATTTAGCTGGTGATCTGGTTCTACAAGTAGTAGCTGAACGTTTAACTAATTTTGCAAATGGAAACCAGTTTGTATCTAGACTTGGTGGGGATGAATTTGTTTTTCTAACCACTAGTTCGAAAAATGATTCTATTCAAGAAGGTCAAGCGTGTATGGATGAAATTATTTCACTTATTTGTAAACCGATTTTATTAACAAATGCCAAAGTGACAATAGGTTGTAGTATTGGTGCAGCTATTTATCCGATGGATAGTGACCATCCAATCGAAGCTATGCACTTGGCAGATGAAGCGTTGTATGAATCCAAACAAAATGGCAAAAACCAAGGGACTTTTTATAGAAATAAACGAAACGCATAGCCCAGGCTATGCGTTTTTGAATGGAGACAAATAATGATAATTATGAGGGGAAATTTGTGAAATGTTGATTTCCCATTGCGACGGTCGCTTTCCGCGGAGGCCAACAGGAAGTTGGTTTCAAAGACGTTGCCACAGGACGTGGCGGTTTTAGTCTTTGTTCCTCTTTCACCTGCTTCCCTCGCGATGCTCAGTCCAGAGCCTTCAGTTCTTGCATATTCCGCTGGAAAGATTAGGACCAAAGAATTTGGTGCTAATCTTTGCGACGAAGCTAGCGCAGCGATGCAACGCACTTTCATGTTTCGAAGCTAGCGCAGCGATGCAGAAACAGGAGCAGATGTTTTACGCCACCTTCATTCCAATCAACTGAAATCCCTGTAAATATAGCTCGCGTTTCGTCCGCAGAAAGAGAAAGAAATAGCCAACTACTTATATTCTCTTCGACATATGATGGAACTGTCCGCCATAAATGACCCATGGCTCAGCGATTTGGTAGCCGAGGCGTTTATATAAGCGAATGGCCGCTTCTTTCTCTATTTCTACATTGAGTGCTAACTTCGCACTTTCTTCTTCGCATGCAACCACTTCAGCGTGGTTTAATAATAAACTGCCAATGCCTTGTCCTCGGAATCGGGGATCTACACAAACGGTATCAATATAATACTCATCTACATGAGCTTCAGGTGGAATGTCCACTGGAAGTCCATTTTTCTCTTCCAGCCACTCGACTAAATTGGCATCAAGTTGTAATGCTTGAGCACCTGTATAAAATACCATTACGCCGACAATGTCCTTGCCAGTTTCGGCAATCCATGTGTTTAAGAAGGAATGTCGATTGTCTTGGCGTTTAAATAAGGTAATCATTTCGTGTTCGACTGCAACTGGGTTTGTTTCGCCGGTCATTTGTTCAGCAATATTTCCAATGGCATCCATGATTAGTGGAACGGCTACCTCTGCATCAGTCGGTTTCGCTTTTCGTATATGCACCATGACGGTCAACTCCTCGATTCCACTATACCAAATTTTCCTCTAGGACAAGCGCCAACCAACTAAACAGCATCCGATTAGCAAAATGAGTAGAAGAAAGCTCAGAAGTCCGTCCCGTAAGTTGAGTGAGATGGGTTCATAAAAAACCTCTCGTTTTTCTCCAGTAAACCCTCGAGCCTCCATAGCAAAAGCTGCTCTTTCAGCTCGTCGAACCGCACTTGAAAGTAAGGGAATAACCAATCTCTTAGTGCCAACGATTCTTTTCCATTTCTGCTTTTCAGCGCCAATGCCTCGTAGTCGATGTGCGTGTCGTATTTGAGTAAACTCTTCTTTTACGACCGGTAAAAATTGATAGCCGACCATTACCCCATACGCGAGTTTGGGCGATAGTCGTAATTGCTGCATTAAACTCATGACGAATTTCACTGGATCCGTAGTCAATGCAAACATGAAGGACATAGATGAGAAGGCAAAAACACGAAAGGCTAATGATAAAGAAGTTTCCCATTGTTGGTCGGTTACTGTCCACCCATTCCATGAAAAAATGATCTGTCCTGACGTGTCAGCGGCGAAGACGATTGTTGTCCATAAATAACCGATTGCAGTGAAAGCAATTGGAATCATCAATAAACCCCACAATCGCCAATTGACCTGACTAAATACAACTTGAAAAAAGGTGATACCTATAAAAAACAGGAAAGGGGTCCAAGGGTTAAAAAACCAGGCTAACGTTAACATTGAAACAATGACTACGATAAATTTCACACTTGGATTCATATCATGTAACCACATTTTAATAGGCATATGAAAAATCTCCTACCGGAGCAACTAATTGATGATCTGACAGTAAAGCGGTTTGATTCCAAAATTGGTGCGTGCCAAACTTACCTGTAAGTTCGCCATCTTTCATTAAATAAATGGTGTCGGCAATTGCTTTTGCAAAAGACATATCATGAGTAACAATTAAGATCGAAATTCCTTCTTTCGCTTGCAGATCGAACAAGTAAAACAATTCGAGAAGGGCAGATGCATCTTGTCCTGAAGTCGGTTCATCGAGTAAAAGGACTGGTCTTTGATCTGCGAGCATAGCACCAATCGCCACTCGTCTCTTTTGCCCATGACTCACTGAGAACGGATGGGCATCTTGAATTTCGTCTAACCTTAAACGTTCCATTATGTCTGAAATTTGCTCATTACTTGAATGATTGGAGAATCGAATTTCTTCAGACACGCGCTGCGTGACAAATAAATGTTCGGGGGATTGAGGAACATATCCTGGAAGATGTCCCGCACAATTTATGCTTCCTTCTGAATTGTTGTAAATTCCGCAAATGGTCTTGAGAAAGGTGGATTTCCCACAACCATTTGGTCCGGCTAACACAGCTATTTCACCTCTATGCAATTGCATCGAGATATTTTGTAACAGCCTTTGGTTATTTATTGATACAGAGATTTGATGTGCTTCAAAAATAACTTCTTCTTCCATTGACGAAGATTTTTTTGGAAATGCAATGGCTGAGCTCACAGGATTATCTTCAGTTAAGAAAGAGCCACTAACATGAATCGCTCGTGTAAAGAAAGTTCCCCATAAATCCAACCGATGCTCCACCACGACAATCGTCATTGCTTGTGAAACTTGAAGTTCATTTAACCACTGTACATATTGTCGCGCCGTTAATGGGTCCAGGTGGGCGAGCGGTTCATCTAGTAATAAAACCTCGGGCTCCATTAATAATGCACATGCTGTAGCTACTCGTTGCTTCATTCCCCCAGAAAGGGTTTGAATGGTTGCTTTTCTGAGATGTGTCAGTCCTAATGTTGAAAGTGTTTTCGTAATGCGAGATTCCATTTCGGCTCTGCTGACATGGCTGAAATTCTCTAATGTAAAGGCCATTTCCTGTTCAACGGTCGGCATACAAAACTGTGATTCGGGGTCTTGAAAGACAGTAGCGATTCTTTGGTTGATTTCCCCAGGTTTGTAGCTGGTTGCGTCTTTATGGAAGAGCGTAATCGAGCCATCCAAAATACCGTCACAGTTAGAAGGATACAGACGGTTCATCAAATAGAGCAAAGTGCTCTTGCCGCAACCACTTGGACCGAATAACACGACGCGTTCCCCTGCCTCGATTGAAAATGAAACCCCTGTAAAGATAGGGGTTAAATCCTCAGGAAAACGAAAAGAAACTTCGTTAAAATTGATAATGGGATTACTCAAGAATCTCACCTTTTACTTGGCGATACTTAATAGAATCTTGTGAAATCGCATATCCTCGAAGGGCTCCGCTTGCTAGCAAACCATCAGACAGATATTTTCCACCTAGTCCTGCAATCACAGCTCCACTGATGACTCGAAGTGTAAACATCCATACTAATAAAGAAGGGTCTAAAGCGGCATACCCAGAAACGAAGAATCCATAGGCGAAACTAAATACCGCTGAACCGATTCCGGCTAAACAGAGAACCCACCAGTCATAACGCTTGTATCCAGTAGCAGCAAAAGCCGCTTCAGCTCCTAAACCTTGAACGATGCCTGACAATATTAAGCGAGGGCCGACAGCATTGCCAATCATGACTTCAATAATGGCTGCCATTGTTTCAGAGAGTAAGGCAGCACCGGGCTTACGAATGATATACGCACTGATGATCGATACAATAAACCAAATACCAAACATCCACTCATAAGCAATTGGACCAATGACCCCAGCCCATATATTTCCGACGTGAACGAACAGGAGATAGACAACGGCAAAAACGACTGCAAATACAGACAACAAAACAACTTCTTTTAACTTCCAGGACTTCAACATATTATTGTTCCTCCCTGTGAGAAGGGCTGTTGATGCTCATATTCACAGTCATCACTAAATGGGAATGCTCTGCTGAACGCGCATGAGCGAACGATTCTTCTAAAAAGGCAAAGACATCATGAATATCTCCGTGAAGTCCACTTGCGTAATGCATGGATTCGTTATATACACCATGCTCTTTCGCACGCTCAATTTCTTTGTAAATAGCAGACATATAATCCGGGTTGTTCATCGGATATAAGGCGAATTGAGAAGAAACATATTGTTTGATTCCTTGGATCTGTGGCGTGTTTAATAGAACATCATCCTTTTCTAAATAAACATCCCCCTGCGTATCACCAGGACAACCGATTGAAAAGGTGCCATTGAAAGCTATATGGGCACCTGTTTTTGCTGCATACAAAACGATCGCTTTCGCGGTATCAAAAACATGCATTTCCTTTCCTCGCATAACGGTACTCACATCGTCCGTATGCATCCACACATTGGATGTGTCCGCTTCCCGTAAAGCCCCTTTAATAATGTCGATGAAATTGTCCGCCATTGGGTGAATGGAAAATCGTAGACCCACAATTGGACTAGTCCCACAACTAAACTCTTGTTTCATTCTTCTTCCTCCTATGGTGCCAGGTACACACACAATTCAAAAACGATTGAATGTGTGCCTGGCACCAGTATTTTGTTTGGAACATATAAAAAAAGCTGCATTCGATTGGAATGCAGCTGTTTGAGCCAAAGGAAAAAGAATTCGGCAAAAGTAGCCGCACTTCCTCACGCCAGTATTATCTGGATCGAGTGTTAAGGGATCGGAGCAAATGCTCTCATCTCAGCCAACATATAGCACCCCTAGTGCAGAAATCGTATGCAGTTTTATGTATGTTTCAGAACGGCTTCATTGTAGCGTACTAAAATTGAGTTGTAAATAGTTGAATGAAATTGTTGCACAAAATTGTCATCTGTTCTATATTGTATATAACAAGACTGTTCTATTATTAATAGAACAAAGGGGGGTCGCATATGTTTATTGAGATTGAAACAAATTCGGCCGTGCCGATTTATTTACAACTTGCTCAAAGCATCATTGAAGGTGTAGCAAAAGGGGAGTTAAAGCCAGGAGATTCCTTGCCATCTGTTCGGTCATTTGCTGCAGATCTTGGGATGAACATGCATACGGTGAATAAAGCCTATCATTATCTAGAAGAGAAGGAATTTATTCAGATTGTGCAGAAAAAAGGAGTATTCATTCATGAACATAGTGTGCGACATGCTTCTCCTTCTGATCGAGATCGGTTGAAGAAAGAATTAAGACCCATTATCGCAGAAGCGCTTTGTCTTCAATTGTCTAACGAAGATTTAGAGAAATTGGTACAAGAACTAATTTTGAAAATAAAGGAGGGAGAATAATGGCAGCCATTATTTTTATCATCATTCTTCTGTTTATCATTAGCCTTCAAGCATTTTTACCGAGATTCTTAAAGGAAAGCGAAGTATTTGGTGTGTATGTTCCAGATACGCATGTAAAGGATGTACGCATTGAACGCTTAAAATCTCGCTATACGAATACCGTATTAACAACCGGAGGATTTCTAATTCTGATTTTTATTGGTTGGCTATGGATGGTTCAACCTTCAGACAATCAAATTGGATTAGTTGGAATGGCGATTCAACTTGCCGCTTTGACCATTTCGATGGTGCTCTATGCAAAGAATCATCTGTCATTAATGAGATGGAAAAAAGATGAACAGTGGATTGCTGGGCAAGTGGAAAGAAAAGTAGTCGACTTACAATTTAGAGAACAGCTAAAACTATTGCCTAACGTGTATTTCATTTTACCGATGCTGATCACCATAGGATTAGGCGCGTATGGTTTAAGTCAGTATGATTCACTACCCGATCAAATTCCAACACACTGGGGTCCAAATGGTGAAGCAGATGCATTTGCAAAGAAGAGTTATGTTTCTGTCAGTTCCTTGCCGTTAGTGACTTTACTGTTGCAAGGCATGATGTTGTTTTTCAATCGTGCCATGAAGCAATCAGGAGCGAAAATTCGCGTGAGACATAAAAAACGCTCTCGTGAGCAACAACTTGCTTTTCGGAAGTATTCCAGTTGGTTATTATTTATCGTCACGATCTCGATGACTGTGTTCATGAGTTATTTGCAATTAACCATAATTGCACCATCGACGATGTCGACCGGCGTCACGTTGGCATTTACCATTGGTTACCTAATTGTGATTTTAGGATCCGTGTTATATTACACGATTAAAGTAGGGCAAAGTGGAACGATGATCCCAATAAAGGTAGGCAGTTCCGATCAGTCAGATGAAGCTTATATCGATGTCGATGATGATCGTTATTGGAAATTGGGCTTATTTTATGTCAATAAGGATGATCCGAGTATTTTAGTGGAGAAACGTTTTGGCATTGGATGGACGGTTAACATGGGACATATAAAGAGTTGGGTTTTTCTTGCCATCTTAATCGGAAGTATTATTTTAATCGTAAATTTACAATCATAAGGAGTGGGGAAAATGGAAGTGTTACAAGGTATTTCATGGGGGATTATAGCACCGATTTTGGTGATACAACTGATTTTATTGATTATTGCACTTATTGACTTATCAAAGATAAACCAAACAAATGGACCGAAATGGTTATGGGCGATCATCGTAATACTTGGTAGCATTTGGGGTCCGGTTCTATACTTTGTAATTGGGAGAAAACAATCATGACGCTGATTTTACAAGCTGAACACTTAACAAAAATATACGGAGCTGAGCATGCTGTAAAGGACGTCAGTTTTTCACTCGCAGAAAAATCATCCACTGCTTTAATTGGACCAAATGGAGCGGGTAAAACGACGACTTTGTCCATGTTAGCCGGTTTACTTAACCAAACGACAGGTACGATTTCAGTAAATGGTGAAAAAAATCCTGACGTAAGAAAGTCAATTGGATTTTTACCGCAGTATCCACAATTCTTTTCATGGCTAACCGCTTTAGAGTTCACCGAAATGGCTGCGAAATTAAGCGGTATGGATAGTAAGCATGCAAAAACCGAAGCACAAAAAACACTAGAGTTTGTTGGCCTTGGAGAAGCGTTAAAGAAAAAAACAGGTACGTTCTCTGGGGGAATGAAACAACGTCTTGGGTTAGCTCAAGCCATCGTTCATAAACCGAAACTGTTATTGCTAGATGAACCTGTATCAGCTCTTGACCCTGTCGGACGTCGCGAAGTCATGGACTTACTAAAAAACTTACAACAGGACATGACCATTTTATATTCGACTCATATATTAAATGACGCGGAAGAAATGACAGATCAACTGTTGTTTTTAAGAAAAGGTGAATTAGTCGAACAAGGATCGCTTGGGGATGTAAGAGCAAAATATGATTCTCCGCGTTATTTAGTAGAGTTCACGAGTGAAGAAGATGCACTTAATTTCGCAGCACGAGCACCTTGGAAAGTAAGTTATCAGGGTACATTAGGTTTGATTGACATCACGAATGGTGTGCCTGAAATGAAAGATTTGTTGGGTTATTTAGCAGGAAGCGGGTTAACAGTTCGGAAAGCTGAACGACAGACTGCAAGTTTAGAAGAAATCTTTTTGAAGGTGGCTGGTCGCGGATGAAGGACTTACTTGTTTTATTCCAAAAAGAATGGCGTGAAAATACGCGTAATTATAAAGTTTTATGGATTCCTTTAATCTTCGTTTTCTTCGGTATCACTGAACCCGTCACCAATCATTATTTACCTCAAATTCTTGAGGCGGTTGGCAACATTCCTGAAGGTGCCATGTTTCCTTTTCCTGAGTTCACCGCTGCGCAAATCTTGATGTCAACGATGGGGCAATATCAATTCATTGGCATGCTCGTTTTAGTCCTTGGATTCATGGGAACCATTTCTAGAGAGCGAAAAAACGGCACGGGTACATTGCTATATGTACGACCTATTTCATTCTTTAGCTACTTTTTAAGCAAGTGGAAAGTAGTGAGTATCATTGCGGTAGGGAGTGTATGGCTCGGATTGTTAACAAGTTGGTACTACACTGAGCTGTTGTTCGGGAATGTACCTGCTTCGGATTTCTTTGCTTTTGCTGGAACGTATAGTGTGTGGATTTTGTTTGTCGTGACTGTTGTTTTAGCAGCCAGTGCGTGGTTACCGACAGGAGGAGCTGCAGGCGTTTCGTTAGCGTTGGTATTGGTCATCCAAATCATCGATTCCTTATTAGGAACGTATTGGACTGTCTCACCTTGGAAAATCTCAACTTATGCAACACAATGGTTAACCGGGTCACCTAATATGGGAGATTTCTGGTGGAGCATGGCCGTCACGATCATTGCCATTATTGCTTTAATGATATTTGGTACGTGGATGTCAAAACGCAATGCTTCTAAAACGAAAGTGTGAGAGTGTTGAGGTCAAGAATAATAGCTAAATGAAAAAATCCCTCCTCGATTAGTTCGAGTGAGGGATTTTTCAGTGAACAGTACCTATTTGTGAGGATCTGTATCCATCCCATTTGATTGGCCGTTAGAATTATCGTTGCCCTTCATGTTGTCATCCTGTTTCTGATCGGCTGGTCTTGCTTCATGCGTTTCATCCCTAGAAGGTTCATCCATCGTTCCAATTGAAGAACCTTGGTTATTTGTGCAACCAGCAAGCATAATGAAGGACAGAATAGCTAATAATACAAGCTTCATATAGCACTTTCTCCTCTCAAATAAACAATTGTCATGTTCACCTGTAGGTTGTGCCTTGTTAACGGAAATATGTATGGTCGATTATCGACCAGGACGACGGTTCTCTTCGGATTTAAACCAAGCTCGGATTCCTTTTCCTGCAAAAGGTTCGTCTGCAAATCGCGGAAGAATATGAAAATGTGCATGGAGAATCGATTGATTGGAAGCTTCTCCGACATTCCAACCGAGTGTAAAACCATCGGGAGCATAGTTTTCCTCTGCATATTGTTTGACTTGCTGCATTAATTCATACGTTGCAGCCCATTCTTCAGGTGTTAAATCGAATACCGTTTGTCGATGAACTTTTGGCACGATAAGTCCACTGCCTTCTAAAATGTCTTGGTGCTTTGGATGTTGTAAATAGTAACAAAATTCATTTTCGAAAATAATTTTCTGATCGGGATCATGTTGTGGTTCACAAAACGGGCAACACTTAGTTGTAGACATTTTTTCACCTCTTTGCTCTTTATTTTAATTAATTCAAAGGAAAAGATGCAAACTATGTAGAACTTGTTTCATATGGGAGGAATGCAAAATGGACAAACAAACTCAAGTTGAAAAAGCGAATCGCAATTCCGATCGCTTTCTAACGGCTTTTCATCGAATTGAACAAGCGATGAAAGATATTATTGGAGCAAAAGACCATCTTTCATTCTTTAGATTAATTGAACTATCAAAACGTAAAAATGCAACGATTCGTCGATTTGAAAATGATTTAAGAGAATTTTCCACATTGCGCAATGCCATTGTACATCAACGTACATCAACAGAGTATGCCATTGCAGAACCTCATGATGAAATTGTGGAATCAATTGAAGCCATAGAACAAGAACTAACAAAACCAATTACGGTAGGGGAAATGTTTGCTAGAAAAGTTAGTACGCTTCAAGCTTCCGATACATTGAAAGAAGCTTTATTGGTGATACGTGATAAACAGTACACACAAATTCCTATATACAAAGACAATAAATTTGTTGGTTTATTAACCGCTATAGGCATTATGTTTTGGGTAGCAAATCGTGTCGAAACAGGCGATATTTCCTGGGAAATAGACCTAGAAACTATTCTTCAACATGAAAAGAAGAAGGAAAATCATCTTTTTGTCCCTAGAAATTTGTCCATTTTCGAAGCGGAAGAAATGTTTAAAGACGCCATCGCTAAAGGACGAAGACTCGAAGCATTACTTATTACAGACGAAAATGGTCTCGTTGGTATTGTGACGCCTTTGGATTTAATGAAAATAGAGACGTGACGGTAAACATCTGAATATATTCAGTATTAGCACCTTGAAGTAGAGGTGCTTTTATTAACAAAAAATTTTAATTTACACAAGTACAATGGATATTAGGCAGGTTAGTCTTGAATAAAAAAAGGCATTTTTGAAATTTCATCGAAGTATTATAAATCTCAGCTTTTTTTGATTCAACTAAATCGGCAGGTTATTTTGAATTTATACAGAAGAGTATCTTAAAAAAGGAAATTTTGAAGTATTTAAGGAGCGTTATATGGAAATTAAGTTTAATGATTTTTTCAGAGAAGAATTAACGATTGATGATATACAAACTGCTATAGAAAATGAAGAAGTAACCTCAAAAGAGTTGGTCATGTATTACCTGCACAGAATAGCAAAATATGATCAGGATGGTCCGAAAGTAAATTCTATTCTTGAAATAAATCCAGATGCAATTTTTATTGCGGAAGCACTAGATTATGAAAGAAAAACAAAGGGAATTAGGGGACCTTTACATGGAATACCCGTTTTCCTTAAAGACAATATTGAAACAAATGATTCAATGCATACAAGTGCAGGAACACTTGCATTAGAAAATTATAATAGCATGCATGATGCATTTCTTGTTGAAAAACTCCGCAAATCAGGTGCAATAATCTTAGGTAAGACAAATATGACAGAACTAGCTAATGGGATGTCAAAAGAAATGTGGGCAGGCTATAGTTCAAGAGGTGGACAAGTATTAAATCCATACGGCGATGCTGAACTATTTGTTGGTGGATCAAGTTCAGGTTCTGCTGTGGCAGTTGCTGCAAATTTTACAGTATTATCTGTTGGAACTGAGACAGATGCTTCCATCTTGAGTCCTGCAGTTCAAAACTCAGTAGTTGGAATTAAACCTACGGTTGGGTTAATAAGTCGCACGGGAATAATCCCTTTTACATACTCACAAGATACAGCAGGACCTTTTGCAAGAACAGTTACGGACGCAGCGATTTTGTTAGGTGCTTTAACAGGTGTCGATAAATTCGATCCAGCTACTTATAAGAGCGAAGGTATTTCTAAACATGATTATACAGTCTTTTTAGATTCTCAAGGATTGAAAGGTGCTAGAATCGGTATATTTAATAAAGCTTCAGAAGACTATTATCATTCAGGGGAATACGATGAAAATCTGTTTAATCATGTTATTCAAACATTACGTGATGAAGGAACAGATGTTGTTGATACTATCGAAATCCCTTCTTTCAATAGAGATTGGAGTTGGGGAGTACCGATATATGAAATGAAACATAGCTTAGGAAATTATTTATCTCGATTACCGTCTCATTTACCAATTCATTCTGACACAGAATTAATTCAATTTAATAAACAGCATGAACAGAAGGCTTTAAAATATGGTCAGAATATGTTGGAGTATAGAGAGAATTTACCAAACACTTTAAGAAATCCGGAATATTTGAATGCGAAATTAGAAGATTTGTATTTTTCTCAGGACATGGGGATTGATTTTACTTTAAAAAAGTATGACCTTGATGCGATAATTTTTCCATCTTATATTGGCTCAACCATATGTGCTAAAGCTGGCTATCCATCTATAGCTGTGCCAGCTGGTTACATGGAAAGTGGAAGGCCATTTGGCATTACATTTGCAGGGAAGGCTTTTAGTGAAGGTGTATTAATAAAACTTGCTTATGCTTTTGAACAAGCTACAAAACATCGGAAATACCCGAAATTAATATAGAAAGAGAAATCATTATGGAGGTACTTAATGGAGTTTTATAAATTTAGTAAAGATAGTGGTAAGAGTATTTCAAAATTTAATTCGAATTTTATAATGTCTCACGTTGTTCAAACAGACAAAGCATCTAATATTGGCTGTATGCACTTAGAAGCAAATGGTGTTGTAGGATATCACCAGGCAGTAGTCCCTCAACTTTTGTTAGTAATGAATGGAGAAGGATATGTTCGCAATGATGAAATGCAGAACATTAAAGTTCAGCCAGGAGACGCAGTGTTTTGGGAAAAAGATGAATGGCATGAAACGAAGACAGATAAGGGTTTGACTGCTATTGTAATTGAAAGTAGTGAGTTAAACCCTTCGTTATTCATGTCATTAAAAAAATGAGTGGAAGATTAATAGTTTAGGATTTGACGTATAGAAATAGCAAAATTTACATCAAGAAATGTGGGGGTATGCAGATGTTTGAAAAATTTAACTTTGAATTAATTCATCGTGAACGAAATGATGCAACTCCTTTAGTAGTGATGATGTGTGGTGTGGCCGGGTCAGGGAAAACAACTTTTTCACAACTACTAGAAAAGGAGGGTTTCGTCCGACTTTCTATTGATGAAGAAATATGGGCTACTAATGGTCGTTGGGGGATTGATTTCCCAATGGATAAATTCGAGGAATATAGAAAGGATGCAGAGAGGAAATTACGGAACCGTTTAATTGAGCTTATTCACGATAAACAACAGGTGGTAATTGACTTCAGTTTTTGGGATCGTGCAAGAAGGAACCAATATAAAAAACTGATTGAGGATTCTGGCGGTAAATGGAAACTTATCTATTTAAAAGTTCATTCAGATGATTTACGTGAGCGACTAAAATTACGTAACAAACGTTTTGACGCAAATTCGTTCCCTATTTCAGAAGAACTCTTAACTACTTACATTAATGGTTTCGAAGTGCCTAGTGGTGAAGGTGAAATTGAAATTGAAAATTAGACGATTAATTAAAAACCACTAAGTCTTACTTCAAACGCGGCGGGGTAGCTGAAGCCGAAGAAGAGGAGTAAATTAAACGATGTCGTATATATATTGGTGAAGTTTGAGGCATGGGAGGTAACATTTTGAAAAACTATAAGATTGAAAATAATATTCCCGCATTGGAAGAATACAAATATTTGTGTGAGTCTGTGGGATGGACTAATTATATGAATTTTGAAGTAGCGGAAACATCACTAAAGAATTCTATCCACTGCATCACAGTTAAGGATAATGAACAAATTGTGGGTATGGGCAGAATTGTTGGCGATGGGGCTATTTATTTTTATATCCAAGATATCGTGGTTCATCCAGATTATCAGAAACATGGTATTGGAAATGAAATAATGAATCTTTTGGTTGAATACTTGAATAGAAATGCCCCAGACAAGGCGTTTGTTGGATTATTTGCATCACAAGGTAAAGAAACGTTCTATGAGAAATTTAATTTTAAAGACTTCTCCCCCAATATGACTGGCATGTTTACTGTGATTTCAAAAAAATAATCCTAATAGATATTAAGTTGTTTTATAGGGGATTGTTAACTTGAATAAGATTGGGATAGGAAACTAATTTAACCGAAACTATTTTACTAAAAGAGCCTAAACACTATGATAACCATAGTGTTTTTTATACCCTTTCAATTACTTATACCCCCATTTCTTACTCCGTTTAATCGATACTTACACAATTACTTGATGTGGTTACTCAATCTCACTCATAATTGCCTGCGTATTGCCTTCCGTATCTTTGAAAAACGTCATCCAAATCTCGGTGTTCCCCATTTTGCCAACCATATGTGGTTCATCGATGAAATGAGCTCCTAATTCCTTCATGGTCTTCACTTTTTCATGCAGATCGTCCACTTTGAAATACATAACTGAACAAGGATGATTGAATTCTTCTTTTTCTGGCAAACTCAATAGTAGCCTTGTTTCTCCGCATTGCAAAAAGGCTAACCCATTCGATTCAAACAAAAGTGGTAAACCTACAACATCCCGATAAAATTCAACTGCTCTTCCTACATCTTTTACGTTAACTGCAATTTGTCCTATGTATGAAATTTTTGATTTGGCCATAAGAATCGCACACCCTTTCGGTTATATGTTTTCGACATGAAAGGAAAATCTCCTGCTATGGTATCCTTAAAAAAAGGAGTGAATTCCATGTTGCATCATGTAGAAATCAATGTTTCCAATCTGGAAAAATCAAGAAACTTTTATCAATTTCTTTTACCTTATTTAGGATATGAATTGTATCAAGAATGGCCAAAAGGCTTTAGTTATATAAAAGATCAAACCTACCTTGTATTTGTTCAAACGGAAATGAACCATCTAGAGCATTCATATCATAGAGGACATACCGGTTTAAATCACTTAGCGTTCCATGGAGAATCTAGAGAGCAGGTAGATCAACTCACTTTGGCACTGAAAGAACGTCAAGTAAGTATTTTGTATAAGGATCGCCATCCCTACGCAGGAGGAAATCAATATTATGCTGTCTTTTTTGAAGATCCTGACCGTGTAAAACTGGAGGTTGTTGCACCTACATAAAGGGTATGGGAAGTAAAGGAGTGATTCGACCATGCCGTTTGATTATGATTTAGATTTTGATACGATTAATTTTCGCGAAAAGCCAGAGTTGTACCGAGTAGGACGTGGCGAGCAAGGGGTTTTATTGGTAGAACCGTATAAAAGTGAAATTCTCCCACACTGGCGATTTAAAACACCGGATATAGCAAAAGAATCGTCCACAAAGATTATGGAATTGTTTGAGGAGTATCGTGAGAAGAATGATTTTGTAGGGATGGATATGGCTCGAAAATTCATTCAAATGGGCTATACAAGAGCTCGACGATATACGAATTACAAGGGTGGTCGTAAGTATAATGAAGACGGCTCCATTAAAGAGAGAGACATAGATCCAATCAAAGCAGAATCTGCAGCTATTTTTAAAAAACAGTGGGACAAAATTCGCAAAGATGAGGATTATCTCAAACGTAAAAAACATCATCAAAAAGAGTTTGGATAAGAGTTGTAGTTAGGCGGCTATATGATAGCTAGCCATTAGTAGAGAAGAAAAACATGGAGGAATCGTAATGAACATAACACTTTTTGGTGCAACAGGTAGGGTAGGGAGTGAAATTCTTAAACTCGCACTTCGAGATGGACATCACGTCACTGCATTGGTTCGCACACCATCAAAATTACCGACTCATAACAATCTAAGCATACTCACTGGGGACATTCGTGATAAAGAACTTGTGAGTCAAGCAATTGAAAATGCGGATGCTGTCATGAGTGCCATAGGGACCGATAAAACCACGACATTAACGGATGCCATCCCTTTCATAATTGAAGCGATGAAAACGGGGAATGTCGAGCGGATTATTACAATTGGGACAGCGGGTATTTTGCAAAGCAGAACAAATCCCGATGTGTATCGTTTTCAATCCACCGAATCGAAACGTCGCTTAACTTTAGCTGCTGAAGAGCACGCAAAGGTATACGAACAATTAAAGAGTACAGATTTAGAGTGGACAATTATCTGCCCGACTTACTTGCCTGATGGAGAAGAGACTGGCAAGTGGCGAACTGAAAGAAACTTTTTACCTAAAGGTGGCGTTGAGATATCTGTAGGGGATACGGCGTTATGTGCCTACAATGAATTGTTAGATCCACAGTTTATTGGCACGAGAGTGGGGCTAGCTTATTAAAAGGAGTTAATAATGATTTTTAAATTAATAAAATATGTCTCTATTTTACTAAGTATCATCGTTTTTATTTATATAAATAATAACTGGATCACCACGACGAATCACAAAGTTAGTTCGGCAGATATCCCAGCCGCATTTGATGGGTATCGCATTGTGCAAGTGTCTGACTTGCATGATGCCACTTTTGGAGAAAATCAACAGCGATTAGTGAAAAAAGTGAAACAAGCTAAACCGGATTTGATTGTTATTACAGGAGATTTGGTGGATAGCAGACGCTATGATTTACCCAATAGCCTAGATCTCGTGAATCAGTTAGTGAAATTAGCAGATGTCTATTATGTAACGGGAAATCACGAAGTTGCCACCAATGATGTTCAGCATATCAAAAATGAACTGAAAGCCCTTGGTGTCCAAGTTCTTTCGGATGAAACCCTTATGCTTGAGCATGGAAATGACTCTATCGCTATAAGCGGTATTGAAGATCCGTTAATGGGACAGACTGCATCAGAAATGTTAGCTGAAGCAGAAATTCGTAGTGAGAGTTTTACCTTATTGCTTGCACATCGGCCCGAAGACTTTCAAACTTATGAAGAGTTTGAAGTCGATTTAACTTTTTCTGGTCATGCACATGGCGGTCAATTCCGTATCCCATTTGTAGGCGGATTAATCGCTCCAGGCCAAGGTTTTTTCCCGGAATTTACAGACGGTATACATGAAAAAGAACAATCCAAATTGGTGATTAGTCGAGGGTTGGGGAACAGTATTCTCCCCTTGCGATTATTTAACTTACCAGAAATTGTGGTCGTTACCCTGCAAAGTTCTTAAACCTTTACGAAGGATGTAAGTGAAACCAATATTCTATTAGAAAATAAGGAGAGATGAACATGTCAACAGAAGTTACGTTACTCCCATATCAACCCGATCACCAACAAGCGTTTACTTTTTACCCTTTAACTCCGGAGCAATTAGAGTTCACAGCTCATCCACTGGACTTACTAAAAGAAGATTCGCATTCACGAACACCTGTTACGATTTTGGCAGGAAATCAAGTAGCGGGATTTTTTATATTAGAAGTTAGCGATGATCGCTATTTTTATTCGGAAAATCCTAATTCTGTTTTGCTTCGAGGCTATTCAATTCATCCTGATTATCAAGGACAAGGAATTGCAAAGGAATCGATTTTAGCTCTACCAGATTTTATTCGTGAGCATTTCCCACAATTTGATGAAGTGGTTTTAGGCGTTAATGATATGAATGAGGCTGCACGAGCTGTTTATTTAAAAGGTGGATTTGTAGATGAAGGTCGTCGTTACAATGGTTTAAAAGGTGAACAGTGGGCTTTACACCTTTATGTAAAAGCGGAATAATCTTGAAAAAGTGATTTCTTAAATTGGTCGACTAAAGTGTATATTTAGATATTCGAACAAAACTGTGATAAGATATTAAGACTGAAATCAAAAAAGTACAAAGTGAAAGGGGATCAACTCTATGTATATTGTCCATTCGATGGTACATGTTCCAAAGGGGAAGGCTGATGAAGTCATTGCGATTTATCAGAATCGGTCTCGACTTGTGGATACATTTGAAGGATTTGAATCCTTTCATTTATTACAAAATGAAAAGCGTCCTGAGGAGCTAACCGTACATATGCAATGGGTGGATAAATCTGCTTATATGAAGTGGGTTACCAGTGAAGCCTTCAAACATGTACATGATTTAGAAAAAAACTATCCAGACCAAGAATTAGCAGCGATAGTCCCGAAAGTTTCGAAGTACCAAGTGGTGGCAACATGAACCAACAAGCCAGAGAAAAAGTTATTGATGAAGTTGTTATTGAAATCTATGAAGCATATCCAGAGATTTTGACACGTTTTGGCGAAGCTGGAAAAGCACGATGCTACGAAGATAATCATCATCATTTCGATCATTTGGATACAGCTGCAAAATTAGGGCAGCCAGAAGTGTTTTCCAATTATGCGATATGGCTGACCAACTTACTGACTGCTCGTGGCATGAATAAACATCATGTAATCGATAATTTTCAACGAATCCATGATCGATTAGAGTCGAGTGCTGACCCACAAGCAAGTACGTACCAACATATTCTGCTTCAAGGAATTCAAGCAATTCAATAGCTGAAAGTTGATGGACTGAGGTGAAAGAAATGACCCCAAAAAATTTAGCACTTGCCCTTATTGATGGACAATCAAACGAAGCGTTTCAAATGCTTGAAACACTCTATTCGAATCAAACCACCGTTGCATCTATTTATCAAAATTTTGTAACCAAAGCAATGCAAGAGATTGGACGTATGTGGGAAGAAGATGAAATTACGGTGGCCGATGAACATTTAGCGACTTCTACATGCGACTTTGTACTCGCTAAATTCCATAGTGTCGTTAACAAGAAACCATTAACAAATTCGTCTAAGAAAGCCATGTTTTTCAGTGTAGAGAAGGAACAACATTCATTAGGTATGAAGATGGCAGCGCATGTATTTGAGCAGCAAGGATGGAATGTGCGTTTTATGGGGGCTAACTTGCCACTTAGCTATGCCGTTGAAGCTGCTGAACGTTTTTCTCCTGATGTAATCGGAATATCGTTAACCATCATTCATCACTTAGATCAGCTTAAAGAATATGTAGATGCTTTAGAAGCGATAAATAGTCATCCGCAAGTCATTGTGGGTAGTAGATTGTTGTCTACTTATGATTTGTTAAAGTACGCATCACCGAAAACGAAGATGGTCAGTGACTTTGAAGAGTTACAAACGTGGATGACAGAATTGGAAGAGGTTAAGATGCATGAATATAATTAAAGAACTTCCATTTCCGACATTTATTATTGATCGGTCATTTCATGTGCTTGAATTATCAGCATCTGCTGAAAGAGTTTTTGGAGATATCCAGTGGTTCACCGATATTATGGATGAAGAAAGCCATTCGAAAAAAAGACGTTTACTAAGTGATGATTTGCTAAAATCCATTGAAATCACCCTAACAACGAAAGAAAAGAACCCTGAGCTTTTTGCCGTCTCGATCACTTGGAAAGATGATAAAGGTTTTCTACAATGTTATGCCATTGGCAGTAAGTTAGATAAGATAATGAGTGTCGTTCAAGAACATCAAAATCGTCTAGCTACTGTGGATTTCGAATTATTATCTCAAAAAGAATTAGCTGAAACCCAGCTAAAACAAATTAAGCAATTATCTGCGCCTGTCATTGGATTATCCAATAAAGTTGCACTCGTTCCTTTGTTTGGTTACTTTGATCAAGAGTTAATTTCGAACACCGAGGATCGCCTGGCAGCAACTTTATATGAACAAGATTACTCAACTGTCATTTTTGATTTTAATGGAATCGATCAGATTACGGACATTGGAATTTCTTTGTTTCAAGCGTTCATGGAAACCCTGCAAATCATGGGAATTCAAACATACATTGTGGGAGTTAAGCCGATGCATACGCATTTCCTTAAAAATCGAGAAGTTAACACATCTACCTATTTGCCGACCTTACAACAAGCGATTGCTTTGTTAACATAAAAACAGTTGCCCTCAACTAATGAGAGCAACTGTTTTTGTTACTTATGTGCGATCGGTATGTCGATCTTTTAATTCGCCAAGCTCTTCTTGAGCTTTACCTTTAACTTTATCTACTTTACCCTCTGCCTGAAGGCTCTTATTATCTGTAGCATCTCCAAACTGGTCTTTAGCTTCACCTTTGGCTTGGTTAAATTCACCTTTAAGTTTGTCTGTCAATCCATTATCCTTCGTCAATGCAATTCCTCCTTCAGTTCATATTATTAGATGTATACCCCAAGAGAAATGATTTAAACGACATGTTTCTACAGATGATATATCTGAATATTCGGTATAATGAAAAGAAGTAGAGAAAGAGGTGCTAACGCATGAGAAAATTAATCATTCTAGTCACAGCAATGGTTTTACTTAGTGGTTGTGGGTATCTCGATTTTTCAAATGATACGGAAGCAAAAAAATCAGTTCAAGAAGTGGCTACAAATCTCCAAATTCCATGGTCAATAAATAAACATGGAGAAGACTTCTTTATTTCTGAAAGAGTTGGGACCATTGCAAGGGTTTCTTCAAATGGAGAAGTTACACATCAGCAAGTCAAACTATCCTCACCTCTTGCAAGGGTATCCGAAGCGGGCCTTTTAGGTTTTGTATTAAAGCCGAATTTTGAAGAAACGAAGGAAGCATTTGCTTATTATACGTATGATGTAGAAGGACAACCATATAATCGTGTCGTTACTTTAAAACTAGATGGCAATCCATGGACGGAAACAGCCATTCTGTTAGATGGCATTTTAACAGGGAATGTACATCACGGAGGAAGATTAGAAATAGGTCCAGATCAACGCCTATATGTCACAATTGGTGACGCTTCAACTCCGAACTTGGCACAAGACCCAACTTCGAAAAACGGGAAAATCATGCGGTTAAATGAAGATAACACGTGGTCAGTAGTCAGTATGGGTCATCGAAACCCACAAGGCATTGCTTGGAATGAAAACGGAGAGATGTTTGCCTCAGAACACGGTCAATCTGCAAAAGATGAGATTAATAGAATTGAAGAAGGCAAAAATTATGGGTGGCCGCTTATTGAAGGCAATGAACAAAGAGAAGGGCTAGTATCACCATTGCTACATTCTGGTTCGAATACAACATGGGCTCCATCTGGTATGACGTTCCATAAAGGTAAGCTATATGTAGCTGCCTTACGCGGAGAAGGAGTTTTAGTAGTTAACAGTGAAACAGCTGAAATCGAAGAAACCATCACAGGCTATGGCCGAATTCGAGATGTGTTTTCAGATGGGGAACAACTATACTTTGTATCGAATAATACAGACGGTCGCGGATCACCAAGTGCGGATGACGATATCCTTTATCGTTATGTAAAAGAATAACAGCACATTCGTATGTTTAATTGGCTCACGTGGAAGGAATACTTTCGAAAAGGAGCTGATTTTTAAATGAGTAAAGAACAAGCATTGAACATTTTAAATGAAAGCCGCATCGGGACAATGGCAACAGTGAAAAGTAACAAACCACATTCCAGGTACATGACATTTTTCAATGAAGACTTCACCCTATATACACCAACGAACAAAAACACACATAAAGTCGAAGACATTGAAGCAAATCCTTACACACATATTTTAATTGGATATGAAGGTGAAGGGTTTGGCGATGCTTTCCTAGAAATCGAAGGCAAAGTCAGCGAAAGTACAGACGAAAGTCTAAAAGAAAAAATATGGAACGATCATATGAAAAACTGGTTTGATGGACCAGAAGATCCGGATTTAGTCATTCTGGTCGTGAAACCAGAAACCATTCGATTGATGAACAAAAGTGGTCAACCACCAGAAACCATTGAATTTTAAAAGGTAAAAAGGACTGCCAAGAAAGCCAGTGAAAACTGACTCATTGGCAGTCCTTTTCTTTAAGTGAGTATTGAATTGTAGAGAATTAACAGAAGCAGTAGTGTAAATGAAAGTGAATGTGGCGCTTGGGAAATTTATCAGTCACTTCGGATGTTTATCGCGTAAACAGACACGCTGATCGCACAAACACGTCTCACGGGCAAGTTAACTAGTAAGAGTTCTACTAGTCGAGCTCTTTATAATACCTCAATGCCTCATCTAAAAATGCTTTATTCATACCTGTCCTCATATGAATTCGTTGAACCCAGTCATCTAGTGATAAATTGGACTCTTCCTTCGTTAATTTATCGGATGTACTTAAAAAACTCGTCCAATTATCGAACTCCCAATGAGCGATCTCATCATTTATGGGAAGTCGAATTTCAATAAGTGGACTCTTACGAAACACAAGTTGTACCCGTTCTGAAAGATCCCACAGAAAATCATCTTTTAATGGTGTCGTATTAAAATTAGAAGAAGATACTTTGCCATTTGGGCGTTGAAATAGCAATTTAGTTTTGTGACCGATGGTTTCTTGTTTTACTTTTGCAGCAGGGAAATAACCTGATAACCACTCTTGAGAAGGTTCAAGGTTTTCATTTATTAATATAGGCTGAATCCATTGATCTCCAAGGTCGCATAAATACTTATTGCCGTTCTGATCAACTGCAATTACTGCTATATGTGCTCGCTCTGCATTCACGTCATCCGCTATCCCATAAGCTTCGATTCCTCTATACCGAAATTCTTCAATTAACCATAATGACAAGTCCACACAATTTCCCGCAACTCCATATTGTGCGTAATGCTCTTTTATTAATGAAACACTTCGCTGCCCTCCGCCTTCAGGCTGCTTTGACCACCAGAATTTCATCACTGTATCCATCGGTTTATCATCGAATAAGTGCCAGACATCTAGTATCTCTTGCGGTGCTCTCATCCCATACATCCTTTCAAAATCTATGATAAGAATAGTTTACCTATTGAAATTAACAGAAGGTAAATTCAAAAACGTATCGAATACCATATTAAGGAATAATTATATAGAGAGATAAAGAATTATTAAAGGGGTATTCAAGTGAATTCATTAAAACCAATCAAACGAAGCAACTTACGTATTTTTTTCGGAAAGAAAGTGTATCGAATGAAACGATATACGGAGTGGGTATTTGATGACAAGAAATATGCGAAGAACAAAGGGGAAGAGAAGTTACCTCATAGTGTTTTTAAACATCGAACGCCTTTGCTCCGCCAATTAAAAGATGTCGATATGCAATTGCAGTATAACAAGATAACAAATTTAAAGATTGCTGCTAAAAAGATTAACCGTATCGTGATTCAACCCGGAGAAACCTTTTCATATTGGAAAACAATTGGTGCCACAACGAAAAGAAAAGGCTATGTAGATGGGATGATATTGCATTATGGAAAAGTAACAACAGGAGTAGGCGGGGGCTTATGCCAATTATCAAACTTAATTTACTGGATGACTTTACATACACCGCTAACTATTACAGAAAGATACCGTCATAGCTACGATGTCTTTCCAGATTCTAAACGTAGCCAACCATTCGGAAGTGGAGCAACTTGTGCTTATAATTATTTAGATCTTCAAATAAAAAACGAAACCACCGAACCATATCAACTCATCATTTATTTAACAGATGTCTCGTTAGTGGGTGAATGGAGATCCGTTAGCCAACCAACAAACACTTATAAAGTTTATGAGAAAGACCATCAGTTCACCTTAGAACAATGGGGAGGATACGTTCGACACAACACCATTTACCGAGAAGTCTATAACCGAAACAAGGAATGCATTGATGATCAGTTCATTACGGAAAACCACGCGATTACAATGTACCCGCCATTTTTAAGTCAGGGGGATGAACGTGGATAACACTGAACACTGAAGGTGGCTAAAAATAATTTGCTAAATGCGATGATATTATATTGTTCATAAGAATTCATTTTTAATTCACAGAAAATTCATAAAACAAAGAAGTGAATCGACTTGACCTTGGTATAATATGTAAAAGGGGTTGGTGGGTTGAATAAACTTATTCTTATTGTACTCGGACTTATGTTAGTGGGTTGCACTCCAGAATTGAAAACCGTTACAGATGACAATACTTCTTCAGAAATTGAAACAGTGACACCAGAAGAACATCACTTGTTGGTGGAATGGGGTTCAGACGCTATGGATAGGGGAAATCATGATTATGATTCAATAACACACAGTGAATTAGTAGTAGATCCAAATGATGATACTCTTGAACGCGGTGATGTTGTTTATTATAAAATGCTAGAAGCGGCAATTAAGAAAAACTCTAGAATTCCAGAAAACTATTTAGGTAGAGTTGTCGGGTTACCTGGAGAGACCGTCATGATTAGGTATGGTCACGTTTATATAAACCATGAAAAATTGGATACCTTTTATGGGGAGGCTACCAAAACAGGAGCTACAGAAGAAGAGTACTTCGAACATGCAGATTTAAGTGGGGTAGAAGACATTGATGCAGTTAAGCGTTACTTCAAAACAGAAATGAATCCAGTACATGTAGAAGAAGGCACTGTATTCGTGTTAGTTGATCAGTGGTGGCGAGGAACAGACAGCAAAGATTTTGGCTTGTTACCAGTTGAAAGAATACAAGGAACAGTATTGGGCTATTCGAAATGATTTTTGTGAATGCGCATTAGTTTCAAAGAACTTATGCTTTGGTTAATGAATGGGGTTTTCCAATAAGTATCTAATCTGATTTGGGATAGAAAAAAGAGACTTTTACTATCCTTATTTTTTGGCATACAGTTTGAGAACTCGCATTTATAGTAGGTGAGGGATTGTAGTGGAAGACGGCGACTCCTGCGGGAATAGCATGAGCTAAAGGCCCCGCAGAAGCGAAGCGACGAGGAGACTGAAGCCATGCCCGCGGAAAGCGTCCGTCTGAAACGAAAATCAAAAAAGGAGTCATCTCCTAGTCACTTTTCATGACTTTTGAGACAACTCCATTTTCTCTATTGCTTAAATAAATTCATCCATCCCTTATATTTGAACCACACAAGCATCGCAAGTCCAATAAAAATCATCGTGCCAAGAGTAAAGAAATAACCATACTCCATATTAAGCTCAGGCATATTCTCAAAATTCATGCCATACACTCCCGCGATAAACGTTAACGGAATAAAAATAGACGAGACAATCGTTAAAATCATCATAATTCGATTCATACGATTCGAGTTCATCGCCATATAACTGTCTCGAATATCTGCAGTCAATTCGCGGTTGGATTCCACAATTTCTGTTAGTTTAACAAGATGATCGGAAATATCAGCGAAATAAGCTCTCTCATGTCCCTGCAAATCAAACCGACTCGAACTTAGCACACGATACATTAAATCCCGCATCGGCAAAATGGTTCGTCTCAACCACAATAAATCACTACGCATATCAAAAACAGACTCCATGGAAAAATGCTTCATATCAAATGTCATTTGATCTTCAATTTCATTTAAGTGATCCTCAATCTTATAAACTAAAGGGAAATAAGAATCGACCACTTTGTCGAGAATTTGGTACATGGCGTAAATCGATCCACGCTCCCAAAATGAGGAATCCCTTTGTAGTTTCTCCCTTACCAAATCTAACTCTTCAACGGGGGTATGATGGAAAGTCACGACAAAGTTTTTGCCAATAAATAAGTCTAACTCTTCAGCTTCTAGTGTTTCTTCATTCATTGTATGGACTACAAAGAAATGGTAGTCACCATAAAAATCGACTTTTGGACGCTGCAATCGATGCAAACAATCTTCTATAGCAAGTGGATGAAATTGAAAGAAAGAATCTAACAATGTCCATTCTTCCTGAGTTGGTTGATCAAAATCTACCCAGTACCACTCGAATGATTTTTTATGAAGTTCTTCTAATGGGAAGTCCATTTCTAAATGGCTATCAGCCGTAACACCAAATGTTCGAATCATTCTTAAACCTCGTTTCAACCTGTATATGGTAGTAGTTTACCACGAATATAGAAAATCCCATTGTCCTAAATATTTTACCTTTCCTACACAATCCTTAACATGTCCTTCACTTTTCTTTCATATAGTTTCATTACACTTAAAATATAAGAATCAAAGAAGGAGACCATTTGATGACACTACAAAATTTTAGAAAATCTGCATTTCCAATTGCTTTATTTTCGGTATTTGCCATTAGCAGCGTCGCTGGAGTAATGGGGAAATTCCCGTTTCAAAAAAAACACGGCATTCCCATCAAGGCGCGATCATAATGAGCTAGTTGAACTCTCTTGAAAAAAGAGGGTTTTTATTATGAAATAAACTATAATTTACGATTGTATATCAAATAAACATCTAAAACCTGTTATAAATTTGATGTGTTCCTACTTATATGATGTATCTATTGATAATTGGTTCATTTATCCAGTCATTTTGCTCTATTTAGAATATTCTAGTATAATCTAAAATAATAAATAAGTAGAGTGAAGGAATGATTCAATGACTACCAAAATGAATCAATTGATTGAGGACCAAAGGAATGTTCATGTTCTGTATTCTTTTCATGAAGAAGAAGATTATATGAAGCAAATTTTGAATTATATTCATGACGGAATTGTTGCGGGTGAATACATTATTCTGATTGAAAATGCACGTCTATATCCTAAAATTCAAGAAGAAATGAGTTCCAAGTATACGAAAACGCAATTGGAGCTTGTTCACTATGTAAACAGCTTAGATTTTTACTTCTCAAGTGGGAGTTATCATCCACCGGCCATACATGAATATTTTAAAAAAGTGGTGCAACCATATATTCAAAATGGCACTGCATTCCGATCATGGGCGCATGTGGAATGGGCGACTATGCAAGAACCTCTCTATCTCATTGAAGATTTTGAGAGAATAGTAGATGAAGAAGTAAATGCACTATCTTTTCCATTAATTTGTGCTTACGATGGAGAGAAATTACCTGAGTATGTTAAAACATTTTTAATGGAAACACATCCATATGTACTTATAGAAGAAAATCTGGTTGTTTCCGAACAATATCAACCTACTGATAAGGTAACCTGAAAATTATTTCGAATAAACATCCAATGCCGATGCCTTCAACTGCAAGGCATTTTTTTGAGCGCAAGTTATATTTCTCATAGGAAACGGAGATTAAGTATGAACAAACATCCAAATTATCGGGTTTCAGTAGAAATCATCTTAATGCACGAAGACAAAATCTTGTTAACCAAGCGTTCCACCGAATCGGTCGTTGCTCCCGGAGTATGGAACGTGCCAGCGGGGAAAGTGAAATTTAACGAGATTCCCGCAGAAGCTGCGATTCGTGAGGTGAAAGAAGAAACGAATATGGATTTACAGGGATTAAAGGAAATCCATGTCCGTACTTTTGAAGGGCAAACAGCTAGTGAGCCAATCTATCGACTCCTCTATACATATGTTGTAAATATTTCAGAGCAGCAGTTAAAGAATTTTCAACTCAATGAAGAGCATTCTGAAAGTAGATGGGTCACTCGTGAAGAATTGCATTCGAAAGATTTTGATTCTCTCTTACCTGCATTTCGCTCCATTTTGTTGGAGAAAGCATGGAAGGATTGCTAATAATAGCCCATTTCTTTTGACTCTAGCGGGAGTCTGTAATATCCTTACTGCAATACATGAATTTCATAAAGCGCCATTCAAGCTTGGCGAACAAGTTTTCTAGGGTTCCGCAGACACTTCGTTTGGACTGGTCCGAGAGAAAACGCTTTGCACTCTGCAAAGATACACGGAAGGACAAAAGCCTGGGAGATAACGTAGACATACGTTCATTTCTCGGGCTTATTTTAGTTTAAGGAGACTGTTATATGAATAAAGAATGGATGAAAGTAATCATAGCTGCCGGTTTTGAAGTGTGCTGGGTGATTGGTCTAAAACACGCAGATGATAGTTGGACATGGCTTGGCACGATCATCGCCATTGCGATCAGCTTCTATCTGATGATCATGGCTGGAAAAACATTGCCGGTTGGGACGGTGTATGCCGTATTTGTTGGATTAGGTACAGCAGGAACGGTAGTAGCTGATAGCGTGTTTTTTGGTGAAACCATTAGCTTAGCGAAGATTGGTTTAATTGTTATGTTGTTAGTTGGCGTAGTTGGTTTGAAGCTTGTAACGAAACATGAGGAGGAGGTGACCTAATGGCTTGGATCTTTTTATTCACGGCAGGTTTATTTGAAATGACGGGCGTTCTCATGATTAATCAAGTGCATAAAGAGCGAAACTGGAAGTCCATTGCCGGATTAGTCGTTAGTTTTACTGCAAGCTTTCTATTTTTAGCACTAGCAATGGAAACTCTTCCGATGGGAACAGCGTATGCAGTTTGGACAGGTATTGGGGCAGCTGGTGGAGCCGTTTTAGGTATGATTTTTTACGGAGAACCAAGAACGGGGTTACGCATTCTTTTCATTTCGATGGTGCTAGGAGCTGCTGTTGGATTGAAATTCATTTCCTAAAAATTATATTTTAATTTTTTAGAAAATTGTGTTGACAACAATTTTGTATCCTGTCATAATCCAATTTAGATTTCAAAAAATTCATATCTACATTTTTCTTATCAAGAGCAGGTGGAGGGAACTAGCCCTATGAAACCCGGCAACCGACTTACGCGAGTAGGCACGGTGCTAATTCTTGCAGCAATAGCTGACAGATAAGAGGATGTTAGTTCTTACTAACCTCTTCTTTTTTGTGAAGAGGTTTTTTATTTTGGAATAAAGAGGTGATCGATGTGACAGAAGTGAAGGCTACGTATTTGGTACATAGCATCGAAGAAAATTTAGAGAAAAAAGCAGAAGGCATCGCCCTAGGGCTAACGATCGGTTCATGGACCGACTTGCCGTTACTTGAACAAGAACAATTGAAAAAACATAAAGGGAGAGTCGTCCGTGTAGAGTCTCTTGGAACAACAGCTAGCCATTTTGCAGAAACACGAACGAAAGGAATTATTGAAATTGCTTATCCTTCAGCAAATTTCAGCCCAGACATTCCCGCCATTTTGACGACAACGTTTGGCAAATTATCGCTAGATGGCGAAATTAAATTAACGGACTTATCATTCGATGAGACGCTACTCAATCACTTCCCGGGACCGAAATTTGGCATTGAAGGAATTCGCACATTAACTGGTGTTCATGACCGACCATTTGTCATGAGCATCTTCAAAGGAATCATCGGCAAAGATATCGACTTTTTCACTCGCCAATTAGAGCAACAGGCTCTCGGTGGTGTGGACTTTGTAAAAGATGATGAGATTTTATTCGACAATCCGTTAACCCCATTTGAACAACGAATAACGAAAGCGAAAGAAGTGTTAGAAAACGTGTATGAGCAAACCGGTCACCGTACGCGTTTTGCAGCGAACCTAACTGGCAGAACATATGATTTGAAAGAAAAAGCGAAAAAGGCAGTTGAATTAGGAGCAGATATACTATTATTTAACGTTTTTGCATATGGTCTAGATGTACTTCAAAGTTTAGCTGAAGACAAGGAAATTACCGTTCCGATTATGGCCCACCCAGCCTTCTCAGGCGCAATTACACCGTCCCCATTTTATGGTGTCTCAAATTCTTTGTTACTCGGAAAGTTGCTTCGGTATACAGGAGCGGATTTCTCTTTATTCCCATCACCATACGGCAGTGTTGCATTAGCAAAACAAGAAACACTCGATATAGCCAAAGAACTAACAGAGCCATGTTTGTTGAATAAAACCTTGCCGGTCCCCTCTGCAGGTATCCATCCAGCGATGGTGCCGCAACTCATTGCGGATTTTGGATTGGACTCCGTGATCAATGCTGGAGGCGGCGTGCACGGTCATCCAGGAGGAGCAACCGCAGGAGGAAAGGCATTTAGACAGGCAGTGGATGCGACAATAACCAATCGAGCCCTATCTGAAGCGGTGCAAAACAATGAAGAGCTGCGACTAGCTCTTGAATTGTGGGGTGACAAAGTCCGATGAAGCAACCTATTATTTTTTGTGACTTTGACGGTACGATTACAATGAATGACAACATCATGGCCATCATGAAGAAATTTGCTCCACCACAATGGGAAGCGATCAAAGACCAGATCCTCAGTCAAGAAATGACGATTCAGCAAGGTGTTTCGCAATTATTTCACTTGTTACCAGCGACGCAAAAAGAGGAAGTCATTCAATTCGTTTTGGCACAAGCAGAAATTCGAGATGGGTTTGAAGACTTCGTCGCGTATACGAACGAACATCACATCCCGTTATACATCGTTTCAGGGGGCATCGACTTTTTCGTGCAGCCCCTTTTAAAAGGTCTGATAGAACAACAATATATTTATTGCAATGAGGCGGATTTTTCTGGCGAATCAATCGCAATTGAGTGGCCACACAGCTGTGATGAACTTTGCTCAAACGGTTGTGGGTGCTGCAAACCGTCCATCATTCGCAAGTTAAGTGACGAAAACACTTATAAAATCGTGATAGGTGATTCCATTACTGATTTGCAAGCAGCAAAGCTGGCAGACAAAGTCATTCCGAGGGACTTCCTCATCGAAAAATGTGAGGAGCTGGCCATTCCTTATGAACCATTCACCACATTTCACGATGTCATACACATTTTGGAGAAGCGGGAGGTACATTCATGAGCCTATATGTAACACGTTGGAACGAACTAGCGGCTGTTAAAAAAGAGCTAGCTGGACGCGATTGGTTTTACGGCACAAGCGGTAATTTATCCATTAAAGTTTCCAATGAACCTTTGACCTTTCTCGTCACAGCTTCTGGAAAAGACAAGCGCACATTTACGAGTCATGATTTTTTATTGGTCGATAAAAACGGTGAGCGTATAGAAGAAACTTCATCGAAACCTTCTGCCGAAACCTTATTGCACGCGAAAATTTACAACAAAACAAATGCTGGTTGTGTGCTTCATGTACATACAATTGATAACAATGTGATCACTGAATTGTATAAACACGAAACGCATATCGAATTTACGGGCAACGAAATCATTAAAGCGTTAGGCTCATGGGAACAAGATGCCAAAGTGCAAATTCCCATTATTCAAAATGTCGCGCATATCCCAACACTTGCCGAACAATTTGATCGATATGTGATTGGGGATTCAGGAGCGGTCTTAATTGAAAATCATGGCATTACTGTGTGGGGAAGAGACGCTTTTGAGGCGAAAAAGCTACTTGAAGCCTGGGAGTTTTTGTTCTCATACCAAGTAAAACTAGCAACGATAAAAAACAGAGTGGGGAGTTTTTAAAATGGCATTCATTAAAAAACATGCAAGCGGAGAACGCATTGAAGATCCAACACAAGTGATTGAATTTTTGAACAAAAATGAAGTCATTTATGAAAAATGGGATATCGAAAAACTACCAGAAAACCTTCGTGAAAAATTCGATTTATCGGATGAAGAGAAACAACAAATTTTATCAGCCTTTGGGATTGAGATTGCGGATATTTCTGAGCGCAGAAACTATCAACAAGCTGATGTCATTTCACTGTCTGAAACGACGCCAAACTTAGAACAACTATTGAAAAACTTCCAACAGGAGCATCATCATGAAGATGACGAAGTTCGCTTTATCGTAAGTGGACATGGAATTTTTGTGATTCAATCGGCAGACGGTGAATTCTTTGATGTTGAACTTCAACCAGGTGATTTAATCTCCGTACCTGAAAATGTGCGTCACTACTTCACGTTAATGGAAGATCGTAAAGTAGTAGCAGTGCGTATTTTTGTCACAACAGAAGGCTGGGTTCCGATATATGAAAAAGAAGAAGTCGTAAATTAATAACGAGAAAAAACCTGACCTCTTTTATCTCGAGGTCAGGTTAGATTGTAGATAAATAAAAATGCTGATTTCCATTGCGACGGACGCTTTCTGCGGGCACGACTTCAGCCGCTTCCTTCGCGATGCTCAGTCCAGGGTCTTCAGTTCGTGCTGATTCCGCTAGAGTCGCCGTCTCCATTCCAATCAATTCTTAATAAACAATCATTTTGTATGTATATCTTGAATTTGTAATTAAACCTCTTCTGTAAGCATAACTTTGCTCACTATTTAACAGGAAAATGATCGGCTATTTCTGTAGACTCCTGCGGAAAAACGAAATACGCCAGACCCCGCAGATTAAGCTGTCAGTGACAGCTTAATCGAGGAGGCTTGCGTTTCGTCCGCGGAAAGTGAAAGAAATAGCCGACCACATTTATGAGCATTCAAATTTTAAAAATAAGAACTCATTTTAGAGTATTAACACCATTCTTCTTCCAAAGTTTCATTCGCTTCGTCTATATCAAATGCTTTAAATCCTTGTTCTTTTGCCCAAGCTTTCATATGAGCATGCTCCGGATTTTTTTTGTTTTTCATCACTCGCTTAAATTCCTCATACCCAGGAGGACCACCAACATCTTCAGGCGGACAATCTCCTTCTCCTGCTAGAATAGTAGGCGCATCATACTCAAAATCGTCAATAATTTTCTCTAATTTCACTTGATGGGTCCATCCATCCCCAAAATCATAGGCATATGTAAACGACTCAATTTCCTCTACATACGTATCTAAGTGAATATCACGAGCTAACAAAACTTTTGTTCGAATGAAGTGCTGGAACATACTTTCTTCATATGAACCTTTCTCAGGTGGAGATTGCATGAAATGCTGCGCCTGTTGGAAATTCTCCTCAACTGACTCTTCGTCCCCTAACAATCTTATTCTATTCGTAGATTCTGCTTCTTCTAATTCAAATGAAAATAAATGAGAATCCGTCCACCCCATAGCGGTTTGAATAACTGAGTGTAAGTCATAGAAATCTAACTCAGCAGGCATGGCGATTTGTCTCCATACTGCTGGCTGAACATGATCTAGTGTCACCATAAATTGATAGCCTTTCATCACACATCACCTCAACGTTTTTTTAACTTCAAAATAGATTGCATTAATTGGTTCGTAAAAGTAGGGTCAAATGCACTGTATCCTTGGCTGGCTGCCCAGTTTTTCAAATGTTCATGGTCCTCATTTTGAGGGTCTTCTACTACCTGTAAGAAATTGGCGTAGCCAATAGGACCTCCGACATCTTCAGGTGGACAATTGCCTTCTCCGTCGAGAACTTGTGGGTAAACAAATTCATAGTCTTCAATTGTTTTCTCTAGTTCAATCTGGTGAACCCAATTGTCCCCGAAATCGTAGCGATAGGTAAACGTTGGTACGCTTTCAACATACCTTGGAAGTTTCGTTTTTTGTGCCAATTTGATATCTGTTCGTACCAATTGTTGATAATCAGGGTTTGTATTTAATTCCTTTAAATCTACATTCATGATGACGGAATGGATTTGTGATCGATGATCATCCATCATATCTTGATCTTCAGCAAGCTCTAATACTCGACCATTGGTCATTGGAATATTAAATGTGTATAAATGATAATTGGACCAACCCATCGCCATCTGTATCGTTTCATGCAATCGTTTAAAATTGGTTTCCGCAGGAATGACAATTCGACGCCAAACTTCCTGTTCTACACCCTCAAGCTTTATCAAAAATTGATACGCCTTCATAGTCTCATTCCTTTCTGCTTTGAATTATTTTACGTCTAAAAACTCGAGGACAAAATCTAAAAATAGTAAATGCTGCTCGACATTAGGTGCATGTCCTGACTGTTTAAACTCTACAAATGTCGTAATCGGAATAAGACGTGCTGTTTCTCGTCCTAATTCGGTAGGATTGAGTTCATCATGATCCCCACTAATGACGAGGGTCTTTGCTGTGACGCGATACAAGTCCTGCGTAAAGTCGAAACCTTCTAAAGCTTTATTCGCTGCCGTAATTTGTTCAACGGTCAACGGCGTTCCTTTTTCTGCCGCTTCCTTGCTCCATTGACCAACAGCCGTCAAATCATGAAACATGTATGGGGAAACTTTCAGTACTTTCTGAGAGAAAGTTAACCCCTTTAACTCGTCTGCATATTTTTCGAATAAAGCCTCCATAGACGAAGTTTTTCCTTCAGACTTCGTCGCAACTAACACTAATTTTTTCACACGTTCTGGAGAAGCAATCGCTACTCCTTGAGCAATATAACTTCCCATCGATACGCCAATTAAATACGTTTCTTCAATTTCTAAATGATCGAGTAAATTCAATACATCTCCCACATGATCATTTAACGTATACGAAGAAGGCTTGTCCGAATCTCCATGCCCACGTGCATCAAGCACAATGGTTCTAAAATATTTTTTTAAGACTTGTACATCTTGATCGAACATATGTCGATTGCCTGTTAACCCGTGAAGAAGCACGAGCGGTTCACCTTCACCGAACTCTTCATACACCAAGGAAACATCATTTGATTGAAACGTAGTCATATCGTCACCTCTAATGGAATCATCTGTTATTCCAAACTATACCCAAAGATTCAAGACGTAACACCCATTCGAAGATAAAAAAGTGGAAGAGCGCCACATTGAGCGCTCCGGAAGTTGCGAGGTGAGCCTACCTTGTTACTGCTCGTGGATTTAGTAGTTAAGGTAGCTAGCCCCAATGATGATCAAAAGGATGAAAAGAACAACCAATAGAGCAAAGCCATTATTGTTTTTGTGTTCGTAACCCATGCCTAACACCTCCTTTTCTAACAGGATGATATAGCATATGCGAGATTTCGCAGTCGTTTTGGGGAGGACACATTGAATTGAAATAATTTTGTAAGAAGTGAAAATTTTGAGCGAGGAAACAATTTCCTTTGAAATTCATTTAAAAAGTGTGTATGATATGAAAACAAGCTGCATTGTGCGTATGAATATTAAGTTTAAACCTTTAAGCTGTAACAGGGAGTTTGAACTGGGAACAGGAATGACATGCCTCATTCTCTTCGGACAATGAGGACACGCAGGAGCGTTTCCGAAAACACCCACTTTGAGAAGTGGTGGTTTTAAACTTTCTTACGAAATACGGCAAACGCGGCTTTTGAACTTTATCTTTCATAAAACCGGTCTCCTCAGGGAGATCGGTTTTTTCTATGTTCTTATAGAAATGACTTTCTCCATTTTGCGGGTGACATTCAAGGATTGGAGCGGTGCATTCAAGGATTCGACCGTGACATTCTAGCATTCACTGGTCCGATTCTAGATTTCACCACCCACATTCTAAAATTCACGTTTTTTACACAATTCTGGACAGGCTGTGTCTGCATAATTCAGCATATATTTAACTATTTCTAACTTATGAACACTCTTTATTCAAACGAAAAAAACTCCTTACAGTTGTAACTAAGGCATTTACTACCTTAATTCAATTTGAAGGTGTTTTTCTAATCTTAATAAACCCATAAATAAGTAAACCGAAAACAAGCAATCCACTAATCACCTGACCAGTAACAGTCCATTCCATTACTTCATTTGCCGCAAAAACCTCAATCCATAATGCAGGTATTTTACCTAAGCTACTCGCAATGGCAAAAGTGATGAAGCTCATGCTCCCAACAGATGCGTAAAACGTCACTAAACCAGATGGCACGAAAGGCATTAATCGCAATCCGAGAACCAATAGAAACGCCTCTCTATTTGTTGTATTCAACAACCGTTGCACACGTGGTGATTGCTTTGTCTTGTGATCGACATACGTACGTAATCCTTTGCGGTATAACCAAAAGGCGATCAAACTCCCAACAATTTCTCCTGCGAGAGAAACCCAAAACCCTCCCCAGAAACCAAACGCGGTCACATTCAATATCGTTAAAAATGCACTCGGAACAACGCCAAGAATACTGATTAGTATACTTAATACAATGCTAACAAATACAGCAAAGGGAATAGGCAGAGTAGCCAATAAAGATTCAATAAACGCCATAAAATCTCCTTAAAAAAATGATACTTTTATCGTATCACGACTGGACCCATTAATGGTCAAAATTCACGCTTTAAAAATACGATAAAAACTATTTAACTCCCCCACAGAAGAAAGTAATATTTTTTAACTAATAGCTAGAAAACTCAGCTTTTTTTGCGTATTGTCCACAGAATATTCTTTGTATTCAAAAAAATAAATGGATATTACTGGTATACTATTAAGAAGGAGTTGGTTTTGTTGAGAGCCTATGATAAATTTTGGAAAGAATATTACACTACAATGGAGCCAATGAAAGTTGAAAAGAACACTGTATTTGTCTTGGAAGATACCTGTTGGAGAAGTGACGATAGTAGAAGTTTCGAGGTCTTGAAAATGCAAAATGTAGAAGTTAAGATTCTAGGTTTTAAAAAGTGATATGACAAAGAATATTTGTATATTAATTAGTATAGTTCTGTCGTTAATTCTCATATGGTGGCTAATTAAACCAAACAATGATACTACCATTGTTTATCATTTGCCTAAAGGTTTCAAAGGATGTATTGACATATATTTCAATGAGCCTAACAAAAAAGAACTCGAAATTATAGATGATACACTACTATTAATAGTCCCTGAAAACGGAAGTATTTCAACTTCATCATCGTATGATTTAATTATGGATTTAGGGTGGTACAAAATAAAAGCTTTTTATATCGATAATGATGGGAAAAGAGTCAGTGAGATAAATACAAATGATTTTTATAATGTGTCATCAACGACGAACGGAAATTCCGAAAGGATGATGATAACATTCGATTCAAATCAGGAGCATTGTTACTAAAGTTGTTTCCTTTTTCAATGAATTAAAGGTGAAATTTAAATAGAGCCTAATTCAATTGCGAATTATGCCCTTTTGTACGTTTATTAAGCTACCATTGCACGGCAAGCTTCGACATGCCTCAACACAACGGTAGCAGTCATTGCAAACAGTATTGTTGGTGCCACTACAGCATCGAGAAAGGAGGATGTTTTGATTAAAAAATAAATTAAAGGAGTTAGAAATAGTGGAGTATAAATTCGAAGAAATGACACAAGAGCGGGCAGAAGATATAGCTTTTAATTGGCATTATAATGGTGAATTTTCTTTTTACGATATGGAATCGGATCAAGAAGATTTAGTTGAATTCCTTGACCCAGATAAGCGAGGAAACTCGCACTTTGTTGTGATAAATGGTACTGAGGTTATGGGCTTCTTTAGTTTTAATAAAGTTGCTGAAAGTACTATTGATTTAGGATTAGGAATGAGACCAGATTTAACGGGTAATGGAAATGGCTTAATATTTTTAATAGCTGGAATAGATTTCGCCAAAGCTAAATACAACCCAGAAAAAATAACATTGTCAGTAGCTACCTTTAATCAAAGGGCAATAAAAGTATATAAAAAATTAGGGTTCGAAGAAGATGAAACTTTTATGCAAGATACAAATGGTAGTAGATATGAATTTCTGAAAATGATTTATTACTGATATTGAAGATATAGAATAGTGACTTACAAATGCAATTTTGGTTAGCTCAAGATTCCATTTAGGAACTTTGCTGATGATTTAAAATGGAGTGTGAAACGAATGGTATATTTAGGTGAAAAGCCACTTTTAGTTGGACAAAAAGTTATCCTTAGAGCTTTTAAAGAACAAGACCTTCCTTATATAGAAGAATGTTTACAGGATACAGAAGCAATAAAACTTACAGGAAGTTCTTCCGATTTTAATCGGGAATCAATTCATCATTGGTACAATACAAGAAATGAACAAACAGATCGATTAGACCTCGCAATTGTTGATCAATTACAAGGTATCCTAGTGGGGGAAGTAGTTGTCAATTTATACGATGAAAAATATCATAGTATGAATTTTAGGATACTCATTGGACCAAGAGGAAGGAATAAGGGATTAGGTACAGAAGCTACCCAGCTGATGATTGATTATGTCTTTAAAAAAATCAAACTAGATCAACTTACGTTGAGTGTATATGACTTTAATCCAAGAGCTAAACATGTTTACGAAAAGTTTGGATTTGTTGTAGATAGCAGAGATGAAAACGACTTAGAATACGAAGGAGAATGTATAGATTCTATAAATATGAAATTGACAAGAGAAGAATGGATGAAGAAAACCATCTGATATAAATTATTTTGTCAATATGTATATGTTTCCTATGCTTGAGGAGAGGCATTTTAAATGAATATATATGTTTTAATTATAATTTCATTGTTCTTATTAATTTTGGTTGGAAATGCTTTTTATGTTGCTTTTAAAAAGTATGAAGAGGATGACGATTTTACTGGAGGCTTTGCTACATTTTCTTTTGTTGAATTATTGTTAGGTTTTCTACTGTCAATATCAGAGAGATTTACTCCGCACAGATACCATATTATTATTTTTAAAGTTATCTCTTTTTTGTTTGGGGTATTCATCTTAGGCTTATTAGTTTTATCTTGGAAAATTTTTTATCCATTTGAATAACGATTACTCATGAAAGTACGTCACCTAACGCGAAATTTAATGAAAACAGATACGTGCTCTGTTTCTACTTACCAAATATCAATAATACTAGGGATGGGATTAATTGAAACAAAATATCTATGATAATGACATTTTCTTTAAAGGGTATACCTCTTTGCGGGAGAGTGGAATATCCTACAACGATTTTGTTGAACAACCTGCATTAAAATCTGCAATTTCAAGTCTTAAAGGAAAGAAGATATTAGACTTAGGTTGTGGATCCGGTCAATTTGCAAAGTATTGTATAGACAATGGAGCAGCAAGTGTTTTAGGAATAGATATCTCAATGAATATGATTGAAAAGGCTAACAAAGAAAACAAACATGAGAAAATCAATTACCTTTGTATTGCAATAGAAGATTTAGAATTGCATAATCAAAAATTCGACTTAATCATAAGCTCTCTTGCCGTTCATTATATTGCTGACTACTCAGCCTTAATTAAAAAAGTCACTAGTTTATTAAATAAAGATGGTGAATTCATTTATTCAACTGAACATCCAATTGTTACAGCACGGCACGAGATGAACAATTGGGTAAAGGATAAAGAGGGAAATCGATTATATTGGGCATTGGATAATTATCAAGTAGAAGGGGAAAGAGAACAACATTGGTATATAGATGGTGTTATTAAGTACCATAGAACAATTTCAACATTAATTAATACGCTGATAAAAAACGGTCTTGTATTAGAGGAAATCATTGAACCCCAGTCAACTCCAGCAGGCTTAGAAAAAATGCCGAAATTAATTAATGAAGAAAGACGACCTTCCTTTATAGTTATCAAGGCAAAAAAATGATTTTCTTTTTCAATAAACGAGTAGAGCTCTTTTTCATATTCAACATTAGGGCAGTTTAGTTTAATAAGGTTTTGGTGAAATTACTGCATTACAAATCTAAGCTATAAGACTGACTAGCAACCAGTAGTGATAAAATTGATTATTGAAATCGATGGTTATTTCCATCAAGTTGTTCTTTCTGGGAAAAAGTGTTCCAAACAACAGTTAAAGCAAAAATATTTGCAAGTAAAGAAATTAACTTATGAGATGAAAGATCTTCCAAACGTATTTTGCAGGATTCATAACTTTGAACAAATTCCTTATGACTGCAATATACAAGCTGATTTTGTTATTGATACTGATACGGATAGGATTTATTCACCCTCTTATTGAACTAAAAAGGCAGGAAAACAAAAGAAACTCATTGGTGGTGAAGTATATTGAGTACTGTTATTTATATGGTGAGACACGGTGAATCGCCAAAAGAAGGCAATGAACGAACAAGAGGATTAACTGATAAAGGTTATTTAGATGCTCAACGAGTAACTGACATATTGAAAGATGAAAAAATCGATGCAGTTGTTTCAAGCCCATACATACGTTCATTATTGACTGTTGAAAAGATTGCCCAAGAAATAGGACAAGAAGTTTTAGTTTTTGAGAATTTAAAAGAGAGGATATTTTCTCCTGAAAACAAAAGATTAGAGGATAAAGAATTAGTACAGATTTTGGATAAGTCATTTTTCGATTCAAATTTCTCCTTAGAGGGAGGAGAATCAAATGCTGATTGTCAAAAAAGAGCTATAAGAGTTTTAAAGGAACTACTAGATACGAAGAGAAATGAAAAAGTAGTAATCGGAACTCACGGGGCTGTTATGACATTGATGATGGGGTATTTCGATAGCACTTATGACTTGGATTTTTTACATAGCACATCAAAACCTGATATTTATAGAATGGAATTCAATGAACAGGAATTACTGAACGTTCAAAGAATATGGGGTGTAAGTGTTAACAGTTAAATAACCAAATTGTAGGACTTCTAAATCAATTGCTAAAACGATGGAACCTATTAAGTGTGAACATACAAAAGAGCCTAATTCAAATAGCGAATTAAGGCTCTTTTGTACTTTTATTAAGCTACCATTGCACGGCAAGCTTCTGCACATTTGCGACATGCCTCAGCACAACGTTGGCAATGGTCGTGGTCATGTTTGCCACATTCCTCTGCACAACGATCACAAATTTCCGCACATAACTCACAAATTTCTTTAACAAATGGACTGTTTCGCGTCATGGCTTGAATGGCATAACTACACGCATCCGCACATTCTCGATCGAGTCGAATACATGAAACCATCATTTTGACATCCTCTTCTTTGAGACAGGAGTCAAAGCAAACATTACACGCCTCTAAACATTCCTGACAGGCCTTCAAACAATCTTCATAGGACATATTCAAATTTCTTCTCCTCGCTTTCTTCAAGTGATTAGTAGTATCCTTCCCTTGAAAAAGCACTTTAAACTTGATTTACCCATAAAGTTCGTTATTTTACCGAACCTTTATTCAGTAATTGTTCCCAAGTCGCACCACCATCGGTTGACTGGTAGACATCATTTTGGAGCGTAGCAAAGGTTAATTCCTTCGTATTCGTTGGGTGCTGTGCCATAAAGATAATGGAGTTCTCAGCAGTTAACTCAGGGATAGCGAGCGTTTCACCTTCGCCTGAAGCTAAATCAGTCTTATGCAACACCATCTTGTCATCTTTTAATTCAGCGATGTACGCAGCATCCGTTCCTTGCATCACATAAGTGGTGTAAACGCCTTCGACTGCCAGTTCAAACGATTTCCCTCCATCGTTAGATGTATAAACACCGCGTTCTGTGCCAATCGCTACCGTATCCGCTTCCGTTGGATGAGCTGAAATATTCGACATTTGCTGTGCGTCAAATCGTTCCATTGCCATCGTTTCCCAAGACTCGCCTAAATCATCCGTGTAAAAGAATCCATTTTCCATGCCTTCAACCGGCATTTGATTGAATACATAAATCCGCCCAGTTTCATAACCGGCACCTAAATAGTGAAAATCGATTTCGCCTTCAAAAGCATATTGCTCAAACGATTCACCTAAATTCGTGCTTTTCAATAAACCCAGGGGATTCTCATAGTCTGAGCCAGGTTCAGGATGGCCACTTGAAACGAAGCCATCGGATACTGCATGGAATCCCATATAATCATGCTTTTCAGTCTTCGTTTCTTTCCAAACACCATCTTCATACATCACCGGGCCATGATGAGAGGCAAGCATAAATGCATCGCCTGAAGCGGGGTATCCTAGTCCATGAATATGATCTACTTTCAAATCTGTTGCATCTACATAAAACCCTTCACTCGGAAGAGTTGGTTCTGCTTGAGTTTCAGCTTTTTTCGGATCGTTTTTAGCGACCGACGAGGGTTCATCATTTGAACAGGCAGAAAGTGTAGCTGCTGCCACCCCTAAAATAAGTATCCATTTTTTCATGTTCATTCACTCGCTTTCGTCAATAAAGTACCAATGCTGCCCTCATTATACCCAAAATTCGGTTGAAAAGGCTTTCCATCTGCCTCTAGTAGGTAAATGAGGTAAACTATTGTTACGACTTTGTGAAAAGGACTGAAACAGATGAAACTAGCGATTATCACAGATATTCATGGAAATGAACTAGCATTAAAAGCAGTTTTACAAGAAATCGACAAGCGAGGGGACATCCATGAAATTTGGTGTTTAGGCGACATGATTGCCATGGGACCGGACTCAAACGAAGTACTCGACATTCTATTTGGTCGATCAGATATCCGAATGATTACCGGAAATCACGATGAAGCAATCTTGTCATTAATTGCAGGTGAAGGCCATCCAGAAACTTACAAACACACACGTGAGCATCATCAATGGATTGCTGAACGATTAAACCCGAACCATGTAACTAAACTTAAACAATTGCCACGCATCATTGAAAAACAAGTAAACGGCACGCGGGTTTTAGGCATTCACTATCATATAGAAGAAAACAAACGACAAGCACATATTCAAGACGAACCGTTTTACACAATCCAAGAAGCAACACTTGAAAACATGCGACATATGTTCAGCGATTACCCTGCAGATATCATTTGTTTCGGTCATCACCACCCAGAGCATGATTTTCAAGCTGATGACAAAATATATCTCAATCCAGGCGCACTTGGCGTGTCAAAAGGGGATACAGCACCATACGGCATCATCGACCTCACTGGAAATGAACCAATCATCACCATCCATAACGCTGCGTATGATAAAAAAGCATTCCTAGAAAAATTTGATCGTCTACAAGTTCCTCAAAGAGAAACCCTGTTCAAGCTTTTTTATACGTAAATTAGATAAGAAAACAGAGCTTCACCATTATTGGTGTAAGCTCTGTTTTATCATGTAGAGGTATGAATGGCATCCTCCATACTTTTCATCAGTTGGAATGCACCAGTGGACTGATTGCAACAGACGACAACTTTAATCGATTTCCCGGGATAATAAGCAGAGTGAAAGCTAACTCCTGGGTCATAGCCCATTACATGATACTTAAAAATGCAGTCATTTTCGGCTTTCTTCATCCAAATACCATAACCATAGAAGTCAAATTCATTTTCCTGTGCGTGGGAGGTGAGTAACTGCTGCGTATAGGCTTCGCTTAGCAGTTGATTGTTCATCAGTGCATCCCACAGCCGATCCATATCATGGACAGTAACAAATGCTCCGCCATCTGAACCGCCTTTTGCGGGCAATGAATAAATATTTGTTTTCCATGTTCCATTAGGGTTATCAATATAACCTAGCGCAGTATTAGGTGGGAGGGCATCCATTTCAAAGTATCCCGAATCTACCATTCCAGCTTTATTGAAAATATGTTCTTGAACGTAGTCAGTAAAATTCCTCTGACTCGCCTGTTCCACGATTAAACCAAGTACAATATATCCGGCATTATTATAGTGAAACCGTTCCCCAGGTTTGAATTTCATGGCTTGATCTTGAAATAACGGCAAGAAATCTTTCAAACTTCTAATACGATACATGGGGTTTTCAACCCATAACTCTTCAAAGTCATCCATCACTTCCTCGTCAAAATAATCAGGAATTCCAGAAGTATGTGTGAGTAAATGATGGATGGTGATTTCTTCATCAAAATTCGGAAACGGAAGTGCTAGACATTCGTGTAACTTTGAATTAAAAGCAAGCTTTCTCTCCTCGACAAGCTGACAAATGGCTATAGCCGTAAAAAGCTTACAACCTGAAGCTATTCCATACCTTGTCAATGTACTGTTTTGTAACTGTTCAGAACGATTAGAGTACCCTTTGTTTACTTCAGCTAAAATATCGTTGTTCTCTTTTATAAGGGCCGAGCCTGAAAATTTGTGATTGATTTCTATTTCCGCAATACGTTTTTTCATATGTATGTTCATAATAGCCTCCAAAAAACTGCATGTATCTATCCCTTAACTACATTCGATACAATAAAGTGTTTTCCTCTTTATTGTACATAAATGGCTACCGATGTTAATAAAGCTACAAAAAAGCACTGCGTTTGCAGTGCCTTTAGAAGTTTTCTATTTAACTCAACTTACTTCTTCTAAATAACCATCTAATCTTTCAAATTGTGACTCTAATCCTTGGACGATTCCCATATCCTTTACTTGCTGAAGAGATTCTTCAGATGAGAAATGGGAGCGGATGAGAAGCTTCGTTTTATCGCCATCCTCAACAAAATCCATAGTGATTAAAATATCAGGTATGGCCCCAGGGATGTTGCCTTCCTCATCGGAAAACGAATCTGTGTAGACAATTTTTTCTGGCACAACGATTTCATGAAACACCGCTTTTCCCCAAGACTCATGACCAAAAAATTCTCCTTGGTTTTCATCCATGCAGCGCATGCAATAATGCCAAACGCCATCAGGTTTAAAATCAAATAATCGATTTTCTGTTTCCCATCCTTGCGGTCCCCACCATTTCTCTAAATGGTCTGACTTGGCATACATCTCAAATACCAACTTCTTAGGCGCATCAAAAATGCGCTCCATTACAAGATCTTGACCTTCTACAATAGTTGAAATTAACTTTTTGTTTTCAGACATTCTGTTTCACTCCTCCGATATGTTTAGTTACTTCCACTATAGCTAAATCAATTGTATTTTTCGAGGAATAACCGACTTCTTGAAATTCCCATATCTTTTTCCTTGAAAAGAGAACACGTGTTCGTTTATAATCAAGAAAAAGGAGGAAGCTCAAATGAAAGAGGTCATTGTAAAAGGTATGAAAAGGCATGACGTATTAGAGATGGTTTACCTAGCAAAGGATGGGAAAATTTCTAAAAGACGAGTAAAAGTCATTAAATCGTATCATGATACCTTTCAAGCGTTCTGTTTTACCAAACAGGCCAAACGCACTTTTTACTATGAACAAATTCTCGCGGTTATCCCAGTAACTCGAAAAGAAAGAAAGGAAGTCATTTCATGAAAATCAATCGTGGGCTAAAAGTTCAAGGTGATCTCAAAGACCGAGGAAAGATAAAATGGACGGCTATGATGTTACCAGAACATGTAGCCCAATTACGTGAATGGCAAGCCGATCATGACAAGGTGAAAAAACCCGTGCTCGACGAATTCGACTACGACACCATGCAAGAAGAAATCGAACGCGCACTCACCAGCCAATTCGAAACACGCCTAACAACTTGGAAAAACGGCGAACTTCATACCCACCAAGGCACCATAAAAGAAGCCAACAACCAATACCTCCGCTATGAAGACCCATTCGGCATTCACCAACTACCACTCGATGAACTTGTTGGAGTTATGCTTTTAACATAACTCGAACTCGAAGGTATCAGTGATTTCTCAATAAAAATTATAGAAGTGGATCTTCCTCATATAGACCGAGGAAGGTCCATTTCTTGTTCATAAGAGAATGTAGAAGTTAAAGAAAGAAAGGGTATGAAGATAAATATTTTAGTTATTGACCTATATAACAAGATTTAGCTTTTTTGATAAATTAAAAAAATCTTTTAAAAGTAGTTATCGAATCTGTTGGATTGAACATGGCATAAAAGTGTTTGATTATTAAGTGCGTGAAAAAATTATGTACTGATATTTTTGCATTAAAATACTGTATTAAAAATGTTTTCCAATACAATACCCAAATATTAGTCAAAATTAGGTACAATTGAATTACATAAAGTAAAGAAATGGGAGTGTTTTCGTGAATATGAATTTATGGAAATATAAATATAAAAATGAATATCGACCTTTAGAACAATGGATGTTGTTTGCAATAGCTATCGGACGATTTTCACATCAAAATTCTTTAAATGAGAAACCTATTCATATATATATGTCTTTACCTAACAACTTAATATTTTCGTATTTTGTAGCATTAGGAATTTCAGATGAAAATTTGAAAAAAGAAATTGGGACCGAAGCGATTTTGACACATTTTCAAAAGCTTAAAAGTGGCGATTATATATATTACTATCATGTAGATAAGTGGGTTCGCTGCTCTGTTATTGAGTTAGTTAAAGGAGCAACTTCAACTGATTCATGGCACTTGAAGATTTTGAACTTACAAAAAACTACCCACTTAGTTCCCCAAAAGCAGTGGCGAGATAGAGTTATTATCGTAGGAAAAGGAAGTAAAGATATTAAATCAGCTAAAAGTATTAAAGAATTAAATAGAATAAGTATGACAATATTGCAATATATTTATGACAGCTCAACACTCCAAACACACGAATTAATAAATGAGCCATGTATAAATTTAGTAGGAACAAGGACGGAATTTAACGATAATTTACATATAATTGAATTCGATATTTCAGGACATATACTTACAATGAAAGATTTTTTAATGGATGGTAGTATGAGTGATTTTCTCAATATACACTGGGTAACAAAATCAGCTAAAGAAGACGCTAGTGAAGGTGGGAATTTACCAACAATATTTGTAGGAGCGAATAAAGCTCTTGCCCATCTTAAAAATTATAAAAATAATTGTCGAATTATTCTAGATGATCGTCATGAAAATTCAGAGACATCTGATTTATTACGTACAACTATAGTGCAAGAAATCGTTAACAATCAAAGTGTAATTGTTACAAGTCAAATTAGTAACTATTTAAATGATACAAATATAACTATACCGAAAGGAGTTGAATTGCTTGGCTGGCAATAGAAAAACCCATTTGGAGTTAATTAATTCACATTTTAAGAAGCCTAAAAATGTTCAATTTATACAGGTGGAAAATGCCGAAATTTCAACGCTGTATACATTAAGTAAAGAATTCTCAAATGAAATTAAGAGGCATTATGAATTCGAAGATCAACTAAAAGAAACTTTTACAGAGTTCAAAAAAATTATTAATCGTTTTTTTACTTCTTTAGATATTTACAGTAATATTTTCGACGAATATTTAAATGAGATTTTCAATCTACTTCAAAACATTCAATCTCGATATCCGGATTTATTCAAGCAATACTGTATTCCAATCGCAAAAATATTAAAAACAATCCAAACTGAATATGGCGAATCTAATTTCTTGAAAAATTCAATTTCAGAGAAACTACAAAATATCGTTACTAAAAAGACATATATTTTAACAAAATTTTTAAGTAACACCCCATTTATAGTATTGAATGATATTGAAGTTCCAATTATCAAAGCTAATGAATTTATTAAATTAGGTATTGTTGCAGACAATGTTATTTATATTGGATCACCATTTAACTATGACAAAAAATATTCGTCTTTATTTTTTTCGAAAAACACTTATTTTTTAACCTATAATATTTTCAATAATCAAATACAAAAAACGAGGAATTTTCCTCAACTAAGTGTGTCAGACACAATAACAACTATCTATGATAATATTCAATTTTCAGATGGACATAAAGGTGCTATTTTCGAAGTGGAATTAGGTGATATTGCAGATGATTTTAATGAAGAGGAAATTATTAAACACTATGAAAATAATGCAACATCTATAAAAGAAGCAGATAGAGTTGAGTGTAAACTTATTTTGTTAGAAAACAGATGCTATAGTTTTATTCCAAATTCCTACAAAATACGCCGATTAGAACCAAATAGTTTAAAACTAGATTCTGTTGAGATAAAACAAATCGAACTAGGAAATCTACTACTTTTCCGTAATCATAGTTCAGTAGATTTAATTATTGATATTGCTGATACCATATTAGATGTTAAAGCCACCAGATGCAGAACTAACCAAAGGATATGGAGGAAAAGACTTACAAAACAAATAAATAGACATGGCATTAAAGAATTAGCTCAATTATTAAATAGTCAAGGAATTTCAACTGCTTCAGAGCAAAATATTAGAAACTGGATTGAGCCTGAACGAATTGCCCCTAACTGTCTACCGGAATTACTGAAATTTTTAGAATTTACAGAAAAAGAAATACGCAGTATTATATATTCCACTGAGTTGATTCGGTCAGCACATTTAAAGGCAGGGAGATTTATAACAACACAACTTCTTGAATCTATAAAATTAGAATTAATTAATGACATAGAAGAACAGGGCTTTGCTACCTTCTCAGCAGATACCTTAGTAGGTGCGTCATTTAATATTGAAGTTGTAAAACAAATTAATGAAAAAACAATCGTTGTGGATAGAAAAGATATATTGAAGATTTGGAGGGCTTAATATGGTAGTCAAAATGGAAAATGCACTGATAAATAGAGAAAAACTAATTAAAGCAGTAGAAATTGAAATTGTAGGACCAAGTCGTATACAAGAAAATTCTAAAAAATTTAATGAAGCGACTGTCATAACAGTTGACGAAGCCAAGGAAAATTATTATTGGTCTTATTGTGGAGAAAAGGAAGAGGTATTACAAACGGAATTCCCTTCTCGGAGATACTCAGCTGGTATGCTTTATCCTGTACAGGCTAAACAAGAGGAAATTGTTTCAATCGATGGTCTTTCTCCAAATGAAGATGAAGTAGAAAAAGTAGTTATTAATCCAGAATTAAAACCAAAAGAATTAAAGCAAATTAGTAATGAAAACTTAACTACAGAAGGTACAAAAAGCATATCATCAAATGACTTTTTGCCATCTAGTTTAGGTTTTACTTGCCGAATTGCGCCGGAAGCAAAGCAGCTTAAGGTTTCATTTAAAGGTGCGCACTATAAGGCTCATAAAGTAACCATTGCGGAAAAGAAATATTCCAAATCATGGTGGCTACGAAAAACAATGATTGGTGAGTATACAATAGACTTTGAATCATTTCCAGACAACTTTCAAACGAATGTACCACTTCCTATGTATAACTTATCAAAAGAAGAAATAGAGAATTTTGATATTTCTTTAAGTATCCGCTGTAGAATCAAAGAAAATTCAAAACTGATTACAATAACAATCACTAATCGAACTTCCACAATGAAAAGAAAAGGACAAGCTGACGAAGCAATTGTTTTCCAATCAGAAATTACTGCTCAAGTTTTGAATAGCTTATTTTTAAATTATCCAAAACATTATCAACGTATGTTACCTATGACACCTGATGAGACGAATGATGAACTTCTATATCGAAATAAAATTAACTATGCTTTTGGACATGGTTGTTCTACGACTTGGGATCAATTTTCTGAAGAAATCACTGAAATTAAGACAACCTTCGTTCCAACATATGAAACAACAAGTATGACACCAGATGTCACGATTATAAAAGATGGTAAGCATACGCAATTGAAAATAAAAATGATTGACTTAGCGAACTGTAAAAACTATGAAAGCCTGTCAAAGATATTAGAACCTTTACTAAATGGATACGAACAATGGATTAAAGATTGCGAACAAGAAATTACTGGACTTCCTGCTGTTCTACAACCTGCAGCTCAACACAATATGAACCTTGCTAAAGAAAGTTTACATCGAATGCGACGAGGATTACTACATTTACAAGATGAAACAGTACGAACGACTTTTATTCTTGCTAATAAAGCAATACTCTTACAACAAGTAAACGGGAAAAAGGAGCGGGTACCTGAAACAGAAAATCTCGAATTACATTACGACATTGGGTATTCAGAAACGGTAAAATTATTACCACAGCTCTTAGAGAGTCAAAATAGCTGGCGTCCATTCCAAATTGCGTTTTTCCTTATGTCAATAGACTCCATAGTAAACAATGAATCGATTGAGAGAGAAGTTGTTGATCTTATATGGTTCCCTACTGGTGGTGGTAAAACAGAAGCCTATTTGGCAGTTGCTGCTTTTCAAATGTTTTATCGTCGAATAACTTCACCAAGTGATGCAGGTGTCGATATTATGATGCGCTATACATTACGTTTATTAACAGCAGATCAGTTCCAGCGTTCATCTCGCTTAATTTGTGCAATGGAGTATTTACGATCCAAAGAAGATGTTCCACTTGGATTAATGCCTTTTTCAATTGGCATGTGGGTTGGTGGTACAACATCTCCAAACAATCATAAAAATGCACTTGCTCAACTACGTGAGATGAATAATGGTGTACGACAAGAAACATTTATATTAAATCGGTGTCCTTGGTGTGGCAGTACGATTGGAAAAATCAAAGCAAAAAATCAAAAGGGCAAAAAAAATACTTCAATTCATGGATATACAAATGTAGAAAATAAACTTGTTACTTACTGTCCAGATGTAGACTGTCATTTTCACGATGAAATACCAGTCTATTTTGTAGATGAAACGATTTACGAGAAGCGTCCAACCTTCTTAATTGGAACAATAGATAAATTTGTCCAACTCACCTGGAATCCGCAGGCGCGATCACTATTTGGAATCGGAAAAAATGGAGAGCAGCTTTACACTCCACCTAACTTAATTATTCAAGATGAACTTCATTTAATTTCTGGACCACTCGGCACTTTAGCTGGTCTCTTTGAAGGTTTAATTGAAGAACTTTGCACTAAAAAAGTAAACGGTAAATATATTAGACCGAAAATTATCTCAGCAACGGCTACGATTAAAGAATTTGATGAACAGGCACGATGTTTATTTGCGCGTGAAAAGGCAAATCTATTTCCTAGTCCTGGTTTAAACATAGATGATTCTTTTTTTGCAAAAATTGCTCTTGATAAAGACACTATGCGTCCAATGCCCGGACGTAAATATGTAGGAGTATTTACATCAAACGTAGGGTTAATGATGGCTGAAGTTCAAACATTCTCTGCTATTTTGCAAGAGGCCTTCCTCTTACCACAAGATGAATGTGATCCTTATTGGACATTACTTGCTTTTTATAATAGTTTAAGAGATTTAGGTGCAGGAATTAACCTTTGTAACATGGATATTCCGACTTACATTAATTCTATAAAAAAACGAGAAAACTATGAACAACAGCGCTTTATAAAAGAGCCTTTAGAATTAACTTCTCGCTTACAAAGTCACGAAATTTCAAAAACAATTGATGACTTGAAAAAAGAATTTGATGTGAAAGCTAAAAATAAACCACTAGATGTTTGTCTTGCTTCTAATATTATTGAGGTAGGTGTAGATATCGATAGACTGTCAGTGATGGCAATAGTAGGTCAGCCAAAAACAACAGCCCAATATATTCAAGTATCTGGTCGAGTAGGGCGTAGAACTGATGAACGTCCAGGTGTAATATTCACACTCTACTCTAATCGGAATTCTCGAGATAAATCTCATTTCGAGCATTTTAATGAGTATCATCAAAGACTGTATGCACAAGTAGAAACAACAAGCGTAACACCATTTTCTGATGCAAGCCTTGAACGTGGTCTTAGTGCTGTTATAATCGGTTATGTTCGTCAGAGATTTTCGGATTTACTAGCTAAAACTCCAAATTCTGAAGCATTTGCAGAAGTTGAAGACTCAGAAGAATTTACACATTTTAGGCAGGGTTTAATGAAACGTTTAATACTAGTAGATAAAGAACAAGCAAATGTGTTCATAGATACATATGAAGCCATTTGCCAAAAGATATTAAGTGGGGATTTCAACTCTTGGGATATTGGTAATGGAGTACAAGGATTAATGTATAAAAGCGGAGATCCTATCGCTAAAAATAATTCGCCGAAATCTATTGGAGTCATTAATACTCTACGAAGTGTTGATGCTGAAAGTAAGGGAGAAATTTCGTTAAATGTTACTTCAAAAACATTAGTTCCGAAAACACCTAAAGATTGGGGGCTTTTTAATATATGAGAAGACTACAATTACGGCGTAGTCAATTAGTTGGCTCAAACGGTCCAGGTTCTTTAATCGTTAGTCCGGAAGGGGAAACTGCTATTGTTGGTGCATTAGACTATTGGCTTCAAGATTCTAGAGGAAACGATATAGACTCTAAGGCTGAATTCGAAATATTTGAACCTCGTCTTAAAGGATTTTTAGGAGTCAACAAATTATACTTACCACCTGACTATAGAGATGTGGGACCAGATGTAGCGAATGCTAAAATTACAATTCCGCTATTACGGTTCCCTAAATGGCATTATTGTCCATTTTGTCACACTATGCATGAATTGAATTACACAATTGAATCAGCAAGAAATTACTGTTCTGAGTGTGAAAATCATCGATACTACAAGCAAGTACCATTCATAATTATTTGCTCTAGTGGACATATCTCAGATTTCCCCTGGCGTGAATGGGTACATCATAGTGACCAAACGATATGTAAAGGAAGAATGAAGCTCATTACAGTAGGTGGGGCAACTCTAGATTCTTGGAAAATAACATGCTTATGTGGTGCCGGTAGAAGTTTAAAAGGTATTACTTCGAATAATTCTGAAAAACCTGGTGGAACCGTTCTCTCCGAAAAGCTAAATTCTATGAATAAAGACTTTAAATGTAAAGGGCATAAAGCCTGGTGCGGAGATGAATTTGAAGAATGCAACGAAAATCCTGTGGCAATTTTACGTAACTCTATCAATGTTTATATGCCACAAAAAATAAGCGTAATCTCCTTACCGGGTGAGAAAAATCAGGATGTAGATCGCTTATTGGAAACGCTTCAAAGAAATATTGCAGTTTTAGGAGCATTAGAAGCAGCCGATACGTTTGAAGGAAAAGTAAATATTTTATATAGTGCTTTAAGTACACAAATTAACGTTTCTCGTGAAGATTATGAAAAAGCGGTTCTCTATTTAGAGAAAGGTGTCGTTGAAGAAGGTAATACAATTGAAGTAGGGTCACCTTTGTTATTACGCAATAAAGAATATGAAAAACTTCAGGACGAATGTGCAGAAGAATATTTGAAGGTTCAAGTAGAATGGACAAAGACAGACAATGATAGCAAACAATCGGCAAGTATTTATCAACCATTTTTCAATCGTGTTAATCGTGTGACACAACTAAGAGAAACGACTGCCCTATCTGGTTTTAAACGATTAAGTAGAACAGATGAAAATGGCAAATATTCTTATACTTCGTCATTTGACCTCATGTACCATAAGGAAGTAGCTAATAATCAAAAATGGCTCCCAGCTTATACAGTTTACGGAGAAGGAATCTTTATTCAATTTGATTTAGAGAAAATAGCTCAATGGGAACAAGAGGAAGCTGTAAAAACATATTTCGAAAAATATAAGGAACGTATTAATAATATGGAACATATAATGCCTGAAATTATTGAATCACCAAGAAATATCATGATGCATACATTGGCTCACTTAATAATTGAAGAAATTTCAAATACTAGCGGATATAATATGGCATCTATTCGTGAACGTCTTTATATGAACGCTAATCAAGCATCTATATTGATTTACACTTCTGCGGGTGATATTGAAGGTACTTTCGGGGGGCTCGTCCGTCTAGGAAGGAAAGACAAATTCTTTAAATTAATCGACAATTCCATAATGAGTGCGCAATGGTGTAGTTCCGATCCAGTTTGTACCGAACTTGCTGAATCCCAAGGACAAGGAATCCAAGGGGTAAATGGTGCAGCATGCTATAACTGTGTCCATTTACCAGAAACATCATGTGAAGTCGGCAATATGTATCTAGATAGAAATTTGATTAGTAATCCGAATGTCGGGTTTTTCAAATCTATATTCTAAAATTGATAGAAAAACAGTGGGAAATATCCTAAAACGTTACTATAGGGAAACGACTCGGGAAATCAAAATAATTAATAAAACTAATCTTATTGGGGTGATATCCAGTGAGATTAGTTGTTTTATAATTTATAAATTTTAAAGATAAACATTTGGTTCATTATTGATTTATCTAGTGAAAAAAGAAAAGGAAATGTTGATGGAAAAAAGATATAGAGAAATTTTATCAATTTTGTCCATGTAATTTAAAGGTTTAAAAGGTCATGTTACTACATAATGAGATAGATAATTTACCAACCACCACCCGATGACTTTGTCGACGTCGTGCTAATAACATAACTCGAAGTACCAAAAAACCTCTTTAGCAAAACTAAAGAGGTCATAATTTGCAATTCCGCGACTGTAATTTGTATTGAGACTTTATGAAATTTATCAAATAATACTGGTCAAATTTTCAACATCATCATTCATAAGGATTTCACCAATCTTATTAGACCCTATTTTTTTCTCTGATATTACAAATGTCTTTGGAGCTTCAAGCCCGATTATTAATAATGGTACACTTAATTGATTCATCATGGGACGAAGATGTAATAAAAACTTTTCATAAGTGCCTATAGCATTATCAAAATTGCCTGCAGATTTTAAGCCTTGTGTTGCACAAATAATAATCCCCATTTTGGTCTGAATAGCTTTTTCAACATGGTTTAGTTCGCTTGCTAATACAGGTTTTAATAAATTCCAAGCTATAGCAGATGCATGATTAAATGCTACTTCAATAGATATTGGCATCTTTGCCATATCCAATCTCCAATAACTTGTACTTTGATATGTACTTTCTTGGAATATTGCACTTTCTGTAGTCCATCCTCTATCATTAAAATCTTCTTTTAATAATTTGTTAATTGTCTTTGAAATGCTTTTTGTTTTTGTTTGCGAAAAGTGTGTAATGAAACACTCTATAAGTCGAGAATCAGACAAATTATTTAGTACTTCTTTAATTTCATTCCATGCTTCAAAATACTCTGGGTCGTTTTCAAGTATTGTTAATGCATTTCTGTGAGAATATATTTGGAATTCCAAAGCTTAACCCCCGTATCGATTAAATTATAACAACGAAACAACATATTCCTTATCCAACCAAAATGCTTGTTTAGCTATCATTTGCCCATCAGGTAAAAGTGTTTTGTCCTGTCCGTTTCTACCTTTTGGTCTAATATGGCAGATACCATTAAACCCTGGCGAAGGTAAATTATTTCTAGCTACAACAGTATTTCCTCTTGCGATTATGTCGATTTGGATTCCATCATTAATTTGCAGTTGAACAGTTAGATAGAATTCTTTCAAGTGTGTATCAATTTGACTAATTGGCATATTCCATAGTTGAATTCCTTTGAAAAATAATTCCCGATTTTTATTTTGACGTTCAGTTTCTTTGAATTCAAAAATAATAAACAAGAACTTAGTCTGCTCAAAATAATTATTTAGCCAACTATCTTCCCAATCTTCATTAGACCATGCATTGAAGTCTATATTTTTAAAGGACATATGTTCTCGTGGGATGCCATTAGGTTCAAGGCGTATCGTTTTAAATTGTATGTTGGCCTTTGAGAATTCTTCAATATCATCCAGTTTAGTTCCTTTTATACCTAATAAAGCACTTATGAATTCGGGAACAAAACTTTTTGAACTATTAATTGTGATTCCATTTTCAAATGCAATTTGCGAAAGAGTTTTTCCGATATAAGGGGTAAATCTGTCGTTTAGAATTTCTTCGAGCGTTCGAGTCTTTAATTCTTGGCTATTTGTTATGGAAACCATATCTTTATTCGAAAGTATCTTTCTTGCCACGCCCGTCATGTAACTTGCTTTTAAACTGTATGCCCTTTGCATCGCTGGTAATGTGTTATAAGGTTGTGTTCTAAGGGATTCTTTGTTTTTTCCTTTAGTACACGCAGCTAAGTAAATGGTGTCTGCTTCAGAAAGTTCATGGGCTTTTCCAGACTTGATTTTATTGGTTATAAACTCCCAATCGGTTTTTATAATTTGTAAATCCTCTTCACTATAAGTTAAGAGATGACTTTTAAGAACTTGATATTGTGATCGATGTACATCTGGAATCCATTGATAGAACATAAGAAGTATTTTTTGATTCTTCTTCCAAAAACTAGATGTATCAAATGTGTTTAAGATTTCATTTTGATAATTTATGATGTTTAATACCAATCGTTCTTTAGCAGAAATGGAACCGTTTTTATTTAATTTTAGTGGAGTGACTTTTAATTCAATTCCTAATTCCAAGAAGTCTGCCTCTGACTTAGAATTTATTTCATAGCCGAAAAAGCTTTCTTCGATAATTTGTCCAAGTTGTCCTTTTGCCTTAGGATTGGTAATTCTCCCACTCTGATCTATTTCTCCAAATGTTTTTCCTTCAGCTTCTTTTGCTTTGTACAGAAGTATTTCTTCTGTTTCATAAATCATGAATGGACCTCCTAGAACAATTAATTTGTTATTATCAAGATTTTACCATATAAAGAAAAAAGCCGATACATGAGTATCAGCTTTGAAGTACTAATTCTAATTGAATTTCGGAGACCTTATTTGTTCTTTCTATTTCTTCAATCCGATGGCCCATTCTTTCAATTAGGCCAACAACTAAAGCATTTCCCATACAGAAATAGCGCATACGATCAGACATGGTGTTTGTCCAATTATCATCAAATCCATTTAATCTTTCACATTCCAAAGGTGTTAGGAAACGTTTTCTACCATTTACTTCAACTATATGCGTACTTCGATTGGTTGAACCTTCACTAGTTAGCATAGTTCTACCAGGTTTGTCTAAATCATCAGTAGGGGACATACCACCTTCAGAAAACTGGTAAACATGTCCATCTGCCGTTTTTCGTTCAATTTTCTTTGGACCTCGAAGGTATGCAAACTTTTCACTCGTAGCCTCAGACAAATAGAATTTCTCATCAACATCATCTTCATTAATCAAAATCTCTCTTAAAGTGATGGCTTTTTCTTCTTTTGGAATTACTTGTGTAGTAAATACATATCCATCTTTCATATATCCCGCAGTATGGAATCCGAAAGAGAATGTTTCAGATATTGATACAATATCATCAGGAAGTGTTACTGAACTAATTCGATTTTTATATGGCTCAAACTCAACTGGGAATGGCTTGGCAAAGAAGCCTTCATTATAAACAATTTGATCCTCAGAAAAATTACTTTGAGCTTGTCCAAATGATATTCCATTTTTGTAAGCAAATATAAAAACACGTCTTCTTCTTTGAGCAAATCCGTAATCTGCAGCATTAATAACACGCCACTCAACTGTATAATCCAAATCCCTAAATGTAGCTAACATAACTGCAAAATCACGCCCCCGTTGAGATGAAGGAGATTTTAAAAGTCTGTCAACATTTTCTAATAATACATACTTTGGGTTTGTACTCTCGATAACGCGTTTAATTTCCCAAAAAAGAACGCCTTTTTTCCCTTGGAGCCCTTTTTCACCAGAAAGGCTTCGAGCTACTGAATAGTCTTGGCATGGAAAGCCACCCACTACTAAATTTGGTTCTAAATCTGCAAATGCGTCATTTGAAACGGTAGTTATATCTTCATTCGAATGTATTCCATCTTTAAAGTTGTGTTTATAGCAATCGAAAGCATCCTGAGCTTTTCGAGAAGGTTCCCATTGGTTCCCCCATACTACTTCAAATAAATCGGGGTTCGCTTTCTCGAGACCTAAACGAAAGCCACCGACACCAGCAAATAATTCAATTACTTTTAATTTAGAATCTTGCATATACGAACACCCTTTCGCTTTTTCTTTATTATACAACATTTTAATAAAAAGATCAAGATCAAAACGTCACAAATTTAAGTATTTTATTAGAAATTCAAAAGACATGCTCTATAAATTTAATTTTGGAAATTTATAACACAAAATCAGAATTTTCCTACAATATATACGGGGGTTCTGATATTCTTTAATTAATAATATCCAAATGTAAGTTTTTGTAGAAATATCAATTAAACAGTTAGAGGTGTACTTTAATGTTACTTTACAATTGATTCATACAGAAATACCCCGATTAAAAGAGCAAATGGAGGGTTCTGAAAGTGATTTACACAACATCTACTAAGGGTATAAATGTTAATCAGTTAAACGGTTTTTTTGTGAATTGGCCAAATCCACCTTCTCCTGAAGTTCATTTAAAGTTATTGAACAATAGTTCACATATCGTATTAGCAATTGAAGAAAATTCGAATCAAATCGTAGGATATATTACAGCTATAAGTGACGGCGTTTTATCAGCGTACATCCCATTTTTAGAAGTTTTACCATCTCATCATGGTAAAGGAATCGGACAACAATTGGTACAGAGAATGTTTGCCACGCTGAAGGATATTTATATGATTGACTTAATGTGTGACTTAGAGTTGCAGGCTTATTATGAGAAATTTGGTATGCAGTCATCCAATGGAATGATAAAAAGAAATTTTACAAAGCAGTCGGGATTGTAAGGGGCGAAATATATGGAGTTCGATACATTAAAGTGGGTGTTACTAGGGGTTTCTGTACTTCTATTTGCAATTAAGTTTTATGTGAAACGCGAGTCGCTTTTATGGGGGATTGTTTTTTACACGTTTGTGTATGCGGCCATGAGTTATTATGTGTATTTCAATGATTGGCGACAAGGTTGGAAGTTAGCGTTCTTACTGATCGCTTCGTTTGCATTTTGGCAGTTTTTATTTAAAGAAATTGCTCAATTCCGTAGGTTGCGTGCTGCACGTCGTTAATGAGTATTGGAGGTCCTAGAACAATGTTAGCGGAAGAAAATAGAGATTTGAGACCACCATTCATTGCGCTATGTATTGCACTTGCAATCGTTTTTGTTCTTTATATTGACTCTGTTTATGAAATGCATTGGCTTGTTAGTGCACTTTTAACAGGACTAGTGGCTGGAGGGTTAGCTAAAGTGATCGAGGTAATTCCTTTTTTCCGAAGAGAATCAAGCAAAACTTTTGATCGGATTTTTCTTTTGGGTATTTTCATTTTCATCGTGATTTCATTCGCAATTATTGGTTTGTAGAAACAGAGTTTTGCATGCTGTGTCTATAGAGTGAGTATACTTTAGGGGGATTGACTATCACAAATCTTGCTGGGTTTTGGGAACGTTTTTTTGCAGGTATCTTAGATGCTCTTATTGTTGGTCTGCCAATTGCTATACTGGCGTATTTTATAACAGGGAAATTTGACGATGACGTGATTTCGGTTCCTGTGAATTTGGTCTATTCGTTGGTGTTACCAGCTGTTTGGAATGGTTATACGATAGGGAAACGAATGATGCAAATCCGTATTGCGAAGGTAAATGGGGACAAATTGGGGTTTGGAACGATGTTCATGAGAACAATCGTTTCTGGTCTCGTATATGCTTTGACGTTGGGTATTGGAATTATTGTAAGTGCTTTTATGGTTGCTATGAGAGAAGACAAGAGAGCAATCCATGATTTCATTGCGGGAACTTATGTCACACATAACATGCCAGATGCCGAGTATGAATAAATGAAATCTGACATATTGCGAAATCTAACTTTTAGAATAAAAAGCATGTTTAAGTTGTTCCAATTAGAACCTTTATGGTTTAAGGTCCTCATTTTGATCACGTTGCTTACAACAGTTATTTTTAGTAGCTCGGCGTTCTCTGGTAACTCACGATATGAAGGTATATCTAAATTGGCAGCGGCTCTCTTCTTCGCGGTTTATGGCTATAAAATGAACATGAATCGCAAAGTTTCGATGGTCTTTTATGGATAAGGTGGACTTTGCTTTGTGCTAGCGTTTCTAGCCTTCATTAATAAACACTAAAAAACGATTAGAAAATGTTGACAATTAATTTGGGGTTTGTTAAATTCAATAACAATATCTAGGAAAAAGAGAGTAGCGACATCGGATACAAAAGCGAGCGGGGGATGGTGGAAGCCCGGTGTAAAAGAGTTGTGAACCGCACTTTGGAGATGCTTTTAGTAGCCGGAACTCCCCGTTATGGAGAAAGTGGCCATATATTTGGCAATTTGAGTGGTACCGCGGAAGTTAAGCTTTCGTCTCATGTTTAATGAGACGAGGGCTTTTTTTATTTATTTTAGGAGGTTTTCTGATGAAGCAAGACATTTTAGAAATATTGCTAGGCATTGTTCCGGAACTGGTTGATGAAAATATGATTGAAGAGCCGACTTATACTCATTTAGGAGATTATGCATTTCCTTGCTTCTCGCTCGCAAAGGTATTAAAAAAATCTCCTGTATTGATTGCAGAAGACATCGCTCAACGTATTAGTGATCCTCGCGTTCAAACGGCCAAAGCAGTCAATGGCTATGTGAATTTCTTTATGAATAAATCCTATTTTTCTCAACACATCTTGGAAACGATCATAAACCAATCCCATCAGTATGGTTCCTCACAAATTGGTCAAGGTAGTGTTGTCACTATTGATATGTCTTCACCAAACATCGCAAAACCATTTTCAATGGGCCATTTACGGTCGACAGTCATTGGTAATTCCATCTCTCTGTTGTTAGAAAAGAGTGGCTACCAACCTGTGAAAATTAACTATTTGGGTGATTGGGGAACTCAGTTCGGGAAATTGCTTGTCGCCTATCGGTTGTGGGGGAGTGAAAAGGAAGTTCAGGATGCGCCAATTGAGACTTTGTTGGCACTCTATATTCGTTTTCATGAAGAAGCAGAAACAGATAAAGCCTTAAATGATCAAGGGCGGGCAGCGTTTAAATCACTTGAGGATGGGGATACGGAAGCCTTAGCCTTGTGGGAATGGTTCCGAACGGAATCTTTAAAGGAATTCCAAAAAATTTATGATTTACTAGGCGTTTCATTCGATTCAGAAAATGGGGAAGCTTACTACAACGACAAGATGGAACCAATTGTAGAAGAGTTATCTCAAAAACAATTATTAGTTGAATCTGATGGTGCTCAAGTCGTTGAAATAGGGGATGACATGCCGCCTTGCTTAATCAAAAAATCAGATGGCGCTACTCTATATGCAACAAGAGATATTACAGCGGCATTAGACAGAAAGCACACATATGACTTCGTTAAATCCCTATACGTCGTGGGGAATGAACAGAGTCTACACTTTAAGCAGATTAAAACGGTTATTAATAAAATGGGCTACGATTGGTCAGCATCTATTCAACATGTTCCATTTGGATTGATCTTAAAAGACGGAGAGAAGCTTTCAACTCGTAAAGGAAATATCATTTTGCTCGAGCGTGTCTTAAAAGAAGCCATTCAATTAGCGAGCGTTAATATTGAAGAGAAGAATCCGAACTTGAAAAATAAAATGGAAGTGGCAGAAGCAATAGGAGTTGGTGCCATTGTCTTTAGTGATTTAAAACAGCATCGGAAGCATGATATCGAGTTTAACTTAACTAAAATGCTTCAAACAGAAGGTGAGACGGGTCCATATATACAATATACTTGCGCTAGAGCGTACTCCATTTTAAGAAAAGCGGATAGTAACCTACATGATGTTCAAGTTAAAGGTGTTAATGACTATGAGTGGGTAATCATTAAATTACTCAATCAATTCCCTAACGTGGTAATTAGAGCGACTACTTCACTAGATCCATCTTTAATCGCAAAATTCGCTGTAGATTTAGCGCAGTCATTCAATTCTTTCTATGGGAATGTTCAAGTGCTAACTGAGGATGAAGGTCGTCATTATCGTCTTGTATTGGTACATAGTGTAACGATCGTGTTAACAGAAGCATTAAGACTATTAGGAATGAAAGCACCTCAAGAAATGTAAGTTGGTAATTCTTTTAGAAAAATAACCTTAAAAAATAATAGTTGGAAACTACCTGTATTCACGGAATGAGAACTATGATAAATTTATATTGTAAAAATTTACAAAATAGTTGTTTTTTTATTATGTGAAGAGTAACTAGGTTTTTTAATGGGGGAAGAATTGTGCAACTGAAAAAACTATCTAATGATAATCACGAAGAAGTTATGAAATTATTTGAGGATGATAAATTATATTATTATTTCTTGATTGATGGATTAATTAAAAATAATTATCAAGGTGATTTTAAAGTATTTGGAGAATATCAGGATAATCAATTAGTTTCTATATTAGTGAATAATTTTAATAATATTACTTATTTCTCAAAGTCAGATAGAGACATTAGTATTTATAAAAATTTACTAAAAGAATTAACTTACTCAAAGTTAAGTGGACCGAGCTCCCTTATGCAAAAGTTCACTCCGTATGTCGATGTGAAGGAAAATACACTGTCCTATTTAGGTGTAGTAAAAAACATTTCTGCTTCAAGAAAGCTCATGGAGCCTATTAGAATAATTGAAACCGAAGATGAAATTAGTATGCAATATGATTTATTATTATCCACAAATGAGTTTTCAAAAAGCCTACCTAAAGAAAAGAAGGAATATGTTCGACTTGAATACAAGAGATTAAAAGATACCAGTGATCGTACAGTGTTTTTAGAGGTAAATGAAGAAATGGTGTCCTCTTGTTCGACAATAATGGAAGACAAAAACAGTGCCATTGTTATTGGTGTAGTTACAAATCCAAAGTTTAGAAATAAGGGATATGGAACAGAAGTGTTGATAGGGTTATTTCAAATGTTGTTGGAAGAAGGAAAATATCCATATTTATTTTATAATAATCCTGCAGCTAGAAGTGTATATCAAAAAATTGGAATGACTGAAGTCTGCGAGTGGCGAGTGATTACTATTTAACGTTTTTCCTTATTCAAGCTTCTGGGAAATTCATCAGTTCAGTTATTATTTATTGAAATCAACAATATTATTAAACAAGGAAACAATAAAGTAGAGAATCCCATACGAAGTTTTGAGGCAGCCGAAATTGTATCTTCGGCTGCTTCTTTTTTGTGTAGAGGAATCACTTCTTTCATTAACCAAACCGCAAGTAATTATTTTTTGAGAACTGTAACATTTTTCCTTATGGCTACGTCAAAGTTTATATAGAGATAGGGGGCGGTCGAAATGAAGAAAAAGATGTTGGGGTTATTATTCTTGGCCATTATGTTGGTACTGTCAGCTTGTAGTGCGAGTGATGAGATGTCCGAATCAAAGAATTCCTACGATGAAGATATGGGGGATATGGAAAGTACAAATGAAATCGCAACAGAAGAAGCAGAAAATGTGGCGAGTGATTCGATTCAAACCAGTAATTCAGACGATTCTGCTGAAGTATCGACAGAAGGGGCAGTTGTTGAAACAAATCGCATGATTATTCACCAAGCGAGTTTAAGTGTGAACGTGAAGGAATTGGATAAAGCGCAAGCAAATATTGAACAAAAGGTAGCGCAATATGGTGGATACATTGTTGAATCCAATGTCTATCAAGAAGACGATCAAACAAGCAGTGGGAACATGGTTGTCCGTATTCCCGAAAAGCATTTCGAGAAATTTTTAGCAGACGCTGAAGGGCAAGCGGCTAAGGTCCTTGAACGAAATGTTACTGGTCAAGATGTAACGGAACAGTATGTCGATTTGCAATCACGTGTTAAATCGAAGAGAGCTGTTGAAGAACGACTACTTTCCTTTATGAGTAAGGCTCAAAAAACAGAAGACTTATTAAAGATTTCTGCTGACTTAGCGAAAGTACAGGAAGAGATTGAAGTGATGGTTGGAAAGATGAAATATCTTGAGAATCAAACATCCTTCTCTACAGTGGAATTATTAATGTATGAAAATAAAGTAGTCGTACCCGAAATCGAAAGCAAAGAGCTGAATACATGGGAGAAAACGAAGAAACAATTAGCGAACAGTACCAATTCATTGCTTGCTACTGGTTCAGCTTTAATCATATTCTTTATTGGAAACTTGCCAGTGTTGCTTATTTTGGCGTTGATTGGATTAGGTGTGTATTGGTTTGTTCGAAAAAGATTGCGTCATGTAAAGAAATCATGAAAATAAAGCAGCTCCAATAAGGTTAAAGGGTTCTCTAGCGTAGTACAAAATCTCAAATGCACCTGTAAATAACTATTGAACACCTAAGAAATTAGCACCGCATATATTTAGCGGTGCTTTTTGTCATTATTGACTGAAAAAGATATTTAAGAAACTCTAAATTTCTTTAGTAATAGCTGTTGAACACCCTGGTATTCACAACACAATTGATATTAAGGCTAAACATGTTTAGGTGAACAATGCTAAAGGAATATGAAAAAGGAGAGATATAAGTAGATAAAGAGGTGAAAAGAATGGAAATTTATACAATCGGACATTCAAGCCATTCACAAGAGGTATTCAAAAATATGCTAAAAGAAAACAAAATTGAGCTATTGGCAGATGTAAGAGCGTTTCCAGGCAGTCGAAAATGGCCACAATTTTCAAAAGATGAGTTTCCTAAATGGCTTAATGAAGAGGGTATTACATATGAACATTTTTTGAAATTAGGAGGAAGACGTAAGAAATCAAAAGAGATTGCCGAAGAGGTAAACGCAGGATGGCGCAATCAATCGTTTCATAATTATGCGGATTACACACTGACCGAAGAGTTTCAAATTGGAATAAATGAACTTTTGGAGAAAGCGTCTGATAAAAGAACAGCCTACTGTTGTTCGGAGCGTCATCCTTCTCGTTGTCACCGTTTGCTTATCAGCAACTATCTAGTAGCGAATGGACATATTGTAAAACACATCATTGATGGGAATGATGATCAAATTGAGGTCGTGGATCACGAAGTAGGTATTTGGGGAGCAACTGCGCAAGTCAATGACAATGGGACGGTCACATATCCCAAAAATGTTTGACCATTTGAATGACTCGTACTTCACCTAATCCAGGTACTCAACATTACTATGCTCTTTTTCGAATCGATAGCCGCCTAATATATCCGTCTCCTCAAGCATTAGCTGCTCGACGTGAAAATTACCAAAGTTAAATACCCTTTAGAACATTTCTTATTTCCATCAAATCATCAATGACGAAATCAGCTTGAGCTAGTTCCTTTTCTTGTGAAAAATCAAATCGACATCCAATCGAATGCAAGTTGTTTTGTTTGGCTGCTTGTATATCGGATAGTCTGTCTCCAATGACCATTCCGTTTGTAATGCCATGCAGATTAATGATTTCTGTCACGAGATCCGTCTTATTCTGTGTATGTATTTGTTGAATGCTAAACGTTTCGGTTACCCATTGATCGAGACCATAATAGGAAACAATGGCCTTTAAATATTCGGTTTGTCCGTTACTTGCGATAAATAGGGAGTGACCATTGCTTTTTAAATAACGAAAGAGTTCTATTGTGTTTTGATATAATGCGCCTTTACCCGCGTTAATATTTGCGATTAATCTTTCGTGGAAGAATGCATTCGCACTTTCTCGCCATTCATTTGTCGCGTCAGGTAAAAGTGTTTCCCATACGACAGGCAATGGTACGCCCATAATCTCTTGGTACTTTTTAAGTGGCGTTTCTTTAATCCATCTGTTTTGAGACCGTAAATTGTCAAAAGTATCTTCTAGAGATATTTCTAAAATGTTGTTTGTTTGAAAAAGGGTTCCATCCATATCGAAAATTATTGCTAGTGACATCTAAATCCTCCTAAATCGATTACATTTGATTTGTATTTTTAGCTCTGATTTCTTTTAGTAAAGAGATGATTTCCTTGTTCTGCTCAACTTGTAGATCAGAGTTTTCTTTAATGAATCGAATCCATCGAATAAGAAAGGCTACGATAATAAAGGGTAATCCATATAAAATTGATAGAAATATTGTTTCCATGTTGGATGCTCCTTTCATTTGATTATTTAGATTGAAGTTGGAGATTACTTAAGCTGACAACGGGAATTCCAGCTTCTATATAGCTTCTAATCAATTTCCAGTCCGTGTTATGTTCACGTCTAAAAGTTTGGAAAAACAAATTAGCAGTATTTAATCTTTTTCCATTAATCACTAAACTCGCTGATATAACGGAAAGCCATTCATCCTGCCTTAAGGGAATGCTATAAAGTTCATTTAAATCCCATTCTCCCTGGTTTTCTTCGATGAAGTTAATACCTTGTTCCCAACCAATTAGTGATTCAGTGTAGCCGAAGTCTACGATTTCTCCATTTGTGATTTCCCTAGCTTGATAATCTGGAGAAATCAATTCTTTCATTTCAACTAAGGAAGAATTACTCCAGCAAGCCAAATAGTGTTTCAAAAATTTTCTGAAATGATCAACCATTTTAAATCCCCCTCTTTAAATAGATACGTTAATACATTGACGCAACCAATCTAAAATTGGTTCGTTCAATCTCCACAATTCACTTTTGTATTCTCTAAACTATTCTTCTAGACATTTAATAGATCCTTCATTTTTACTATCAATATTCGTTCTCTCACCAAAGCTTCCCTCTATTGCAGTTTAAAATCCGCGATTTAAAAGGATATCCCTCTTCACAAATCGAATAAGAGAAGATAGACGAAAAAGGAGGAAGGACAATGATTTGGAATGAAGAACTCGAATTCACCATGTTTTCATCCGCACATTTTGTTGCCATTATTGGGTTAGTCCTCCTGATAGTTCTTCTGTTTGTTTTTAGGAATAAACCAACAATCGAAGAAGGAAAAATGAAAACGGTCGAACGGTTTTTCGCTATCACGTTGTTAGCGCTGGATATACTCTATTACGTTTGGCTTTACCAAACAGATAGGTGGAATTGGAGTCATTCCTTACCGCTAGAACTCTGCAGTATAAGTTTAATTGCTGCGATTCTTTTACTTTGGACAGATAATAAGCATTTGTATGAGTTCGTTTTCTACGCAGGAATTGGCGGTGCCATCCAAGCAATCGCAACGCCTGTTTTAGATATGGGGTATCCGCATTTTCGCTTCTTCCACTTTTTTTATACTCATGTCGGAATTATCATCACGGCACTGTATTTCACTTGGTATAAAGGGTATCGACCAACGTTTAAAGGAATTGTGAAAACGATGATTGTACTCAATGTTTTGCTACCAATTATATTTATAATGAATATTGTCGTGGATGGTAATTATATGTTTTTGCAAAGAAAACCGGACAATGGTAGTTTATTAGATTACTTAGGTCCTTATCCATGGTATATTGTAACTTTAGAACTAGTTTCTTTTTTAATGTTTTTCATCTTATGGATTCTTTTTAGAAATAAAACTGAAGATTCATTGTAAAATTATGAAAAGGAAATATTTTCTGAATTATTACATTCAATTTTTTGGTAATGTGTTATAATTTTTATATTCATAGGTAAGAAGGTGCAAGAGATTTGGAAAAGTACAAAATTTTTGATATTGCATTATTCGTGGTGAGTGTCGCGATCGGTTTATACTTTGCGCCTTTAGAAGTAGACCTCGTTAAATATATTGCTGTTTTTTGCATCTATCTATTTTTCTCGATTATGTATACCAATTATAAGGTTATACAAGGAAACGGTACTGCTACATATGATTATGGAATGTCATATAGTCAATCGTTTGCCTTATTTGCTGGCCCTTTTGGTCTTTTGATATTTGAAATTTTTTATCGCTTCTCTGTTTATTTCCAACGTAAAATTACCAAAACAGCTGATGCCGATGAATTTACAGATACGTTCTTTAATATCGGAACTTTCGTAATTTATAATACAATCGCATATATATTCTTTATGTCTCTATATCCGTTTTTTGAAAACGTTCCATTTGGTTATTCAATTTTATTCCTTCTGGCAGCGCTGGTCATTATGGTTTTTGCAAATTCGTTTCTTCTTTTTTCCCTGTATTTAAGTGGTAATATTCATTCGTGGAATGAAGTTAGTTCATTTTTAAAGAGAAGAAGTATGTTAGATATCGTTGTTAAAAATGCTTTAACAAATGGTCTTTTGTATTATTTTGTGATGGAAAATCAATGGGAAATGCTCATTGTGTTACTTAGTTTAAATTATGTTGTCAGCAAATCGTTCCTTTCCAAACAAGAAAATAGACAAAATGAAATTGAGCGTGACTACTTCAAGGAAATGGCGTACACCGATTTCATGACAGGTTTAGCAAATCGTGCCATGATGGACAAGCAGATGAGTGAAATCAATGGTAGCAATGAAGTGCTAGGTATTGTTGTTATTGATATTGATAAATTTAAACGTATAAACGATAACTACAATCATGCAGTGGGTGATTTGGTCATTCAGCATTTTGCTAAAATGCTCAAATCGAGAGTTAGAAAAAACGATCAAGTTTTCAGAAGTGGTGGGGAGGAATTCACCCTTTTCCTACGTGATCGCACCTATGAAGAGTGTATTGAATGCTTAGAAGGGTTGCGTACACAAGTAAGTGAGCAACCAGCTGAAGTTGAGTTTAATGGTGAAATGACACAGATTTCCTATACGGTTTCATGTGGACTTTACTACAATGCCATGGTGGAAGAACTGCCAATGGAGCGAGCTTATATTTATGCCGATCAGCTTCTATTAGAAGCAAAAGGTCGAGGACGTAATCGACTAGTAGTGAAAAATGGACTAGAAACATATAAATGAACATAAAATGAACCTTCTCAATTTCTTTTGAGGAGGTTTTTTTGTACGTATAAAATTTGGGTTTCAGAAAAAAGAGACACCATTCACCGTTTTGTCACCACATCCTTTATTGACTTTCAAAAGTTTACCCCCTAAACTAATTTTAATGGTTGAGGGGGTAAACTATATTGGATAAGCGTATTCAAGAAGCAACTGAATTGTTCGAAGAGGTTCTGATTTATGGGACAGAACGAGTGTTGAAAAGTGTGGATAATCCACTTTGGAAAGAGTATTCGCCTGAGCAAATGCAGGTCCTGAAGTTGATTAGTAAAGAAGAGTCGATGACAGCTGGTCGCTTAGCTTTACTCCAAGGGGTACACAAAAGTGCTATTTCCAGTCGCCTAAAAAAGTTGGTGGAAAAAGAATTGGTTGTTATTATGCCATCGGGGGATAGGCGTGAGAAGTTAATTGAGCTAACAGATAAAGGCCAAGATGTTGTGGAACAATCCAAACAAGTGCTAGATGAATATATAGGCTCTTTATTATCAGATCATGTTAAAGACTTAGAAATCGAACAATTTCTCGTGACGTTTAGAAAGCTTAAAGAAATATTGAAAATGGATGGGGTATAAGAGATGCGCGCAATTTTAAAACTGAAATGGCCGATTTTAATCGGTGTTATCGCAATGACGGTTCTGTTGTTTTTATTAGCACCCAATTTAACAAATCAAGCCGAAGAAGCAGGTTCATTCCAATTGTCAGACGATGCCTCGTCTCAAATGGCTGCTAAGATGCTTGCTGATGCAGGCGAAAGTGATCAAACGATTTCGGTTGTTATCGAGTTAGAAGAAAAGTTATCGGATGACGTCCGTGAACAGTTGAGTGCGATGTCTACGGAAATTGAAGCACTTGGGGATGTAGTTACGAGTGTTTTAAATCCTGTGGAAAGCGAAGAAATCGAAAAGCAATTAGTTTCAGAAGACCAACAGACTGTCTTAATTCCAATTACAGTTCAAGGGTCTGATGAGAAAGTAAACGAAGTGGCTGACGATATTCGAACGTCCATTATTCCTTCTGATATGAAGGCGTATGTAACAGGTGAAGCGATTATCAATAACGATGTAAACGAAAGTGCACAAGAAGGATTAAAACGTACTGAAATTATTACGGTCGTTTTAATCTTTGGGTTATTGTTGGCGGTATTCCGTTCGGTTATTACACCGTTAGTTCCATTAGTAGCAGTGGGGATTACGTATTTGTTAAGCCAATCATTTGTGGCGTTTTTCATCGAATGGTTTGGTTTTCCTGTATCGAACTACACGCAAATTTTCTTAGTGGCGATTTTATTCGGAATCGGAACAGACTACTGTATCCTGCTATTAAGTAGATATAAAGAAGAGCTTTCTGCAGGACACGCGGTTGAAGATGCGATTGTTAATACGTACAAAACTGCTGGTCGCACACTGTTGATTTCAGGGTTGGCTGTCTTTATAGGATTCTTCGCGATAGGCTTTGCAGAATTCCCAATCTTTAAGTCGGCTGTAGCTGTAGCAGTTGGGATCGCTGTGTTGATGCTGGTTTTATTCACCATCGTGCCAATCAGTATGGTGTTGTTAAAAGAAAAACTATTTTGGCCATCTAAGAAGTCAGCATCTCATCGAGATAGTGCATTATGGATGTGGATGAGTAAGCTTTCTGTGAATCGCCCTGTGCTCTCGATGTTAGTTGTAGCGGCAATCACAGTGCCATTGTTATTAACATACGATAACTCGTTATCGTTTAATACAGTAGACGAAATTGGTGACGATTACGAATCCGTTCAAGGGTTACGTGCTATTGAAGATGGATTTGGAAAAGGCGATTCATTGCCAGTTCAAGTCATCATTCAATCTGACGAGACGTTGGCGAATGAAGAAATGATTCCTTATGTCGAGCGACTAAGTCAACGTTATGAACAAATTGAAGGTGTTGATAAAATACGTGCTGTTACTCGACCAACGGGTGAAATTCTCGAAGACTTGTATGTAGATCGTCAGCTTGGACTTATGGCTGATGGATTATCTGAAGCTCGTGATGGTTTAACAGAAATCGGTGCTGGTCTAGATCAAATCCAATCAGGATTAGCTGGAGCAGGTAATAGCGGTGGGTTAGATGAAGTGGCTGCAGGGCTTGGACAATTAAATGAACAGTTAGGTTTAACTACACAAGGTCTACAACAATCAGGGAATGTCCAACAAACAGTCGGTGCACTAACGGCGATAAGTCAACAACTGGGACAAATTCAACAAGGTATAGCTAGTGCAGGTTCTGGAAGTGAAGGGCTAACTCAAGTAACGGAAGGGCTTGCGGCTTCAAATGAAGGACTATCAGAAATCATTAAGGGTCTAACAGAAGTTAGCGATATGATGACAGCTATGAGCGAAAGTAAAGCTGTTCGCGATACAGGGTTGTTCATTCCTGAAGGTACACTTGAAAATGAAGACTTTGCAAAAGTCTTGGAGAGATATACGTTTGCTGAAGGTACTGGCTTAAAGATGGAAGTTATTCTATCTGACGATCCCTATTCACCGGACGCGATTGAAACGGTTCAACGTATTAAGGATGCAACTGAAGCGGAAGTGAAAGGGACGCCACTAGAAGATACTGATATTGCGTTTAGTGGGATTGCGAGTATTAACAGTGATTTAGCTGATATTTCATCCAGTGATTTCACAAGCACTGTGGTTATTATGTTAATTAGCTTGTTTGTTGTATTGGCGATATTGTTCCGTTCGATGATCATGCCATTGTTCATGATTGGTTCATTGTTGTTAACGTATTTCACGTCCATTGCGATCGCTGAACTTATTTTCGAAAATATTCTAGGGTTTGACGGTATTAGTTGGGCTGTTCCGTTCTTTGGATTTGTGATGTTGATCGCACTTGGTGTCGACTATTCAATCTTCTTGCTCGATCGTTTCCGTGAAGAAGCAGAGAGTGGATTGACCGTGCGTGAAGCGATGCGTATTTCTATGGCGAAGATGGGTACAGTTATTATCACAGCCGCAATTATATTAGCCGGTACGTTTGGCGCAATGTTACCATCAGGTGTTCTTAGTCTGATGCAAATCGCATCAATTGTCGTGATTGGACTCCTGCTGTACGGATTAATTGTTTTGCCATTATTAATCCCAGCCATGACAGTTTCATTTGACCGCGGAGTTTGGTGGCCATTTGACATGAAAAAGAAAAAATAATTATTAAAAAGACGATTCGATGTTAAGAAACTTTAACGTCGAATCGTCTTTTGTTGTATGAATGTATTAAAGGCCAATAGGTAATTGGAAAAGAAGATAATTGCTTGTCCATTTCTCGCTTTCAATCACTACTCTTTCGCCGTTTCTCTCAAAAAAGTAACCAGATCCATCTTTCTCAACAAACTCCCAGCCGTTTTTTTGTAGTCGCTTTTTCAGAGATTCTTCGGCAATGTCTTCCGAATCATCTGTAACAAACCATATATATCCGTCTTCTTGAGTAATTTTAGAAAGCGGTAAAGTAGAAGTGGTGGCTAGGTTCGCTACTTCATATTTGGTTTTATTCGAAAATGGCAGTTCAGGATAGTGAAATTTCGTTGAAAGTGCCATATAAGTACTAATTACTCCTATAACTAGGATTGCTGCGATCCACTTTTTCATTGAATAAACCACCTTAACTCTTCCGATTTCAATACTTACTCATTAGACTCTTCAACTAGATGAAAAGTTCCAACATTTCAATGTATTCCCAAAATATTAAAAGAATGAAACTTCTTTCTTTATTTAATCGTATATTTAGCAAGGAGTGATGGACATGTGGGAGACGTATCAACAAAAACAGTCAGAATTGCAACTGTTAATGAATGAAGAAAAACGCTTGGTTCGTAAAATGGAATCATTAAAACAAGAAATTCTCGATTATTCAACGAAGCGAAATGAACTGGAAAGACAATTAACAAAAGAACAACTGGATGTGGAGAAGTTAGAGGGGTTTTCATTCACCAATATGGTTCGAAATTGGAGAGGTACTTTAGATGAAATTCGGGACCAAGAGAAGGCTGAAGCAGCAGCGGTTGAACTGAAATGGAACGAAGCAGTGAAGATGGTTGAAGATCTAGAACAAGAAGAACGAAATGTTCGGATTGAGTTAGCCGATGAAAGCTTTAGAAAGTTACAACCTCGATGGCAACAACTGATGGATGAGAAAAAACAATGGTTAAATGAAAACTCACCTGAAAACTATGCTGTTATCGAAAGTTTATATACAAGAAAAACAGAAATCAAAACGATGTTAAAAGAAATAGATGAGGCGCAAAGTGCAGGAACTACTGCGAAATCTTTATTGACGAGTGCGATTGATCAACTCGCATCAGCCAAAAGTTTTTCAACATGGGATACGTTTTTAGGGGGCGGGATGATCGTTACCGCAATGAAGCATAATGCCATTGATGAATCTGAAGACACCATTCACCGAGCGCAGATGGCACTTCAACGCTTCCAAAGAGAAATGAAGGATGTGCAAGCGTTAGAAGCAAGTGCATTTACCGTGGAACGAGGGAGTTTTATCCAAGTCGCTGATTATTTCTTCGATGATATTTTTAGTGAGTGGACCATTCATTCACGGATCAAAAAATCGCAAGGGAACTTAGAAAATACAAGCAGAGACGTTTCGACTGTATTGCATTCTTTAGATGAAAAGAAGCGGTTATTACAATCGGAATTAACCGAAGTAGAAAGTAAAAGAAAAGAAATGATTGAAGCGTAATGCAGGAATTTGAGAAGAACCCTCGAAAGATACATGAAGAGATATCTTAAGGAGGGAAAGTATGTATCACACAATTGAAGAGTTTTTGGGAGATTGGTCATATGAAAGTTCAGCCACACAAAAATTATTAGACTTGTTAACAGACGAGTCTTTACCCACACGAGTTGCTGAAGAAGAACGCAAATTAGGGTTTTTAGCTTGGCATATTGTAGTTTCGGTACATGAAATGATGTCGCGAGTAGGACTTGAATTCGATGCGCCGCATCATAACGCCAAAATGCCATCATCTGCAAAAGAAATAGCAGAGGAATATGAGAGAGCGAGCGAAAATTTATCCACTGCCATGCGCGAACAATGGTCAGATGCAGATTTATCCAAAGAACATGACATGTATGGTGAAATGTGGTCGAGCGCAAAAACATTAGATGTATTAGTGAAACACCAAATTCACCATCGAGGTCAATTGACTGTTTTAATGCGTCAAGTAGGTTTAGCCATGGTTGGCATGTATGGGCCTTCACGTGAAGAGTGGAAGATGTACGGTGGAGATGTTCCAGAATAAAAATGGCGGATAACATACGGCTTATCTTGGAATGAACTAAATAAGGGTCAGGAGGATGAAAGATGTATTACGTAGCGCTTACCTTTTTCGTCATATTAGCCTTATTATTCATAGCAGGTAATCTAAAAGTAGCGTATCTCCTAACTCAATTAGGTTTTAGCTTTGAAGTGATGAAATTCCTGCTATTAGAGGCGATTATACTAACCCTATCAATTCTAATCTTGCACGGCTCAAATTACTCAACTACTGGGTTTGGGTTAGGTGGAATCGTGTTAGGTATTGTTGTACCTACATTGTTATTATCGACAAGAAAGAAAGTAAACCCTAAGCAAAGGAGCACCAAGCCTAAGTACATGTCACAACGAGAATGGAACTGGCGTCACTACGAAATTGGCAGAAGTGACCCAACAGATAGTGGTTTTGGAAGTTGGTGAAAGAAGGACGGTGCAAAAATTGTAAGTAGTGATTTCCATTACTGTGGACGCTTTCCGCGGGCAAGACTTCAGCCGCTTCCCTCGCGATGCTCAGTCCAGGGTCTTCAGTTCTTGCTAATTCCGCTGGAGTCGCCACCTCCATTCCAATCAATTGCAGCATTTGATTTATTGGGTCCAAAAGCAACATCTGGTTAATTGTGTTCATGTAACATGTAATCTCTAAAGACATAACTTTTTTATTCACATTAGATAATCAGTTCTAATCACTTAATAACTCTGCAAACTACTTTAGTAGGTAATTGTTTGGCTATTCCTGAAGACTCCTGTGGATAAACGAAATACGCAAGACCTCAAAAGCCAGCTGAGCCGAGGAGGCTGGTGTTTCGTCCGAAGAAAGCGAAAGAAATAGACAGCAACATTTTTTTGCTATTCGCAGAACTTCAAGTTATTGTTTACCACTCTTTTGTTAAGAGTCTGAATCAACTTCTGAAAAAAGAAGTTGATTTTTTTGTTGCCAATTATTACATAATGTAATATAGTACATTATAACAGTAATGCACCTAAAATTTAGGTAGTGGAGGAGGCGCGAAATTGAAGTTTTATGAAGAATCGGATCTTCCCATTTATGTTCAACTGGCAGAGTGGCTTGAAAATGAGATACTGCGCGAACAATTTAAAGCGGATGAAAAAATGTACTCCCAGTACCAACTTGCCGATCTATTTACCATCAACCCCGCGACAGCTGGCAAAAGCTTAACGATTCTACTCGACAATGACATCTTGTATAAGAAAAGAGGGCTGGGTATGTTCGTAACAGCTGAAGCAAGAAACGTGATTTTATCCAAACGAAAGAATGAGAAATTAACGACACTTGTAAATGGGATAGTGGATGAAGCTGCGCGCCTGGAAGTACAATTTGATGAACTAATCGACATGTTAAAAAGAGCGAAAGCAAAGAATGAAGGGGGAATTGATCGTGATTGAATGTAAAAATATCTCGAAAAAGTATCGTCGACACACTGCTTTAGAAGATTTTCATTGCTCAATCCAAGAGAATACCATTACCGGTGTCATCGGCCGTAACGGAGCGGGGAAATCCACATTCATGAAATTAGTAGCAGGCTACTTGAAGAAGTCACAAGGTGAAGTGGTGGTAATGGGAGAGAATCCTTTCACAAGTCTTAAGGTGTCAGCTAATACCATTATGATTGACGACAACATGAGCTTACCGATTTCGCTCACCTTAGGAGAACTCTTGCAATCTTTTGCTTTGTTCTATCCGAATTGGAATGATTCTTTAGCAAATGAATTGATGGCTTACTTTAAGTTATCACCTAAAATGTATGTTCAAAACTTATCTAAAGGGATGAGAAGTACGTTCCATGCCATTATTGGATTTGCTGCACGTTGCCCACTCACGATCTATGATGAGCCGACAACCGGTATGGACTCAGCGGTACGCAAAGATTTTTATCGTGCTTTATTGAAAGACTATCTCGCCTTCCCGAGAACAATTTTACTTTCTAGTCACCACTTAGAAGAAATCGAGAATTTATTGGAAGATGTGTTGATTATTCATAACCAAAAAGCATTCATGCATCTATCCATTTCGGAGTTAAAGGAAAGTGTTATGGCTGTAAAAGGAAGTAAAGTGGAGGTCGATCGATTTGTCTCGATGCATGAAAAGTTAGACTATAACGAAACAATCCCAGGGACTGTGATGGCAGTTGTGAAAGTTAGTCAATATGTACATCGCGAGAATTTCCCTCAACTTACTTTTATTAATCTGACAGCCAATGAAGCATTTATTTACTTAACGGATAGCCAAGAAGGAGGAATTGATCGTGTCTTTGAACGAAATGAGCTTGTTTGATGTCGTGAAAAAACAAGTTCAATTTAAAGTGAATTCGTACAACGGCATCTTTCTTTCGCTAATTATTCTTCAGATATTTGGCTTATTCGTTGCCTCTCTTGGGGAAAGTTCAATGTCAGAGCCTGGGTATGGTCGAGCGGTTTCAACGACTTATTATGGCAATGGCTTCTTAATTGGTGTAACGGCAATGTGGGTATTCATAAGTGTTTTGCTCATGACAACAAAAGCATATAAGGAAGATGACTTCACCTTTATAAGTACGAGATGGAGCCGTCTATTGTCTAATATGAGTTTCACGGTTATATTGGCCGCTCTTGGAACAGTCACTACCTACTTGTTAACACATGTATTAAAGGTCTATTTAGTTTTTAATGATGAAAAAATAATTGAAGTTAATACCTTTTCATTTTTTGATCTACTTACTAGTCTGTTTTTGTTGTTTTTATTTTTGTTCTTTCTTGGATTGTTTGGTTATACGGTAGGATCCATCTTTCAACGAAATAAAGTAGCTGCATTCCTAGTAAGTGCATTATTCATCTTTATAGGTTCAATAACGATTGAAGCAAATGGGGAGTATGTTAATTCTCTGATCTATTTTTTTAGTAAAGAAACCTCGGTTTTATTGTTGGTAATAAAATTCGGGATTGTGAACAGCCTATTGTTTTTCGTTACATGGATGGTAACTAATAACGAAGAGGTGAGAGTATGAGTATTTTAATTGCCATTCTCCCAATCCTTCTTCTGCTCGTAATCATCGGGATTGCAAGCAAGAAATTTAATCGTGATTTAGTTGTTTTGAATAAAACGAGAAAAAGAAGCACGATTACTCCTAAGAAGACGAAATGGATTTTAGTGGGCTATGTCATGTTGTTACTCGGATTTATGATTGTATCCTTTTCACTCCCTCGTAATGAACCTGAATTCGAGCCGGTGAGCATTGAAAAAGAACAGCGATTTGTAGAGATGTATAAAAGCTTATCTAGAGGCGAAAAGGACGAAGTTCCTTCAGATTTAATAGTTGATGAATGGGTTCAAGAAGTCGAGGGCGATACATTTAGAATAGTTAATGAACACTCGAACTGGTTGCCAATTCAATTAGTAATTGAAAAGGTTGAAACAGACGACAATATAATTCGAGCGTCTCTTTATAAAGGTATTCATATTATCAACTCATATGAAATAGCGGACATTGTAAATAAATTAAGACTAGATTGGGATCAAGAAAATTTAACGATTTTATTAACGGAGAACCCATCTATTTCATTGTCTTTTTATGAGGCTGAGTTTATGCCAAATGGAGTAAAGAGTGAGAGGTGGAATCCTTCTCAAAATAGTATGTCAGAACAGTATCCGATTCTTTACCTCCAAGTTCCAAAACATTTAAAACTTATCGCTGATGAACATGTAATTGAGGTTTTCGATAAATAAAACAGCATTATCTTTAAAGAAGGAGGGGTTAGTCTTGTCAATAAATGAAATGAGCTTGATTGATGTCGTGAAAAAACAACTGAGACTCAAATTTCTATCACACCATTCCATTTGGTTGGCTCTAGTGGGGGTTCAATTGTTTGGGATTTTATTAAGTGCTGTGGCGACAAGTTCGGGAAGCTCATCGAGTGGAAATATTTATACGACTTCCCACGTCTATAGCTCATCTTTCTTACTAATCATGACCTATATATGGGTAGTTGGCACAAGTGTTTATTTAGGTCTTGAATCATCGAACCGAATAGATTATACCTTTGTGACCACTCGATTAAGTCAATTTATTTCAAACGTTATCTTTCTGATTTTTATAGCAGCTATTGGTGCGTTCACTGCTTATTTTGCTAGTTCACTCATTCCGCTTGTTCAACGACTCTTTGTAAACGGAATTATCCTGAATACCTCGTTTACGTTTGTCGAACACATCATGAACATAACGGGAACCTTTGGTTATATATTCTTGTTTGCTTCATTAACATATTTAGTTGTCGTTTTGTTTCAATTTAATCGATTTATTCCTCTAGGGTTTTTAGTAGTGTATGGCTTAGCGAATCTTCAATTAGCCAAAATAGGTGCGGATTCCTTAATTATCCCACTCTATAATTTTTATATAGGTGAATCTTCATTGAGTTTGTTTATGTTAAAAGCGATTGGGTTATCGACGATCCTGCTAGCACTTGCTTGGTTCGTAAATCGTAGTAAGGAGGTGCGATATTAATGAGTATTATTTTACTGCCTCTAATCATCATTTTACTAATTACGCTTGGCTTTCAAGCAACTAAAAATAATTCACATAAACCTCTTGTTCGACTTCCTCGGAAGGTAAGTGTCTATATTCTTATGAGCTATTTCATAGTGATCGTGCTTGCAACATTTGTTCTTTATTTAATTCCATTAAATGAAAATAGTGAATTTCAATCAATTGATCAAGCAGAGGTAAACCGGTTTACTTCATCATTCGTCAGTTTATATGAAGGGAAATTCGAAGATGTGGATTCAAAGTATCTCATGAAGGAATGGGTTCAAGAAGTTAGAAACGATGAGTTTTATTTAAAACCAAAAACACTTGGACAAATGCCGGTATTAATTACAATTGAACGAATTCCTGGCGATTCAAATCGTATCGAAGCTTTCCTGTATGAAGGGAAACTAATCATGAATGGGTATGAGGCGAAAGATTTTAATAAACACAACAAAATAGACCCAAGCGAAAATGGCTTAACCATTTCAAGTACGGGGACACGCTCGTACGACTTGGCCTATTTTGAATACGATATGTTTACAACCCAGTTCACAAAAAATGACTCAGACAGTCATAGAAATTCTACATCAGAATGGTCATCGAGACTACATTTGAAAATTCCTGAATCGATAAATGTTACAATCGATGAAAGTATTGCACATCAAGTGAACGAACGATAATGTTTACTCGAAGATAAGAGGAGAATGACTATGCATGTCTACGTTTTAACAAAAGATCCGCTTGAAGCACAAGGCATTAAGTGGATGATTTCTTCTCAATTGCGTGATGTTTCTATTGAAATTGAAGATTCTATAGAGGGGTCTACCGTAGATCGTCAATCTGGAAAATACAATTTTTTTATCATCGATTTGGATATTCTGCCCGTCATGGAAGAATCCTTTCTTCCGGCAGGTTCAAGATGGCTTGGCCTTTCATCCAATCGTACGTTCCAAACTGCTTACGGTGCCTTAAAGCATAAAGCCGAAGATGTCTTATTTCGACCTTTTCAACCTGAACAGTTAATCAAAATCATCCATCAAGCACGGTTTCGTTTGCGCAATGAGCAAAATAGATTGCCTCAAGACCAAACCGTTCAAAACACCATGTTCACGTACCAGGATTTATTGTTGACAGAGACGTTTCCGAATTCGCCCGTGTTAGTAAGTGCCATTGTTTCTTCCAATAAAGAACAGAGCTCGGAACTAGTAAGAACACTAGAAGGGTTTTCATTTCCCACTCAATTTCAAGTATTTCCATTCTCTGATTTCACATTAGTCGTCCACCGACTAAATGAACAATCACAATTAACAGAAGCCTATTCATCGTTCTATGCTCTATGGAAACAAAAGTCAGATACGTTGCTCTCCTTTTATTTATATGAATCGGAAAAAGGGCCAAGTATGCGTAGCTTGTACCAAAAAATGCGGAGGTACCAAGAACGTATTTTTTATGATGGCTACGATATTGTTTCTGTAGAAATGCAAGACTTAATGTGGCGAGAGCTAGATCCGTTTTTATCGCCCATTGAGCAACGAATATGGATTGAAATGTTAGAAAAACAGGAGGTGAAAGCAATACGAGACTGGCTCGAACAAGATCTCCTTGTCTTAGATGCCCCATTTCCAGATCCTGAAATGGTTCGCATACGTTTAACCAGTGTATTAGCCCAAATCCGCAGGTATATGACGGCTAAATCAATGCGCTCAGGAATGTTGGAAAAACAATATCATCAAATTTTTCAAGACATCATACGCGAACCTGTCATGTATATCATTATTCAAAAACTAAACGACTTTATTGGTTTATTAATGAAAGAACCTGCTCTTGCCACTTCAGGACAGTCAAGCTTCCCTGAAAAAGTGCGATCTATGATGGAATCAAATTACTGGAATCCAGCTTGGAACCTAGCCGCCTGTGCAGACGCGCTACACATCAATAAAAGCACACTAAGTAGAAAATATCACCAAAGTACAGGTGTGAAGTTCCGTGATGCCTTACAAGAAATCCGAATTCGAGAAGCAAAGCGCTTATTAAAAGAATCCAATGCCTCTTTAGAAGAAGTTTCTCGTTTAAGTGGCTTTACCCATCAATCCTATTTCAATGCGAAATTTAAGAAGGCCACTGGTCAAACGCCTTCAAGCTATCGGTTTTAAAGAGGATAAAACATACGTCAACACATTCATCATTGTTTATTTTTGTAAATAGGTTTACATTGTTTGTATAAAGGTTATACAATCTATGTACAATCATTTAGCAAAGGAGATGGGAAGATGAAAAGTTTAAATATGATCGCACTTTTACTTGTTATTATCGGTGGCTTGAATTGGTTATTAGTAGGTTTATTCCAATGGGATCTTGTAGGAGGACTATTTGGAGGAATGGATAGCCCAATCGCTCGCGTAGTTTACGTCTTGGTTGGTTTAGCAGCAATTTACTGCATTACATTATTCAAAAAAGTAGCATAATCGATTTTGGAAATTGTATAACCTTTAAAAGACCGATAACTTTGATCGGTCTTTTTTTTGCGGAGTAAAAAAATTGCTGATGCAACCAAGTGGTTCTATTCATAGGTGCAAAATACGAAATCGCGTCCCAAATAGCAGTTTAAAACGAAATGATGTTAGCATTGCTTTTTTGTGGCTTTCCGACAGAAAGTTATACAAAAAAACACTGATTATTTTCTCAGTGTTTTTTGGTTCTAATTTATAGTAAGCCTAATTTTCATTTAAGCTAATTAAAATAAGCACGCGTTAGCCATCCATGTATCTCAAAAATAGTATCTACACCACAGATAATGAAAGAATATTACGTTCTTTCATAGGAGTTGAATAAGAATAAGCGTTCTTCATTATTGAGGAATCGCCTTCTAAATTTTTGTAATCAAAAATAAAACAAAAACCAAAGTCATTACTAGAACACTGTAACCATTTGGACCGTACGAAATTTCAGGCTCTTCTTGGTAAAGCTTCCTCCACATTATGTTTTTTCGTCGATAAAAGTAACCCCATACAAATACCCCGTATAAAGGAGTAAATATAATAAACTCAGTTATTATTTCCCCCATCTTTCCATCTCCCCTTGAATCCTACAATAAGAAATAAGGCTTCACTCCTTATTGAAGTAAAGCATCCGTTAGTTAAGCAAGGAAATTTATGCTTCGCTAGTTTTAGCGATTGTTTCTTTGTATTTATTTAAAGC
>NZ_JBHZRU010000015.1:0-90767 GCF_043641925.1 Paenisporosarcina quisquiliarum
CTTCCCTTCACTTCTACAAAAAAATAGTAGCACAAACCGTGGCCTTGGTTTGTACTACTAATGTTAGTATGTTTCCGCGGGCATGACTTCAGCCTCCTCGACGAGCAAGCTCGTCTCCGGGGTCTTCAGTTTATGCTATTCCCGTCAGAGTCGCCGCCATCCACTGCAATGGATTAATGTATTTTCATCTGAAAACTCTTCAATTTCTTCTAAACCTAGCATGCATAAGTGAGAAAAAATTCTCAAAACTTACGAAAAAATTATGCAAACTTCACCTAGAGCCTCTGTATACATAGCTAAACCATCATATGATAGTTTTATAAAGAATCGGTAAATCTATTATTCTTGACAGTCCAATTAAAACCTAATTAAAGATAGTATATATGCATTTTTGTACCTAAATTTAGCAATTGTAGTTGAAGATAGTGAATACAAATAAAGATTTACCAATAATGTTTTTAAAATTAACAATGCCAAAACTTATGGAAGATACTATACCTATTAATTGTTCGTATATTTGTTATTACTATCTGGATTTTTTCAGTAATTTGCTGATTGTAATGAAAGCGGCGACTCCTGGGAGATCAGCAAGAACTTTAGACCCTGGACTGAGCAACGCGAAGGAAGCGGCTAAAGCCTTGCCTCCCGGAAAGCGTCCGCTGCAATGGAAATCAGCTACTTTTGCAGTTGCAGTCTGCATGCGAAAAATTGAAATACTTGTACCTATTGATTATTTCATTCAAAGAGATCTTGAAAAATTCGCATGGTTATTTAATTCCTTCACATACTAAATTTATTAGCAGTAGAGTTTTAAAAAACAGGAATTGGGTATTAGAAAAGGTAATCTAAATTAATTAGGACAAAACTCGCATTTTGTCGAATCGTGGTACAGTTCACGCTTTTATAATGGTACAATTAATCTTCAAGATATTGAGTAAAAAGGAGCCTTTCATGTATATTCAATGGACTAAACTTCCACAAATAAACGCGCTCCGTATTTATGGACCTGACTCTCAAGAGACGACGGGCATTTTTTATGACTCGCGTGATGTTAAACCACAATCAGCCTTTTTCTGTATTATTGGTGAAGAAACAGACGGGCATTTGTACATAGAAGAAGCTATTGGAAACGGGGCCACTTCTATTGTTGGTTCCGATCTACATAAATTCGTTGCGATATATGATGCCTATCCACATATCACATTTATTGTTGTTCAAGATTCTCGCCATGCTCTTGCTTATACGTCTGCAGAATATTATGAGCATGCACATGAAGAATTAATCAAGATTGGTGTGACTGGTACGAACGGTAAAACGACCGTCTCTACTTATGTTCGAGATTTATTTAACTTAGTTGGTCTTCCATGTGGACTTATGGGGACGAACGGTATTTTTACATCAAAAGAAAAATTAAATATTAAAAAGAGCACACCGACTACTCCTATGTCTTCAGATGTTCACTCCATTTTTAGACACTTAGTTAATGTTGGCGATCGAGCGGCTTCTATGGAAGTATCTTCAATTGCGCTAGATCAATACCGAGTTGGCGCATTCGAATTTGATGTGGCGATCCACACTAATATTTCTGAGGAACATATGGAGTATCACAAAACGTTTTCTCATTACAAAGCATGTAAACTTCGTTTATTCAAACAAGCTAAAGCTAGTGTGATTAATATGGACGATGAAGGAATGGGACGGGATATTCTCAATTCGATTGATAACGATCACTTAACTTATTCCAATCAAATGGATTCACATGCAGATTTAATCTGGACGAATGTCGAGCATTTTGCGGAAGGAATAACATTTGATTTGTATATTGAAGATCAAGTGCATCACTTAGCAGTGCCAATTTATGGTGAGTTTAACGTAGGGAATTTAGTTGCTGCTATTGGAGCGGCTTTGCTTTCAGATGTTGCTCTCGAAACCATCATTGCCGCTTTGCCAAAAATGACACAGGTTGAAGGTCGTTTCCAAGTGATTCATGGTCCTGAAGATCGTAAAATTGTCTTAGATTATGCCCACACACCGGTTGCTTTAGATGCTATGATGGCTGCGGTAAAACAATTGCCACATCACCGATTAATTACTTTAATCACTGGTATTGGAATTCGTGATTTTGCGAAAATGCCGAAAATGGCCAAAACTGCTCAAGGAAAAGCAGATGTTCTCGTCGTATCGGTCGATCATCCAGGCTATAATGATCCTTGGGAAGTGGTAGATAAGGTTTTAACAGGATTTTCAGAACCTTATTTACAAGAAGTTCTAACTGCACCTTCTCGTAAAGAAGCCGTTATTAAAGCTTTGGAAGCGAGTCTTCCTGGAGATATCGTGTTGCTGACAAGCGGTTGTATAAATGGATGCCAAATTGTTAAAGGGGAATATATTCCTCACTCTGACGAAGACATTATCGAGGATTATTTTAAAAACTTACAGTTACAGGCTAAATAGAGTGTTTAGAAAGGCTTACGACAGTTGTCGTTGGCCTTTTTCATTTCGGTGGATGTTGTTATTCTCGATTTCGCGGGTGTTATTCAAGGATTCATGAGGTGTATTCAAGGATTCGTTGGTGGCATTCTATATTTCGTTCTGCCTATTCAAGACTTCGAGGTGCACATTCTAAAATTCACTTTTTTCACACAATTTGACGCGCAAAAATGGTGTCATTTGGCTAGACCAAATGACACGTTTTCTGTTGGTTTCTTACCACTTCGTTATTGTTGCTTAATAATCCTCGGACTAAATCCTCCAAGCTCTACTAAATCTTGTTTATCTCCATACATCACTGAGTAAATATCTTCTTTATTAGTCAAATAAACCTCTTCGATTTGAATGCCTTTGGCAGCATAATATTGCATGATTTCAGCTCGAGCTAAATTCGATACTGAATTTGGTGATTGTTCATTCGTATGTATGTCACTTTCTTCTACGACTATTTCTTCGTCTTTTTCATTTTGTTTATTCACCAGTTCCTGAAGGAGTTTGATGATCTCACTAAGTCCTATTAGGATTAGTCCGATTACAATATGACCGATGAACAACGAAATAATGAATCCACCATCTACTTGTACATATTCAATTCCATAATCTGTCGTAATCGCTCGATTACTGGCCATAATAATTGAGAGTAAAATCCCTATCACTATGACAATAAAACCTGAGTACAGCAGGATCTTTCCAAGAATGTTTTGCACAGTTACACTTCCCTTCATACAATCTATATTCTTTACACGGATTAACAATTCCTGCCATGTGAATGAATTGTGTGAAAAAGATGAATTTTAGAATAGACCCATCGAATCCTCGAAACACCCTCACCAAATGGAGAATCAATCAAAAAAGCCAGACACTCACAAATTGTGTGAGTACCTGGCACCTTATTATTTATCTTTATTTTTGCGTTTGATTGCTGCATCGATGTAAGCTTTGAAAATTCGTTTTGACGGTTCGCAACCATCCATAGCGAATTCTTCTGGGTGCCATTGGAAGCCGAATACGAATGAGTGCTCCGTGCTTTCTACACCTTCAATGATACCGTCTTTCGCACGAGCCACAATACGAAGTGGTTCCGTTACTTCGTGACACGCTTGGTGATGGTATGAATTCACTTTAAATTCATCTTCTTGTAGCATTTCGTACATGCGGCTATCTTTTTCTACTTTCACTGGATGCGAGCGATGTGTTCGCTCAGCCGTTTGTTTATGCTGCATGACTTCTTCTTCTCTTTGAGAATGGATGGATTGATAAAGTGATCCACCAGTAGCAACATTAAGCATGTGTAATCCACGACATACACCGATATACGGTTTATCTAATTCCAACATTTTTGTAACTAGAGCATGTTCCATCGCATCAAGTCTAGGCGCAATTTTGCCTAAATGGACATGTGGATCTTGTCCGTAATAGCTTGGATCAATATCTTCTCCACCCGTTAAAAAGAGTGCATCAATTTGTTCACACATAGCATCTATATCTTCTTCTGGAATAAGTGGTATAAGCATTGGAATTCCACCAGCTTGTGTTACTGCGTTTGCGTAAACAGGTGGCATGTAATAACTATTATCCTCTTTTACTTCTGCTGTAATCCCAACGATTGGTTTCATCTATATTCTCCATTCTTTTATAAACTTAATTTGTCTAGTAATCATTATACCCATCCCCATTTTTTAAAAACATGTCTGTTAATTCGGATAAATATTTACTCTCCTATCTATTTAGTTTTTAATTTTCGAAGTATAATTAATTCATAATATCGCAAATCGAGGTGATTCCAAGTGAAACTTAAAGTTCAAACTATTTTTATCATCGGAACCTCCATGGTACTCTTCCTTGCTTTCTTAATGGTGACGACTCGTCCTTTATTAATAAAAGATGGGAAACATCTTGATGAAATTCGGATGGAACAAAAGTTAACTCGCTTAGAAAATTATTTGCATCTTGAAGGCGAACGATTACAACGATTGACATTAGACTGGGCTATTTGGGACGACACATATGACTTTATTGCTGGAAAAAAACCAATGTACATTGAGTCGAATTTGCAAATGGACACCTTTGAAAACAATGAAATCGATTATATGTTTTTCTATGATAGAGGCGATGATTTATTATTTGGAAAAGGTACTGAAGTAATTCCAGCACAACTGAAAAAAGTGGTCCAAAATCTAGTGGTTACGTTTGTGGAACAGGACTCAGCTTTTATTATTAATACAACAAAAGGACTTGCCTACGTCGATATTAAAGACACGTACCCTAGCTCTGGAAAAGGCCAACCAAACGGAAAATTAGTGATGGTCCGTTACATAGATGAAGCATTTTTAAATACTTTGGAAAATGCACTATCTTTAGAAATCAAAGACATATCGATTGTTGAGAGAATTGCTTTTCCTTCCCATGAAATCCAGTTGCTGAACGATCAAGAAATGGATGGATCTGTCTTTATTCCAGTGACTACAGAAAATGAATTTGCCCAATTTGTCCTAGTAGATGACCGAGATTATTTCCTTCAAAAGTCTAAAAGTTTGAATGACCTATTTATTATCTTTCTTTTGATGATTTTGTTTTTAGTTGCTCTTATTTACATCTTAATGGACCGACTGATCGTATCTCGGGTGACAAACCTCTCTATTCAATTAAAAGATATTAACAAATCAAAAGATGGATCTCATCGATTGATGCATAGTCGTAAAAACAAGGACGAAATATTTCTGTTAGAACGTACTACCAATGAGCTACTTGAGTCCCTAGAACAATCTCATAAAGAAATAAAGCGTCTTGCTTATCATGATTATTTAACGGGCTTACCGAATCGGTTTAAACTGAAAATGGACTTTGATGAAATGAGTAAAACAGACAATTCGTTTGCTCTGTTCTTTCTAGATTTAGATGGATTCAAATATATTAATGATGGATATGGGCATAGTGTTGGGGACATGTTGCTTCAAGAAGTCGCCTCAAGACTGACAACAAGCATTATTCACGAGAATGCGATTATTTCAAGGTTTGGCGGGGACGAATTCGTCATTTTAGTTCAGCAAGTAAGTTACCTTGAGCTCGAAAAATTGGGTGATTTATTAAATGAAGTCATTTCTGAACCTTATGAAATTAATGGTATTATTGCTCGTATAACGACTAGCATTGGTATTAGTCGCATGCCTGAGGATAGCGAAACTTTTGATCAGTTAATTCAACATGCTGACCAAGCGATGTATGACTCGAAACGTAATGGTAAGAATCAGTTTGCCTTTTATATGAAGCATAACGAAAGCCCTTCGGAATAACCGAAGGGCTTTTCTTTATACTCTTTGTGCGAGCCAGTCTTCAATTTCTTGAATCGGCAATGGTTTTGAATAGTAGTAGCCTTGAATGATTTCGCAGCCGATGTCACGAACCAACTCGAGCTGTTCCTCTGTTTCAATTCCTTCTGTTATGACCCGAAGTTTTAAATGTTTTGCTAGCTCAACAATCGTTTTGACAATCGCAAAACTCTTTGGGTTTTCCACGATTTCGCGAATGAAGTTTCGATCGATCTTTATTTCTTGAATTTGAAAATGTTGCAAATAGACGAACGCAGAGAAACCTGTTCCGAAGTCATCAATACTGACTGAAAATCCTAAGTCACGTAATTCTTTTATTCGACCTTGCACGGCAACATAATCTTTCATTGCCACATTTTCAGTGATTTCAATCATTAATTTGTCTGGATGTATTTCGTATTCTTGTAAACAAGTTTCTAAAAATGGAGCAAGTCTCTCGTGTAAAAAATGACGTGGTGAAATATTTACGGAAAGCGTAAATTGATTTCGCCCTTGTTTTTTCCATTCTTGTAACTGTTTAAACGCTTCTCGAATGACCCATTCCCCAATCGGAAGAATCAAACCCGTTGATTCTGCTAATGAAATGAATTCAATTGGCGGTACGAGGCCCCGCTCCGGATGGTTCCAGCGAATCAATGCTTCAAATCCCATGACTTGATTGGTTTGGCAGTTCGTTTGTGGTTGATAAAACAACATAAATTCGTTGAAATCTAAGCCTTTTCGTAAATTCATTTCCACTTGGAGGTCGGATTTTGAGACCTCTATCATATCTGGAATAAAGGCAGCAGTTACCCCGCGAGACAAATACTTTCGGCCATCATTTAAAGCAATTTGAGCTCTTTGCAAACACTCTTTTGCGTTAAACCCGTGTTTAGGATATTCACTGACTCCGTAACTATAGGTTATGTATACTTCCTGGTTGTCGATTTGCATCGGTTTTTTTAAATCCAGAAGTTGTGTTTCATAATGAGGAACCCAGGTTTTATTGAAACAAACCGCAAAATGATCGAATCCGATTCGAGCCACATGCGCAGGTTCTGGGAAAATGTTGGTCAAACGACTCGCTGTTTGTTTTAACACTTCTTCCCCATATTCAAAGCCCAATACATCTTGAATATTGGAGAATTGGTCTAGTTGTAGATAGGCGAAAATCATGTCTTGGTTCGTATCTAATTCGTCATTGGCTTTTGAAATAAAAGCATTCTGATTTGGCAAGCCCGTTAATTGGTCGATATAGGCTAAATCTCGCACTTGATTTTCGGCTTCAATACGCGAAACTCGCTCATATAGAAACGCAATCATGTCTGCTAATGTTCCGACAAGCGTTTGGTCTAATTCCGTCCATACGCGCTTCGTTAAGGATTCACAACATAATACGCCGCCAATGCCAGTGCTCAGAATAATCGGAGCATCCAGCATCGATTTGATACCGCCCATGCTTTCAAAATATGCCGGGTACAATTCACTGACTCTCAAATCTACCGATACATCATTTACCGCAAGTGCCCTTGAACTTTTAACAGCTTGAAAATAAATCGGGAATTCGAGGATATCTAGATATGCTGCATTCGAATGCGAAGAAAAGCGACGATCATAAATATTTTGTGCGGTTAATACGTGATGATTTTCATCAAATAACCAAATGCCAATTCGCTCACAGTCAATTAATTCACTAACGGTTTCACAAACACTTTGTAAACTATCAACCATCGTTTCTCGCGATATATTACGTGATTTGGCCAATTCAAATAATTTCGTTTGTTGATCTCGTAATTTGATTTCTAATTCGACTGTATGTTCAACGCTTCTTTGTAATAGCGGTGTTAATAAACAAATATATTCGTTTGCATTAAATTGACCAAGTCTCATTTCGAACGTTTGCGAAGCCATTTGTAAATTAAAGTTATTAAAATTAGCAGTATGTATTTTTTGCAAAATAATGTTTTTAATTTCTTCGTTATTAAATGAACTGGTTTTCCCATTATTCATTATATTTGTGATTTCATGCGTAACTGCATTTATATGAAGTACCGTTATAGATCGTTGCATAAGAAATAGTACCCCCTAAGTTCGATTCAACTCTGCACCTAATATACCACCACTTGTCAGAATTTTCATCAAAATATTTCATTTTTCGACATATTGTTTATTTACTAAATAATTACAATTTTTTTTGAAGTTAATCTTTTTTTAGGTTTCATTCGTTAGCTATTTATTACATCTACAGAAAGAGAGAAAGGGTGATCAAGATGAGACAATGTAGCATCTTTTTCGTGTTAGTTTTTAGCTTGTTTGCATATACGTTGACGGCAAGTGCTCATGCTGATCTTTCATCAAGTTCACCTGCTCAAGGTGACGTTCTTGAAACCATGCCAAATGAGGTTTGCTTATCCTTTACAACGTCTATTGATCCTACCGTATTCGAACTTGACGTTCGCACTCAAGGTGGTGGATCTATTCTTAAAGGCGACGCTAAGATTAATTCAAATAAAAATGAATTATCTGCAGCACTTATACCCGACGCATCGGGGCAAATCCAAATCATTTATTCCGTTATTTCTAAGGATGGTCATCCTATTAAAGGTGTCATTGATTTTAGCGTGAATAAAGCAGGTGTAGTTGAGGAGATAGAAACCCCTACTAAGGAAGAAGTAATGACGGAAGAAAAAATTAGTAATGAAGATATGAACATGACGTTAGTTAGTGAAGAAAAATTATCAATAAATGATACGGAGCAAATGACCTCGAGTGTTTCAACTTTATCAGCCATTATAAAATTTATGTATATCACGTCGTTACTGTTGTTATCAGGTCTATTAATTTGGAAATCAAGAGGTTTTCAGACACGCTTTATACCGGCTAGTCAGTTGCTTCATTTAGCTTTACTCTTTTTATTCACATGGTCACAAGCACGTGATTTCTTAACAGTTTTTGACCACCTAACTTGGGGAGATTTGTTTTTACGAACTGAAGTTGGTCAATATTGGACAGCTGCTCTTGTCGTAACTGTAATTGGTTTATATGTGGTTGGACGAAATCGAAGTATAGATCTTTCCTTTGTCGCGCTTCTGCTTTTATTGAAGAGTTTAAACAGCCATGCTGTTGCTTCCGACTTTCCTTGTGTAACGATTGGTCTGAACTTCATACACCTCGGATTAGCGGCGGTGTGGATTGGTGGAATATTCATCCTCTTAACTTTATGGAAACAAGGTGAGGCGAACACTTTCCTTCCTGTATTCTCCCGGGCAGCACTGTTCAGTATTTTGGCTTTGAGTGTCACTGGAACGATCTATGCACTCATCTTAGCACCGTCTATTGATGCTTTATGGACAACTACATGGGGCTACTGGCTATCAGCTAAAATCGTCACTGTGTTCGGCGTCTTTATTGTCGGAGGTTTTATTCGACGAAATATGAGAATTAATAATGATTTCACTAATAAAAAGTTTTTGTATTTCGATAGCGGACTTGCAATTCTCATCCTTCTTATTGTGGGTGTGTTAACTCAGTTGAGTCCTTCTTGATGGTACCTGATACATAAACAATTGTGTTTGTTTACACTTTCGTGAATTTCATGAATGTTTGGGTACCTGGCACTTTGGGAATCATTTGGGTATGAAAATACTCAAGGAGGATGATTTAAATGAAAGAAGAAACGTTAAAAAAAGCCGATGAAAAAACACATGGTCAAACCCAAAATCAGCAGCCTGGTATAGAGGCTGAAATGACTCCCGCTCCGATTTATGATGATCCACAATATAAAGGCTCGGACAAATTGAAGGGCAAAGTAGCCATTATTACGGGTGGTGATAGTGGGATTGGTCGCGCTGTCGCAGTGGCGTATGCGAAAGAAGGCGCAGATATCGCGATTGTTTATTTGAATGAAGATGAAGATGCGGACAAGACGGCGAAATTGATTGAAGGGTATGGCCAAAAGGCATTGAAGATCGCAACAGATTTGAGTAACGATGAAAATTGTCAGGATGTTGTTAATCAAGTGATGAAGGAGTTCGGTCAGGTTAATATCGTTGTGAATAATGCAGGTAAGCAATTCCCGCAAGATGATTTCTTAGCGATTACACCTGATCAGTTACAAGAAACATTCTCGACGAATATTTTCTCCATGTTTTATTTAACACAAGCGGCTTTACCACATATGACAAAGGGTGATGCGATTGTGAACACATCATCGGTCACAGCTTATCGTGGATCGCCAGGATTAATCGATTACTCGGCAACTAAAGGCGCCATTACGTCCTTTACCCGCTCTCTTGCATTGAATCTCGTAGAAAAAGGCATTCGAGTGAACGCAGTTGCACCTGGTCCGATTTGGACACCGTTAATTCCAGCCACTTTCGATGCAGAGAAAGTTGAAAAACAAGGCGAGGACACGCCGATGAAACGACGTGGACAACCAGCAGAAAATGCACCGGCATTTGTCTTCTTAGCTTCAGCCGATTCGACTTATATGACAGGTCAAACCATCCATGTTGATGGTGGAGACTTTGTTGGATCTTAATTAAATTTGAGCCGCAGTGGAATTTGTCCACTGCGGTTTTTTGATGGAGAGATTCATGGCAGATTGATTGTTCGGGGACATTTGTGACGTGGTGAATTGTGTGAAATCGTGAATTTTAGAATGCGGGGCTTGAATCCTTGACTAGGCTTGGTGAGTTATAGAATGGCTGTATCGAATCCTTGAATGTGCCTTGTGAATCCTTTAATGAGGTGCACGAAATGGAGAATGCATCCCCTTCCTTGCCTGTTTATAGACATTACCTTGGTGTCTTTATGAACATGATGAATTGTGTGAAATCGATGAATTTTAGAATGTGTGGCTTGAATCCTTGAATAGGCTCGGTGAATTCTAGGAAACGTTAATCGAATCCTTGAATGACCCCGGTGAATCCTTGAATACACCCTACGAAATGGAGAATACCTCCACTTCTCCCTCTATTCACATTCTAAAAATCTACATTTTTGGATACATTGCTTGTAGGGGGTGTATTCAAATGAAGAATTGGTCGTGGAAGAAAATCGTATTACTCGTCGCAGGTGTTTTATTAACCTTTTCAATCATACTGCTTTCCTGGTTTTATTCCTCCATCAAAAGCACTGCTGTGAATATACATGAACCTCTTCCGTTGCAGGTGAATTCGCGTCAAGTTGAACCACTCTCCGTGAAAGAATTAGAGCCAGTTTCCTTTTTGTTGTTAGGCGTTGATGAGCGGGAAGATGATCGAGGTCGCTCTGATACGATGATTGTCGTTACAGTCAACCCTGAGACTAAAACAACCAAAATGCTCAGTATTCCTCGCGATACGTATGTGCCGATTGCGGGACGACCTAGACATGATAAAATCAACCATTCATACGCCTTTGGTGGCGTTCAAATGTCGCATGAAACGGTTCAAGATTTTTTAGATATTCCAATTGATTATGTGATTTCGCTTAATATGGAAGGATTCGTCGGGCTAATCGATGCTTTAGATGGTGTCCAGGTGACGAATTCGCTCGCTTTCCAGGTAGATGAATTTCAATATCCAAAAGGGGAAATTCAGTTAACCGGTGAAGAAGCTTTGTCCTATGTTCGCATGCGATATGACGATCCAAATGGAGATTTCGGCCGTCAAGAACGGCAAAAAAAGGTCTTGCAGGCGATTGTGAATAAAGCCGCAAGTTTGCAAAGCGTGTTCGCGTATCGAGAGGTTTTAGACTTAGTGAGCGATCATGTTCGGACTAATTTAACCTTTGACGAAATGAAATTCATTCAAAAAAATTACGTAGATTCTTTGAAAGAGGTCGAGTCCCTTTCATTTCAAAAAGGTACTGATGAAATAATGCAGCAGATTTGGTACTACTTAGTGGATCCTGCTGAGTTAGAAGAGCTACAAACCGTCCTTCAAGAACATTTGGACAAAGAAATAACCACTCAATAGAGGTTGAGTGGTTTTGATTCGATTATGCGTTTGCATTGACTCGCTCGTCATACGCCAATAAATCAGTGTAGTATTTGTTCATTGTCGAGGTTGAAACTTTGAAGTGCTCAGCAATTTCTTTCACTGTCCAGTAAGGACCTTCAAACAACTCTTTTTCTTGACCGAAACGAATGGCTCCAGCTGCAATCGCAGCAAATTTACGTGCATTTGGCTGTTGTTCAATTAAAAAGTCTTCCGTGATCTCGATTAACGCTTTTGATTCACGACCACGCTTATCTAAGAAATCCATCGCTTCTAGCAGAACACCCGCTTCGAAATCGGTAAACTCCCCTCCTTGATATCCATCTTTACAAAGTTTCAGCCAGAAATCGAGTATCTGATTCTTCATATATTCGAACGAAGACTCTTCTGTTTGCGCTTCGAATTCCTTCACAAATTCTTGGACCATTTTTGTGTGATCTGTTGGAATAAAGACTAAACTTGAAACTGCTAAATAGTGATCTTCTTTTAACGTCACATCCGGCAAAATAAAACTGAATAAGTGCACGCCAGTCGGGATAGGCTTCGGACTTTCACGGCGTAACTGCAATGTTTTATTCGATAGAATATTTTTCACAATCATATAATCCGTTTCTACTTGAATGACTTCCCCAACTAAACCATCCGGCGTTTTCCACGTTTCTAGTAGATTTTGAACGGCTGGACGTACGGCTTTTTTATGTTGCTTTTCTATATATTGACTCCAAATTTCTGGTTTTGTATGAAAAAAGAATTCATCTATTGCGATGGCTTCAATCATTTCCCCTTCTAAATATGGTTCTAATTGAGCTTTCCACTTCGTGATTACTTCTAATAACGCGGGTAAGTCACTTCGCTCTGGATATTCATCATAGAAAGTTTGTAACACTCTTTCTAATTCTTCGGCTTGAACCGTTTCAATTGTAATAGCTTGTTTTGATTCGCAACATTTTTTAAATTTCTTGCCACTGCCACATGGGCATGGGTCATTTCTTCCTACCATATTTACACGTCCTTTTCCTTACAACATCAGTTGTTTAGTCTACCATATTTGGCGGGCTGGTTGTAGAGGACGAAGGAAATGAAATGAATGGGTTATATTTCTGTCATGAATGAAATAATGCCTATTCTTTTTTTATTCGCAAAAAAACCCCCTCTTTGGAAGGGGATTGGTTACTAGCTTTCTGATTTATGATGGAATGGGCATTTGCCTTGGATTGGTTCGATGTCGTCTCCAATGAAGGATTGTTTCCATTCGTTATGGGTTGGGTCGCCAAAATGTCCGATGTCCGGATGCTTCGGTAGTTGATCCCAAGCTTCCACACGTTTACGAACTTTCTCACGTGACATGATGCCACCTTTTTCAGTTCCTTCTAAGCCTTCGAATATTTTACGAGGTTGGAATCCTAACACCATTGAATTTCCTAGATGACGTGTTTTTCTCTTCTTGTAAGCGGGTGCGTTACCGAATACGAAGATTGGCTCTCCGTCAAATCGGAAATCCCATAAGTAATGATCTGGGTCTCGCGGACTGTCTTCTGGCCATTCTACTTCATCTTGTTCGTGCAAGTATTGAAGGATATCCCAAAATTGCTTGCGGTAATCCTCTATCGAACCTTCTTGTTCAAACGGCTCAACAAATACAAATAGCCCGTGTCGTTTGTAGTTTGGTAATTTAAATAAATCTAAAAAACCAGAGACTGCTGCTGGTAAGTTACTCCAGTCTTCTTGCGTAATGTATGCATAGCGGAGCTCACCTTTTAGTTCGCCACTCATTCCAAAAAAACATGGAAACGTCTTATCCGTCACCGTGTTATGAAATGTTTCGTATTCTTTATATAGCCAGTCTGGTAAGTCGGTTCTATTTTGGAAATCATCTTTCGTTAATAACGCTTTTTCCTTGGTAATCAAGTGATCGCCTCCACTATCCTTCTTTATTTACAAAAATCATATTGGTTAGTCTTTACCCAATCCGAAATTTCATGAAACTATCGTATTCGAAAAACTGTAAGAAATTTTTTCAGAAATAGGTTATGAATTGAAAAATTAAGGGAATAGAAAAGGAATGAGTTTTTGAAATTGGAGGATGAGACATGGAGAAGTTAATACAAGAACAAGCACAGACACATTGTGAAAGTGAATATGGCACACTTCAAAAAGTAGTCTTATGTGAGCCTCAATTCATGGAAATTAAAGAAGTGATTAATGATGTACAAAAAAAATATATGGATGAAAATATCGACCGTTCTCTAGCCATATCACAACACCATCAATTTGAACAAACACTACGTAATGCTGGTGTGGAAGTGATTAAACTACAACCGAGTAAGGATCATCCGGAACAAGTCTTTACGCGAGATATTGGTTTCACGCTTGGCGACCAATTGTTTATTTCAGAAATGGCAAATCCTATTCGCAAAGGCGAAGAAAAAGTTTTAGCAAAGTGGATGAAAGACCATGACTTTGCGTATAAAAAGTTATCTACTCATTCAATTGAGGGTGGCGACGTCATTGTCGACGGTCAACGCGTGTTTATTGGCATAAGTCACCGAACATGTATGAATGCGATTCAAAATTTGCAAAAAGAGTTGCCTGACTTTGAGATACTTCCGATTCCGTTTAATCCAAAGTATTTGCATCTTGACTGTGTGTTCAATATTCTTTCGCCGACTGATGCGTTGATTTTCCCTGCTGCTCTCGATCAAAAAGTCGTCGACCGTTTATCAAAGATGTACAATTTGATTGAAGTGAGCGAAAGTGAACAGTTCTCTATGGGTACGAATGTGTTATCGATTGGTCAAAATCGTGTGCTTAGTTTGCCTGTAAATATTGATGTCAATCATCAAATGAGACAGCGCGGTTATGAAGTGTTGGAAGTCGATTTTTCTGAGATTATCAAATCAGGTGGATCTTTCCGATGCTGTTCGATGCCGATTGTGCGTCATTAAAAATTAGTTGAAACATCTTGTTCTTTCATGGACAAGATGTTTTTTATTGGCAGAAAAAAGCCCTTTAGAAGTATTTTTCTAAAGGGAAGTTCCGTTTTAAAGTTTACGTTTTCTTACGATTAATTCACCAGTTAAAACTTTTTCTTTAATGACTTGAACACGTTCTTCAAATATGGGCACTCGGTATAATTCTTCGTCTGAATTTTCTAGTGTTGTCGATGTCGGTTCTTCGAAATTTACGTGTTCCACATAAATTTCATCATGGTAAATTGGATAGATCGTGTCTTCAGGAACAAATTGATTGTCTTGCGTTACTAATGGACGACTAGTCGTTTCGTTATATGTCGTCTTTGGAAGTTCAGTGTTTGTTGTTTCATAATACGACATCGCCTGTTCTTCGTTTGCATATCCACTGTCCGTCTCATCAGAAAAAGGTTGTCGTGGCGCATCTTCGCTAGCAAGTAAAACTAAATCGCCTTTTTCAATTTTATAGACATAAGAACCAACGTCTTCAGCAGAGACTCCTGCGGATTTTAAGACACTTGCCACACCAGAATGTTGTGTTTCATAGTCTAATGCATAAAATACTTTACTGAAAAACCCAGTGCTATGTGGCTCTGGTTCCCCGTTTTCCGGGATTTTCTCTGCTTGGATCCCTGCTTTATTTACAATCGACTCACTTCGATGTTCGTTTGCTAAAACAAATATCGAATCCTCATTATGGCCAAGTGCTTTAAGCTTATCAATTTCCAATAAAACCGCCGCTTCACTATTATAAATACCTACCACACGTTTTTTCATATACCGTTCCTCCTACCTTATCTTATTGCTATGTTCTTTTTTACCCATAACTCTAGGGTATCTAAACACTTTGATGGACTGGTTTTCGTGGATTCAAGGATTCGAGTGTGTCATTCTCGATTTCGTTGGGGCTATTCAAGGATTCGTGACGTCTATTCAAGGATTCAACGTCCTATTCTCCATTTCGACCCTTCTATTCTAGATTTCACCCAAATTAGACGCGCAAAAGTGCCAGGTACTCAAACATTCATGATTGTTTGTGTACCTGGCACTATTAATTATTGGTATTGTTCCATTTTCTTGATTTGATGTTTAAAGTATGGGATTTCTCTATTTTCTTAAATTCTTTTAGTCTTCTTGCAGCAATTTTAAAAACTAATTCTCTATTTCTTTTTTCTATAGATAGAACATAGACAACGCTTAATACATCTACAATCTGATTAGAAATTCGAAAAATTATTCTTATGCCAGCTTCTCTTAGTTTTATTTCCTTACATCCGTGAAGTCTACCAATCTTTGTATTCCCTAGTACTTTTCCAACTTCATCAGCCCGAAATTCTAGTTCATCTATTGCTTTATTGACCATACGTAAACCAGAGCCTTCTAAATTCTCATATTCTTTAGCAGCATCTTTATCTAAACGTACATCAAATTTTTTTATCATCAGTCATCAGTCAGACTTTCTAACATCTTTCCAAGACAGAGCACTGTCGGGACTTTCTTCAAGTCTCTCGATTCTTTCAGCTATCATTCTAGCTTCTTTATCTTCAAGTTCTTGTAAGCGCATGTACATGGTTTCATAATCCGAATATGCCAACACGACTGTATCTACTTCGCTATTATCTGTAATGAATTGTGGATTAATTTTTGCTTTCCCTCGTATTTTCCCGAAATTTTTGGCAGCTATTGTAGCTGGTACTAACTGATCCGCTGTAAATTTAGGTTTTTCATTCATATTCACACCCACTTTCGACACTTCCTTCCTTTAGAATATGTATTTTCCGAGTAAATATACGTACTATTATACGTATTATAATACGTATAATAGCGTTATTCAACTTTCATTACCGTACATAACGCAAAAGTGCCAGGTACCGAAACATTCATGATTGTTTAAACATTCATGATTGTTTGTGTACCTGGCACCAATTTATTTTTGTCCATATGTTTTAAATTTTTCGGCCATGTGCTGCATTTCTGCGTCGTCTAGTACGACTGGTTCACCAATTGCCTTAGCTCTCGTATAGATTTCGCAGCAGAATTCGATTTCTTCAGCTACGGTAAATGCTGTTGCGATATTCGCTGCTCCAGCAAGTAAGCCGTGATTAGCTAGTAAGACGGCTTGACGGTCCACCATGGCGTCGAAAGCATGGTCAGCGAGTTCTTGTGAACCAAAGCTCGCATACTCAGCACAACGGACGTTCTTGCCCGAGAAAGCGACTAAGTATGATATGGCAGGTAGATCCCAGCGTAAGGAAGCAATCGTCGTGGCAAATGGTGAATGCGTGTGGACGATGGCATTTAAATCACTACGTTTTTTGTAAAAAATCGCATGCATCGGAAATTCACTTGATGGTGTTTTATTGCCATCCACTAAATTCCCTTCTAAATCCACAACTACAACATCTTCAGCGGTCATGACATCATAGTCGATTCCACTTGCACTAATAATCATAAGTCCGGACTCTCGATCGAAAATGCTGATATTGCCGCCAGTCCCTTTCGTTAAGCCCCGCGTCATCATCAACTTACAATAATCTACGATTTGTTGACGTTCCTTCATAAACATATGAATCACCCCAAAAGTTTCGCTAAATTTTCTTTAAATGGTGCACGGACGATCCCCTTTTCAGTCACGATTGCTGTGATATGTTCAGCAGGTGTTACGTCAAATGCTGGATTATACACATTGATATGTGCCGGAGCGGTTAACTTACCGAATCCTTCAATGACTTCTGATTTATCCCGTTCTTCAATCGGTATTTCAGCACCTGTTGGCGTTTGTAAATCGATGGTAGGCGTTGGAGCTGCAATATAGAATGGAATGCCATAGTGCTTCGCTAAGATCGACACTCCGAGGGTACCAATTTTGTTTGCCGTATCGCCGTTTGCTGCCACTCGGTCGCACCCGACGATTACTGCTTGAATTTTGCCTTGCGACATCACCATGCCAGCCATCGAATCGGTAATAACCGTCACATCAATGCCTGCTCTGCTTAACTCTAAAGCGGTTAACGTCGACCCTTGCAAGCGCGGGCGAGTTTCATCCGCAAACACTTTAAAGTCCCATCCTTTTTCTTTCGCCAAATACATCGGAGCAGTTGCTGTTCCGTATTTAGACGTTGCTAACGAACCCGCATTACAATGCGTTAAAATGCCCATCCCATCATTTAGAAGGGTTAATAAGTTTTCTCCAATGGCTCGATTGATTTCTTCGTCTTCTTTATGGATCGCTTTTGCTTCTTCCAATAAAGCCTCTTTAAGACTGTCGCTCTTGACCGCTTTCATACGATCCAGTGCCCAGAATAAGTTAACTGCTGTTGGACGTGATGTTGCTAAATAATCTGCGTGTTTTTGAACTTCTTCTTCTATATTACTCGTGACATCGCTAACGCCAAGGTACACACCGTATGCTGCAGCCACACCAATAGCGGGTGCTCCTCGCACTTTCATCGTGACAATGGCGTCCCATACACTGTCTACGGTCGTAAATTCTTCATAGACGATCTCATTCGGTAATTTCGTTTGATCGAGTAAAACGAGTGCATCGTTTTTCCATTCGATTGGATTTAGTGGTTCATTCATTTCATTTCCTCCTGCAGTGCATTTTGGAGTGCCACAATATAAGCTTCTCCTGTATCGAACTGTGCTTGATTCATAATTAATTCAGTCGCCACGCGCAAGCAAATTCGTTCTGCCTGTAAGCGTTTTTCAAGGGGCTCGATACTCGTAATATCTTTTACTTTCGCTAATCCGACAATGCGTCGTGCGAGTTCTAGTCCCGCCATACCAGCAGTGTCTTGAAGGACTTCATTCAAATAGTCGAGTTTAAAATCCTTGTTTTTTGCCGTTAACTCCGTTGCATAGGTATCCCATGTTGTACAGAATTTATTCGAAAACAATTCAATGACATCAACTAGCGTATGTTCAGTCCAATTGGTGAACTCTTGGTTTTCGTAAGCATGACTACGAGCCCATGCAAAAATCAGATTCGCCATCACATTGCCGATATCGTACCCCATCGGTCCGAAAAAGGCGAATTCAGGGTCAATGACTTTCGTATCATTTTGGTCAATAAAAACAGATCCCGTATGCAAATCTCCATGAATCAAAGCTTGAGCATGATTCATGAATTTGAATTTCAATTTAGCTACATGTACATGTAAATCTGCATCATCATATAAAAGGGTTTGAACAAACGCTTCATTCCCAGGGGTAATTTCATTGCGATTAAACTGGTTATGGAAAGGTTCTGTAAAGACAAGGTCCTCTGAAATCTCACAAAGCTCCGGATTGCTATAAGCTTGAACAAGTGCTTTTTTGTCTTTATGATTCATCACGACGTCCGATGTTCTAACAAGCGTATTCGCTAAAAAATCTGTGATATGTTCTGCAAATTTCGGGAACGTTTCAAAGCGATTGAGTGCCGTCCGCATTATCGTTAAGTGGGACAAATCCTCCATCACACAACAGCTCATCGTTTCGTCTAAAATGAATATCTTTGGCACTAACCCTGGTGCTAGCTCATGCTGTAACTGCAACGCTTCCGTTTCAATCTTATTGCGACTTGTAGATAAGACAAACTCGTCTGAAATGCGCGCAGTTGTACCCGCTTGTTTTACGATGACGGATTCATTCGAGTTTTTATTCACAACTCGGTACACATAATTTAGATTTCCATCCCCGATTTCTTCACAGCTTATCGCGTCTGCATTCACATCTTTAAAAGAATCCACATGCTTCTTCACATAATTCATGACATCTTGGTTATTCATTAAAAAGTACTGATTGAACGTCTGCATATCGTAAGATGCTCCTTTATAAATCTTTTTTTCTATCATACCAAATGCGAGGATTCTTGAGGGAATGACATTCTATATTTTGAGTGTGTTATTAGAGGATTTTTGGGTGCAAATGAAGATTCAACTTATATATTCTCGAATTCGTGCGGTAAATTCAAGGATTCACCTGTTTCAGATGCAAAAGTGCCAGGTACACAAACAATTGCGTTTGTTTAAACAAACGTGAATGTTTGTGTACCTGGCACCGATTTAAAAGATTAAGTGTTTCATATAGAATTTCCAACCTGCATCTTTAACGGAATCCATTGTAGGAAGATCCATTGGCATAGGGAAGAAAATGGCTGGAGCATATCGGTAGTCGCTAATCGATGGTTCATATACGATAACCGATCCGGCTGCTATTCCCTCACTTAAAATCGATCTTGTTTTCCAATCAAATGCAATTTTAACAGGTGTTTTAACAGCAAAGCCATTTGCAGAGACAATATGAGCTATTGCATCCTGTTCAAATCGATCGTATAACCAAGCCGAATTGACTGACACCGCATCTTTCGCTTCATGCACCAATATAAGTGAGTTTGTATTGTTTCCGAAAGGCAATGTTTCAATTGGCTCGTTTGGCTGAACACGTACTTCATAATAAGCTAACGGATTTGCTTGTTCTTTTGGATCTAATGCTTGATACGCTTTCAACCATTCAGAATCTGTCGCCGGTACTTGAGAAACAGAAAGTACAACGCCTTCAACTGATGTTTCTAATCCGTCCGCTTGAATTCTTACGCGATCATTTGCTTGAATGTCTTGCCATTGTTCGTCGGTCGCATACGTCACGATGACTTTCTGCGAGCTATAAAGATCGACAGCTAATTGTCCGTTCTCATCTCGAATTTCTGATACGACGCCTTCGACTGGACTAATAATGGCTGTTGCGCCTTCTTGTGCAAGCTGCGCATCCACCACAACCAATTGTCGATTTACTTCAGCTAGTTCTTGCTCCGCTTGAGAAATGGCTTGGGCAAAGGCACCGTCTTGTTGTACATCAACTTCTACATCCACGTTAATGTCCACTTCGATAGGCTGCTCTTCCGTACCTCCAATAATGCTATCGGTTTGATTGGCATCTGAGGAATTGTCAGATTGCGCTTGTGAGCGGTCTGACTCAAGTGAACTGATCGTACTATTAATATCCGTTAGTTGACGTTCTAATGCTTCACGCTCTGCTTCCCAAATCGCGCGTTGCTCATCTGCAGAAGCCGTATTTAGCTGGGCTAGTTCAGTCCCCGTTTGGACTACATCGCCTTCTTTTACAAGCCAACCATCAACTGTGTTTTCATCTTTGACATACACAGTTGTTATTAGTTCAGGAGCTACTAAAGATTCCTTCGGTAATTGCTCTTCGAATGTGCCTGTTGCTACTCTTTCATAATCATGAACATATAGTGTTTTTGGAATGATGCTTTTCTCACTAAATAATAAAATTGCGTTCGCACCTAAAAATGCTGCAATTGCGATTGAGAGACCAATCGTTACCCATTTATTCAACGTCAGCACCTCCTTCAATAAAACGGACATACCATTCTTCAAATGGAATGAAGCCAACTGCCGCTGTAATAAGTGCCATCAAAACATGCATAACTAGCACTAACAAGAAGATGTGTGAAGATTTGTAATCTGAAAATGCTCGAATGAAACGAACTTGAAGTGCAATAATGAGTGCTGTAAAAATAGTTAACTGATTAAAGAAAAAGATGAAGAATGGTTGTTCTAAAAAGGTCCCTGCTAGAGGTCCAAAAGAAAATAGGGACACTGGCGTGGTGAAACCTAAAAGGACAAAGATGATAAACATTAAAGCTTTTTCTATTAATAGAATGCCAAGTACATATAATTGCAAAACAGCGAGTTTAGATAACTCAATGTGCGTAAGTTTGTTTAATAAAAATGCAATCCCGAAAAAGTGAAATGCCATATAAATGAAAGCCCATATCAATATACCCACTAAAGATAAAATGCGAGCCAAAGTAAATGCGTCACTTCCAGCCACCACGAAAGTTGATGTAAGATTTTCTGTATTCATTCCCCAAAATTCACGTACAGCGAATAATAGAAGACCCAGTAAACCTACCATCCAAACGCGTGTCTTAAAGTCTCTCATTTGTGCATTTGCAAGATTATCGATTAACTCTTGCTGTCTAGAAAAATATCTCCAAAATCGAAAATCAAAAATCATGTCATCGAAATCCCTTCTCATACCTACCATATGCTTTTAATCTTTCTCTACTTTACCAAATAACGACAACGCTTGTAACCTACAAAGGGTCGTATTTTAGCAAATCTGATGAGAAATACTCAGTACATATGTCATACGATGCATAATTTTAAGGGATTTTGACGTTTTTTTACTTTATTAGGAGAAGTGAGACCTAACCCCCCTAGGCTAGGCAGATGGCTTTCTCCCATTCAATTGGCCATGTCTTGCGAATGGGGAAATAGGAATGAGATCTATCGAAATTTGCAAGATCTATGTATGGAATTAGCAATCTCTATAAATCTTCTACCCTAATGAAGAGGTTTATAGCTCATCTTTATTATATAAGGAAGAATCTTAAAATGGAATATATTACCTTAAAGTTGTATTTTGCCACTCCATACGACCCAAATTAGTATTTCGACCATCAAATAGGGCGGAAAATTGAATTTTGCCTATAGTCAATATAGTAATTTTAAAATTATATTAAAAAAACAAGTTTATTTTTTTATTAATATGGGCATTCTTCTTGTAACATTCAGTATTTTAATTCGTACAAATAGATATAAAAGGACCGTTCAATCGGAACAAATTAAGGAAAGGAAGTGACATCATGAACATTGAAAAGTTCTTATCAGTTAATAAAGAAGATATTGTCTTTGGCATTGTAGGTTCAAGTGTTTCCGTGCTGTTGTTATATATAATTTCTTCTATATAGGAGTGATAAATAAATGGAAAAGCCAACATGAAAGCCCTTCCCCGTTAAATGAACCGGAGAAGGGCTTATTTTCATGCTTATTTTGTTTTTACGATTGTAATAGCATCCGTATTTTTCACTTTAAATGTCCACTTCGAACCTTTTGATGTAACAGGAGCGTTTTTCCACTTTCCTTTTTCATCAAGCTCAAACGTTTTCATATGTCGGTGATCGATTGGTTCGCTGAAATTCCATACGAACGATAAATGTCCAGTTAGTTCAATTTCATCACCACTCGCATCTGTCATTTCAAATGCAAATGGATCCACCAATACGGTTTCAGAATGCTTGCCTTTACTACTTTCTACATATTCAGCGTCGGCCGTTTGGTCGTACGTAAATGTGACGGCACCGTCTGCTTCTTGTACTAATTTTGCTACGTGATTTGGATCTAGGTTCACTTCTAATTGTCCATAGTCAAGGACAACATCTTTGCCGGATTCCATTAATGAAGTTAATTTGTCTTCAGAAACAGCAATTGATGTTTCTTCAAATAACTCGTTTTCAGGAATCGTGATACGAACTTCTCCGTTTGTGATTTCCTCTTCCCATTCCCCTTCTTCAACCACACCGTCTGCTGGTTTTTTTAATGAAGTACGAATTAAAATCGGGTCATGGTCAGACGCGCGACCATGCTCTTCCATATAAAGTGCATTGATGTGAATCATATCAATCACTGTTTGATCAGCTAAGTTATTCGTTACTAACACATGGTCAAGAACTTGTGAGTTCCCTTGGTAATAGTAAGAGAAACGCTCTCCTGCTGGTACTTTTTCTACCATGTTTGTTAAAATGCCACCTTTAAGTGCTGCAAGAGCTGGTGTGAATTCGAAATCATTCATATCCCCAGCAACAATTACTTTTAAGTCTGGATTTTGTGCTTGCCCTTTTTTAATAAAGTCATTAATCATCGTTGCTAGTTCAATACGTTCAGCTTCTGAACCAAGATATGGTGGTTGGTTTTTGCCGAATAAAGGCTGGTCCCCACCTTTTGAGTTTAAGTGAGTCCCTATAACCACTACTTTTTCACCTTGGAATTCAAATTGTGCAGCTAATGGCTTACGTGTATTTTGTTGAGGTAAATCAAGAATGCGGCCAGGGTTTAATGTTAACTCCCCATTTTCCCAAGCAACCGCTTCAGTTGAGCCACCTTTTGTTCCTTCAGATAGTGAAACACGCTCTGGATTGTACAAATAGCCTACACGAATGTTACCGCCCGGCTGTCCGCCATCTTGATCATATTCTGGTGCTATGTCAGTCCATTCATAAGCTGGTCCACCTGCTGCAGTGATTGCTGCGATTAGACGTTCATAGCTAGCAGAAGCATCTGAGCTTCCTGAAGCAGTTGGTCCGTCATTATCTTGAACTTCTACTAACGTGATAATGTCTGGTGATTTCATGTTTTCTACGAACGATTTTGCGATTTTTTCCACTTTTTCATCTGGTGTATTGTTTGTATTTGTAGAGAAATTCTCCACATTATAAGCAGCTACCGTTAATTCATCTTCTTTAAATTCAATATCGGTCACGACATCTGGACGTTCTGAAACATTAAGTTCCGGAAGATCTGATTCTTCTGCCCAAAGCTTATAGTTACCAAAACCAAACCCGAATACGCCAACGATTTCTCCCGTATAGAAGTCTCCTGCTTTAGCAATATAGCTTTCATTATCAAAATCAACAACAATTCGTTCTGGGTTGTAATCATTTGCCGATAAATTAATACCGCCAAAGTCGTTGAACGTTGTATTCGAGTCACCTGAAACAACAATTACTTCACCATATTTTTGAGGTCCCACTACTTTTGCATTTGATACTGCAACACGCATTAACTCCACTGATTCATAAAAATCGATTCCATCTTCTGCTGGATCAAATAAAGTTAAACCATCGTTATCGATGATTTCAGTTGGTGGGAAAATGTCTTTATTGATTATTAATGGTGCTGGTAGTTCGTGAGTTCCATTAGCAACAGTAGTTGTTGCTCGAATTCGTGTAATAGGCAAATCATTATCTTTCATATCTGAATAGCCTTCGTAATACCATTCTTCAACAGTACCAGCGACTGTTACAACATCGCCTACTTCCATGCCATTCGCTGTCTTATTTACCATAATCGCTTCCGATGTTGTGTTGTCGTCATCTGGAGTGATGTCTTGAATCACAAAGTTTGCTGAGTTGTATAAATGAGTAACAACACCTGTGATTTCATTTACAGTTGCATCCGTGTAATCCGAGTAATGACCGCTTCCTTGAATATCGCGGATTTGAAGATCATTTACTTTCAACACATTGTAAGTGAATGAGAACACGTCAGACGTTGTATCACTTACAGCAATGGCTTTAATTGTTGTGTCTTTAGTTAATACAATCTTGCCTGTATATTCAGGACTTGCTGTTGTTGGAGTTGACCCATCAACTGTGTAGTGAATTTTGGCTCCTTCAATCGGAGTAATTAAAGCAATTTCAGTTCCTTCAGAAACTGTCCCTGGATAAATATCCGTGTAAACAGCGGGTTTATTCACCAAGTCAAAGCTCTCAAGACCTAAAGTTTTTACTTGATAGGTTGTATTGTATATAGAGGCTATACCTGAGATATTAACAAGTTCGCCTTCCTTATAACGTTGAGCAAATGTAGCATAGTCTAATCCATTACGGTTATCGTTTCGAATAACAACCGATTCACCGTTTTCATGAGTTGCAGTAAACTCGAACGTTCCGTAATCGTTTACTTTTTCTAAGTTAGTAATGACAACATTGTTCAATTGAATACGTTCACCTTGCGTCTCTTCATTGACACCAGCTGGCGTTATTTCTTGTGCAGCTGGTAAAGTGTTTCCTGATGAAAGTTTTGTGATTTTCGATGGTTGAATTTGAAGTTCGCCACTGTAAGGACTTACTTTTCCTTCAAGTTCAACAATGTCTCCTGGATTGACGTCAGCTGCTGTTGTATAAACGTAAATGCCAGCCGTTCCGTCTTGTATATAGAATGCTTTACCACCCCAGAATCCCATTCCTGTTGTAACTGTTCCAGTAACACTGATAAGTTTGTCAGTGTCTGTTACTGCACGAGCAGCAGCGATGTTTTCTAACACCTCAGCTTCAGGTGGAGGTGGTGGTGTCTCACCTTCCGAAATAATTGTAAATGCATTTGCACTTCTTAAACCAGGAACCGTAAAGTATGCACCAAGCGTTCCTGAAATCGTCACTTCGGCTTTGAAGTTTTGAGGGTTATCTACTAAATTGATTCCTGTACGAACTGACCCTGAAGGTAATTGAACAGGAAGAATCTTAGACGCATCCGTTTCATTTGGGTCGTCTGCTAATCCTAAATTAGTAGCGGATGTAAACGGTGCTTCTTGATCATAGCTTGTCCCGCTATTTGCGGTTCCTACAATAAAACCTTTAACCGTAGCCGCTCCCGAATTATTGGCTATAGCCTCTGCCACCGTTATCGGCTCGGCTGCTTGTACATTTGTTGAAGTAATAAATGGTGCGATTGTTGACATGACAAGTAAAAATGAGAAAACGATTTTACTAAAAACGCTTGTCCAATTGCTTTTTTTCATCTACTTCCACTCCTCGACGATTAGTTTTTACACGATCTGATTCTATCAGACGTTTACTATGGGAATATAAATGTTGTGTAAACTTATTGTTATGATTGACTAGAATGAAATATTCCCTATTAAAATAAACTCCATCTACTAGTGTAAATTTTCTGAGAACTTTTTATAAGGCACTCATTACCTTATTTTGAATGCATGCCAAATAGCACGTTAGTTGTAAAAATTCTACAAATAACAACACAAAAACACCTATCGTTTTTTAACATTCGATAGGTGTTTCTACTCAGTATGAAATTTCAATGTCATGGCCTCCACGGTTATTGAATTAGTTTTTGAAACAAGCCTTCATCTCTATTTGCTAGAGCGTAATCTATCATTCGATCACGGTATCCCTCTTCTAAAGAATGAATTGCTTCTCCCGCTTCTTCTAACACGTCGGACATAATTTCTGAATCCTCCATCTTTCCATGTTGCAAAATTGTTTGCAAATGAATATGGATATCTGACACAAGCAATAATTGATAGAGTGGTAAGCGGATAAAGCGATTTCCTTTTTGGAACACAAACACTTCTGACAAATTTTCCACTTGATACGTATTAAGATTTACAATGATTTCTTTTCCTTCTACAGGAATGAAGTGAAATAACTCTTCATCTTTTCGAATTGAGAAATACTGATAGGCAAATACCAGTTTCATTGTTTGACCTTCCTGCTTTGTATAAAACGGTTTCATTAATTGAACATGTAACATTTGTTCCCCCTCCTTTTTTAGCAGAATATTCTGATTACTATTAGTTTATCACACTATACCCTAAAACGTGCAGGATAAATCTAGAAAATTACAGTTTGAAATGAAATAATTTGAGACTATCAAATTATTTATTCCTCACCCCTTATAATCTATGAATCATATTACAAGTTATGAAGAAAGACCATTTAAGTGGATGCCGCTTTAAGATGTTTCCGAGGAGAAACTACAAAATAAAAACAAGTTAATAGGTTCTGAGTATTCCTTTAGAGGTCACTGTGACCTTTTACATTATCAAAATAAAAAAAAACTGTAACCAAGCTACTCAATAAGCGCTTGGTTACAGTTTGACCTACCTTCAATAGACCGAAGTGTGGATGACTTATTTTCCCGGTCTCCCACATGTGAAAAATGCAATTGACTGGGTATGATATTGAATTAAAAATCCGGTTAAAATATTTTTTAATAATGCAGGAATTTGATCATCTAATTTTGAATTACTTTCAAAAGAACAAATACTATTTGTGAAATCAATTTCTAAATTCATTATGGTACAACAATCGAAGTTCATCGTATGTATGATTGTTTTTCCATTCCCCTTACACTGAACGATTGTCGACTTCCTTTTCCCTTTAGGAGTCACATAAACGAGGAACTCCTGACGACCAAACTGATTTCTCTTTGAACTCTTTTCTAATCCCGGTAATTGCACTTCATAGCGTGGGCATACAATCAACCTTTCCGTGGCAAATGTTATTAGTACATTAATAACAAATATTAGAATATTTGTTATATTCAATCATATCAAAAATCCTTTATTTCCGAAATAGAATTTCCATTGTAGAAATAAGAATTTCCAATTCTTCATTTTCGCATTTTAAAGCCATTGTTTTTTGTATGGTTTGTGTTAAAAGGTGGAGATGAAATGGAAATTTATCAACTAATTGTTCAGTACAGAGATATGTCTGGAATGAGTCAGATTGAGGCGGCTAAGGAGTTAAGTATTACCCCTTCTGCATTATCAAAATACGAGAATAACAATGCACAAATTTCAATTAAAATGTTCGTGCAAATGTGTAAGATTTACGGGATTCCAAAAGATGTTTTTGTCAATGCACTTCTCCATCCTGAAGAATTGACGATCAGAAACCTTCCTATTGCTAAGGAAAAATCAGATGATTACGATGAATTTTCTACTGATCATATTTTGGATCTGTATAAGGCCAATCCAATTTACTTTCAATATTTCCATGTATTTAATGAACTACCGGCCGATAAACAAGAGCCTTTTATTCAAATGTTGAAATCATTTATTGCATTTCAACGCTAATTCTTTCCTCATTCATTTACGGATGCACCATTTTACCCGTATAATGAAAGGAAAGTTTTTTTTTGGAGATGTTATCTTTGACGCAATCCTTATTTAATTTAACTGTGCGTTATCAATCGCAATTAGAGCGATGGATGGCGACAATATATGATACATTGCATCCTTCTCATTCGGAAGATGAGGAGCTTGTCCGACGTGCCGCCTTTATTGTTCGCAATGGGGCTATTAAAGTTACCAATTACGACCCTTATAATCATCGAATTGACGGAGTTGTCCAAGATGTCGTTCCTGTACAGGTTCGTCTCTTAATTACCGAAGAAGCGTCATTTTGTTCATGTCCTGCTGATGAGTTTTGCAGACATCGGTTAGCCGTTATTTTTAGTTTGTATCAGCAAAAGTCATCTTTATCCGATTGGCTACAGCAATGGCGTCTTAAGAAAACCGAACAACTATCTTTATTAGCAAATGAACGGACACCTGAAAGTTGGAAGACGGTTGTTGAAGCTACTTTTCACGCAGTCTCTGCAGATGCTAATTGGAAAGAAAGATATCGTATAGACTATTCCATTCAAAACATTCAACAGCGAATTAAAAAATTCACACCTTTTGAACGGGAATGGCAGCCCTTATACCGTCTATTCACTAGTACAGTACTTTTACGAATTCTCCTTACCCAAATCGAAGAAAATGAATTGTTCCATCTAAGAACTACTATTCAATCAGAGATCGAAAACATTCAACATGAAATGCAATCTCTTGCCAATAAACCGCGATTATTTGCAGCTGATCCTTTTTACGACTCACTAGCAAAGCAAATTCGAGAAATTGCACAAAATACGAACGGACTTTTCGCTTTAAGATTTCAGTTAGTGCGCTTATTTTGGGAACATCTATTTACTGAGAAGAAAATGCGTGAAAATGAAATCGCCTTTTTCGAAACGAATCGAAGTGATTCTTCTCTGTATTTAGCGCTCTTCTATGTTCTTCTACAAAAAAAGGATTCACTCGAGACTCTTGTAGAAGACATTAACTCTTCACAGTTAGTCGAATGGATCTATGTAGCAAAACTTGCAGAGTCATTGAACGATCCAGATTCATTGCAAATTTTGTTAACAGCAATTCGTCCTTTTATACACGAATTTGTTAATTCGAGTTTTTCACCTTGGAATCGATCACAGATCATTTCTCAGTTGTATGGTTTATATAAGCAAATTGAAATGCCTGACGATCAGCGAGAAGAATTGTTTTGGCAATTCGGTTCATTTGGATTACGTGCATACTCTGACTTCTTAATTGACCAACAACGTTTTGATGACTGGGTTGCTTTACACCATCGATTCTCCTCGACACTGGATTACGCAGAATCGTGTGGAATGAAAACGGTCATTCAAGAATCGCCTGAGAGTACATTACCTCTTTACCATGTATTAGCTATTAAAGAAGTGCGTGAAAGAAATCGTCATAGCTATAAACAAGCAGTGCGCATATGGAAGAAGATGAAAGCGGCTGCGAAGAAAAGTGGAAAAGTAGATTATTGGAATTCCTATGTACAGGAAATTCAATCAAAATATAAGCGTTTACGCGCACTACAAGAAGAGATACAGAAAGGAAACTTATCATTATGAAAAACAATCCTTCTCGTGTATCACCATTCTTAAAACAACTGCATATCTCGATTGAAACGAGTGACGAAGGCACTTTTACTCTTCATGCATACAACGATGAGGGGATGCGCTTATTTGTGGAGCAATGGGTTCCATTTTTAACATTTCGACATGAAGCTTCCTTTTATGGATTACATCATGATGAAGCGGCTCATTTTACTGCTCTCGATATGATTGAAATGTTTTCAAGTGATACAAAGCACCCATTTGTCCAAGTTAATGGTCATTCACCAAACGATCAAGAACTATTGGCTTCACTTGAGAAAACAGCAAGTGCATGGAATGACGAAAACTTGTGGGATTCCATTACTTTGGATGAGAATCGATTAATCATTGACTATCCTGAGTTATCTGATTCAGGACAATTTGTGTTATCACGTGCTATTCAGCAAAAGCTTTATGGTGCTGGATTAACAATGACGGATATTCCAAGCCTGTTGCCCTTCTTTAAACAAGGTGGCTGGCCAATCAAGTCGAAAAACCAACAATCAGATGTTGTAGTAGCAATTCGATTGAGTGAACCTGAATCACTTTCAGAAGACTGGCAGTTAGAGACTGTTGTACGTGGTAAGAAAAGCTCTGTTCATTGGACTCCGCCATTTAGAAAAAAACAGGCAGATATAGCAGACGCCTTACCTGAGAAATGGAGAGAGTTCGGAACTTTCATTCAAACAACGCAAGAACAAATGATTGATTTGTTAAATATAGAAGCTGATTCAAACAAGTTTCTTTCGAAAACTTTATCAGACTTAGATGTTCGTGCATTTTTAAGGGATGATGCTGCTCGATTACAAGCATTAGGTTTTGACGTAATTTTACCTTCATGGTTGAAAGCTGTTAAAGAGTCAAAACTTCGAGTTAAGTCAAATGCTAATACAACTTCATTTAAAACCACGGCAGGTTTAAATGAAATCCTGACATTCGACTGGCACTTCTCTTTAAATGGCCAAAAGATATCAGAAGATCAGTTTAAGCAAATGGTTGATGAAAATCGCGAATTTATTCGCGCCGGTAATGAATGGTTCAGAATTGATTCAACGTGGATGCATGAAATTAGAGCCTTAATGGATCAAACAGACTCTGAAAACTGGACTGTTAAGGAGTTATTATTCCGCGAATTACCTGAGGAACTAACGCTAAATCCAGATGATTTAGAAGAAGAGGATGATCCGTTATTTCAATTTGAATTAACTCAATCTCTTCAAAGGTACCTAGAACAATTGCAGGATAAAAAAGGATTACCAACGACAACGGTCTCCCCTCTTTTATTAACTGATTTACGTCCTTACCAGCAACAAGGATTTGACTGGCTCGTCTTTATGCGTGAACAAGGATTTGGTGTGTGTTTAGCTGATGATATGGGATTAGGTAAAACCGTACAGCTCATCGCTTATTTGTTGCATATACACCGCACACAATCCGTCCAGGAACCTTCTTTTATTATTTGTCCGACTTCTGTTCTAGGAAATTGGCAGAAAGAACTGGCACGGTTTGCGCCTGATTTACGTGTTCACGTACATTATGGTCAACTTCGTTCTAAGGATGAATCCTTTGCATCTGAGTTAGCACAAATTAAGCCAGATGTCGTTTTAACCACTTACGGAACTGCTTCACAAGATGCTGAATCATTATGCGAAGTAACTTGGGCAAGCGTGACTTTAGATGAAGCTCAAAATATAAAAAATATGCACACGAAGCAATCTCGTGCGATTCGCAAATTACAAGGTGCTCATCACTTAGCACTTACGGGGACACCAGTAGAAAATCGATTGTCAGAGCTTTGGGCTATTTTCGACTTCATTTATAAAGGTTATTTAGGCAATTTCCGTAAGTTCCAAGAAGGGTTTATTGCCCCAATTGAACGAGATGAATCAGAAGAACATAAACGAAAGTTACGTGCCAAGATACGACCATTTTTAATGCGTCGAACGAAACAAGATCCAGATTTGTTATTAAATTTACCAAACAAACAAGAGCAAAGAGAGTATTGTCCATTAACGACAGAACAAGCTGCTTTATATGAAAGTTTAATACAGGAAACGTTGTTTAAACTCGAAACTCTGACAGGATTCGAGAAAAAAGGACTTATTTTAAAGATGTTAAGCAAGCTGAAGCAATTGTGCAATCACCCAGCTTTGTATTTGAAAGAGGGATTTGGGCCAGCCGAGGATATGATGGAGCGATCTGAAAAATTAGCTAGAATTGTTACGCTTGCGGCTGAAATCGCAGCACGCGGTGAGCAATGCCTCATTTTCACACAATATATTGGAATGGGTCATTTACTCCAACATTGTCTATCTGAGCTGTATGACATTGAAACGCCATTCTTAAGTGGAAGTATGCCAAAGCAACAACGAGATAACTTAGTTGAAGCATTCCAAGAAAAAGAATTTCCCGTCTTCCTACTGTCATTAAAAGCAGGAGGAACTGGTTTAAATTTAACGGCTGCAAATCATGTCTTACACGCAGATCGATGGTGGAATCCAGCTGTTGAAAATCAAGCGACTGATCGCGCTTACCGTATTGGACAAACTAAATTTGTTCATGTTCATAAGTTCGTAACGATTGGAACGATTGAAGAAAAAATCGATAAATTGTTAAGTGATAAACAAGCATTGTCTGAAGATCTCATTCAATCAAGTCAATGGATTACAGAACTTGATGACAATGATTTACGTGATTTATTAACATTGGGATAGTTTTATATTTGAAACCGGCCGTGCTTCTATCGGCCGGTTTTCTCTCGATTTAGATGCTATCTTTCTCTCGGAATCGTGATTAAGGGTTCTTGAAGTTGTCTTTCAAGAACTTGGATGCGCTCATTCAAATTCGCTATGATACGAATCATTTGTGTCATATGTAATTCCATTCGAATGAGATGTTCAGGAGAACCTTTCATATTGGATGAATTCCTTTCTTCTTGTATAGAAGTATCGTGCAATTGATTTTCAAAATAACCAGCGGTGCGGTCTACCGCGGTTTTCATGCATTAAGTTATTGGTAATTCACGTTGTTCTTCTTCTGTGAAAACAAAATCATTTGGAAGTTCTATCTCTGGTACTGATGTCGTCGCATCGAGTTTGTTTTCTACTTTTGGTTTTGTGGCTAGGAACTGAACTTCTTCACCGACAACTTCCGTAACAAATACTCGACTCCCGTCTTCTTTTTGATAAGATCTGGATTGTATTCGCCCACTGACTCCAATCAAAGATCCTTTCCCACAATACTTAACGGTGTTTTCGGCCAGTTTACCCCAAACTGTACACAAAACAAAATCGGCATCTTCACCTTTCTGGTTCTTAAAAGTCCTCGTAACAGCTAAAACAAAACTCGCTTGAACACGACCTTCAGACAACTGTCTTAACACTGGATCCTTCGTAATTCTGCCAATCATCCCTACTTGATTCACTTATTCACCTCCCTCCTTCGCTATATTTCGTATCTTATCGACAACCTTAAATTGTGTGCAACTAGGCAAAAATTTGTTTTGCCTAGTTTTCCGCCTCTAATAATTCCATTTTCAGCTATGCTTAAAAAAGGTTTTATTGGATATTCGCACGTGAGAGTAAGGTTAAGTGGTTTTTTGAAATGACGAAGTTACCCAATTCCTCAAGTTTTTTAATCTTGTGATATAATAAACATACTTAACACTACATGAAAGGCTGTGATATTTGGTGAAAACGTTTAAAATGTTGTCTATGACAGTGGTTCATAACGATGAAATTCTTCCGATTCCACTTGTGGATGGCATTATTATTAACCAAGAAAACAGCCATCGAGCGTGGATTTTAGAAATGTATATTGATAAGAACGACAGTACTTTTTTTGAACAATTTGAAGAGTCAAAAGAAGTAATTGATGTAAAAGTAGTTATTTCATATCCAGAAAATGAACCTGCTACCTTCGAAGTCGTAGTATATTCGATCAAAAAAATTGGTGACTATGTTTCCGTATTATTAAAAGGGACTTTAAAAGTCGTAAGACGCAAATATGCAGAACAATTACTAAGTGAACTCATTTCAGACGGATTATCCGGAGACGAACTTGTGTCCCGCTTCGAAGCAGATATGCGCTCTCGACCACAACTAAAAAAAGATTTAGCTAACCAGCAAAAGGCATAACACTCGACATGGTGTTATGCCTTTATTTTTTTCAATAGATAACAATTACAACTGAGATTGAGACAACCAAGATTGCTAGATTCTTAACTGAGCAACTGGCCCACCAACAGAAATACCCGCGGAGCTTTAGCGAGCGGGGCCTTTTTGTTTGGAGATGCTATGTAAGATAATTCACTTTGAACAATTACAACCGAGAATGCTTTTTTTCTAACTGAGATCTCCAATTTTCTAACCAAGAACCCAACAGTTTTAACTGAGCCAGTCATTCATAACTTAAAACACTTGCCCAAAGCTGGCTAGCAGGTCCATACATCTCTTTTGCTCGCCAACTAATGTCATGACTGCTTAAATAGGAATGCACGCTGTGCTTAGCATCCTTTGCTAAATGCCAAATCTTCTTTAACGATCACAATTACAACTGAGATGGCTGTTTTTCTAACTGAGATGGTGAAAATTCTAACTGAGATCCCCAAAATTCTAACCAAGATCGCTAAAATTCTAACTGAGCGACTGCTCACCAACAGAAACACCCGCGGAGCTTTAGCGAGCGGGGCCATTCAAAATCATGATATGGACTGCCAGCTATGCCTGGCAGTCGTTTTTTGTTTGGAGATGCTATGTAAGATAATTCACTTTGAACAATTACAACCGTGAATGCTTTTTTCTAACTGAGATCTCCAATTTTCTAACCAAGAACCAAACAGTTTTAACTGAGCCAGTCATTCATAACTTAAAACACTTGCCCAGAGCTAGCTAGCAGGTCCATACAGCTCTTTTGCTCGCCAACTAATGTCATGACTGCTTAAATAGGAATGCACGCTGTGCTTAGCATACTTTGCTAAATGCCAAATCTTCTTTAACGATCACAATTACAACTGAGATGGCTGTTTTTCTAACTGAGATGGTCATTATTCTAACTGAGATCCCAAATTTTCTAACCAAGATCGCTAAAATTCTAACTGAGCGACTGATCACCAACAGAAACATGATTTAATCTCCGATTACTCAAAAAATGCCACTGAAATTAATTCAGTGGCATCGCTCAATTACTATCCATTATTGATCTTTATCGTCTGCATCACGCGCATCTAAGTCATCTTCAAGAATTTCCTCTTCTTCTGTGTTTTGATCTTGCATCATGTCTTTGTCTTCATCAAGATTTGTATCGTTATTTTCCGGATTTACGTCGGTTCCATTATTATCTTCAGGGACCATTTCTCGTTCTTCTGACATGTCTTCCATTGGGGTTTCATTTGTTTCGGGTAAGTCGTCGTTATTACAACCTACAAGCATGAGTGCACTCATTCCGAATAGGATTGATGCTTTTTTCCACATAAAAAAATTCCCTCCTTTCTCCGGTTCATTCACCACACAGTGTGTGATTCATGGTAGGTTGCCCGGGAAAGGAAGGAACTATCCGATTATGCGTTTTGTTTTTCTTTTAAAAGTGATTCTACGTATGCCGCTTCTGCTTTACACGCATAATCATAGTGAGTGTTCATTTCTTCTTGCATCATTTCAATGTTTGCAATTTGTTGTTCAGACGGTGGCTCATTCAAAATTTTGTCGATGACTTGATTCATTTTTTTAGCAACTTCCTCGTGAAATGCAGGACTTTGTTTGACTTCATCTGATACTTTATCTGTCCATGTTGCAGACTCATTAATATACGTACGCCATGCATGAATGAAATCTTCCATTTGGAATCGATTTTCATCCCATGCGATGGATGCCATATAATTTTCAAAAACCGATGTGATGGAACGAGTGATACTACTCTTTACTCCAGCTGATAATTCTTTATACATGAAGCGTTAACCTCCTACGATGAAAGGCTACACCGTCTGTTGTTAGTATTCCCGCAGACAGCCAGCATTAAACAACTCATAATTATATGTATTTTTATTTTTCTGATTGGACAACAGGTCCAAGTGCGAATAAAATATCAGTTTCGCAAGCGATTTCTCCATCTACAGTAGCGATGGCATGTCCTTTACCCATTGCTCCACGAAGTTTTACAAATTCAACTTCTAAACGAAGTTGGTCACCTGGAACAACTTGGCGTTTAAAGCGGCAATTATCAATTCCTGTTAGAAATGCTAATCTGCCTTTGTTTTCTTCTTTATTTAATAAAGCTACTCCACCTACTTGGGCAAGAGCTTCAACGATTAATACACCAGGCATTACTGGGTATCCCGGGAAATGACCATTAAAGTAATTTTCATTAATCGATACATTCTTTATTCCAACAGCACGTTTCCCATCCTCGATTTCGATGATGCGATCAACAAGTAAAAAGGGATAGCGATGTGGTAAAATCGCTTGGATTTGTTCAGCTGATAACATTGTTATTCCCCCACGATTTTTATTTCATCCAGCATGTGCAAGTTATTTTCACTTGCCTTTCATGATATCTAAAATGTGTTGCCATGTTTCCCATTTAAGGGCGTTCTTTGGTTCACCGTCACCAATATAGCCGTAGCCAATCATCAAGCCGGCTGCAATAGCACCAGAAAGCAGAGCCAATACGAGAAGAATGCGTAGCCAAATCGGAAAGAGACGAATTTGAACCCACCATGTTTTGTTGATCTCGCCCGACTCCGCTTTGGCAGCTTGATGCTGTTTTCGCTTAGACGCGTTTGATGTATGCTGAACCTTTTGTTCGTCCTTTACTTCATCCGTCATTCGTTAGTTCTCCTTATCGAATCCCGTTTATGAGTCCAAGCATTTGATCTGCCATGGTCACTGCACGAGCATTAAATTGGTAAGAGCGTTGCGTACTTATTAATTCTGTAAACTCTTTGGACATGTTGACATTTGATGCTTCAAGCGTTCCATTTTGCATCGCTATTTCAGCACGATCTGCCCCTTGTAAATTTGTTAAGATATCTTGCTCGGTAACACCCAGCTCATCTAAATTTGTAGGCAAGCCAAGATAAGCAGCCGATAAGTTTTCCATGAATTGAGGTTTTTGTAATACGGATACCGCCAACTGCGTTTGCGTTGTTGTGCCATTTGGATAACTAACCGTTAAATTACCACCATCAGAAATTGTGAATTTCGATGCATTTTCATCTAATACAATCGGTGCACCTTCTGAGTCAGCTACCGGATAACCTTCGCCATTAACCAGCATGAGTTGGCCGTTTTCCATAGGTGACATATAGAATGCACCTTGTCTTGTATAGACTGTTTTTGTACCATTTGCTTCGTCTGGCATTAAAATATTAAAATATTGCTTTGGTTCTGAAAAAGCAAAGTCTAATTCACGGCCTGTTGGTTGAAGTGTACCTTGCTTCCAATTCATTTCAGCTTGTCCAAGTACTGCACCTACGCCATATCGAATACCTGTAGGTGATTGACGAGGAGCACGATCCAATTTGTCATTATTGAATTGCTGATACAATAATTCATGGAATTTCACATCGCGCGCTTTGTAACCAGTAGTTGCTGAGTTGGATAAGTTATTCCCGATTGTATCTAACTGCTGTTGCAATTGAGACATTGTATTAGTAGAAGTTATCATCGTTCGAAGCATAAACAATTGCCTCCTTTTCTATAGGTTTTAAACGCGTCCAATTTCGTTCACTGCTTTTTCCATACTGCGATCATACGCTTGAAGAACTTTTTGGTTTGCTTCAAATGCACGATAAGCAGTTAGCATATCCGTCATTGTGCGTGCAGAATCCACGTTGGATCCTTCCAAAAATCCTTGTTGCATAGAGAAGGTTGCTTCTGGTGTTGTATAAGCAGAAGGTAAATTAGTTTCATCTGCTGTTCTAAATAATCCATTATCCTCTTTTAGTAATGCTTGAGGATTTTCTGCAAATGAAATGCCAATTCTATTAACTTCTGCGTCATCTACTAAAATACGTCCATCCGCTTCAACCGAAAAATCATCATTTTGAAGTTGAATACGTGTACCTTCATCGGAAAGAACATACAGCCCTTGAGGATTCACTAAAAATCCTTGACCATCTAATGTGAAATTCCCATTTCGAGTATACGATTCACCTTGTCCTTGGTTTTCTAAGCGAAATAAAAATGCTCCGGGTTTCCCTGTAGCGGGATTCATTGGCACATTTCCATCGATTAGTGCAACATCTGTTGTTAACTCAGTTTCATTTATCTGACCTTGGGTAAATAAAGGGAGAGTTTCTTGCATGTAAACTCCTGCGTTAATGGCACCCACACGATTCATCGTTTTTAATTGAAGTGGATCGTCGGTTGGAATTTGTGTATTTCCTAATCGAGACATTAACATATCTGGAAACGAACGGATGACAGATTGGTCCGCTTTATAACCAGGCGTATTGGCATTTGCCATATTGTTTGTTAATAGTTCAGTTCGGCGTTGTTGAGCAATCATGCCAGACGCCACAGTATAAAATCCTCGGAACAAAATCGTCACCACTTTCGAGTTAGTTATGTTAATTATACAAATAAATTCTTATGCCACACAAGGGCAGTTGGTCATAGTCGGCTTGAAGCTTTTCCGATATTGTCTAACATAATCCCGGTTCCAATCGCCACACAGTCCATAGGATGTTCTGATAGGAAGATTGGTACTTTCAGTTCTTCAGCAAGAAGTAAATCAATTCCGTGCATTAATGCTCCACCGCCAGTCAAAATAACACCGCGGTCGATGATGTCTGCTGATAATTCAGGAGGCGTTTTTTCTAACACATTTTTTGCCGCTTGAACGATCATTGAAATGGATTCTTTCAATGCCTTTTCAATCTCTTCTGAACGAATGGTAATTGTACGTGGAAGCCCCGTAATCATATCACGTCCACGAATATCTAATTCTTCATGACGACTTCCTGCAAACACAGTTCCGACCTTTATCTTAATATCTTCAGAGGTACGTTCACCAATCAAGAGTTTATATTCTTTTTTAATATATTGTAAAATATCATTATCAAAAACATCGCCAGCAACTTTAATCGATTCAGATGTTACGATGTCACCCATTGAAAGAACAGCAATATCCGTTGTTCCCCCACCAATATCAACAACCATATTACCCGTAGGTTGGAAAATATCCATCCCAGCACCAATCGCTGCTACCTTTGGCTCTTCTTCTAAGTATACTTTTTTACCACCAGATTTTTCAGCGGCTTCACGAATGGCTTTTTGTTCTACACTTGTAATGTTCGTTGGACAACAAATCAAAATACGTGGCTTTGAAAGGAAACCTCGAACATTTAATTTATTAATAAAATATTTAAGCATTGCTTCTGTAATATCAAAATCAGCAATAACTCCGTCTTTTAACGGACGAATTGCAACGATATTACCCGGTGTACGACCGACCATTTGTTTTGCTTCATTTCCTACTGCTAATACACGTTTCGTTTTCTTATCAATCGCTACTACAGAGGGTTCGTTTAAGACAATCCCTTTTCCTTTTACATAGATAAGTACATTTGCCGTTCCTAGGTCAATCCCAATATCTTTAGCAAACATGAACCATGTTTCTCCTTCCCAATTTCCCTTTATATGTATAATCTCTTTTTTACGCTACTAACTGAATATTTTATCATAATACTCAATTAAATACATCCTTTTTCCCAGTATTAATAGATTTCTTACACCCTAAATGAACTGCAAAACCGGTAGCATAAGGTTTCTACTCCTTAAATCATTTCCTCCTATATGAATAGATATATAGAATTCTAATGATTCCAACAAATCATACATTCATACTTTCCACATAAAAATGCCATGACGTATATTCCGTCATGGCATTTCTGTTGCGGTTTCTTCTTTTTGCTTCCACATTTGTTTTGTTGCTTCTCCACCTCTTATATGTCGGATTGACTTATGGTAGGCGAGAATTTCACTTACTTCATTTGCAAGACTTTCATTGACCAGTCGAAGTCGTTCGGTTAAATCTTTGTGCACCGTACTTTTGGAATAGCCGGTACTTTTTGCAACTGCCCGAACAGTTAATCCTGTTTCTAACACCATTTCACCGAGTCGCAGGCAGCGGTTTCGAATTTGTTCGTGCACGACCGCATCCTTTCTTTCCTGTACGAACTATTTCTACACCATATGCCTATTTCTCCGTGATTAGAACGCTAAATAGTCTCTAGGATTTACAGCTTCCCCATTTTCAAGTACTTCAAATTGTAAATGGATTCCTGCAGTTGGGTTCCAATCATTTTCAATTGTCGTTGCCATTACTTGACCTTGTTTTACCACATCGCCTTTTTTCACAAGGATCCCACTTAATGAACGATATTTAGTTATTAATCCATTTTCATGCTTAAGAACAACTTCATCACCTGTAAACGGATCAAGATTCACTTCTTCAACCGTTCCAGACAGTGCCGCTAAAACCTCAAAAGGTTGTCCATCCATTGAAATGGATAGTCCACTGTTTGTAGCATACGTTTGATTAAACACGAGTAATGAGTTTTCACGTGTTTCTTCGTCCGCTGTCACATCATAGAAGTCTTGTATTACGGTCATTTGATCTAATAAATCTTCATCAAATGGAAACTTAACTGTTTCATTTTGAGCATTTACCGCTAGATCCGTTTCATCTGATCCGTCGACACCCTCAGTTCTTGGCCAATCTCCAGCCACTTCATCATCAGTGTTTACATACGCATTATAGCCCCAAATCATCCCAACGAATAACAATGAGAACCCTACGTATATTGCCGGCCAAAGCCAACCTTGTTTTTTATTCTTTTTCGGTAGAGAAGGATTATTAGATTTTTCCTCTCGCATGTTCATCACCTCTAATTGCTAGTGTTGTCAGAGGTAACTTATTTTAAACATGCTGAATGCAAAGTTTGGAAATTTTTTATTTCTGTTTGTTGATAGTAGTGAAAGAGTATGTCTTCAGCCTTTTTTCCTTCATTAGCCATAGCGTTTGCACCATATTGACTCATACCAACTCCATGACCATATCCTTTTGTTGTAACGGTAATTAACTCTTCATCTATTGAAATATCAAAATCAGTGGATGGTAATTTTAAAATTTCACGAACTTCACGACCTGTCCATTTATGTTGGTTGGTTTTCATTGTTTGAATTCGTTTTGATTCGTTCTCTTCCAAGACAATCGATTGAAGCTGTTCTGCAGACCATACAAAACCAAAAGCTTTGTTCCATTCGCTCAACGTATATGTTTGTTGTTGTTGAAATTTTGGAGAAATCGAATCTCCTATGCTTTCAGTAGAAGTTAGATAAGGGATTTCAAACCCACTATAATTTTCAGCACTTTCTGTTGCACCATTACTGGTTGAAAAAAACATAGCCGTAATCAGCTGGTTTTGATAGCTCAAGATTTGTGATTCCGTATCTTTTACAGCTTGTATTACCCTTTCGTTATTCGCTTGTTTTTCTTTTGGAATAAACGCTTGATGAGACACAGTTGGTTTAATAGGGGTTTCCCCATAGTTCGTCGTTTTTAAAGCAAATGTTCTCGCTGCAATCGCTTGTGCTTTTAACGCTTCTACATGGAATGAAGAAGGCATTTCAGCACTTACTACACCTACAATATAATCTTCTAGCTCAAGGGGTTCGGCAATTCCTTCTACTTGAATGGAAATTGGGCAAGCATTGGTTGAAATTGTTTGTAGTTCGGGTGAAGTGGGATTTTTCTTTATTAATTGCAGTGGCAGTAAAAAGAGACAGAGGCAGGCTATAATAATGGCTAGATATCTCATATGTGAACTGTATTCACTACTTGCAACAATTATGACTATCTCCCATTTATTTAGTACCCTAGAAAAACTAAATTGACTGGTCGACTTCATTGCTGAGAACGCTTTCCAGGAGGTTACTGAAATCCGTTATGAAATATTGTATTATCAGCGCAAAAAAACCGTCTTCTTATAAGAATAAGAAGACGGTTTTAGGAATAGTATGAATATAAGTGAATTAAACGGTTTGCATTACTTTCTCATCTGTTGATTCAGTATTAACACGTTCAATATCTGCACCTAATGCTTGTAATTTTAAATGGAAGTTAACATAACCGCGATCTAAATGGTATAGCTCAGTAACACGAGTAACGCCTTCTGCAGCTAATCCAGCTAGAATAAGAGCTGCTGCTGCACGTAAGTCCGTTGCTGCAACTTCTGCACCTTGAAGATCTGAAGGACCTTGCATGATCACTGAACGGCCTTCAATTTTTACATTCCCGTTCATGCGACGGAATTCTTCCACATGCATGAAGCGGTTTTCAAATACAGTTTCAGTTACGATACCAGTACCCGTAGCAGTTAGCATCAACGACATCATTTGTGATTGCATGTCTGTTGGGAAACCTGGGTGTGGCATTGTCTTGATATCAACCGAAGTTATTTTACCAGAAGAACGAATTCGTAAGCCCTCTTCTTCTTCATTGATTTTGACACCCATTTCTTCCATTTTAGAAATTAATGCTGCCATATGCTCTGGAACTGCATTTTCAATAATAACGTCACCATTTGTTATTGCTGCAGCTACCATGAATGTACCAGCTTCGATACGGTCAGGAATAATATGATGAACCGCGCCTTCTAGTGCTTCCACACCTTCAATGCGAATCGTGTCAGTTCCTGCACCAATTACGCGACCACCCATTTCGTTAATGAAGTTCGCTAAATCGACAATTTCCGGCTCTTTTGCTGCATTTTCAAGAATTGTAACTCCCTCTGCAAGTGCAGCTGCTGTTAAAATGTTCTCTGTCGCTCCAACACTTGGGAAATCCAGATAAATTTTAGCACCTTTTAATCTACCTTCAGATTTAGCTTCAACATAACCATGTCCAAATGAGATTTCAGCACCCATAGCTTCGAATCCTTTTAAATGTTGATCAATTGGACGTGAACCGATTGCACAACCACCTGGAAGTGCTACTCGTGCAAAACCGTTACGCGCTAATAAAGGACCCATAACTAAGATTGATGCACGCATTTTTCGAACATACTCGAATTGTGCTTCACTTGATAATGTAGCTGATGAATCAATCACCACTTCGTTTTGCTTTGGAAAGTATTGAACATCTGCATTCAAACTTTTTAAAACTTCATGAATCGTATAAACATCTGCTAAATTAGGTACGTCACGAATGATATTTTTCCCTTTTGAAGCAAGTAATGCTGCAGCTAAAACCGGTAACACCGCATTTTTTGCACCTTCTACTCGCACTTTACCTTTTAACTTTTGTCCACCTTTTACAACTATTTTATCCACCGTTTGACCCTCCAACTTCTTTGTAATTTTCTATTTATTCTCTCAATTTTCAACTTGTATGATGTCATTAATTAGGAATTAAAACATTTCCAATGTTACAGGCAATTCATTTTTTTAACAAGGACCGATGCCCTTATTTTTTTAATTTTTTTTGTCGATTTCCCTGCCTTATATGATACGTAAGTCATAGGATGTTTGTGTCGGTACATTCCCAATTCTAAAAAACTATCTATCTATGCGCGCATGCATTATAATAATCTGTTCCCTACCAATACATATGCGAAACCTATTTCGACAAATTATTTCCCGGGTAATACAAGTTTTCTTCATGTCCTTACATACGACTCCCTTCATATGCCTGGACATGAAGAGAACTTTATTGAAATAAATAAGGTAATTGGTTAGACCAACCCGATATCGTTAAAAAGAAATTCGAGACTGATGTCCCAATCAAAATACTCAAAAATATATATAGCAGCTGAGCTTGAAAGACATGATTCTTTTTAATGAATTTATCAATCATTAATGCTTGTAAAGCGTAAAAGGATACACCAATAAAAAATACATGAGATATGATACCAAGTACTGCTTGTTGTCCCATTGCTTCAAACATATAGACCCCTTCTTTCATTCATAAATATTCAGGAAATACTTTAAGTAAATCTTGTTCCTTTTTCCGAACGAACCAGCTATTTTTCATTTTCGACAATCATGAACTTCACAATCTGTTTTAACGGAAGTTGAATTCAAAATAACAAGCCAAAGCGTTCACTTGATTATTCATGGTACTACTGAAATCAATCGTCGTTAAAAAAATCAAAAAAAACGGGCAAAAGGAAGTATTCCTCTGCCCGTTTTTAGCTTAAAGATTAGATGTTACCCTCATTAACGTTGATACGATTCATTGCGCGTTTTAACGATAATTCCGCACGTTTGAAATCGACGTCGTCTTGTTTTGATAAGTTTAGACGTTCTTCTGCACGTTTCATTGCTTCTTTAGCACGGTTGATATCAATCGTACTAGAGACTTCAGCTGATGGAGCAAGGATAGAAACCTGATCTGGACGAACCTCAAGGAACCCGCCACTAACTGCGACGATGTCTGTTTGATTGTCTTTTTTCAATCGAATAGCACTCACTTCTAGAGGAGCTACCATCGGAATGTGACCAGGTAAAATACCGATTTCACCAGTAGTAGTATTAGCAATAATCATGTTGACTTCTGAATCGTATACCGGGCCGTCGGGAGTGACAATATTGACTTTGATGGTCTTCATTTTTTCCCCTCCTGGTCCCTGTTATTAAACTTCAACGCCCATGCTTTTCGCTTTTTCGATTACTTCTTCAATACGACCCACTAAACGGAATGCATCTTCAGGTAAGTGATCATATGTTCCTTCAAGAATTTGTTTAAACCCTTGAATTGTTTCTTTAACTGGAACGTAAGAACCTTTTTGACCTGTAAATTGCTCAGCTACGTGGAAGTTTTGTGATAAGTAGAATTGAATTCGACGTGCACGGTTAACCGTTAACTTGTCTTCATCAGATAACTCATCCATACCAAGGATCGCAATGATATCTTGTAATTCTTTGTAACGTTGAAGTGTAGATTGAACTTGGCGAGCTACTGAGTAATGTTCTTCACCAACGATTTCAGGTGACAATGCACGTGAAGTCGAAGCCAAAGGATCTACCGCTGGGTAGATACCCATTTCAGATAGTTTACGCTCTAAGTTAGTTGTTGCATCTAAGTGAGCAAATGTCGTTGCAGGAGCTGGATCCGTATAGTCATCGGCTGGTACGTAGATTGCTTGAATCGACGTTACTGAACCTTTGTTCGTAGACGTAATACGCTCTTGTAATTGACCCATTTCTGTAGCAAGAGTTGGTTGGTAACCAACGGCTGAAGGCATACGACCTAGTAAGGCAGAAACCTCAGAACCTGCTTGTGTGAAACGGAAGATATTATCGATGAACAATAGTACGTCTGCACCTTGGTCATCACGGAAATACTCAGCCATTGTTAAACCAGTCAAGGCAACACGCATACGTGCACCAGGCGGCTCGTTCATTTGTCCGAATACCATTGCTGTTTTCTTAATAACGCCTGAATCGCTCATCTCATGGAATAAGTCATTTCCTTCACGCGTACGCTCACCAACACCTGCGAATACCGAGATACCACCATGTTCTTGAGCGATGTTATTAATTAATTCCTGGATTAAAACTGTTTTACCAACACCGGCACCACCGAAGAGACCGATTTTACCACCTTTAATATATGGTGCTAATAAGTCTACTACTTTGATACCTGTTTCAAGAATTTCAACTTCAGTTGAAAGATGCTCGAAAGTTGGAGCTAAACGGTGAATCGGGTCACGGCGTAATTCAGCCGGAATTTCTTCACCTAAGTCAATTACTTCACCAAGTACGTTAAATACACGACCTAATGTGATATCACCAACTGGAACTGTAATTGCAGAACCAGCGTCTGTTACGTCAGCACCACGTTTTAAGCCATCAGTAGATGACATCGCAACTGTACGTACAGAGTCGTCACCAAGATGTAACGCAACTTCAAGAGTTAACGTTGTAGGTTCTTGGTTTGGACGTTCAATCGTAACTGTCAAAGCATTGTAGATTGCTGGTAAGTGTCCATTGTCAAACTTAACGTCAACAACGGGACCCATTACTTGAAGAACGTGTCCTTTGTTCATACTTGTACCCTCCTGTCCTACTTAATACTTCTATTCTAGAGCCGCTACGCCGCCTACGATTTCCGTAATTTCTTGGGTAATCGCTGCTTGTCGTGCACGGTTAAATTGTAATGTTAATGAACTAATTAATTCACTAGCGTTATCGGTTGCACTCTTCATTGCTGTCATACGTGCAGCATGTTCACTTGCTTTACCGTCAAGTAGAGCACCGTAGATCAAGCTTTCCGCATATTGTGGAAGCAGTACTTCAAGAATTGCATCGCCAGAAGGCTCGAATTCATATGAAGCAGTTGAACTTGATGTTTCGATGTCAGTTAAAGGTAGCACCTTTTTCTCTGTAACGTCTTGTTGAATGGCGCTAACAAAATGGTTGTAGTACATATAAAGTTCATCATACGTACCTTCTGTGAACATACCAACAGCCTTGCGCGCAATTTCCTTAATATCAGCAAATGAAGGTTGGTCAGGCAATGCGACCATACTTTCAATTACTGAAAATCCGCGTTTTGTGAAAAAATCACGGCCAACACGGCCAACTGCAAAGATGACAAATTGATCATTTGATGTATGACGTTCACGGATAGCATTTGTAACAACGCGTAACACGTTACTGTTATATGCTCCGGCAAGTCCACGATCAGATGTAATAACAAGGTATGCAGTTTTTGCTACAGGACGAGAAGTTAACATTGGATGTCCACTGTCTTGTGTACCTGATGCAATTGCGCCAACGACTTCTTGAATTTTTGCCATGTAAGGTACGAATGATTTCGCATTCAACTCTGCACGGTTTAATTTTGAAGCCGACACCATCTGCATTGCTCTTGTAATTTGACTTGTCTTTTTAGTCGATGTTATTCGGCTTTTTATGTCGCGTAATGATGCCACTGGTATTTCACCACCTTATCGTTTTTTATTCATCCAAAAAGATTATTCTGATTTAGCAAATGTCTTCTTAAACGCAGAGATCGCGTTTACTAAGTCTTCGTCAGCAGGAAGATCTTTTGTTGTACGGATGTGATCAATAACGTTAGTGTGGTTTGAATCTAACCAGCTATATAATTCGTTTTCGAAACGAACGATATCTTGCACGGCAATATCATCTAAATGACCACGTGTTAGAGCGTATAGAATGACAACTTGTTTTTCAACCTTGATTGGTTTGTTCAAGTCTTGTTTCAATACTTCTACTGTACGTGCACCACGATTTAATTTAGCTTGAGTTGCTTTATCCAAATCAGAACCAAATTGTGCGAATGCTTCAAGTTCACGGAATGCAGCTAAGTCAAGACGTAGTGTACCCGCAACTTTTTTCATTGCTTTAATTTGAGCTGAACCACCAACACGTGATACTGAAAGACCCGCGTTGATTGCTGGACGAACACCTGAGAAGAATAAGTCAGATTGTAAGAAGATCTGTCCATCTGTAATCGAAATTACGTTTGTTGGAATATAAGCAGAGATATCTCCAGCTTGCGTTTCAACGAATGGAAGAGCTGTAATCGAACCTGCTCCAAGTGTTTCATTCAATTTCGCAGCACGCTCTAATAAACGGCTATGAAGGTAGAATACATCCCCTGGATATGCTTCACGACCTGGAGGACGACGAAGTAATAGTGAAAGTTCACGGTAAGCCGCAGCTTGTTTAGATAAATCATCATAAACAACTAATACGTGCTTGCCTTCGAACATGAACTCTTCCGCCATTGTGATTCCTGTGTAAGGAGCAAGGAATAGCAATGGAGCTGGTTGAGATGCTGAAGCAGTAACAACGATTGTGTATTCTAAAGCGCCGTTTTTACGAAGCGTTTCAACTACGTTACGAACAGTCGATTCTTTTTGACCGATTGCTACGTAAATACAAATCATGTTTTGGTCTGCTTGGTTAAGAATAGTATCAATCGCAACAGATGTTTTACCTGTTTGACGGTCACCGATGATCAACTCACGTTGACCACGACCGATTGGCACAAGTGCATCAATCGCTTTAATACCTGTTTGTAATGGCTCATGAACCGATTTACGTGCCATAACACCTTGTGCTGGGCTTTCGATCGGGCGAGTTCTTGTTGTGCTGATTGGGCCTAACCCATCAACTGGTTGTCCAAGTGGATTGACTACACGGCCAATCAATTCTGGTCCAACTGGTACTTCCATAATACGGCCTGTACGACGTACTTCATCGCCTTCTTTGATATCTGAATATGGTCCTAGAATAACGATACCAACATTGTTAGCTTCTAAGTTTTGTGCCATACCCATAACACCGGTAGAGAATTCAATTAACTCTCCAGCCATGACGTTGTCGAGACCATGAGCACGAGCGATACCGTCACCAATTTGGATAACTGTACCAACATCGCTAACTTTCATCTCAGATTGATAATTTTCAATCTGCTGCTTAATCAGAACACTGATTTCTTCAGCTTTGATGCTCATGTATGTCACCTCTTTCATTTCATAATATTAACCAATAAGTTGTTTTTTCAAGCGGTCTAGCTTCGTGCTAACACTGCTGTCAAAGATACGGTTACCGATTTGAAGACGCATGCCACCAATAAGTGATGGATCAATTTCGTTTTCAATTCGTAAAGATTGCTTGCCTACTTTGTGCGCAAATGCAGAAGATATAGCTGCACGCTCATCATCCGTTAATGGACGAGTTGAGAATACTTTTGCATCTTCAACGCCTTGAGCTTCGTTGGCAAGTTTAGCGAATTCAGTTGCAACTGCAACAGTTTCGTTAATTCGGCTACGGTCAATCAATACTTGAAGTGTATTTACTACAAGTGGATTGGCTTTCGCGAATAGTTCACGGATAATTTCTTTCTTGCGAGTTAAAGAAAGTTTCGGTGTTGCAAGCAAAACTTGCAATTCACGATTTTCTTTAAATACCACTTTCACTTCACGAAGATCTTCTTCAATAGAAGCTAATTGGTTATGTTGTTGTGCTAATTCAAACAATGCTAAAGCATAACGTTTGGCTGCAGTTGATTTACTCACCCTACATCGCCTGCCTTCGCAATCGTTTCTTCGATTAACGCACGGTTATCTTCCTCAGAAATTTCTTTCCCAAGAACTTTAGATGCTGCAAGAACAGAAAGAGTGACAACTTCTTCGCGAACTGCTGCGATTGCTTTCTCTTTTTCTGTTTCGATTTCACGGACAGCTGATTCTTTCAAACGGCTAGCTTCAGCGCGTGCAACAGTGATGATTTCTTCACGTTGTACGTCACCTTGTTTCTTCGCGTTTTCAACAATCGCTTGTGCTTCTGTACGTGCTTCTTTCAACAAACTACGTTGTTCCTCTAATAATTGCTGTGATTCTTGACGGCTAATTTCAGCTGCTTCGATTTCACTCGCAATCAAATCTTCACGTTGCTTCATTATTCCCATCAACGGGCCCCAAGCGAATTTTTTCAAAAGGAGCATCAAGATGATGAAAATAATTAAAGTAGCAAAGATGTCACCTGTGTTCAGGAATTGACCAGCAGATGCATTCAATACGAGATAATCCAAAAACACGATTGTTTCACTCCCTTCAAGAGCTTCATTCTATGTGTGAATCTAATTAGATGTATTTCCAATTTAAAGTTACTAAATAGTATCTTTTCATAAGAGAATGGCGAAGGATCAACTTCGCCATTTTATAAAACCGACTACAAATTAAGCGTTTAAAGCGATGAACGCGATAACTGCAGCGATGATTGGAAGTGCCTCAACTAATGCAACCCCGATGAACATTGTTGTTTGAAGCGTGCCACGAGCTTCTGGTTGGCGAGCGATACCTTCAACTGTTTTTGAAACGATTAATCCGTTACCAATACCTGCACCAAGTGCACCTAAACCGATTGCGATAGCTGCTGCTAATAAACCTACTGAACCTGTCATAATAAAATTTCCTCCTTGGAATATGTGTTTTTTTGTGTTAATTGTTCAAATGAATGAACAGTATATTAATGGTCGTGACTCACTTTGTGAGCCATATAAACCATCGTTAACATAACGAAGATAAACGATTGGATTGCTCCAACGAAAATCGAGAAACCTTGCCAAGCTAGTGTTGGTACAATAACTCCGAAGAAGCCTAAGAAGCTTGCTCCACCTATACCAGCTAGTAAGCCGAGTAGGATTTCCCCTGCATAAATGTTTCCGTAAAGACGAAGACCGAGTGTCAACGTATTCGCGAACTCTTCAATTACTTTCAAAGGTGCTAAGAATGGAAGTGGACGTAAGTAGTCTTTTCCGTATTCTTTCAAACCTTTCATTTGAATCGCATAGTAGTGTGTTAAAACAACCACCATTGTTGCAAGTGTCATAGCTACTAGTGGATCAGCTGTTGGTGATTTCCACCATAACTCTCCGTTAACTATGATAGCGAATGGAAGACCTAACATGTTTGCCACGAAGATAAACATAATTAGTGTAATTCCAAGTACATGGAAACGACCACCTGTGTTCCAGTCCATGTTGCTCTTGATAATACCTTTTACGAAGTCCATAACCCACTCCATAAAGTTTTGCATACCAGTTGGTTTTAAACTCAATTTACGTGTAGCAAACACAGCAATTAAGAAAACAATTAGTGCGGTAACTGATAGCATCAAAACGTTAGACAGATTGAACGTAAGTCCAAGCCATGTAACCGTCGGATTCTCATGATGCACGATGCATTCACCTCTCTTTCACAATTCGATTAATGGTGTTTCACATGGTATACAATTCTGTCTACAAGTAAGTAAACATACGGAATCATCAACCCAATGACCGTGCTTCCTAAATGAAATTGTTCAGGAACAGACATCGCAACCGCCACAGCCGCTATTCCAGAGGCGAACCTCATAGCAGTGCCGAGTGATTTGACTTTCTTCCCTTCATTTAAAGAGCGGTCGAATTTTTCCAATCTCCGTACGAGGAGCCAAAAGTTATACAACCCAAAGAGGGCGCCTAATGCTAAGCCAGCAAACACAGTTTGGTTTGGAGTAAAACCCCAGCCAAGTGCACAGAATGCGAGCAAAAAAAATATAAGTTTCTTTTGCCTTTGATATACTTGCTGTAAACCATGCATAGATTATGTATCTCCTGAATCGTATTTTCGAATGGACAGAATTACGGCTGTAACACCAGCAGCGAGGCCAATGAACAGACATAGCACTAAAAATAACGGGGTGGTGCCTATTTTGCTGTCGAGCCACATACCTGTGTAAACACCGATTAAAATAGAACCAACAAGTTGTGAGACAATAGCCGAATAAAGGGCCATTGCGTGTAAAGGACGTCGATTTGGACGCATGATGATCCTCACGTTTTTTGCAAGTTTTGTAAAAACCGCGAATCTAGTAGAAAGCAGATATAACAAGGTTTCTTCACATGATTTCTCTATGAAAGCCCTCTCATTCATACCCTTTGTAAGCATACAATAGGGGTAATTTGATGTCAATTGATTCCCGTGAAAAACTTCACAAACTACAATGGCTCGACATATTGTCGACAAATTTTAGGCACAGCAGGATGAGTTGTTATATTTTCTATAAAATATCTCTCATAAAACCTTTGATTTTCATTTCGACGGACGCTTTCCGCGGGCACGACTTCAGCCGCTTCCCTCGCTTTGCTCAGTCCAGGGTCTTCAGTTCGTGCTGATTCCGCTGGAGTCGCCGTCTCCATTTCAATCATTAGAAGTTGAGATAAATATAAATAATATTCATTTTTTCTCATATCAAGTTAAACACTTTTAAAATAATTACTTTCAACTACATCATTAGTAAGGCACTATTCTTTTAACCAGAAGCGCAGCGAAAACCAAAACCATTCAAATAGATGCCATTTCGCTGGTCGCACTATTGAGTTGGCAGATCACCTAGTTAACTTGGCTACGAAACGCGATTGATTGATAAATCGCCCAGTTTGATTGATAAATCGTCAGATTGATTGATAAATCTCTAATTTGATTGATAAACCCTTCAGTTTGATTGATAAATTCACAAAACCAATACTACTGTAGAAAAATCGTCTCATTAATCAAGTGAATTTTGTATTGAAATGAACTTCTTTTAAATAGAAGCGCAGCGAAAATCAAAACATTCATATAAACGCCTTCTACCAATCCACTCAAGCAATTTCCAGCGTTTACTTGTTTACAAACGAAAAGGAACTGCAAATGCAGTTCCTTTTTCATTTAGTTTTTAGTTAAATAATCTTTTAAAGCTACAACAATTCTTCTAGAAGCTTCGCCATCGCCGTATGGGTTAGAGGCTTTTGACATTAAAGCGTATGCCGCTTCGTCAGTTAATAGCTCTTTGGCCATTCCGTAAATAGTTTCTTCATCTGTACCTGCTAACTTCAGTGTTCCTGCAGCGATTCCTTCAGGACGTTCTGTTGTATCACGTAATACAAGAACCGGTTTTCCTAATGATGGAGCCTCTTCTTGAACGCCACCAGAATCCGTCAAAATAATAAATGAACGTGCTGCGAAGTTATGGAAATCTAAAACTTCAAGCGGTTCAATTAAATGAATTCGAGGATCGTTCCCTAAAACTTCATTGGCAACTTCTCTTACAGCAGGATTCATATGCACAGGGTAAACCACTTGCACATCGTCATGCTCTTCAATTAATTGTTTAATTGCACGGAACATATTTCGCATAGGTTGTCCTAGGTTTTCACGACGGTGAGCCGTTAACAAAATCATGCGGTCTGAACCGATTTTGTCTAGTACAGGATGCGTATATTCATCACGTACAGTTGTTTTCAGTGCATCAATTGCCGTATTTCCAGTAACCACGATGCAATCTTCTGGTTTATTTTCTCGGCGTAAATTATCTGCAGAAACTTCTGTCGGTGAAAAATGTAAATCAGCCATGACACCAGTCAGTTGACGATTCATTTCTTCAGGATAAGGTGAATATTTGTTAAATGTACGTAATCCTGCTTCCACGTGACCCACAGCGATTTGATTATAAAATGCAGCCAAGCTAGCAATAAACGTCGTTGTTGTATCCCCATGAACTAAAACGATATCCGGTTTGGATTCTTTCATAACTGCATCCAAACCTTCTAATCCACGTGTTGTAACGTCTATTAATGTCTGACGATCTTTCATAATATTTAAATCGAAATCCGGAGTAATTCCAAAAGTCTCTAAAACTTGATCAAGCATTTGACGGTGTTGGGCTGTTACAGTCACAATCGATTCAATGTCGTCTGCATGCTTTTCCAGTTCAAGAACTAGTGGTGCCATTTTAATGGCTTCCGGTCGTGTTCCGAAAATCGTCATTACTTTCCATTTTCTATTCATTTATCACACACATCCTTACTTATTTCGTACCGAACAGACGGTCACCAGCATCGCCTAGTCCAGGAACAATATAACCATGATCATCTAATTTTTCATCAAGTGCCGCAATGTAAATGTCTACGTCAGGGTGAGCTTCTTGAATCACTTCTACTCCTTCAGGCGCAGCAATTAGGCACATAAATTTAATATTTTTTGCTCCGCGCTTTTTCAATGAATTGATAGCTTCTAGTGCAGATCCGCCTGTTGCAAGCATTGGATCAACTAGAATAAAGTCACGTTCTTCAACATCAGCAGGTAATTTCACATAATACTCGATCGGTTTAAGAGTTTGTGGATCACGATATAGACCGATATGACCTACCTTTGCAGCTGGAATTAATTTCAGAATCCCATCAACCATTCCGATACCTGCACGCAGGATTGGGACGATACCAAGTTTTTTACCAGACAACACTTTTGCTTTTGCTGTTGTTACCGGTGTTTCAACATCAACTTCGTCAAGTGGCATATCACGTGTAATTTCAAATGCCATTAATGTAGCAACTTCGTCTACAAGTTCACGAAATTCTTTAGTACCAGTTTTCTTATCTCGAATATACGTTAATTTATGTTGGATCAATGGATGATCAAAAACGAATACTTTTCCCATTCCGTTCATCTCCTTATGTTCAAACTTCATCTATTATAGCAGAAAAACACAGCGGGGCTAGATGCCGGACTGTGTTTTTTACATTACAATTGAAGACGCAATACTTCGTCAACTTCATTTACTGGCATCGGTTTAAAGAAATAATATCCTTGCCCGCTCTGACAGCCCATTAACTTTAAAATCGTTAATTGTTCGACCGTTTCAATTCCTTCCGCGATCGATTCCATATTTAAGTTGTTAGCTAACTGAATAATTGTGCGGACAATTGCAAGAGTTCCTTCATGGTCAATTTTAGATATAAAACTTCGATCAATCTTTATTTCCGTGAATGGAAGTTGTTGAATATAACTTAATGAAGAAAAGCCCATTCCAAAGTCATCTACTGAACTTTCAAATCCTGCTAATCGAAGTTGTTCAAATATAAGTTTTGCCAGTTCAAAATCTACTAATCCGATACTCTCTGTAATTTCAACTCGAATATATTGAGGCTCAATCTTATAATCTTTTACCGTATTCACTAGGTCATTTATAAAATCAGGATGAAAAAAGTGATCTGTCGATACATTAATCGCCACTTGGTATAGTTTTTGTCCTTCGAGTTTTCGGTTAGAAAGCCAATTTAAAACTTTATGAAGAACTTGCATTTCTATACTTCTGATTTTCCCTGCGTTTTCAGCAGCTTGAATAAATACACTTGGAGGGATAACCCCTAAATCAGGTGAAGTCCACCTTGCTAATGCTTCAAAAGAGAAAATTTCTCCAGTGGATAAATTCACCTTTGGTTGTAAATGAATATCGAATTCTTGTCTTTGAATAGCATGGGACAAATGGTTAAAAATCGTCATCTCATGTTTCGCTGCTACATCTTGTGTTGATTCAAAGAAAGAGATGGAATTGCCCATTCGTTTTTTTGCATCTGACAAAGCAGTATCTGTGTAACGAATAAGTTCATCTGCTGATTTGTCTTGTTTTGTAAAAGTCATGACACCCATTTTAAGCGTAATAAATACCTCTGCATCCGCTACTAAAAAGGGATCCGTTGCAATCTGGGCGATTTTAGCAGCATAAGATTCTACGTCTTTTAATGGAAGAACACTAGCAAAAATCAGGGCAGAACTAGCAAATCTGGCTATGACATCGTGAGTTCCATTACATGTTCTGTGAATTCTTTGCCCTAACTGTTTTATGAGGTCATCACCAGCGTGCCTGCCATATATATCAACAATCTTTGCAAATTCACTAGGTTCAAGAATAGCAATGCAACCGGTTTTTCTTTCTAGTAAAATATCCTTCAGTTCATTCGTAAAATAGTGGCGATTAGGCAAATCTGTATCTGAATCTATATAAGCCAGTCTTAATATTTCATCTTGATGCTCCGCATTCTTAATTGACAACGAAATAAGTGGAATGAGACGCTGAATAAATTCTAAATCTACTGCACGAGGTTTATTAATAGTAGAAAAATAAGTAGCAAATGTTCCTACAATTTTATTATCAGAAGTCAAAATCGGCATTGACCAGCATGCTCGTAAGCCATGTGGCAAAGCGATCTCTTTATAGTTTGTCCACAATGGATCAGTTGCTATATCCGTTACAATAATTGGTTTTTTCAAGTAGGCAGCCGTTCCACAAGACCCAGCATTCGGTCCAATTTTTCGACCATGAATTGACTGATTGTATTCGGTAGGCAATGACTTAGCGGCTGCTACTACTAAGCGTTCATTTTCATCAACTAATAACACGGAACATTTCGTTCCTTGTTGGAAAAAGCTTTCAGCTAAATCACAAATTTTTTGTAAAAGAATCGTTAAGGCATACCCTTTATCGATTCCTTGATAAATTTCTTGTTGGACGAGAAAAAGTGCCTCTGTTTGTTTGCGATTTGTTACATCGAGTTGCAAACCGATATAAAATAATAACGTTCCTGCTTCATCTCTCAGTGGTTGAATAACGAGTTCATTCCAAAAAGGGGTACCATCTTTGCGATAGTTTAATACTTCAGTGTGTACGGGCATTTCTTTATCCATTTTAGATTTCAGGAATTTCACTGAACCTATGTCGGTATCTGGACCTTGTAAAAACCGACAATTTTTACCGATTAGTTCGTCTTGATCGTAACCAGACATTCGAATGAAAGCATCGTTTACGTAGACTAGTGGATTATCTGGTAGATCAGGATCTGAGACGACAAAGCTAGTTTGATATTGCTCACCTAAACGACGCAACCATGCAAATAACATTTCTTTGCTCAACTCTTTTGGATAATTCGTCTGCATACCTATCACCCCTAAAGTTATAGTCATACTTATATCCTATTAGATTCTATTTAAAAAAGCTACTTTCGAATGGTAAAATTAGTGAAAATTTAGAATAATCTATATTCTTATCTTTTCCCAATTTTTATTGGTCCTAGTAGAACCCCACGCCTTTCCTATCCTACTATCTAAATACTCATAATTTCTAATAAAAAAAAATCTGCTTCATTCTTCATACGAAGAATTCCACAGACTTTCTTTCTAGTAATTATCTAACTCTTTATTTATATAATGGGTATTTAGAAGTCAGTGCCGCTACTCGCTCAGCTACTTCTTTCTTCACTTCACTATCTTCATGGTTCTTCAATAATTTAACCATAATTGTCGCAATTTCTTTCATGTCCTCTTCTTTAAATCCGCGAGATGTAACTGCAGGTGTTCCAATACGGATACCTGAAGTAACAAATGGGCTTTCTGTGTCAAAAGGAATTGTGTTTTTATTAACCGTAATACCAACTTCGTCTAACACGTGCTCAGCTACTTTACCTGTAAGGTTTAATGAGCGAAGGTTTACAAGCATTAAGTGATTGTCTGTTCCACCTGATACAATTTCAATCCCTTCAGCCATGAATGCTTCAGCTAGCGCTTTTGCATTTTTCACGACTTGTTGGATGTATGTTTTGAACTCAGGTTGTTGCGCTTCACCGAATGCGACTGCTTTAGAAGCAATTACATGCATTAAAGGTCCACCTTGAATTCCTGGGAAAATCGTTTTATCAATTTTCTTAGCGAACTCTTCTGTACATAAAATAAGTCCTCCGCGAGGTCCACGTAATGTTTTATGTGTAGTAGATGTCACAAAATGTGCATGTGGGACTGGGTTTGGATGTTCACCAGTTGCCACTAAACCTGCAATATGAGCCATATCCACCATTAAATACGCACCGACTTCGTCAGCGATTTCACGGAACTTAGCAAAATCGATCACACGAGAGTAAGCGCTAGCACCAGCAACAATCATTTTAGGTTTGTGTTCTAAAGCTTTAGAACGAACATCTTCGTAATCGATCATTTCATTGTCTGGATTCACACCATATTCAACAAAGTTGTATTGAATTCCACTGAAGTTCACATGACTACCGTGTGTTAAATGACCACCGTGAGATAAGTTCATCCCTAGTACGGTATCCCCTTGTTCAAGTGCTGTCATATAGACCGCCATATTTGCTTGTGAACCAGAGTGTGGCTGTACGTTTGCGTGATCCGCTCCGAAGATTTCTTTTAAGCGATCGCGTGCAATATTTTCAACAACATCCACGTGTTCACAACCACCGTAGTAGCGTTTCCCTGGATATCCTTCAGCGTATTTATTCGTTAGCACTGATCCTTGCGCTTCCATTACTGCTTCAGAAACGAAGTTTTCAGATGCAATTAGTTCAATATTCGCTTCTTGACGTGTCTTTTCAGCTTGCATCGCTTCAAATACTGTATGATCTTGTTCGGCAATTTTTTTCATGAGTCCATATCCCCTTTATGTCTTCTTGATGTGATAGATTGCACGTGTTCCGCCAATCAATTTAGGACGAGTTGTAGCAACTGTTACAACCGCGTCACCTATTTGTTTGACTGACGTTCGAATCGGCACCGCAACCGGTTTTAAATGCATACCAATTAACGTTTGACCAATATCAATGCCACCATGGGCTTGAATCGATTCGACGATGACTGGCTCATTAAACTGTGTATAGGCGAAGGCAGACATTGAACCGCCTGCTTTTTGAACGGGTATAACCGAGACAGGATCGAGTTTGTACTCAAGAGCTGTTCGGTTTTCCATCGTTAACGCTCGGTTAATATGTTCACAGCCTTGAAAGGCTAAATGGAGTTGATGCTTTTCTGCAAATGAATGAAGTGGTTGGAACAAGGCTTCGGCTATTTCTAAACCGCCAGATGATCCAATCCGTTTTCCTACAATTTCAGATGTAGAACACCCCACAACAAACAGCTGACCCGGATGGTATACGACTTGCGTACTTAACTCAGCTAATAATTCTTCAAGCTGCAAACGCCACAATGTATGTGCATCCATCCAACGATTCCCCTTTATTCGTTTTCTAGTGCTGTTAATTTTTCAACGCGTCGCTCGTGACGACCGCCTTCAAATTCTCCTTCAAGCCAAGTTTGGACGATTTCTCTTGCCAATCCCCCACCAATTACTCGTTCACCCATTGCTAATATATTTGAATCATTATGACCTCTTGTTGCTTTTGCGCTGAAAACATCATGCACAAGTGCACAACGTATGCCTTTGACTTTATTGGCAGCAATCGACATGCCTATTCCCGTACCACAAATTAGGATACCGCGGTCAAAAGTTCCGTTTGCTACACCTTCAGAAACTGGTTTTGCATAATCCGGATAATCGACCGAATCACTTGTTTGAGGACCGAAATCTTGATACGTATGCCCAAGTTCGTTTAGTAACGTTGTAATTTCTTTTCGTAAATTATTTCCGCCATGATCAGAAGAAATAGCAATATTCATCAGAGTCCCTCTTTTCTTTTCAACCTCATGAATATCTTATCATTATTCGAATAAAAAGTACCAACTTGTCCAAAAGAGTTCGTTAAATTTCGCTCGTTGTACGATCAAATTGTTGAATCATTTTATGTAATTGCTGAGATTGTTCTTTTAGTTCTGCAGACAATTGATCGATATGTTCAATTGATTTAGATTGTTCTTCTGTAGCACTTCTTACTTCTAAAGCTCCTGCAGACGTTTCTTCTGCAATTGCTGCTACTTCTTGCGATTGTTGGGCAGTCATTTCAATATTTTTTAGTTGTTTCTCAACAAATCCTGAAATTTCCACGACAGATTCTGCTACTTCATGAATTTTACTCGTCATTCCTTCAACCGCTTCATTGGTTTCAGAAACTCGTGTTGCTTCATTCACAGCAAATGAAACTTGTTCGGTCATTTGGGTAACAACTGTTTGAACATCCGATTGAATGGCATGAATTAGTTCTGAAATTCCTTTTACGGCATTCGCACTCTCATCAGCTAATTTACGAACTTCTTCAGCGACAATAGCAAAGCCTTTGCCATGTTCACCAGCTCTTGCAGCTTCTATAGAAGCATTTAATGCCAATAAATTCGTTTGAGCGGCAATATCACCTACAAGGCCAATAATGCGTTCAACTTTTCCTGCATTTTCTTCAAGTGTATAGATATTACCTAAAGCAGATTCACTTCCAGTTGCAATTCGTTGAATGCCATTTACGAGTGATTGAATGATAACAGTCGTAGATTCAAGTTCAGTGATCATTTGTTTCGAATGAAGAGAAGAACTTTCAGCGCGTGTATTCATTTCAGAAGCTAATATTCGTACTACTTGAACGGACTCAGCGGTGTCTTGAATGGAGACAGCTGAACTTTCTGCTCCTTGAGAAATTTGAGATATAGTATAAGAAATGGTCTCAGCTTGAGCGGATGCTGCTGATGTTTCAGTTGAAAGCAGTTGGACCGTTTTATTTGTGCGTTCGAAATTATCTTCAATACTATCAACCATTTGTCGCATATTCGTCAGCATCGATTGAAAAGCAATGGCAACAGAATTGATTTCATCGGTTGAATTTGAAATCTTCACATCAACGCCTATTTTTCCTTGGGCTGCTAGGTTCGCAACTTGTTCTAAGTTTTGAAGAGGTTTTACTAATAAAGAACTGAAGAAATAAGCTAAAATACCAGACCATAGAATCCCTAATGCATATGTACTAAGTTCAAAGATAAACGAATTAATTTCCGGAAAAAAGTTGGGTTGAAGATAGTTGATAAATATAGCACTCGTTGTATATGTAATGACCGCTAACGTAACAACGAATAATACAATCTTACTTTTCAATCCAAACTTACGTTTCTGTTTTTGAGCTTCCATGTTCATGCCTCCATCATCTTAGTTGCGAGTTCTTCTATTAAAGTGTCTAATTCGTTAAAGGTTTTTTGATACGTTTGAACATCACCACCAAAAGGATCCGAAACATCGTGCGATCCATATGGTCGTACATACTCTTTAAGTGTAAACGTCTTCTCAATCACATAAGGGAAAGCTTGTCCGAGCATTTGTTTATGAGCAGTTGTCATCGTTAAGATTAAATCTGCCCATCGTAAATCCTCTTCGCTTATTTGACGAGAAAAATGCATGAAATCGATGCCTTTATTCGAGATGACGTGTTTGGCATTCTCCGAAATATCTCCGCCATCCATTGCATAAATTCCGGCAGATCGAACGTCCGTATTTGGTATGTTTTGAGCTTGAAACAATGCTTCAGCCATTGGACTTCGACATGTATTCCCCGTGCAGATAAAGTAAATATTCATGTAATCCCTCATTTACTTAAAAATGTGAGCACACTCAAAATAATTAAGCATACCCCAGATATTCTTGTAAGAATCGGTCCTTTAATAAAGTTACCTTTCAGTGCTATGTATGAAAAAATAAATGCAAAAACACCAGCACTAATTAAAAAGACCCATCTCTGTAAATGAAGCATACCAAAAGAAAGGCTAACTGAAAAGGTGTCTATACTGACAATTAAGGCAAGAAAAGCGGGAGGAATATAGGAAGGAGTTGGTTTGTGTTGGTTTAAACATAAATGAAGTCCTGTTAGAAAAAGTAGAACGGATGAAATCCATCGTCCACCTTCGAGGAGAAGGTGAGTAATCCATTCACCAGCTAAAAAGCCGATGAACGGAAAAATCATATGTAAGATTCCGGTCCAAATGGCCAGAAGAAGGGGGGTTCTTATTTTTGGTAACACACTATATAGCGCTACGACATCTAATGCCGTCAAAATTCCAGCAAACAACTCTGTACCCAAATAACATCTCTCCTATCTTTTGCATCCGTATTACTATATGCAAATATTGAAGAGTTTAGGATATCCACCAGTTTCCATTTGCCGCTTTTTCTAGACGGTTTAATATGGCTGTGCCTACACCATCTGTTTGAGGTACTGTAACTAGCACGATATCAGCAGTCGTCTCATCACATGCCCTTAAATGCGCATACAACGATTGAGCATATTCATCCAGATTCAATCCATCTCCTAACGAAAAGAACCAATCTGCAGCGTCAACTTTGCATGTAACTGGCGCTAATAGAGCGACCGTTTGACCATTCTTATGTATCTCATTAATGGCTGCAGTTATAACAGATGTCTCGGGTTTTATTAAATAAACAGGTGCATCTGGCGCATAGTGTGCATATTTCATACCAGGTGCTTTTGGCACTGAACTGTCTTGTTCATGTTCACTCTTCGGTTCGATCACTTCCCCAATTACTTCACGCAACATTGGAGCGGTAACTCCACCTGGACGCAATATTACTGGGGGGTCTACGGTAAAATCAGCAACGGTAGATTCTAAACCTATGCCGGTCGCACCACCATCTAAGATTAATGGAATTCTGCCTTGAAGATCATGTTCGACATGTTTTCCTGTTGTCGGACTCGGCTTTCCACTTCGGTTCGCACTCGGAGCCGCGAGTGGTTCCTTTAGCCTTTTCAACAACTCAAGAGCAACCGGATGATTCGGCATTCGTAAGCCAACTGTGGATAAACCCGCTGTGACATTGGAGGCAAATAAAGATGGTTTCGCGTTTAAAATAATCGTTAAAGGACCTGGCCAAAAAGCATCTATGCAACGTTTCGCTTTTTCAGGAATCGATTGAACGTATTTCTCAATATCATGAGGGTCACCCACATGCACGATTAAAGGATTATCTGAAGGTCTACCCTTCGCTTGAAAAACTTTTGCAACCGCATTTTCGTTCGTTGCAATAGCTCCTAAGCCGTACACCGTTTCAGTTGGAAAAGCCACAACTTCACCAGCACGAAGCATATCCACAGCCTGTGAATAAAGCAAATCGTTATGCACATTTTTATCCACAATTCGTCGTTTAGTTTCCAATTGTCAAACTCCCTTCTATCGCGGTTTATCCATTAGTTATACACATAGTGTGGATAAGTAGTGAACAATCGGTGGATAACTACGACCAAAACTTGTTTTTTATCCACTCCCACGTCCAAAACTTCACTGGTTCTTCTTTCGGCTCTTCATCACGGTAGCAGACTTTTGGAAATAATGCGCACCACCAATTGTCCCCTTTACCTTCACCAATCGTAACAACTAATGCTTTTTGCACATTTTGTGAGTAAAAAATGGAACCATCTTTTTTAGGTGGAATGAGTGCATCTACTACTTGAATCTGAATCATTTTTTTCGTAATTTTCCCAGCACGCTTTGTCATTTCATTCGTTAAACTGCTCAACTGATTTTCTAGTTCTTCTGCCGATTTTGCAGTTGCAAGGGCTTCGACTAAAAGCGGTTGAATTTCTTCTTGAATCAATGACTTCATTTCTTGATCTTCTTGTGTGTTACTATTTGCTACAATTCGTACATGAATGGCATCAGCAGGTATTGCTTCAGCTGCTCCACTCGCACTTGGCAATAAGAACAATATTGTTTGAATAATCAATAAAGAAAAAATGAGTTCCATCCATGGGGATCTTTTCGATTGTGGTGATTCATTTCTAATAATCTCGTAATCTGGCAACATGTTTTGTTCGCCTCCTTGCCCCTATTGTGGACAAGGTGTGGATACTTTATTCACTTATCTCGCAAAATATCATTCGATTTTTACCGTTAATGTCTTTTACTATATCAACTTTAGCTTTTGGGAATGCTAGTTGGAAAAATTCTTGCACGGTCGGTCCTTGTTCGTGACCGATTTCAAGACCAATTAGCCCAGGTTTATTCATCAATGAAGGTAACTCTTCAGACAGCCTTTTATATAAATACAAACCTTGTTCTTCAGCAAATAAAGCAGAGTGTGGTTCGTATTCATACACACTATCAGAAAGAGTCTCCGCTTCCTCAAACGCAATATAAGGTGGGTTAGATAAAACAACATCCCATTTTTGATGGGCGATTGGTTTAGATAAATCACCTTGTTTAAAATGAATATCTGCTCCTAGTGATTCAGCGTTTCTCTTCGCCATATCTAGTGCATCTTGGGACAAATCAGTAACAGTTACTTGGAATGAAGGCTGTTCAAGTTTCAGAGAAATACCTATTACGCCACTACCAGTACCGATATCTGCCACTTGGAGATCTGTTTTATTCGAAAAAAGAGATTTTACTCTATTCATTGTTTCATAAACAAGTTCTTCTGTTTCTGGACGTGGAATTAAAACATGTTCATTCACTTCAAAGTTGCGACCGTAAAATTCTTCATAGCCAGTAAGATATTGAATTGGTTTTCCTTTTACATGTTTTTCAATGAGCGACCAATAGTGTTCATACTCAGTTTCTGACATTGGTTCTCGCATATCCGCAAGTAATTGAGCATGCGTTTTGTTTAAAACATGTTGAAGCAGCAATCGAGCAACAGGTTCTTCTCTTTTGTTTTCAATTAAAAAAGAAGAAGCCCTAGACAGGGCCTCATATATATACTTATACATCTGATTCGTTCATCCGATCTAAACGCTCTGATTGATCCGTCAAGATTAATACATCCACGATTTCATCCAATTTACCTTCCATAATTTGATCTAACTTTTGAATCGTTAAACCAACACGGTGATCAGTCACTCGATTTTGTGGATAGTTGTACGTGCGAATTCGTTCTGAACGATCTCCTGTTCCAACTGCCGACTTACGAACAGAGTCGTACTCAGCTTGCGCTTCTTGACGGAATTTATCAGCAACACGTGCACGTAAAACCGTCATTGCTTTCGCTTTGTTTTTAATTTGAGATTTTTCATCTTGGCACGTCACAACTGTACCAGTCGGAATATGCGTTAAACGCACAGCTGACATCGTTGTATTTACCGATTGTCCACCGGCTCCTGATGAAGCGTACGTATCCGTACGAATATCATTTTCATGAATTTCCACGTCAACTTCTTCTACTTCAGGTAAACAAGCAACTGTTGCTGTTGATGTATGAATACGTCCGCCAGATTCAGTTTCCGGTACACGTTGTACACGGTGTGCTCCGTTTTCGTATTTCATTTTTGAATAAGCACCAGTTCCGTTAATCATAAAGATAACTTCTTTGTAACCACCAATTCCAGTCGGTGAAGAATCCATAACATCCACTTTCCAGCCTTGAGCATCTGCAAATCGACTGTACATGCGGAATAGGTTTCCTGCAAATAAAGCAGCTTCATCTCCGCCTGCTGCTCCACGAATCTCAATGATAACGTTCTTGTCATCATTCGGATCTTTTGGAATTAAAAGAAGTTTCAAGCGTTCTTCAATCGCTTCGATTTGCGGTTCAAGTTCATTAACCTCTTCTTTTACCATCTCGCGCATATCGGCATCTAGCTTTTCTTCAAGCATCGCTTTCGCTTCGGCTAATTGTGCTTTAATATCTTTATATTCTCGATACGCATCCACTGTATCTTGCAGGTCAGACTGCTCTTTAGAAAGTGTGCGTAACTTGTTCGTATCATTAACAATATCAGGGTCACTTAGTAATTCGTTTAATCGATCATATCGGTCTTCTACCGATTGTAAGCGGTCGAACATGTTATCACCTCATCCGTTCATTTATCTCTTTAACAGTATAATTATATAGAAAAAGAGCAGCTTTCGCTACTCTTTGTCATATGCAAGGGTTGTTTGATGCGTTACACCCGCCGGCACCTCGTGATGATGGCGACATCTTGGCTCATATGCTTCCGTTGCACCAATCAGAATAATTGGATCTTCGTACCCTGCAGGTTGCCCATTAATCAGTCTTTGCGTTCGACTTGCTGGTGATCCGCAAGTTTGGCATACCGCTTGAAGCTTCGTCACTTGTTCAGCTAACGACATCATTTTAGGCATAGGACCGAATGGCTCGCCTCTGAAGTCTTGATCAAGACCTGCAACAATGACACGGAAGCCATGATCTGCTAATCGTTGAACGACATCTGTAATTCCTTCATCAAAGAATTGAGCTTCATCTATCCCAATCACATCATACTCGTCCGAAATATGCGGCCAAATATCTTTTGAACTTTCTACAGGCATCGCAATTACTTTAGTTCCATTATGACTTACGACTTCTTCTTCGCTATAGCGATTATCTAAACGCGGTTTGAACACCGCAATCTTTTGTTTTGCAAATTGCGCGCGTCTTACGCGACGAATTAATTCCTCAGATTTCCCGGAGAACATACTTCCGCAAATAACCTCTACCCAACCAGATTGTGTCATCACATACATAGAAGACACTCCTTTCAAAACTCTCTATTCCCTATCATACCGAAATTCTTTTTACATTACCTCTCTTTATTTTCAAGAGAAGTTGTGTTAAGGGTGTATTTCGGTTGTCTACTTGTTTAGTTGGATTTAGTATGACCACTATTATGATTTCGTTTCAATGAATACTGAAATTCTCATTATTCTAACCAAAACGTCAAATATTCTAACTGAGACTTCCACACATACAATAAACCATCTATAAAAGAAAAATACCCACGAAGAGCAGATGCTCTACGCGGGTATTTGATTACTACTCTTGAATTTCTTCTTTAAGACCGTATTTTTTGTTGAAACGATCAACACGGCCATCCGCTGCTGCGAATTTTTGACGACCAGTATAGAATGGATGACATTCTGAGCAAAACTCAACATTGATGTTTTCCTTTACTGAACCTGTCTCAAACGAGTTACCACATGAACATGTAACTGTTGCAACTTTGTAATTTGGATGAATTCCTGGTTTCATAAATAAATTCTCCTCTCGCCCTGTACCATCTGGAACAGAGTTGGTTATTGAACTGTCACCTTACACGACCCGTTCAATTCCAGTCGCATATGTCACAGAATATGGTTTTTGTACCGACTTACAGTATATCAAATAGTTACATGCAAATCAAGAGGTTGATTTACATCCTTTTTTATTTAAATTAACCCTTTACCGTTACGTTTCTCTTTCATATCGGTATTCAATTGCTCGAAAAAGTCTTCATTAGACTTAGATTGACGCATTTTTTTCAAGAAGCGCTCTCCAAAGTCATGTGAATCCGAGAATGTTTTGCGAATCGCCCATAGCTTATCTAACTGATCCGATGGAATTAATAATTCTTCCTTACGCGTTCCTGAGCGACGAATATCAAGAGCTGGGAAGATGCGACGCTCTGCTAAACTACGATCAAGATGTAGCTCTAGATTCCCTGTACCTTTGAATTCTTCGTAAATGACTTCATCCATACGTGAACCTGTGTCAATTAAAGCAGTTGCTAGAATCGTCAAGCTTCCGCCTTCTTCGATATTACGTGCTGCACCAAAGAAACGTTTTGGACGATGGAATGCGGCTGGATCAATACCACCTGATAATGTTCGACCACTTGGTGGAATAACTAGGTTATACGCACGTGCTAAACGGGTAATCGAATCCATCAAGATAATCACATCACGCTTATGTTCAACGAGTCTCATCGCTCGGTCTAACACTAACTCAGCTACTTTTACGTGATTTTCTGGAACTTCGTCAAATGTTGAACTCACTACATCGGCGTTTACCGAACGTTCAATGTCAGTTACCTCTTCAGGACGCTCGTCTATTAATAAAACAATTAATTCAGCTTCAGGATAATTCGTTGTGATGGCATTTGCGATTTCTTTTAATAACATCGTTTTACCAGCTTTAGGAGGTGCAACGATTAATCCACGTTGGCCAAAGCCAACTGGTGCAACTAAATCCATGATGCGAGTAGAAAGTTTATTAGGTTCTGTTTCTAGTTTAATATGACGGTCTGGATATAAAGCAGTCAATCCTGGGAAATGAACACGTTCTTTTGCCAGATCCGGATCTTCTCCGTTTACTAGTTCCACTTGCAATAATCCGTAATATCGCTCGTTTTCTTTTGGAGGACGGACTTTCCCCGTCACTTTATCACCGTTTCTTAAATCAAAACGACGAATTTGAGAGGCTGAGATGTAAATATCTTCTGAGCTCGGAGAATAGTTGATAGGTCGTAAGAATCCGAAACCTTCAGATTGGATAATTTCTAAGACACCTTCCATAAAGAAGAAGCCTTCTTGCTCAGCACGCGTTTTTAATATAGCAAAAATTAATTCTTTTTTTGACAGCTTACTATAAGTAGATACTTTAAATTTACGAGCTAACGCATAAAGTTCTTTTAACGTCATATTTTCTAATTCTGCAATGGTCAATGTAGACATATAGTGCACCACTCTTATTCATATTTTATTGTGTTTTTGCAGGGTGAATTGTGTGGAATGGATTCATTCCAAAGAAAAGGATATACGTAGAAGATGTCTGGCCCCTAAAGACCAGACATTAATTTTGAAGTTAGTCTTTCATCAAAAGATGAGGTTTTTTCTTCAAGCTGTGTCGTCCCTCTACGAAACGCACGGTACCTGATTTTGCACGCATAACTAGTGAATGTGACTCTGCATAAGCACCTTTAAATTGCACACCACGTAGGAGTTCACCATCCGTTACGCCTGTTGCTGCAAAAATGGCATCATCGCCTTTAACTAAGTCTTCCATTCGGAATACTTTGCTAACATCGAGTCCCATTCGGATACAACGTTGTAATTCTTCGTCATTTTGAGGAACTAGACGACCCTGAATTTCACCGCCTAAGCATTTTAAACCAACTGCTGCGATTACGCCTTCAGGTGCTCCACCCATTCCAAATAAAATATCTACACCGGTTTCATCAAAAGCCGTATTAATAGCTCCTGCTACGTCACCGTCATTGATTAATTTAATACGTGCTCCTGAAGCACGAATTTCATCAATGATTTTTTGATGTCTTGGACGATTCAAAATGGTTGCTACCACGTCTTCAATGTCTTTATTCTTAGCACGTGCAACTGCTAACAGGTTATCTGTTACAGAAGCATTGATGTCTATTTTGCCGACTGCTTCAGGTCCAACTGCTATCTTGTCCATGTACATATCTGGAGCATTTAACAGATTCCCTCGGTCTGCAATGGCTAAAACTGCTAATGCATTCCAGCCACCAGAAGCCACAATATTAGTTCCTTCTAGGGGATCAACAGCCACGTCCACTTGTGGACCGCCATTGCCTAATCCTAGTTTTTCACCAATATAAAGCATCGGTGCTTCATCCATTTCGCCTTCACCAATAACGACAACGCCTTCCATTGGTATGGAGTTGAAAACGTCACGCATTGCTGTAGTTGCTGCGTCGTCCGCTTCATTTTTCAAGCCGCGACCCATCCATCGTGCTGAAGCAATTGCTGCTGCTTCTGTTACACGTACTAATTCCATCGATAAACTGCGTTCCATTTTGTTCGTCCTCCCGTATTCCGGTTTAAAATCGGTCTTTTATTATCCACGTTCCATTGTATCATAAGTGGCAAGATGCGATTTTTAGTGAGTGTCATCTTCAAACTTTTTTACTTTTTCCTCAGGCAGTGTTTCACGTCGAATATCTGCTCCAAGACCTTGTAACTTCTCAATCAATGAACTATACCCTCGCTCAATGTGTGAAATTTCATGGATTTCTGTTTCGCCTTCAGCGATTAAACCAGCAAGAACTAATGCAGCTCCTGCACGTAGATCAGATGCACGAACAGAAGCAGATTCTAACTTCGTAGGACCTGTAATAATTGCCGTTCTTCCCTCTACTCGAGCACTCGCATTCATGCGTTTCAGTTCATCGATATGTTTAAAGCGTGCAGAATAAATCGTATCCGTTATAACGGAAGAACCTTTTGCTTGCGTCATCAAAACAGAGAATGGCTGTTGCAAGTCTGTTGCAAATCCAGGGTAAACGAGTGTTTTCACATCAACTGCAGTTAAATTCTCTGCTTTTGGAATGAAGACACTTTCTTCGCCTTCTTCAACCGTTACACCCATTTCACGAAGTTTTGCTGTAACAGCTTCCATGTGGAAAGGAATCACGTTATCAACTGTAACTCCATCTCCTGCTACTGCTGCCATAATCATAAAGGTACCCGCTTCGATACGGTCAGGAATAATTGTATGATTCGTACCATGTAATTCTTCTACACCGTCGATACGAATGACATTCGTACCAGCACCTTTAATTTTAGCACCCATATTTGAAAGAAGTGTAGCAACGTCAATAATTTCAGGTTCTTTCGCTGCATTTTCAATCGTAGTTTGTCCTTTAGCAAGAACAGCTGCCAACATAATATTAATTGTTGCGCCAACACTAACTACGTCTAAATAAATTTTAGCTCCACGTAATTCGTCAGCACGTAAATAAATAGCGCCGTGTTCATTCGTCACTTTTGCACCAAGTGCTTCAAAACCTTTAATGTGTTGATCAATCGGACGAGGTCCTAAGAAACATCCTCCCGGAAGTCCGATAACCGCTTTCTTAAATCGACCAAGCATTGCACCCATTAAATAATAAGAAGCGCGTAGTTTCTTCACGTTCCCGTTAGGTAAAGGCATCCCTTGCATTTTTGACGGGTCGATCGACATCGTTCCGTCCGCAAAGTCCACTTCTCCACCGATTTCTTCTAGCAGTTCTTTTAATGTCCATACATCAGAGATTTCAGGTAATCCTTCAATGTTCACTTGCGAATTAGCTAAAATGGAAGCGGGAATTAAAGCAACTGCACTATTCTTCGCACCACTTACTTTGATGGTACCTTGCAAACGTTTTTGTCCATTTATTTTATATACATCCATTATCATTCACCTACAATCAATTCAAGAGTTAACTTATTCTGCACTTTTTCGGCTATTCCAATCCGCTAAAAATCCTTCAATTCCTTTATCCGTTAAAGGATGTTTGAACATTTGTTTCATTACGTTAATTGGCATTGTACCAATATGTGCGCCATGTAAGGCTGCATCAGTTACATGTTGAGGATGACGGATAGAAGCTGCAATGATTTCAGTTTCAATGTTATGCAGTTCGAAAATTTGTGCAATCGTGCCAACTAAATCCATTCCATTATGACCAATATCGTCTAATCGACCAAGGAATGGCGATACATAAGTTGCTCCAGCGCGTGCTGCAAGAAGTGCTTGATTGGCACTAAAAATTAACGTGATGTTTGTTTTAATGCCTTCTTTAGAAAACACAGAACATGCCGCTAAGCCACCCGGCGTCATCGGTAATTTAACCGTGATATTTGGAGCGATAGCTGCTAATTCGCGTCCTTCTTTAATCATGCCTTCAGCGTCTAAAGCGATTACTTCTGCACTTACTGAACCTTCAACTAGTGTAGTGATTTCGCGTAAACGGTCATGAAAAGAGATGTTTTCTTTTGCAACAAGTGAAGGGTTTGTCGTAACACCAGATAAAATCCCCCACGCATGCGCTTCTTTTATTTCTTCAAAATTTGCTGTATCAATAAAAAACTTCATATTAGTATTGCCTCCTATTTATGGAAAAAGAGGAGAAGGCCGCAAACAATGTCAACGGACACTTCTCCTTGTTAGTCATTTTCTAGATTATTCAGCTTACGCTTTCCCTGCACTTCCAAAGTCGCGCATTTTTCCTTGCACAGTCGTTTGAATCGCATCACGTGCTGGGATTAAATACTTGCGTGGATCGTAAGCATCCGGGTTGTTATTTAAGAAATCACGAATCGCTTTTGTTGCTGCGATTTGATTTTCTGTATTTACATTAATTTTTGCCGTTCCAAGTGAAATTGAACGTTGAATGTCTTTCACTGGAATTCCAGTACCACCGTGAAGAACTAGTGGTAAATCAGATAGTTTAGAGATTTCTTCCATCTCAGCAAAGCCAAGATTTGGTTCACCTTTGTATGGTCCATGAACAGAACCTAATGCTGGTGCTAAACAATCAATATCCGTACGATTAACTAATTCTGCACATTCTTTTGGATCCGCATAGATAACGCCGTCCGCAATGATATCATCTTCTTGGCCGCCAACTGTTCCTAGCTCAGCTTCAACTGATACTCCTTTAGCATGTGCATATTCCACTACTTTAGATGTAATTTCAATATTTTCTTCAAGTGGATGATGAGAAGCATCAATCATAACTGAAGTAAATCCAGCGTCAATTGCTTCCTTACATTTTTCAAAACTAGAACCATGATCTAAGTGGATCGCTACTGGAACAGTAATTTTATAATCATGCATTAAACCTTTTACCATATGAACTACTGTTGTAAAACCACCCATATATCGAGCTGCACCCTCAGAAACTCCTAGAATTACTGGAGATTGTTCTTCTTGAGCTGCTTGTAAAATGGCTTGCGTGAACTCCAAGTTATTAATATTAAATTGTCCAATTGCATAGCCTTCTTTTTTCCCTTTGATCATCATGTCTTTCATTGATACTAGTGCCATTGAGAAATCCTCCATTTCATCTATAGGAAGTAAATTATCGTTGATTAACCATCTCTTATCATACCAAAAGCAGCCAGTGATTGCCACTAGCTGCTTTGTTTCAATCTTGTAACATTGCGTTTACAGCGTCCCGAACTTCATAAATATCGAATGGTTTTGTAAAGTAATGAGCTGCTCCTAATTTCATTGCTTCTTGGATTAAGTCAAGTTCTCCATAAGCGGTCATCATAACAACGGGAACCTCAGGCATTTTTGATTTTAATCTTTTTAAAATTTCTATTCCATCCATACCAGGAATCTTCATATCTAATAAAACGCCATCCGGTTTTATACGCTCTGCGATATCCAAAGCTTCAATTCCGTTTGCCGCTAAAAACGTTTCATACCCTTCTCGCTTAAAAACTTCATTTAATAAAAGACGAATTCCTTGTTGATCGTCTACGATTAACAATTTTTTCACGATAACCAGACTCCCTTTTTTACCCATTCAACTTACTTTTCTACAATTCTACCAAAAATCCTTCTTTTTTCAGTAATAAATGTGCAAAAAAAATATTTTGTTTACTTTTTAATAGATTAATAGGAACTACACAAGAAATCTCACGTTTAAAAGTTGCAGATAAACGATCAGTTTTTCTGCTTTTAAAAATTTCGTGTGCATCTAAAGTTATTCGAGAGGATGTTGCCTCGGAAAGGATGACGGCGGGACAATTTGATGCTGCCCGCTTCGCTTCCGCATTCTTTACTGTTGGCATACTCTATTGAACAATTACAACTGAGATTGCGATTCTTCTAACTGAGATGGCCATAATTCTAACTGAGAACGCCATAATTCTAACCAAGAATCTCAAAATTCTAACTGAGATTCAAAACACGCAAATCGTGCCATACAAAAAGGTGTCCCAAAGTCACCTTACGTGACGTCTGGGACACCCTTTTCAATTCAATCTATTTATTCCCCAACCGATGCGCGAATAAATTCACGGAATAATGGTTGTGGACGTTGTGGACGAGAGATAAATTCTGGGTGGAACTGAGAAGCAACGAAGAATGGGTGATTTGCTAGTTCAATCACTTCAATTAATCGGCCATCTGGACTAGTTCCTGAGAAAATGAAGCCTGCAGCTTCAAATTGCTCACGGTATTCATTATTAAATTCATAACGGTGACGGTGACGTTCGTAAACAAGTTCTTGTCCATAAGCTTCATGCGCTTTTGTTCCAGGAACCAATTTACATGGTTGAAGACCTAATCGTAGCGTACCACCTAAATCCTCGACGTCTTTTTGTTCTGGTAATAAATCAATAATCGGATACGGTGTAGCAGGGTTTAATTCAGACGAATGTGCACCTTGTAAATCTAAGATGTTACGCGCGAATTCAACAGTTGCTAATTGCATACCTAAGCAAATCCCTAAGAATGGCACGTTATTTATACGAGCGTATTCTGTAGCAGCAATTTTACCTTCTACACCTCGGTCTCCAAATCCACCAGGCACTAAAATACCATCTACATCGTTTAACCATTCAGCAACATTGTCTTTATTTACATGTTCAGCATTGATCCATTTCACTTCGATGTCTGCATCAAATGCAAAGCCGGCATGTTTCATTGCTTCAACAACTGAAATGTAAGCATCTTGTAACTCAACGTATTTTCCAACTAAACCGATGCGAACTTTTTTAGATAGATTTTTAACGCGATCTACTAATGCAGTCCAATCTGTCATGTCAGCTTCAGGAGCTTTGATTCCAAAGTGATCAAGCACGATTTGGTCCATATGTTGTTCTTGTAATGCTAAAGGTACTTCGTATAAGGATTCCGCGTCACGTGCTTCGATTACTTCGCTTGCTTTAATGTCGCAGAATAAAGCAATTTTATCCTTCATGTCTTGCGGAACTGCATGCTCTGTACGAACGACAATAATATTTGGTTGAATTCCTAAACTGCGAAGCTCTTTTACACTATGTTGCGTAGGCTTTGTTTTCATTTCTCCAGCAGCTCGGATGTAAGGAATTAATGTACAGTGAATGTACATGACATTATCCCCACCGAAATCGCCTTTCATTTGACGAATTGCCTCTAAGAATGGAAGTGATTCAATATCTCCAACCGTTCCACCAATTTCAGTAATAACAACGTCTGCATTTGTTTCTTTTGCAACGCGTACTAAACGTTCTTTGATTTCGTTCGTGATGTGTGGAATTACTTGAACTGTTCCACCTAGGTAATCTCCACGACGTTCTTTTTTCAAGACAGCAGAATACACTTTACCTGTTGTCACGTTTGAGAATTTGCTCACATTAATGTCGATGAAACGTTCATAGTGACCTAAATCTAAGTCCGCCTCAGCACCATCGTCCGTTACATACACTTCTCCGTGTTGGTAAGGACTCATCGTTCCTGGGTCCACGTTAATATAAGGATCGAATTTTTGAATGGCAACATTCAATCCTCGGTTTTTCAATAAACGGCCAAGAGATGCCGCTGTGATTCCTTTTCCGAGTGATGATACTACTCCACCCGTTACAAAAATATATTTAGTCAAAGCAAATTCCTCCTTCGGTATTTTAAAAATGGCAGGACTTTTATATAGGTATTTCATGTCTAGCTACAAGCGCTTTTGTCGCACTTTTCACTCTTCAATAAAAAAAGCGCCCCACCTGCAGTGTTTGCAGGGGGAGCGCATTATATAAGCGTTCAATCTCCCTTTTTAGGGAGCCCAATTAAAAGAGTAATCGGAAAGGCTAAATAAGTCAAGACCTATTCTTCGTCTTCGTCTTCGTCCTCTTCTTCATCTTCAACGATTTCGAAATCGTCATCCGTCTCGATTAAGTCAACCGCCACTTCTACTTCGATTTCAGCAACTTCTTCTTCATCTTCATCATCTTCATCAATGTCGAAGTCATCATCATCGTCGTCAGCATCCACTTCAACGAATTCGTCGAAGTCTTCTTCAAATGTGATTTCGTCATCATCTGTGTCATCTAAATCATCGTCGTCAGCAGCAGCTTTCGCTTTTTTCTTGCGGACTTTGACAGTTGGTGCAGTTTCTTCTTCAATTTGTTCTACAGGATACCATTCACGTAAGCCCCAACGATTTTCAGAAATCGCTAAAAAGCGTCCATCAATATTCATGTCTGTATAGTATTGAAGCATGCGCTCTTTCATTTGTGCATTTGTGAAACCATTTAAAGCCTGAATTTCATTTAACAACTCTTGTAAAGTTAATGATTCATGCTTTTCTTCTAGTATTGCATATCCCAAATCGATAAACGATTCTTCTTTTAGTTGTTCTTTTGTCATTTCACGAAATTTCAACTCGTACACGTCCTTTCTACTTGCCTAAGCATAATACCCATTATATACAATCTATCTCTTAATATGCTACCGTCATTTCTTGTTTTTTGCATGATAGAGTTTTTGCCATCCATAAAAAAACAAATAGAAGGACAATAGAAGAAGGGGTATTGCACCCATTTGTTTATTATACAAGAAAAATGTCACGATTAAACATCCCACAATCACGACTACATGCATCGTATTCTTCATATATGACATCCTCCCCATTCCAATAGACTAATTATACCTAAAATCATGCTATAGGTGTCCATTTCAAACATCATTTTCATAATTCTTTGAAATTTATCAACCCATAACTCCCCTAGTATGGCATAATAAGTAAAAATCATTTTTGATAGAAAAGGAAGATCCTATGAAAAAATCTTTTAAAATCATCACGCTTCTACTGGTAATCATCTGTATAAGCTTTCAGTATTCGATTGCTTTAAAAGAACAAAAAATGCCTCCTTCACCAGATTGGAGTCGATCTATTGAAACTGATAATCATGCAAGCAAATACTTCAAACTTCAAAGTTTTCCAAATGATAATGGTTATAGCATTAGTCGAACAACTTTCAAACAATGGGATTATGTTGAATGTACATACGATTTAGATTGCCAAGAACTTTGGTCGATCGATGACTTTAATTATAAAAAGAAAACTTGGTCTGACGGTCATACAGCTTATTTCATTAAAGATGAAACCCTATTTAGTTCCACAACTCATGGAGTAAACACTGCTATTTCATCCTCTGTCGTGGACTTTACAAAAACCAAAGATTTCTTGGTGTATTGGAAAACGGATAATACATTAGTTGTTCAAAAAGGCACTGATGAACCACAAGAATATGTAACCGATGAGCCAGTTTGGTCAAGCATTGTTGTCGATGATCAAGTATTTATTGTTAGTAAGTCTATCAAAACGAATAAAGTGAGCATCAGTAAAGTAAACGAAACAATTACCCCTTACACTCATTTTATTGCGAAATCCTATGAGACAATTCATTCGTTGGGCATGTTGTCTCTTAATGAAGATCAATATGTTCTTCACCTAGAAATAGGGATGAAAGAGGCTGGGGCGCGCAAGAAGACCCTAAGAGCAGCAGTCTTATCTAAAACAAATCCAGATGATTATAAACTGTCCGATATCATTTTTTTTGATAAAGAGTCGGGTGAAAAATTAAGGAATATGAATTATCCTTCTTTCTTTATGGGAACCAACAAAATTTTATTAACGTTCTCAGCTACTAAATCTTCAGGCAATCATATTTATGTAGCAGAATTTAATCCTAAAATAATCGAAGCTTCTGCTGTTTCAAAAAGTGATAATTATTACACTCACCCTCTTATGATAAATGAAGATACGATTATATATTATAAAGAAACTCGTTCAGGTAAAGTCATGATGTATTCTTCGCAGCTCGAGGAAATAAGAGCGGCTAGTGCCAACGGTTTAAAAGGAGATGCATTAGAAGCTTTCCATTTATTATTTGCACATTTATTCAAAGGGATTTTACTCGCAATGCTTTCCGTTGTGTGGATTGTTCCAGCAAGTTTCGTCAGTTACTTTCTCGTGAACCAACTAGGGAAATATGATAATCAGTTAAAATACTTTTGGATGTATATAGCTTATATGGTTACTCTGTTAATCTCACAGTTTTTACTCTTTTCTCAATTGCTGCATCCAGAAACAATGGTTAGTAAAATGATCTATCTTTCAGAAACTTGGCATATTTACATGATTTTACTGATTGCAACGATTGTTAGTGTTCTACCAGTTTTTCTATCTCTTACAAAACTAGATGACGACAATTCGAATCGCGCCTTAGTCCATGCTACCGTTTTAAATCTATTTATTTTATTAATATTGATTGGTCCTTATTTCTATTAATGAAAAACAAACGTTATTCCCGTATCCAAAATCAACTCTTGGATACGGGATTTTCTATTAAATTTATTGAAATATAAACACAAAATGATGGTTAATTATGTCATAATGAATGAAAAATCAATTTTTAATGTAAAGGACATGATTATGAATAAATTATTTAAACTCATCACGACTCTACTCATCATTGTATTTTTAAGTTTTCAATATTCCATTGCTTTAGAAGAACAAAAGCAACCACCTTCACCTGAATGGAGTCGTTCATTCCCCACTGATGGAAAAGGAACAGACTATTTTAAACTTCAAAGTGTACCTACTGAAAATGGATTTGGAATAAGTAGAATCTCTTTTGATCGTTGGGATTATGTCGACTGCGATACAAATTTAAACTGTGACCAAATTTGGTCGAAAACCGATTTTAATTATCGAACCCAAGCTTGGACGGACGGAGACTCTACTTATTACATTAAAGACGAGACCCTTTTTCGTTCTAGCAATCCAAATACTGGTGTACCTATATCATCATCGGTAATCGATTTTACAAAATCTAAAGATATTTTGGTTTATTGGAAAACGGACAACAAATTGGTCGTTCAAAGAGACAATCAAGAACCGAAAGAATATGTAACAGAGGAACCGGTTTGGCAAAGCTTTATAGTAGAGGATCAAGTCTTTGTCGTTTATAAGTCTGTAATCACAAATACCGTCGTCATTAATCAAGCAAGTGAAACACTAACACCTTTTGCTCAATTTGAAACAAAAGCCAATGAGAATATACATTCCATGCATTTATTCGCTTTAAATGCGAATGAATATTCCATTTTACTAGAAATCGGTCTCAAATCAGCCGGTGCACGTCATAAATACATTCGAACTGCCAATATTTCTAAAACAACTCCAGAAGATCCTGTCTTTTCTGAGATCACATTTGTAGATAAAGTATCCGGTGAAAAGCTTAGAGACATGAATACTCCCTCGATATTTAATGGAAAAGGTACACCATACCTAACATTTACAGCTACTATGTCTACTAAAACTGGATCAAGCAATCATATATTTGTCGGTGAGTTGAATCCAGAAAGAATTGAAGCATCGGTTGTCACTAAGAGTGGTGATTATTATAGCCACCCTGTCATGTTAAATGAAGAAACGATTATATTTTATAAAAATGTGAAATCCAACAATGAATTGATGTACTCTTCTTCAAGTGAAGAAAAAAGTGAGCTGAGTGAAAATGGATTAAAAGGTGACGCGAAGGAAGCATTCCATTCGTTTTTCACTCAATCATTTAAGGGGATTTTACTTGCATTGCTATCATTCTTATGGATTGTGCCTGCTACTTTCATCAGTTATTTCACTGGGACACATCTACAAAAACGAGGAAATCGACATTTATCTCCTTTGATGTATGGTAGTTATATCGCTACAATGTTCATCAGTCAATTATTAGTATTTTCACAAATACTTCATGCAGATTCAATCGTTAGTAAAATGCCTTATCTTTCGGAAACTTGGCATCTTTATCTACTTTTGTTCATCACAAGTGTTGTGAGTGTACTACCTCTAATCTTGTCTCGAACAAAGATTATTGAAGACAATGCAAACCGTGCTATAGTGCATGCAACTCTACTTAATTTAGTAATTTTGGTTATCTTAATTGGACCTTATTTCTTTTAAAAATTGAATAGTAAATGTGGTCGATGATATTTCGCAAAATAGCTTTGCTTTTCAAGGGCTTGCGCCGAACTAACTCGGACTTAACGTCCGAGTGGATTTTTCCACTACGCTTTTCCCACTGGAGTCTACGCTTTTTTGCTCCATATCTAGAATTGTTTAAATTTTTTCGTTAAAGCAATTTAATACAGATCAGTTAGAAGAAGCGATCCGTTTACCATGACAATTAGAATGTTTAAATAACGATGTATTTGTATTCACACTTTGATATGTCTGTGTAAAAAAATTTGACGATAAACAAAACAAAAAATCCCGCTTCCAAGTTACATACCTTGGAGCGGGATTTTGTTATTGAACTTACATATTACGACGGTATTGTCCGCCTACTTCATATAGAGCATTTGTGATTTGACCAAGTGATGCCACTTTAACTGTGTCCATCAATTGTTCAAAGATATTACCACCTGTTACAGCTACTTCTTTTAATTTTGCTAAAGCTGCATCTGCTTCAGATTGGTTGCGTTGTTGGAATGCACGTAAGTTACGAATTTGTGTTTCTTTTTCGTCACTTGTTGCACGCGCAATTTCCATGTTATCAATATCATCTGAAGAAGGTGGGTTGGGATTTAAATACGTGTTCACACCGATAATCGGTAATTCACCTGTATGTTTTAACATTTCATAATGCATCGACTCTTCTTGAATTTTTCCTCGTTGGTACTGAGTTTCCATTGCCCCAAGAACACCGCCACGATCATTAATGCGATCGAACTCTGTCAATACCGCTTCTTCAACTAGATCCGTCATTTCTTCGATAATGAAAGCACCTTGAAGTGGATTTTCATTTTTCGCTAGACCTAACTCTTTTGTAATGATCATTTGAATCGCCATGGCACGACGAACAGATTCTTCTGTTGGTGTTGTAATGGCTTCGTCATATGCGTTTGTATGAAGTGAGTTACAGTTATCTTGCAATGCCATTAACGCTTGCAAAGTCGTACGAATATCATTAAAATCGATTTCTTGCGCATGCAATGATCGACCTGATGTTTGAACATGGTATTTCAATTTTTGACTACGATCATTTGCGCCGTATTTATCGCGCATAACTACTGCCCAAATACGACGTGCAACACGCCCAATAACCGTATATTCTGGGTCTAAACCATTCGAGAAGAAGAATGATAGATTTGGTGCAAAGTCATCAATGTTCATTCCACGGCTTAAATAATACTCCACATATGTGAAACCATTAGCTAGTGTAAAGGCAAGTTGTGAAATTGGGTTCGCTCCTGCTTCCGCAATGTGATAGCCAGAAATCGATACCGAATAATAGTTACGCACTTTTTGGTCAATAAAGTATTGTTGAATATCACCCATCATACGAAGTGCAAATTCAGTTGAGAATATACATGTATTTTGTCCTTGGTCTTCTTTTAGTATGTCTGCTTGAACCGTCCCACGAACTACTTGTAGTGTCGTTTGACGAACTTCCATAAATTCTTCAACCGTTAATGTGCGACCGAATTTTTCTTCATTCACTTTCACTTGTTGATCAATCGCAGTATTCATGAACATTGCCAAAATAATTGGCGCAGGTCCATTAATCGTCATCGATACAGATGTAGCTGGCGCACATAAGTCGAAGCCATCATACAGCTTCTTCATATCGTCAAGCGTACAGATGCTTACGCCTGATTCTCCAACTTTCCCGTAAATATCTGGACGTTCATCAGGATCTTCACCGTATAAAGTTACCGAGTCAAATGCTGTTGATAGACGTTTCGCATCATCATCTTTTGATAAGTAATGGAAACGACGGTTTGTGCGTTCTGGTGTTCCTTCTCCAGCGAATTGACGTTTTGGATCTTCTCCTTCACGTTTGAACGGGAATACGCCAGACGTATAAGGGAATGAACCTGGAACATTTTCTTTGTATACCCATCGTAAAATTTCACCGTAGTCCACAAATTTAGGCAATGCCACTTTTGGCACTTTTAATCCGGATAAACTTTCCGTACGTAAAATCGTACGAAGCTCTTTGTCACGTACTTTTGTAACGAATTCGTCTCCTGCATACGCTTCTTTTAAAGCTTTCCAGTTATCTAAAATTCGTTTCGATTCAGCTGTTAATTCATCACGCACGCCTTGTGCAAGTGAAGTTAATGATTGAACTAATGCATCATTCGGTGCTTTCTCATTTACCGTTTCAATTGCTCCTTCAAGTTGGAACAAACGACGAGCTAAACTAGCTTGTTGATCAGATTTTTTGTGATAACCACGAACTGCATCTGTAATTTCACGCAAGTAATAACGACGATCATTTGGAATGATGACATTTTGCTTTTGCGTTTTCACGAATTGTTCATAAGACGTCTGCCAGTCAGTTCCACACACTTCATTTACACGAGCAACTAAAGCTGCGAATAAAGAATTGGTCCCCTTGTCATTGAACTGGCTCGCGATCGTTCCGTAAACAGGCATCGTATCGAGATTTGCATCCCATAGACCGCGGCTACGTTGGTATTGCTTTTGAACTTGACGCAATGCATCTTCCGAACCTTTACGTTCGTACTTGTTGATAACAATCAAGTCAGCAAAATCAATCATATCGATTTTTTCTAATTGTGATGGCGCGCCAAATTCACTTGTCATCACATACATAGAAAGATCTGACACGTTCGTGATTTCAGCGTCCCCTTGCCCGATTCCACTTGTTTCAACAACAATCAAATCATAGCCAGCTACTTTAACAACGTCTAAAACGTCGCTAATGGCACCTGATAATTCCGTACGGGAGCCACGTGTTGCAAGACTGCGCATAAATACGCGTTTATTGAAAATCGCATTCATGCGAATACGGTCTCCAAGTAATGCCCCACCTGTTTTTTGTTTCGTTGGGTCAATGGATAATACCGCAATTTTCTTATCCGGAAACTCTGAAAGGAAGCGACGAATTAATTCATCCGTAAGACTTGATTTACCCGCTCCACCCGTTCCAGTAATACCTAAAACAGGCGTACCTTTTGACAGTTCTCGCGCTTTTTCAACTAATGCTTTAGCATCGCTGTTCTCATTGTTAACCCCGTCTTCAGCGACAGTGATTAAATGTGATAACACTTCAGGGTGTTCCGTATCCGCTTGCGCTAACTGATCCACTGCATTTTTCGTATCAATGGCTTTATCGCAATCTTCTACCATACGGTTAATCATCCCTTGAAGACCTAGTGTCCGTCCGTCTTCAGGAGAGAAAATCCACGCAATCCCGTAATCATGTAGTTCTTTAATTTCTTTCGGAATGATTACGCCACCACCACCGCCATAGATGCGGATATGTGGAGCCCCTCTTTCTGCTAATAAATCATGCATGTACTTGAAGTATTCAACGTGTCCACCTTGATAAGATGAGATGGCAATCCCGTTTGCATCTTCTTGAATCGCTGCATTCACTACTTCTTCAACCGAACGATTATGACCTAAGTGAATGACTTCAGATCCTGTTGATTGCAAAATACGACGCATAATATTAATCGATGCATCGTGACCGTCAAAAAGACTTGATGCCGTTACAAAACGAACATGGTTTGTTGGACGATAAACTTCTACTGTTGCTGTCATACTGTTCCCCCATTCCTTTGAATCCCTTGTAATAAAAATCGTGTTTGCACGCTAATAAATTCGTCAATTGTCATATCTTTATGAAGACCCCATCTTCTAAACGCCCACATTTGACCTTGAACGACTACATGATGTGCGGCAAGTTTAACGTCCTCTTGTGCGATGTGTAAATCACCAGATAATCGACAATTTTCAATGATTTCTTCGAAGATTGCGACCATGCCCAGTTCTTTATTCAACACATACTGCAAAGCGTCTTTTGGAAGAGATTTTGACTCTTGGTACATCACGACAAACTCATCCTGCATCTCATCGATTAGAAGATAATAATGTCGAATAGCTGATTCGAGTCCATCTATAGTTCCAGCTTGAGCAGGCAGGGTCGACAAGCGCTCTTGCACTTCCTCATAAATGCTGTCACATACTAAATACAAGACGTCTTCTTTGGTGCGGATGTACTCATATAATGTGCCAATGCTAAAACCCGCTTCTTTTGCGATTTCACGTGTCGTGGTGCGGTGAAAACCCTTCTGTTTGAAGAGTGAAACCGCGCCACGGATCATTTGAATTCGACGTTTAGCAATTAGGCTTTCATCTTTTACAGATGATTGCACTTCACGTTTGGTTTCCACCTCAATCACCACTTATTTCGTTAGCATGCGAGAGATAACAAGACGTTGAATTTCTTGTGTACCCTCGTAAATTTGAGTGATTTTCGCGTCACGCATATAACGTTCTACTGGGTAATCTTTCGTGTAACCATATCCACCAAACACTTGCACCGCTTCAACGGTTACTTTCATCGCTGTATCACCAGCCATTAATTTCGCCATTGCAGATTCTTTCCCGTAAGACAATCCGTTAGACTCTAACCAAGCAGCTTGGTACGTTAACAAGCGTGATGCTTCAATTGACGTTGCCATGTCAGCTAATTTGAATGAAACCCCTTGATTAGCAGCGATTGGTTTACCGAATTGAACACGTTCTTTCGCATAGTCAACCGAAGCGTCTAATGCACCTTGAGCAATCCCGACTGCTTGAGCAGCGATCCCGTTACGTCCACCGTCAAGTGTCTTCATTGCGATGATGAATCCTTCGCCTTCAGCACCTAGCAAGTTTTCTTTAGGAATGCGGCAGTTATCAAAAATAATTTCTGTTGTTGGTGATGAACGAATTCCTAGTTTCTTCTCTTTCTTCCCTACTGAGAATCCTTCGAAGTCTGCTTCAACTATAAAAGCACTTGTACCTTTATGTTTTGAAGTTGGATCTGTTACGGCAAATACTACGTAAATATCAGCAATTCCACCGTTTGTAATAAAGATTTTTGAACCGTTTAATACATAGTGGTCGCCATCTAATTTCGCTGTTGTTTTCATGCCACCAGCATCAGAACCTGATCCAGCTTCTGTTAAACCGTATCCACCAATTTTTGTTCCTTCAGCCATTGGACGAAGGTACTTTTGTTTTTGTTCTTCATTGCCGTATTTGAAGATTGGCCATCCAGCTAATGATGTATGTGCGGATAATGTTACGCCTGTAGATGCACAAACGCGTGATAGTTCTTCAACTGCGATACAGTATGCTAAGTAGTCTGATCCGATTCCGCCGTATTCTTCCGGCCATGGGATACCTGTTAAGCCAAGTTCCGCCATTTTGTCGAAGATGTCGCGGTCGAAGCGTTCTTCTTCGTCACGTTCTGCAGCTGTTGGTGCTACTTCTTTCATTGCGAAATCGCGTACCATTTTACGAATCATTTCATGTTCTTCTGATAGTTTAAAGTTCATTTTTATTCCCGCCTTTTATGTTTTTAGTTAATTATATATATCCTTGATTTCCGCTTCAGGCGGACGCTTTCCGCGGGCGGTCCGTGAGCCTCCTCGTGTGCTCCGCACACTGCGGGGTCTCACTTGGACACGCTATTCCCGCTGGAAAGATTAGGACCAAGCATTTTGGTGCTAATCTTTGCGACGAAGCTAGCGAAGCGATGCAGGAGCAGATGGTTTACGCCACCTTCCGCTCCAATCAAATAAAAAGTAATTACAAAAGGAATGTGCAATAAAGCTTCGTTAAGAGGTAATTTAAACCTATATCTAACCATTATTTCAATAGATGTTTGCCGATTACGATGCGTTGAATTTCAGATGTTCCTTCATAGATTTCCGTTACTTTAGCGTCACGGAAATAGCGTTCTACTGGGTAGTCTTCTGTGTAGCCGTATCCACCGAATACTTGGACGGCTTCGATTGATGTTTCTACTGCTGTTTTCGAAGCAAATAGCTTTGCCATTGAGGCTTCTTTACCGCAAGAGATGCCGCGTGAACGAAGTTCTGCTGCACGGTAAACCAACAATCTTGATGCTTCAACAGCTGTTGCCATGTCCGCTAGTTTAAAACCGACACCTTGTTGCGCTGCTATGGGTTTGCCGAACTGTACACGTTCTTTTGCATAGCCAACTGCTGCTTCATAGGCTGCTTCTGCAATACCTAGAGCTTGTGCTGCAATACCGATTCGACCAACATCTAAGTTAGCTAAGGCGATTTTGAATCCTTCTCCTTCTGCACCTAAAAGGTTTTCAGCAGGTACTTTCATGTCTTCAAAAGTAAGTTGAACAGTTCGTGAACCGTGTAAGCCCATTTTGTGTTCGTCTTTTCCGATAATTAAACCAGGGGTGTCTTTTTCTACAATAAAAGCGGACACGCCGCGAGATCCTTGAGATGAATCTGTTGAAGCAAATACGATGTAAACATCGGCTTCTCCACCGTTTGTAATAAAGACTTTCGAGCCGTTAAGTGTGTAAAAATCTCCATCTTTGGTAGCTTTGGACTTCATTGAACCAGCGTCCGAACCAGCAGATGGTTCTGTTAAACAGAACGCTCCTAAATATTCACCAGATGCTAATTTTGGCACGTACTTTTGCTTTTGTTCTTCATTACCGAAATAAAGAATCGGATTTGTTCCAACCGATGTGTGTACCGAAAGGATTACGCCTACGACTGCACTCACTTTTGATAGCTCATGAATGGCAATGATATAACTTAGGAAATCCATTTCTGAACCGCCGTATTTTTCAGGTGCAGTAATTCCCATAAGTCCTAGCCCGGCCATTTTCTTTAAAATTTCACGAGGAAATTCACCTTGTTCCATTTGGTCAATAAACGGCTCAATTTCCGTTTTGGCAAAGTCACGAACCATATTGCGCATCATTAATTGTTCTTCTGTAAACTTCAGTTCCAAGCTGAGCGCCTCCTATTCGTAAACGTAAAAACCGCGTCCTGTTTTCTTACCTAACCAGCCTGCTTTTACGTATTTGCGCAGTAATGGACATGGACGATATTTACTGTCCCCAAATCCGTCATGCAAGATTTCCATAATGTATAGACATGTATCTAATCCGATAAAGTCAGCTAATTGTAAAGGTCCCATTGGATGATTCATACCCATTTTCATCACGTCATCAATGGCTTCTTTAGTCGCTACGCCTTCGTACAATGTGTAAATGGCTTCATTGATCATCGGCATTAAAATACGGTTAGAGACGAATCCTGGGAAATCATTCACTTCGACTGGTACTTTATCAAGTTTCTTCGTCATTTCTTCAATCGCTGTGTAGACTTCATCTGAAGTAGCAAGACCACGAATAATTTCTACGAGCTTCATTACTGGAACTGGATTCATAAAGTGCATACCAATTACTTGTTCAGGACGGTTTGTTACCGCTGCGATTTCTGTGATTGGAAGTGAAGATGTGTTTGAAGCTAAAATTGCATGTTTTGGCGTGATTTCATCCAGACGTTTGAAAATCGATTGTTTGATTTCCATGTTTTCAACAGCAGCCTCAATAACTAAATCCACATCACTCGCATCATTTAAATCAAGAGATTTCGTAATGCGTGAAAGTACTTTCGTTTTTTCATCTTCTGTCATGCGCCCTTTTTCAACATTGCGTGATAAGTTCTTCGTAATGATACCTAGTCCACGTTCGAAAAATTCGTCTTTCATATCGTTAAGCTTTACGTCAAAACCAGCTTGCGCACAAACTTGCGCAATACCAGATCCCATTTGTCCCGCTCCGATTACTAATACTTTTTGGATGTTCATATGTTAGCCTCCTTCAATTTTAAAAGACAGTTCTTACACTTTTGGTACTTCGATCATAATGGCATCACCTTGACCGCCGCCTGAACAAATAGCTGCAATACCAATTCCGCCACCACGGCGTTTTAATTCATAAGCTAGCGTTAAAATGATGCGGGCACCACTCGCTCCGATTGGATGTCCTAATGCCACTGCTCCACCATTTACATTCACTTTAGTGTGATCTAAATTCGCTATTTTTGAAGAAGCCAGTGCAACTGCTGAGAATGCTTCATTGATTTCAAATAAATCGATTTCTTCAAGTGTTTTGCCTGTTTTTTCAAGAAGTTTATTAATAACAAGTCCTGGTGTTTGAGGGAAATGTTTAGGCTCGATTGCGACTTCAGCATGAGCTACCACGTAAGCAAGTGGTGTTTTCCCTTCAGCTTTTGCACGCTCGTCACTCATTAAGACAAGTGCTGCTGCTCCGTCATTTACCCCAGGTGCATTCCCAGCTGTGATCGAACCGTCTTTACTAAATGCTGAACGTAATTTCGATAAAGTTTCCATCGACGTATCGCGACGTGGTGCTTCATCTGTATCAATTGAGATTGGATCGCCTTTACGTTGTGGAATCACTACTGGTGTAATTTCTTCCGCTAAGATCCCGCTATCCATTGCTTTAAATGCTAATTCATGACTGCGGACCGCCCATTCATCCTGCATTTCACGAGTTAAAGTAAATTCTTCAGCCGTTGAATTTCCGTATGTCCCCATATGCACACGCTCTGGTGTAAACGCACATGATAATCCGTCATAAATCATGCCATCGATCATTTGAGCATCACCCATGCGTAAACCAAATCGACCTTTTGGTAAATAGTAAGGTGCGTTTGACATCGATTCCATACCACCAGCAACGATGATTTCTTCATCACCAAGTCTGATTAATTGGTCGCCAAGGCTAACTGCACGCATGCCTGATGCACACACTTTATTAATTGTTTCGGTTTTAACACTCCATGGAATACCCGCTTTCGTTGCAGCTTGACGGGAAGGAATTTGCCCTTGACCTGCTTGTAAAACTGTACCCATGATGACTTCATCAACTGATTCAGGAGCAATACCTGCTTTATTCAAAGCTTCTTTAATGGCTACTCCACCAAGATCACTAGCTGAAAGAGTAGAAAGTGCACCACCCATTTTCCCAAAAGCTGTACGTGCGCCATCTAAAATAACTGTTTTTGTCATAATTGTTGCCTCCCTTTATGAATGGTTGTATACGCTTACAGTTTCTCAAATAAAAATATTCTGACTTTTCTTTGTGTGAGTTAAAGAAAAAGGTTACTCCACTTTGCAGTGGAGTTTTTTTGTTTTAGTTATTAGATCAATGTTTAAAGTTGCCACTTGCGTCTGCATCGCTTCGCGAGCATCTTCGCAGTTTAAAACCATTTGCTCCTGCATCGCTTCGCTAGCTTCGTCGCAAATAAACATAAGTTCAAAACCGTTTGCTCCTGCATCGCTTCGCTAGCTTCGTCGCAAAATACTTAAGTTCAAAACCGTTTGCTCCTGCATCGCTTCGCTAGCTTCGTCGCAAAATACTTAAGTTCAAAACCATTTGCTCCTGCATCGCTTCGCTAGCTTCGTCGCAAATACAATAGTCCACTGCTGTGGACTATTGTATTGACTGAACGCTCGCTCGACTTGTAGACAAACGAAAAGGGAGTGCAAGACTCCCTCTTCAGTTGACTTTATTGTATCTAATTTTTCAACATATTTCAATCTACTCTGTTTATTGAAGGATTGGTGCTTCTTCTGTTTCTTCAACCGGTGGTAGGTAATCGCCAAGTACTGAACGTTCTAGTAATTCTGCGATATCGTAAGTGCCAACTGTTTCTTCCACTTCTTTTGCTTTCGTTCCGTCAGACAGCATAGTTAAGCAGTATGGGCAACCAGATGAAATCATCGTTGGGTTTACTGCAAGTGCTTGTTCTGTACGGGCTACGTTGACACGATTTCCTGTATGTTCTTCCATCCACATTAAACCACCACCAGCTCCACAGCACATTCCTGTTTCGCGGTTACGGTCCATTTCCACGAGTTTCACTCCTGGGATAGCACGGAGGATTTCACGTGGTGGATCATAGACGTCATTGTATCGGCCTAAGTAACATGAGTCATGGAATGTAATGGTCTCATCGATTGCATGTTGTGGTTTTAAGCGACCTTCTTGTACTAAGTCAAACAGCATTTCAGTGTGGTGAAGAACTTCTCCACTCCAACCGAAATCTGGGTATTCGTTTTTGAAAATGTTATAAGCATGCGGGTCGATTGTGACAATCTTCGTTACGCCAGCTTTTTCAAATTCAGAGATATTGCTTGTTGCAAGTTCTTGGAATAAAAATTCATTCCCTAGACGACGAGGTGTGTCACCAGAATTCTTTTCTTTATTTCCAAGAATAGCGAACTTCACGCCTGCTTCGTTCATTAAGCGCGCAAAGGAAAGAGCGATTTTTTGTGAACGGCTATCGAAAGCACCCATTGAACCAACCCAGAATAAGTATTCGAATTCTTCGTCAGCTTTAGATAGTTCTTTAACTGTTGGGATATTGATTTCTGGACGTGCATCTCTCCAGTTTTCTTTCTCTTTACGGTTAAGCCCCCAAGGATTCCCTTGACGTTCGATGTTTGTCATAGCACGTTGAGCATCCGGATTCATGCGACCTTCAGTCATTACTAGGTAACGACGGAGGTCGATAATGTGAGAAACGTGTTCAATCATTACTGGACATTGGTCTTCACAGTTACGACATGTTGTACAAGCCCAAAGCTCTTCTTCCGTGATTACGTCACCGATTAAAGCCGGGTTATAAATATCTTCAATTACTGCACCATCAACTCGAGCAGCTACTGCTAATTGGTTACCTTGTGTATTTGCGAAAGCCATTGCTGGAACCCACGGCTTTTGTTGCGTCACAACGGCACCCGTGTTCGTTAAGTGGTTACGTAGTTTTGTAATTAAGTCCATTGGAGACAGCATTTTACCTGTTCCAGTTGCTGGACACATATTCGTACAACGACCACATTCTACACACGCATATAAATCGATCATTTGCTTTTGGTTTAAATCTTGAATTTTACCAACACCAAAAGATGGCATTTCATCTTCGCCTGCTTCTTCATCTTCTTCTTCCTCAAAGTTAATCGGACGAAGTTTACCCACATTGTCTGTACGGTTGAAGTATGTGTTGACAGGACCCGTTATTAAATGGAAATGTTTCGATTGTGGTACGTAAACTAAGAAAGTTAATAGGAATAGTAAATGAGCCCACCACATAATGTAGAAGATTGTAATAGCAGCAACGTCTGGTAAGAATCCAAAGACTGTAGCTACTACTGATGCGACTGGCTCCGCCCATGTTGCTGCGTGGTCATGCCAAATCATGCCCATCCCATTTCCGATTAAAACAGAAACCATTAATCCGCCAATGAAAATCAAGACTAAGCCTGATTTCCAACCACGTTTTAAACGAACAAGCTTTTCAATATAGCGACGGTAGAATGCCCAAACAACAGCCACTAAAATCATCAAAGTCACAAGTTCTTGGAAGAATGTGAATGCTGGATATAAAGGTCCTAGAGGTAAATGTGATCCAGGCTTTAATCCCTTCCAAATAAAATCGATGGCACTAGCTTGTACTAATAGGAATCCATAGAAGAACATGACGTGAATAATTCCACTTTTCTTATCCTTCAATAATTTCTTTTGGCCAAATACATTGACCATAATCTTACGGATACGTTCTTTTACGTTGTCATCAAATTCAACTTTTTGTCCGAGTTTGATGTAGCTGTAACGCGTCTTCAATAAATACGTGAATAACCCAAGTGCGTAAGCGGTTACAACGATAAATAAAATCCAGTTTGCAAGTAAAAGGTAATTCATTGTATTCTCCCCTCTCGTTAAAAAAAATCAAAAATGCTATTAATCTGATAACAACAGTTTAGTAGATAGTCTTTGTTATGTCGATGCTTATCTTCAGTTTAAAACTGAATGAGCATTCAGTCAACAGAAATGTGAAGATTCTTAAACTTTGAGTTTGTCGAACAATTTTAAAAAGATTGTGAAGTACCTATTTTCGTTTTGTAGCCACTATTTTAAAAATGAAGTGGCTGATTTGCATTGCGTTGGACGCTTTCCGCGGGCACGACCTCAGCCGCTTCCCTCGCGTGGCTCAGTCCAGGGTCTTCAGTTCGTGCTGATGGAGGCCACTGAAAAAGACATGTTTTTTGGCTATCTATAAGTTTGGAGTATCATAAAAATAAAAAAAGGGACTTTATTTGGATATTAAATCCAATTAAAGTCCCTTTTTATGATCAATCACTTCCCTAATTGACCTCTTTTTCATCAATCAGTTTGATAATCCGCTTCATATTAACTGCGAAAATGGTGGAGGCTGCCTGAATGTGCATGCCAAATAAGCCCGAGGTTATGGCTTTATTGTACCCATGGGCATTTTTCAATTCGCTATTTTTGGCCTCGATTTTGTAGCGAGAACGAGCCAGTTCCTTAAACTCTTCTGTATTTTGGAAAGACTCTTGTTCAAGATGTATAGACTTGGGGATTGTAATGGAGTATGTTTTTGTCTTTGCCCCATCTCTATAACAACCATCCCGTAGCGGACAGGACTTACATATACTCACATCCCAAAAATATTTGAG
>NZ_JBHZRU010000016.1:0-87391 GCF_043641925.1 Paenisporosarcina quisquiliarum
AAGTATAAAAAAATAGGATATCACGTTGGATGAGGTGAAGTGATTTTCACTCCACCCCAACATTTGACGGAGAACCTTAAAAAATAGAAATTGTTGATTTCCATTACGACGAACGCTTTCCGGGGGCATGGCTTTAGCCGCTTCCCTCGCGAGCTCAGTCCAGGGTCTAAAGCTCATGCTAATCCCCTCGGAGTCGTCGTCTTTATTCCAATCAACAGAATGCAATATGATTAAATTACCATGTAAGTACCTTAGTTGAGGATCACTTTTATTACTATTACAACTACTTCACAGGGTTTCTAACCACATTAATCACTTCTTGATTAGTGTGAATTTTTTTATTAATGAATTACAAGATGATACAGGTTTTAATGGTCATTAAAAAAGGTAGACATTGACTATACTATTGAAGAGGTGAAGGATATGAAAAAAGGATTAATTCCGATACTTGTGATCGTAGGTATTATTGTTGTTTTAGCACTTATGTTAATTCCTAGTTATAACGGATTTGTTGAAGGTGAAGAAAATGTTGATGCAGCTTACGCTCAAGTAGATAATCAATTACAGAGACGTTTAGATTTAATTCCTAACTTAGTGAAGACAGTTGAAGCATTTGCCAAACAAGAGCGTGATGTGATTGCGAGTGTAACGGAAGCACGGGCAAAATTAGCGGGTGCAAATTCACCGCAAGATCAAGCTGAAGCAAATGATGAGTTATCGGGAGCTTTAAGCCGTTTATTGGTGGTTGTCGAAAATTATCCTGATTTAAAATCAGATGCTAACTTCCGACAATTGATGGATGAACTTGCTGGTACAGAAAATCGACTAGTTGTAGCTCGACAAGATTATAATACAGAAGTTGCTTTGTTCAATAAAAAAGTGAAACGATTCCCTGGTGCCATGTTGGCGGGCATATTTGGATTTGATGAAAAAGAATACTTTAAAGCAGATGCAGCTGCACAAGATGCACCTGTTGTAGACTTTGGAGGGGACGGGGAATGATGAAAAAAGGCGCGCTTTTCATAGGAATTGCGCTTCTTTTTTTCATGTCGCTTTCGCCAATGATTCAAGCGGCAACTGTTCCTAAACCGACTGGTGATATTTACGTCCAAGATTTCGCAGGATTATTAAGTAGTGATCAAAAAGCTGAATTGAATCGGATTGCTTCTCAGTTAGAAGATGGGACAGGTGCTCAAATTGCGGTATTAACAATTGATTCTCTTAAAGGCGAGGATATTGAGGGTTTTTCAAATCGTGCATTCAGAGAGTATCAGTTGGGTAGTGCTGAAGAAAACAATGGCGTCATGCTTGTGATTGCCATGGAAGAACGTGAACTATGGGTGGAAGTAGGTTATGGTTTAGAAGGAGCTTTACCAGATGGCAAGGTAGGCAGAATTTTAGATGAATTTACAGTGCCGTATATGCAACAGGATGCACCAGATCAAGCAATTTTTAATACGATGAAAGTTTTTTATGAAGAAATTGCTAAAGAATATAATTGGGATGGCGAATCGGTAAACCCAGTTCAACCCAAAAGTAGTAACGAGGGTGGGGGCGTATCTATGTCTACCATTGTCATGATTATTATTATCGTCATTTTATTCACCATATTTTCAAACCGTGGTGGTGGAGGAATGGGTCCCGGCTCACGAGGACGACGTGGTGGAATTCCAATGATAGGACCGGGTTCATTTGGTGGAGGATTTGGTAGCGGTGGAGGCGGAGGTTTCCGATCTGGTGGAGGAGGTTCTTCTGGCGGTGGTGGAGCTGGTCGAAGCTTTTAAATGAAACAATCAATGAAGGAGCATGAAGATGCAAATACAATTTTACACACGTCCCAATTGTCCACTGTGCGATGAAGCGAAGCTGATGCTACAGCTTGTTGCAGAAGATGTGGACATTGAAATTGAAGAAATTAATATCGAAAAAAATGATCAAATTCATGAAAAATACCTGATTCGTATTCCTGTCATTGAGCAAGATGGTCAAGTAATACAAGAAGGAAGAATCGATTATCCAACATTATTTGAAGCGCTAAGTAATTAATTAAATGCTAAAGAGTTTAGAATAGGCGTGTACAATGTGCCTGTCTTAACTGAAGCTCTATGTAAATAACCAAAAGCCGGTTCTCCATTTAGAGAATCGGTTTTTTTTCGTATGTAAGACTGTTCATGAGGATCGTTTATACAATTCTTGGGGTATGCATATTGGCCGGCTCACCAAGTTAACTAGGTAATTGAGACGTGTTTGATTGATAAAAGGCTGAGTTTGATTGATAAATCGTCAGGTTGATTGATAAATCTCCATTTTGATTGATAAACTAATCCGTTTGATTGATAAATTTTTAAAAGGAAATCTACCTCAAAAAAATCGTCTCATTAACCAAGTAAACTCTTCATTGAAACACTTTCTTAAAACAGAAGCTTAGCGAAAACCAATACCATTCAAGGGGAACATTCCGCTCATCGCCCCATGTCTTTTTACAATTTTTCTATTGTTTCAAGTGTTAAGTAATTAATTAGCGCTTTTTTGTTTGCATTTTAAAATAATTAAGCGTAAACTAAAATTATTAAGCGGGACACATTTTAAGTATGTGGGACAAATATTGCCCAACTGAAAAGGTGATTGAGGAGAATGCTATGAATAACTTACTTCAAGCACAATTAAAAATAGTTCCTGAAATGCCTTTATTAATACAGAAACGATACAAAGTGTTGATGGCGATTTTGTTAGCAGGAGAAATCGGCAGGCGTTCATTAAGTGAACTGGTTCATTTAACAGAACGAGAAACAAGAAAAGAAACGGATTTATTAAATCAACAAGGATTAATCACTATTCGATCTGCAGGCATGGAAATCACACAAGAGGGTAAAGATGTTTTAGACACCTTAAAAGATGTCATTCATGAATGGTCAGGGCTCATTCAGCTTGAGCAACAGCTGCAACAAACTTACAACCTTTCTCGTGTCATCATTGTGCCAGGCGATAGTGAAGAAAATAATTTAGCAAAATCATTACTTGGTCAAGTGGCTGCTAAGCAACTTAATTGCTTGACGGAACCTAAGCAAATCGTTGCCGTAACTGGTGGAGGTACAATCGCTTCTATTGCGGAGTACCTGACACAATTTGTGAAGCAAAAGACATTAACGTATGTTGCTGCACGTGGTGGTATTGGGGAAGAGGTTCAACTCCAAGCGAATACAATTGCCGCTTCTTTTGCAATAGCAACGAATGGTTTATCTAGAACTCTTTATTTGCCAGATCATTTAAGTGAAGAAGCCTACAATATGATGATGAAAGAACCGGTCATTAAAGAAATGCTTGAGCTTTACGACCAAACTTCTGTTGTGATTCATGGAATTGGTGATGCAATAGAAATGGCAAGGCGACGCAATTCAACCCCTGAAGAAATTCAAACCATTGAACAAGCAGGAGCTGTAGGTGAAGCCTTTGGGTATTATTTCAATAAAGATGGAAAAGCAGTTCATCGTATTCGGACTGTGGGTATTCAATTGAAGCAATTAGAAAGTGTGCAACATTTACTGGCTGTGGCAGGTGGGTCATCAAAAGCAGCCGCTATAGGATCTTATTTAAAGCATGCACCTCCACAGACTGTATTAATTACAGATGAAGGTGCTGCAAAAGAATTAGTAAAACAAAACCGCGATATAAATTAGGAGGAAAATTAGATGACTTTAAAATTAGCGATTAATGGATTTGGACGTATTGGACGAGTAGTATTCAGAGAAGCTTTACAACAAGGTGAAGTAGAAGTAGTAGCAATTAACGATTTAACAGATGCTGCGATGCTTGCACATCTATTGAAATACGATTCAGTACATGGCATTTTTGATGCTGACGTTTCTTCTGAAGGTGAATTCTTAGTAGTCAACGGTAAAAAGGTTCGCGTTTATGCAGAAAAAGATCCTTCAGTATTACCTTGGAAAGACTTAGAAATCGATATCGTGATTGAAAGTACTGGTATTTTCCGTGACGTTGAATCTGCAGGGAAACATCTTGAAGCAGGAGCTAAAAAAGTTATCGTATCTTCTCCTGGTAAGAGCGGTATGTCTACATTCGTAATGGGTGTAAACCACGAAACTTACAATGCTGAAACAGATCACGTTGTTTCTAACGCATCATGTACAACGAATAGCTTAGCTCCAGTAGCTAAAGTTCTTCATGAGCAATTTGGTATCAAACGTGGAATGATGACAACGATTCATTCATATACAAATGACCAACGAATTCTAGATTTACCACATGAAGATTACCGTCGTGCACGTGCGGCTGCGGAATCAATGATTCCAACGTCAACAGGTGCTGCAGCAGCAGTATCTTTAGTGCTTCCTGAGTTAAAAGGGAAATTAGATGGTATGGCGGTTCGCGTACCAACTCCAAACGTTTCATTAGTAGATTTAGTTGTAGAACTTGAAAAAGATGTAACAACTGAAGAAGTAAATGCTGCTTTAAAATCTGCATCTGAAAATGAACTGAATGGTTATTTAGAATACAATGAATTGCCTTTAGTATCACGTGACTACAATGGTAATTCAGCTTCATCTACTGTTGATGGATTATCAACAATGGTTCTTGAGAAAAACATGGTGAAAGTTCTTTCTTGGTATGACAATGAAACTGGCTATTCATCACGTTGTATCGACCTTGCTCTACACATGTACAGCAAAGGATTATAAGACTTTAAGTCATAGAGGAAAGTAGCGAAACTCGCTTTTAACCTCTATAATAGAAGAGGGTAAAAGGAACGGAGGTACCCTCCGTTCCTCTTCTTTTTATACGGATAGAAAGTATAACTTTCCAGCACAGTATAAAAATACACAATAGCTTGCACCATTACGGATGTGGAGGAGATTCTTCTTGAAACAAAAACAGACAATGCAACATGTAGAACTAGGTGGAAAACGAGTTTTTTGCCGAGTAGATTTTAATGTACCGATGGAAAATGGTGAAATTACGGACGATACACGTATCCGTGCAGCATTACCAACTATTCAACATTTAATCGACAAAGATGCAAAAGTCATTTTGGCTAGCCATATGGGACGACCAAAAGGTGAAGTTACAGAAGAATTCCGATTGAATGCTGTTGGAAAGCATTTAAGTGATTTATTACATAAACCTGTTTTGAAATTAGATGAATCAATTGGCGAAAGCGTGGAAACAGCTATTGCTGAGATGAAAAATGGAGAGGTTGTTCTCCTTGAAAATGTACGTTTCCATAAAGGCGAAGAAAAGAATGATCCTGAATTAGCTGAGAAATTTGCGAAGCTAGCAGACGTTTATGTAAATGATGCATTTGGTGCTGCACATCGTGCTCATGCTTCTACTGAAGGAATTGCGAAGCATCTACCAGCAGTTTCTGGTTTATTGATGGAAAAGGAACTAGATGTACTTGGTAAAGCCTTATCGCAACCTGAACGTCCTTTCACTGCCATTATTGGTGGTTCTAAAGTTAAAGATAAAATTGGTGTCATTAATCACCTTTTAGATAAAGTGGACAACCTGTTAATTGGTGGTGGCTTATCTTATACATTCTCGAAAGCTCAAGGATATGAAATCGGGAATTCTTTACTTGAGGAAGATAAGATTGATTTAGCTAAATCATTTATTGAAAAGGCAAAAGAAAAAGGCGTAAAACTGTATTTACCGATAGATGTAGTCGTTGCGAGCGAGTTTTCAAAGGATGCTGAAACGAAAGTAGTGGATATTACAGATATCCCGTCTGACTGGATGGGATTAGATATCGGACCGAAAACGTCAGCTCAATATGCGGACGTGATTCAAAATTCGAAACTAATTATTTGGAATGGACCTATGGGTGTGTTTGAATTGACACCATTTGAAGCGGGCACGAAAGGCGTTGCACAAGCGATGGCATCTTCTCAAGCCTATACAGTAATTGGTGGTGGAGATTCTGCTGCAGCTGTTGAAAAGTTTGAAGTGGCTGATCAAATGGACCATATCTCTACTGGTGGCGGTGCTTCGTTAGAATTTATGGAGGGCAAAGACTTGCCTGGAGTAGAAGCTTTAAACGATCAAAAATAAGGAGGAATTCGTATGAGAAAACCGATTATTGCTGGTAACTGGAAAATGTACAAAACACTATCTGAAGCGAAGAAATTTGCTGAAGAAGTAAGAGGACTTGCGCCAGATGCTGGGAAAATAGATTCTGTTATATGCGCACCTTCTTTATTCTTAGAGCCATTAACCCATATTGTAGCTGACTCAGCAATTTCTCTTGGTGCACAAAATATGCACTATGAAGTAGAAGGCGCTTTTACTGGAGAAGTCAGCCCAGTTCAATTAGCTGATTTAGACATAACGTATGTTATTTTAGGTCACTCTGAGCGACGTCAATACTTTAATGAAACCGATGAAGCTGTTAATAAAAAAGCACATGCCGCGTTCGCTCATTCATTATCTCCAATTGTTTGTGTAGGCGAAACTTTAGAAGAGCGTGAAGCTGGCCAAACAACTGCCAAAGTGGAGGGCCAAGTTGAAAAAGCACTTGCTGGTTTGTCAGCAGAACAAGTAAAAACAATGGTTATTGCATACGAACCTATTTGGGCAATTGGAACAGGTAAAACAGCTACTTCTGATGATGCAAATGATGTGTGCCAATCTATTCGTGAAAAAGTTGCCCATTTATATAGTAAAGACGTAGCGGATGCTGTTCGTATTCAGTATGGTGGATCTGTAAAACCAGAAAATATCGTGGAATTGCTTTCGAAAACTCATATCGATGGTGCACTAGTCGGTGGAGCAAGTCTTGAATCATCGTCATTCGTGAAATTATTGGAGGCAGGCGCACATGCCTAAATCTCCAGTAGCTTTAATTATTCTTGATGGTTTCGCACTTCGAAATGAAGTATTTGGAAATGCCGTTGCCCAAGCAAAGAAACCGAACTTTGATCGGTATTGGAATGACTACTCACATGCTTCTTTAATTGCTTCTGGGAATGCAGTTGGCCTTCCTGAAGGACAAATGGGGAACTCAGAAGTTGGTCATTTAAACATTGGTGCAGGACGAATTGTTTATCAAAACCTGACTCGTATTCATAAATCAATTGCAGATGGCGACTTCTATCAAAATGCAGCATTTCTAGAAGCAATCGCTCATGTAAAAGCTCATGGATCTAAGCTGCACTTGATGGGCTTACTGTCTGATGGTGGCGTGCATTCGCATTATGAGCATCTATTTGCTTTATTACAAGTGGCTAAAACACACGGTTTAGAGGATGTTTATGTTCATGGTTTCTTAGATGGACGAGATGTGGGACCTAAAACGGCTTTAACTTATATTGAAGAAACAGAACGTCAAATGAATGAAATTGGCGTTGGTCAATTCGCTAGTATAAGTGGTCGTTATTATGCAATGGATCGTGACCGCAGATGGGAACGACTAGAGAAAGCCTACCGAGTACTCGTAGATGGTGTTGGTGAGGTTGCTTCATCTGCAAGTGCTGGCGTAATGGCTTCATATGATTTGGATGTAGCAGATGAATTTGTTCTACCCTTTTCAATCATGGGAAATGGAAAGCCATTAGCTACAATTGATTCAAACGACGCGGTCATTTTCTTTAATTTTAGACCCGATCGAGCGATTCAATTATCTTCAGTCTTTACCAATCCAAGTTGTGAAACGACTTTTGCTTTAAGTCCAAAGCATCCGACTGATTTGAAGTTTGTTACATTTACTTCTTATAGTGAAGATGTGAAGGCATCAGTTGCTTATGACAATGAAGACTTAAAGAATACCGTTGGAGAAGTACTATCTTTAAATGGCAAAACTCAATTGAGAATTGCTGAAACAGAAAAGTATCCACATGTGACATTTTTCATGAGTGGCGGGAGAGAAGAACGCTTTCCTGGTGAAGATCGAATATTGATCGATTCACCGAAAGTTGCCACATATGATTTACAGCCTGAAATGAGTGCCTATGAAGTGACAGATGCTTTACTCGCAGCGATCGAATCGGATAAGTTTGATGCCATTCTTTTAAACTTTGCTAATCCAGATATGGTTGGACATAGTGGAATGCTTGAACCCACTATACGGGCGATTGAAGTTGTGGATGAATGTCTTGGTAAAATCGTAGATGCCATTTTAGCGAAAAATGGTTCGGCTATTATCACTGCAGACCATGGGAATTCGGATGAAGTTGTGACTGTTGAAGGGACACCGATGACAGCTCATACAACGAATCCAGTTCCAGTCATTGTGACGCAACGAAATGTGGATTTACGCACAGATGGCATTTTAGCCGATTTAGCTCCAACCATGTTACACTTATTAGGTATCGAACCACCGCCTGAAATGACAGGTAAAACACTACTAAAAGCTGAGGAGATATAAACATGCCAATAATTACACATTTACAAGCTCGTGAAGTATTAGATTCTCGTGGGAACCCAACAATCGAAGTAGAAGTATTCACGGAAAGCGGAGCTTTTGGCCGCGCAATCGTTCCGTCTGGAGCATCCACAGGAGAATATGAAGCAGTTGAGCTTCGTGATGGTGACAAAGGTCGTTACCTTGGTAAGGGTGTCTTAAAAGCAGTAGAAAACGTAAACGAAATTATTGCGAATGAATTAGAAGAGAACTACAACGTACTGGACCAAGTTTCAATCGATAAAGCGATGATCGAACTTGATGGTACTGAAAACAAAGCTAAATTAGGTGCTAATGCCATCCTTGGTGTTTCAATCGCTGTAGCGCATGCTGCTGCTGATTACTTAGATATTCCTTTGTATCAATACCTAGGTGGATTTAATGCGAAGCAATTACCGGTGCCAATGATGAATATCTTAAACGGTGGTGCACATGCCGATAATAATGTCGATATTCAAGAATTCATGGTTATGCCTGTAGGTGCTGAATCTTTCCGTCATGGTTTACGTATGGGTGCGGAAATTTTCCATAGCTTAAAAGCTGTGTTACAAGAAAAAGGATTAAATACAGCAGTCGGTGATGAAGGTGGATTTGCACCAAACCTTGCTTCAAATGAAGAAGCAATCACGACGATTTTATCAGCTATTGAAAGAGCAGGTTACAAGCCAGGAGAAGAAGTTCTTTTAGCAATGGATGTTGCATCTTCTGAGTTTTTCAATAAAGAAGATGGCAAATACCACTTGGTAGGAGAAGGTATTGTCAAAACTTCTGAAGAAATGGTGGACTATTATGCAGAACTTTGCGATAAATACCCAATCATTTCAATTGAAGATGGATTAGATGAGAACGACTGGGCTGGTCATAAACTATTGACTGAACGTTTAGGCGATCGCATCCAACTTGTTGGAGATGATTTGTTTGTAACGAATACAACGAAGTTATCACGTGGAATTGAAGAAGGCGTTGGTAACTCGATTTTAATTAAAGTAAACCAAATCGGTACGTTAACAGAAACTTTTGATGCAATTGAAATGGCAAAACGTGCTGGTTATACGACGGTCATTTCTCATCGCTCTGGTGAATCTGAAGATGCAACGATTGCTGATATTGCAGTTGCTACGAATGCTGGTCAAATTAAAACGGGTGCACCTTCTCGTTCAGACCGTGTAGCTAAGTACAATCAACTTCTTCGTATTGAAGATCAGTTGTATGATACAGCTCAATATCTTGGGTTGAAAACTTTTTATAACTTGAAGAAATAATAAATAATTTAAAAGGAACTGTCCTAGTGCCATTAAATCATGGCTAGGGCAGTTCCTTTTTTGTTTTGATCAGAGTAAGTTTACTGAAGGGAAGACCGAGAAAATACGAATTGAGTGTCCCATAAAAGCTGATTTTCATTGCGGCGGACGCTTTCCGGGGGGCCAACAGGATGTTAGGGTCTAAAGATCGCGCTAATCCTCTTGGAGTCGCCGCCTACATTTCAATCAGCTGAATATTGTAAAAAACAATGGATCATTTTGTTCTGCCTTTTTTCATTAAAGCACTTCGTTAGTTTAAGAGTAAACGAACATAGGGAAAAATTTTATTAATTCTTCTCCTGTTAAAATTTCGAATAGGTCCGTTGAATCGTGCTTTGTTAATTTCACATATTTATCGCTATCGGTAACTATCTCTAGATTTTCACCATTTAGGCTAATCCAAAGTGAATAAGATGCTATTTTGTCTTCACTGCTATTCTTAGATGGAAATTGAAATTGGTAGTCAGCATAACGTTGCATTTCTACTTTTGCATTTTTCCAATTAGCATTTTTCACTATATCTATCGCTATAGTCACCCGTTTTCGTTGAGTGACTTCTTTGAAGTCTTCAAAAATATTTTCTTCTCCTGTTCGATTCTGCACAGTTATTTTTTGCCCTATCATTTCATTTACACAACTCGAACTAACTAACAAAACACTCAGTACAGAAAGAAGTAATAGACTAACTGCAATTTTAGTTGAAGGAGCAAAAAGGCTTATTTCCATATGGAAGTAAAGTACCCTTAGTTGAAGAACTATTCATTATTTTTTCGAACAACATAAGTTATTGCGTTGGTTTTTAACAATACGGATTTTCCATTTCGGATAATGCTGTATTCTAATGGTTTTACTTCCGATTTTAATAATTCCCATCCTATATAGAGGCTACTAATTTTTTTAATCATATCTTCTGTTGAGAGATTTACTTCCATAAGTGCATCTAACTTTTCGTTAGTTTCTACATCAATTTCTATAACTTCAGAGTTCACGATAATACAATTTATCCCGTCATTTTGAGTACCATCTGCCATTTGCTGAACAGTTTTATTCAAAGCTACTTCTGATTGAACGTGTTCCAAACTTGAAATGGCAACTATTAAATCGAAATTGTTTTTTGGGATTTCATAGTTACCAATATCAGCTTTTTCCGTGAGTATTACTTCTTCAACCTTATACTCTTTACTGTATTGTCTTAATCTTAGTAATGCCGAATCAAGTAAATCAACACAAACAACTTTCCCGTTTTTTCGCTTGATTACTTCAGCTATCGGAATACTATTTCTCCCGACCCCACAACCTAAATCTAGAACTTTTACGTTCTCTTTATCATCAAATAAATGTAATAAATCGGTTACCGTTTTTACAGGTTTGTATAACCAAGAACCTTCTTCAAATAGTTTAAAGTTATCGTAGCAATAATCGTGATATTTCTTCTCTTCATTTCGAATAAATTCAATTCTACTCAATGTTTTCACCCCTTATATTAAATTCTTTACGGAATGGTGAAATACCTTGTTCAACTAAACTGCTTCGTTAGTAGAAGAAGTTCAACAAAAAAAGCGTTAATCCTACTTGGATCAACGCACCCGATCGTTAAAGAAGGTAGTAATATCGCTATTTATATTGAATGAAATTCGTATCACTAGGCATTACCGATTTAATAAATGCTATATTTTTTTCGTTAACATGGGGTGCAAAAAATTCTCCACCCCAATGTTCGGACTGAAAAATAGTGGTGTCACTTTTACTCAAAAATACAGAGAACCATTTTATCTTTCCTTCTATATCTACATTGTTAGTTAATAAATGATTTACAACATCGAGTGCTTTATTTCCCTTGAAAATAGTGAGATTGTTTTCCAAAATCATTTCAAATGAGCCTTTAAGCAAAGATTTTGTTTCCTCGATAACCACTTCCTCTTCATTCCAACAATGGATTTCTATAGTATCTGATTTTGATAAAAAGTAGTTCAACAAAGGAACCCAGAAATCTTTTTTTTCATATTCAGATACACTAAAGTACAGTTGGTACTTCAATTTACTACCTCCTTTTCAGTGAATATTATAAATTTTATCTCAAATTTCTTATTGAACTAACCTGCAGAGTTAGGTTAAGTGAAAACTTTCACAATCCAAAATTTATTTTAACATAAATATCCATTTTTTAAAAAATAGAACCTCAATTAGCGTCGAAATTTGCAACGAATTCGCACACAGACAATAACTTTTATCATCCTTTTAATAGGGATGCTAATTAGGGTGTTAATTTCCTCAATTCAGTTTAAAACGCCTACAAATTAACAAAAATAGGAAACTCCATTTCGCATTGAGATTGGAGTGCGAAATGATGTGAAAATTTTGTTTACGTACTTGAAAACAGAACTTGATAACCTTCAAAGGTGATGTGCTTTTATTAATTATCTATAAAATGGTCTTCCGTGAAAGCTTTTTTTGAATAAAAAGATGCAAAAATAATAGAGCATTGCATACAGACTATATAACCATATAGCTGTAATATATATATTTGTGGGAAAACTTACAAAATAGGAGGTTGTTTACTTGATTATATGGACTACATATAAAAATTCTTCATTCTTTTTAAAAATGACAATTGGTTTCGTTCTTGGTATTTTAGTTGGGGTCATATGGGGACCAGATGCTGAAGTGCTTAAACCATTAGGTACTTTATTGATAAAAATGCTCAGCCTCATTGCTACACCGGTTATATTTCTCACCGTTGTCCATGCAGTCATCCAAATGAATCCCGCACAATTAGGAAGAACAGGCGGGAAATTAATTCTCTATTATGCCATAACCACCGCTGCCGCAGTTTTGATTGGACTCGGTCTTGCTTTATGGATTAATCCTGGTGAGTCCTTATCTCTTCCAAACGTGGAAGTGGATCAACCGGAAACTTTCTCTCTTTCAAATGTCATATTAAATATCGTTCCTGACAATTTGTTTAATGCCTTTTCATCAGGTAATTTAATGGCCATTCTATTTTTAGCTATTATTATTGGCTTTACTCTTTCGGGAATGCGTTTTTCCACCGATAAAAAGCTTCAAAAATACGGAAATGATTTGCAATCGTTATTTGAAGCAGCGAATGTACTCTTCTTCCGCATCCTTAAAGGGATTTTACTTTATGCGCCAATTGGTATTTTTGCCATTGGAGCCACTTCTTTTGGAACGCAGGGTTGGGATACCATTACCTCATTATTAAAGTTTACAGCCGTATTTTATCTAGGGGTAGCTATCCTTTGGCTCGTCGTGTATTGCGGTATCCTTAAAATTTATAATATTCCCGTTCGAAACTTCTTTAGAAACACTAGAGAAGCATATACTTCTGCATTTTTCACTTCAAGTAGTATTGCGACACTTCCTATTGCCATGGAGAATGGGAAAAAAGCTGGTATTTCGGAGAAAATGGTCAATTTCAGTTTACCTTTAGGTGCAGTGTTTAATTCCGACGGGGGAGCATTAAGAATGGGCGCGTCTATTGTTTTTGCAGCCAACATTGCTGGTGCTAATTTTTCTCCTACGGATTTTTTAACCATCGTATTTGTTGGAACATTACTTTCAATTGGTACTGCCGGAATCCCAGCAGCAGGGCTTGTAACACTTGCCGCCGTATTAACTATTTTTGATCTTCCCCTGGAAATTGTAGCTTTAATTGCAGGTGTGGATATGTTGATAGGAATGGCTGGTACAGCTTCAAATGTGGTAGGTGATTTGGTTGGTGCGGCAGTTGTCGATCAATCCGAAAAAAATCAAAAAGTTAAAACAGAAGTTATAACTCAAATTTAGTTGGCCTCTATTGTGAGGGGAAATCTTTAAGCATATGATTTAAAGAGTATAGAAAAATGAGCATGGAAATACGGTTCCAAGCTCATTTTTCATGTCTTTTTCACAATAGCAATCTAAGTGGATGTGTTAGTTTAAGTTAAGGATTCAAGACTCTATATTAGAAAAAAAGATAGTGGATAGTTCCTCGAGAGTTTGAACTTTATTCATATCTAAGTGCCCATCTAAATAATTCGGTATATGACTAAATCGATGGAGCAGAAGAAGTTGCATTAAATAAGTCCGTGAAGAATCTGTAAGTGCCATCCCATATGCAGATAGGAAATTCTTAGTTAGTTCTGGTGTTGGGTAATAATTAAATAATATTGGTCCGAGTAAATCATAAGTAGGCTCTCCTATAAAACAGTCAGCGAAGTCAATTAGACCAGTCACTCTCCATCTACCATCTGCTTGATTGACGAGTAAATTAAAGGGTGTATATTCTCCGGTTAATAGTACTTTTTGAGAAGAAGGAACAAATGTTGAAACATACTTTTCAAGTTGCTCGACTAGATGAGGGGCTAAACCTGTTTTAGAGTGGTGTGTTGTGACTTGTTTCTTTTGAGTGGAAATCCATTCAAAATAGGTTTGATTTAGATGTGGATAATTCTCAACGGGTAGAGTATGCATTTGTTTGATTAAAACGCCGACATCTGTTGCAATATCCAACTGTTCTTTCAAGGATAATTTTTCCCATACATCAATTAATAGTTCGCCACTAACTCGTGTCATTATTAAATAATGCCATTGTCCGATTGAACCTTGCTTCACAATTGAAGGAACCTCTACTGATATCTTTGACCAATCTGTATTCTCGAGAACTTCGGTTTCGATGACAAATTCTTCTCGATCGAATGGTGAAAATAATTTCAAGACTAAATCGTCATTGATTGCATAGACAATATTGCCTCCCAATGGAAAACGTTCAATAGAATGATAGGAGATATGTTCGTTATTTAGTAGCTGCACTACGACTTCATCCCAGAGGGTTTCATTTTGATGGTTGTTTTTATATTCCTCGCAACTCATTTGCTGTATATTCATAGATTTTCTCCTTTTAAACGGTATATAGTTACATTTTATCAAATAGTCTGACACATTTATCTATGTATTTATCGTAACCTTATTGTACTTGTGTCTATTATTTGGTAAAATAGTTCTTGTTGTGATGTTTCTGATCAGGAGGTGGAACAAATGCATGCGTTGTTATTGACTTTACTTGTCATCGTGTCGCTAGCATTAATCGTTGTTGTGTTGTTACAATCAGGGAAAAGTGCAGGTTTATCAGGTGCCATCTCTGGCGGAGCTGAGCAACTTTTCGGTAAGCAAAAAGCTAGAGGAATTGACTTAGTTTTGCACCGAGTAACGATTGTATTAGCCGTATTATTTTTTATTTTGGCAATTGCCGTAACGAAATTATAATCAACATACGAACCGCCTGACCGATTGGATCGGTTGGGCGTTTTCTTTTTTTATTGTTTAATGAGTGTACATAATTGGTTTTCTATGAAAAAACTTATAAGCTAAGACTTATTGAAGGTATCTTGAGTTTTCTAGTATTAAAAATAAATTTATGAAAAAACTAGAAAAGTGCATAACACTTTTCTGTTCGATGGAGGTTTTTTGAATGCGAATTGCGCAACCCAAACCGTTCTTTTTTGAAGCGGGTAAAAGAGCCGTCTTATTGCTCCATGGTTTTACTGGTAACTCGTCAGATGTTCGAATGTTAGGCAGATTTTTAGAAAAGAATGGGTATACCTCATTAGCGCCTCATTACAAGGGACATGGTGTTCCGCCAGAAGAATTGATTAAAACCGGACCTACAGACTGGTGGAAGGATGTCATGAGAGGCTATGACCAATTAAAGGCTGCTGGGTATAATGAAATTGCTGTTGCAGGATTGTCACTAGGTGGTGTCTTTTCATTGAAATTAGGGTATACCGTACCTGTAAAGGGAATTGTTACGATGTGTGCACCGATGTCGATGAAAACAACTGAACTGATGTATGAAGGTGTTATAAAATATGCACGAGATTATAAGCGATATGAAGGAAAAGAAGCCTCGCTTATCGAAGAAGAAGTAGAAGATTTAAAAAAGAGTTCGATGCCTTCATTACCAGATTTACGTAAGCTCGTTTATGATGTTCGAGACCACGTAGATCATATCTACGCACCTTTGTTAGTCGTTCAAGGACGTAAAGATGATGTCATCGATATCAACTCGGCAAATATCATTCATGATGAAGCCGAATCATTTGAAAAACAGATTAAGTGGTATGAAGAATCTGGTCACGTCATTACGCTCGACAAAGAAAAAGAACAATTACATGAAGACATATTAGAGTTTTTACAGACGCTAGAGTGGCAGGTGTAAAAACCGCCCTATAGGCACACTCTGTAAAAAGGAGGGATGAAAGATGGAACAAAATTTACAACAACGTTTACTGGATTTCATGCGCGAGGAAGAATACAGACCATTGACTGTTCAAGAGATAGAAAGTCAGTTTGGATTCGAAGATGCGGATGAGTTTAAAGAATTAGTTAAGACACTTGTTAAGTTAGAAGAAAAAGGATATGTCATACGTTCTAAATCAAATCGCTATGGTGTCCCAGAGCGAATGAATTTATTGCGAGGTAAATTTATAGGTCATGCTCGTGGATTTGGATTTGTCGCTCCTGAAGAAGAGGGAATGGATGATATTTTCATTCCACCGACTGAAGTTAACGGTGCCATGAATGGGGATATCGTATTAGTACGTGTTTCGAGTGCTAGTTCAGGAGATCGTCGTGAAGGTTCAATCACTAAAATTGCAGAGCGTGGGATTTCGAAAGTAGTTGGCCAATTCCAGGATAATAAAGGATTTGGATTTGTTCTACCGGATGATAAGAAAATATCGATGGATATTTTCATTGCAAAAGAAGATACACTAGGTGCAATTGATGGCCATAAGGTAGTAGTAGAAATAACAGGATGGCCAGAAGGACGTAAATCAGCAACTGGAATGGTCACACAAATTCTAGGCCATAAAAATGACCCAGGTGTAGACATTCTCTCTATCATTCATAAGCATGGAATTGAAGTGGACTTCCCACAATCGGTTATTGATCATGCTAATTCAGTGCCAGAGCAAATTGCGGAGTCTGACATTGAAGGTCGACGAGATCTTCGTGATGAAGTGATTGTTACAATCGATGGTGCCGACGCAAAAGATTTAGATGACGCGGTTACTGTAACGAAAAATGCAGATGGGACTTATAAATTAGGTGTACATATTGCAGACGTGAGTCATTATGTAACGGAAGGTTCTGCAATGGATACTGAAGCATATGATCGTGCGACAAGTGTTTATTTAACAGACCGAGTTATTCCAATGTTACCTCATCGCTTGTCAAATGGGATTTGTTCGTTAAATCCTCAAGTGGATCGTCTAACGCTATCATGTGAAATGACAATCGACGGAAGCGGGAAAGTTATCGCTCATGAAATTTTCCAAAGTGTCATTAAAACAAAAGAACGAATGACATATACAGACGTCTATAAGATTATTGATGAAAAAGATGAAGCATTAAGAGAACGTTACAGTGACTTAGTGCCAATGTTTGAACTAATGGCGGAACTTGCGGAGATATTACGTACTAAACGTGCAGACCGTGGAGCGATTGATTTTGACTTTAAAGAGTCTAAAGTCTTGGTGGACAATGAAGGTTGGCCATCTGATGTAGTTATTCGTGAACGAACTGTTGCAGAACGACTAATCGAAGAGTTTATGTTAGCAGCTAACGAAACAGTTGCGGAACATTTTCACTGGATGGAAGTACCGTTCATTTACCGCATTCATGAAGATCCTAAGCCAGAAAAGTTACAGCGTTTCTTCGAATTTATTACAAACTTCGGTATTGTCGTAAAAGGTTCAGGTAATGATATTCATCCGCGTGCCCTACAAGAAATTGTAGAGTCAATTGAGGGAATGCCAGAAGAGCCAGTTATCTCGACGATGATGTTACGTTCGATGCAACAAGCCAAATATTATGCGGAAAGTTTGGGTCATTTTGGTTTATCGACTGAATTCTATACGCATTTTACATCGCCAATTCGTAGGTATCCAGATTTAATCGTTCATCGATTAATCCGTACGTACTTAATTAACGGAGATGTATCTAAACCAACATTAGCCCATTGGGATGCGGTGATGGATGAAATTGCGGACCATACTTCTGGACGTGAACGTCGTGCGGTTGATGCAGAGCGCGATACAGATTCATTGAAGAAAGCGCAATATATGGCAGACAAAATTGGTGAAGAGTTTGAAGGAATTGTCAGCTCAGTCACAAACTTTGGTATGTTTATTGAACTTCCGAATACAATTGAAGGACTTGTGCATGTAAGTAATATGACAGATGACTATTACCGATTTGATGATCGTCAAATGATGATGATTGGTGAACGTAGCGGAAAACAGTTCCGAATTGGTGATGAAGTTGAAGTGCGTGTTACTTCTGTTAAACCTGAAGAATCAGCTATAGATTTTGAAATTGTAGGCATGGTGAAGTCGTTTAACCGACCAGCTCGTAAAGAAACACCGAAAGTCATTCAAACAAGACGTAAAGAAGGATCAGGTAGAAATTCTTCAAAATCTTCAAGATCATCACAACCAGGTGAGAAAAAAGAAGTGAAACAAAAGAAAAAGTTTTATGAAGGTATTGCGAAGAAACAGCAAGGTCGAAAGCGCAAGAAAAAGTAAGGAATAAGAGCGGTGCTCAGCCGCTTCTTTCGCACTGATTTAAAAGGATAACTTTTGGATATCAGTATAAGAAAAACATAGCTTGCACCATTATGGGTGCAAGCTGTGTTTTTCTAAAAACAAAGAGGTGTTTAGTGTGCCAAAAGGGCAAGGAAAAGTAGTAGCACAAAATAAAAAAGCAAATCATGATTTCTATATCGAAGATACCATTGAAGCTGGGATTGTCTTGCAAGGAACTGAGATCAAATCAGTTCGCAATAGCAAAGTACAATTGAAAGACGCTTTTGTACGAATTCGCAATAATGAAGCTTGGATTTCGAATATGCATATTAGTCCTTATGAACAAGGGAACCGCTTTAATCATGAACCATTGCGTTCAAGAAAACTCTTGCTTCATAAAAAACAAATTAGCGAATTAATCGGCGTCTCTAAACAAGATGGATTTTCGATCATCCCCATTAAAATGTATTTAAAAGATGGTTTTGCAAAAGTTTTAATCGGCGTTGGTAAAGGGAAAAAGAATTACGATAAACGCGACGTTTTAAAGAAGAAAGAAGCAAAACGCGATATCGAACGTGCATTCAAATCTCGCAACCAAGAATGATGACTTGAAGTTTGACCAATTTTGTCTTATAATAAGAATACAACTTTGCCAGATGCAAGTTTGTTCATTCGAACATCTTCCTATTAAGGGGACGTTACGGATTCGACAGGGATGGTCTGAGCTTGAGTTGCGCGTCGGAGGGCTCGGCTCCGTATCAACGGCACTTATAATAATTGGCAAAAATCAAAACCTAGCATTCGCAGCGTAAGCTGACAATGTTGCTTGTCTTGGCCATCGCCCATGTGGTCATGTACGAGCTCACTCTTAGTGGGATACGATCGTCGGTGCGACTTGAGTCGACGATAAGAGATTCTCAAGTTAGCGTACAAGACGCCCGCTTGTCGGCATAATGTTACGCGAAACTTAATTGGCAAGATACACGCGTAGACGCTTAAGTGTTGGAGTTTCTGGACGCGGGTTCGATTCCCGCCGTCTCCATATCGCGAAAGCATATGGTTTCATACAGTGTTAAAACCCTTGTATATCAAGGGTTTTTTCTTTTTGTCTATATCATCTAGTTTCAGTGAGTATCAATTGAACGTAGTCAAGAACGTAGTCAAAATGTATGCAATAATCATATGTTGAGGTAGCTTTTCAAACTTTTGAATTGCTGCTTCTTTTGTTTTTTCTGTAACGTGTGCGTAAATATTCATTGTTGTTTGAACATCAGTATGTACTATTCGGTCTTGAACTTCTTCTTCTATTGATATATCCAATCAGCTCACTTGTTTCATAATTCAAAGAAATCGACACGTCTATAGAGTTATGAAATTGCCTTCAATTTCTTTCATCTATAAATACTATTTTCTAATATCCCCAACCATTAGACTTCATTCCTATCTATATACTTTATAGGTATTTTAACATATAGATATCAAAAACAATTTTGACATAAATATATATTAAATAGAAATTCATCTTGGTAAGATAACAAATCATCGTTTTTGTTCATTTTGTCAGATTATACAATTTTTTGTGGTATTATACCTATAAAGTAAATAGAATTACCCAAAGGAGATAAAAAATGCTTTTTTCAGAATTATATAGAGTAATAAATAGTAATAATGAAAAATGGTTCGACCCTATACTAGATGTTGACACAAAATTATTTATCGATCCATTTCTGTTATTTAGTTATTCAGAAAACCACTTAAATAATGCACATTCTAAAATAATTGAGTTTTTTAATGAGGCATTCATGTTAGCAGCAAAGAGTAGTGGATTGCCATCTAGCTTATCTTACAAAAAGCTAATATCGATGCTTACTTTTCCAGAGGTTGAGGAAATTTGTTTAGGATATACGAGTAAAAGCACAGGGGGAGCAGGTGGTGGTGAAGGATTTTCTCACTCCATGGCTTCAGCACTAATAAATTCTATTAGAATTGGGCTTAAGGAGATAAATCATTTTGAAGAAATTGGGATACTAGAGAAAGGTATTGGACGTGATAGAATAAGTGATATTTGTGCAAACATTATTAAAGAAGAACTTATTATTTACACACAAGATATTTGCTCTATACACGATATTCCACTTAAGGAATTTAAGGTTAAAAACTCAAAATTTAATTTCGAATTTAAGAGATGGGAAACTAATCTTGTTTCACTTCCTTTAAATCCTTCAAATAACAAACCCATTTTATTAGTACCAAAAAGTATTTTGAGAGAGTTACCTAGTATTAATGCAGATGGTTTCCTTGATTGGGCTTGGTCGAATGAAAATGAAACCATGAGAACTGATTTTAATTTTGAAGTTAAAAGTAAAATTAATAAAGAAGATATTATGAGAGTTGCATCTACTAGGATTGATTTATTGGAAAAGTATGTGAGTTATGTAGAAAATAAAGGTTCCATACCGTATGACATTGATAAGGATCCTAGTGGCATTTATAAATGGTATGAACAATCTCAAAAAATTCAACAAATGCAAAATTTAAAACTCCCTATTCCAAATAATCTTGATGAGTTAGCTAGCCTGGTTAAAGTACTGATTAAAAGCTTCAATTCTTTTATTGTTGACAATTCAGGTTATAAACTATTGTGGAATGAAACACCTCTAACACCAAAGAGAGAAGAAGCTTCTCAATTGCTATTCTTTGGATTAATTAAGGAACATTGTAAGGCAAATAACGTTGACTTTTCTAGGGAAGTCAATCAAGGAAGAGGCCCTGTAGATTTCAAGTTTTCAAGTGGGTATCAAGATAGAGTGTTAATTGAAGTGAAAAGGGCAAGTAGTTCTAAATTAAAACAAGGTCTGCAAAATCAATTACCTCAGTATTTAGATAGTGAGAATATTAACATTGGTTACTATGTTGTAATTGTTCAAAAAGAAGAAGAGTTTAAAAAAATTAGTGGACTTAAAGAGGAAGCAAAGAAATTAAGTGAAAAATTAGGTAAGTTTATAGATGTCTTTGTTATTAATGCAATCTATGATAAACCTTCAGCTTCTAACATTAAATAAATACAAATTCAATGTGACATAAATTTATATTATTAAAAGGTCTCTTATATGTATTTTAAGAAGACTTTTTTCTATGAAAAGGTGACTCAATAACTTTATATATTTTTAATACAATAAAGCGAACATAGTAAAAGAAAACTATTATGTATGTAATGTAGAAAGAGGTTTTTAATATGTGGGAAAATCCTTGGATTGTTGGTATCGGTGGTGGAGTAATAAGTGGTTTATTTGTATTTTATATGACTAATTTCATATTTAATAAGTTGAGTAAGAAAGAATACTTTAAAAAAGTGGATTTAAGCAATAAGGAAATGATTGGCTTACTAATATTATCTATTTCCGAAGGTGAGCTTCCTTCTCTCAAAATACTAAATTCATTATTATCTTCGTTATCAAGAAAATATAACGTTAAACTGCATGATATGTATAATATAAAGGAAATTCTTGAGGATCTTATTAGAGAAATTTTTGACACTAACTTTATAGCTATAGATAAAAAGATAAGCATATCTGGGAGTCTAGAGAAAATGATTATTCAAATTGATAGTGAAGATCTTAAAAAGAAAGAAGAGAAGATAGAAGTACGAAATACATACACTAATACTAGTAGATTATCTTTATTAGTATCTACAACAGTTATGACAATGACATTAACTATTAGCTTAGTATTTGTTCAATTATACTCGAATGATAAACAAATTAATGATTTATTATTTGATAACAATATTTTATTCATTGCATTGTTACTTGCAGCTACATTAATAACTGTAGTTATACTAATGTCACTTTTATCTAAAAATAGAAGCAAAGAATACTTACTTGAAAATTACAGAAATAATCTATTATTAAAAAGATCAATAGACTTTACCAATAAAGAGGAGAATGAAAAGTAATTGAAAAGTAAGTTGTTTATTTTTAAAATAAGTTAGCTCTTAACAGATAATTATTAAATAGTTATTCCACCATCAAAAAGTAAAGAATAGTCTTAATTTTCTCAGAAAGACCTAGAACAAAAAAATATAAAACAGCCCTTAGGCTGTTTTATTCGGTTCTAAAATCACTGAAATAAATCTTTGATGTCTTTTTCAGTAATTCCAGTTTTTATGTGGAACTCCTCTACAGACAATTTATCGATACTATATCCATATTTCGAATTACGAGAGAAATAGCCAGTTTCGATTCGATTTCCTCTTCTTAAAAAACCAAGGTTAAGAAGTGACAATACCGCACTTTCCGTGAACGCTATATTGTAGATTACTCTTAGTCAATTAAGTAGTCAATATGTGTTTAAAATATTTTAAAACCCTTATAAACCCTGCTATTAAAGTGTTTCTTAGATTTGATGGTTCGATTCTCACCGTCTTCATTTACATTGAGTGTAGATGGAACATCTATTCAATCAAGCACGTCATTCGATTCATTTCGAATGGCGTGTTTTTTGTTGGGGAAAATTCGTGTTCTGTATCCTAGGGGTAGTTGAATATACTCAATTAGGTCATGTTTGTCTAACGTCCAAGCTGCGTTTGAGTGTCGGAATGATTGACAAGCCATTTCTACCTATCAGTCTAATGATTGATGAAGGAGACAGAATATGAAAATATATTCAATACGTACATTAAAAGAATTGAAAACGTATCGAAAATCATGGAATGACATTTTGGAATCGAATGAAAATGATAATCCATTTATCGAATTTAATTGGATTGAAAATTGGTGGAAATACCTTGGTGAAGCTGGTTCGATGGAAGTTCTTGTTTTATACAACGACGATCGAATTATGGGGTTTTTTCCCCTACAATTTTCTAAAGTTTTCTCTACAACGATCATTGAATTCATTGGTCGAGCAGATGCTTCCTATATGGATTTCATCGTGTATGAAGAAGACAAAGAAACAGCCATTTACTTTGTATTAGATGAATTGATGAAGTCATTTCCAAATACAATGTTTCATTTGCATGGTGTTCTTTCAAGCAGTTCCACATTCACCATATTGAAAAATTATGTAGCAATTCGAAAATATGAAACATCCATCTTTTCGGCTATTTCACCGTTCATAAACGTTAAGGCAATCAACTTAGATGACTATATGAATAAGCGAAAAAAATTGAATGGATTGAACAGAAAAGAACGGAGACTTCGCTATTTAGGAGAACTAAAAACTTCTCAAGTGAAGTTAGAAGAGATGGAAGCTGTATTTGCCATTCACGATAAGCATTGGAAGAACAGAACGGATACTAGTCATTTTTCTGAAGAGGCGTATCAAAATTTTTACAGTGCTCTTTTAAGTAATCGTGAAGGACCTTTGCAAACTGAGTTAGAAGGACTGTATTTAGACAATCAACTCATTGCTTTTTCTTATGGTTTTCTTTGTCGAGGTAGATATATAGGGATAGTCAGTGGTCATGATTCCGACTATGAGATCTATGGACCTGGGACTATTTTGAATAAAGATTTAATAGCAGCGAGTCAGAAAAAGGGACTTCGCGTATTTGATTTAGGCGTAGGCTATGAACCTTATAAATTTGAATGGAATACCGGTGTGGACTATGTGAATGAGTTTATCATTGCATCAAAAGAATGGCAGTCACAAATGATTTTTCATTTATATAAAACTAAGGGTCAAGTGAAGGAAGTATTAAAAAAAAACTATAAAATCGTTCAACTTAAACGAAAGTATGTGGATCAATCGATTCAATTTGTAAAAAATGCATCCAAGAAAGAGTGGATTCAAACCATTCGCAAATTGAGTAACAAGATTTATTCACATCAGTCAATCGATATCTATCAACAGGAGCAAGGAACTCAAGAATTAGTCAATTATGATTTGCTTGATTACAGTGATACAAAAAGACGAATGTACAATTTATCAAACATGCACAAGCGGTATTACAGTGGTTTTTTACCCTATAGTGATTCGAGGTTTTCTCTCTTTTGGGTTCAACCAGAAGTAATCCGTGTTGATGAATTAGATTACTATGAACCACTCCCAAAACAGAGTGCTTTTGTTGTAGATTGGCACATGCACAAGCTACCAAGTATTTGCACGTTTATAAGGGCAAAACAAGATGTACAAAAGATTTATCTACATACAACTAAGACCGATCCACATGTTACTGAACATCTTCAGCAGTTAGGTTTTAAGCATGTGAACCGTGTTAGAAAAACGTGTGTATTAACTTTGACGAAAACACAAGTGATACCGGCTGTGAGTTCAAAGAATTGAATTAGTTGTGAGATTAGCATACCAATTAAACAGTCGAGAATTAAGTTTGATCAAAAGAAAAGAGACTTTCAGTCCTTCAGTCTTAACTGAATTTCTGGCAGCCTCTTTTTTATTATTCTTTTTTATTCCCAAACTCCAAATCTGTAATCGAAAAAACAAATGCGTCGTGATTTTCACCAAGTTGGAACAAATAATTACGTAAGAGTCCTTCTTTACTAAAACCTGCTTTTAAAAGAAGTTTCCATGAAGCTTCGTTATCGGGAAAAGTTACCGCTCCGACACGTGCTAGTTTTAATTCATTAAAGGAATAAGCTAACACCGCTTTAAGCGCTTCTTGGATATATCCTTTTGACCAAAAATCCGGATGTAGATCGTATCCAACTTCGCATCTCTTCGAACTTAGTACGAGATTGTTTAACCCAATCGTTCCTGCGAATTCTTCCGTCTCTTTTAATTGGATTCCCCAACGGACGGATCTTTTAGAAGAGAATCCACTCTTCATATGTTCAAGCATTTTCTCAGCTTGGTCAATTGAAGTTAACGGGTCCATCCCATAATATCGTGTTACATCCTCACGAGAAAATTGGTTAAATAAGTGAACAGCATGAGCTGGTTTTAATTCAATTAATTGTAGTCGCTCTGTTTCTAAGATAGGAAATGACAATGGAAGACCTCCTGAATTTATGATTGAGTTTCTTTAGCAAAATAAATGAAATCAATCGGAATCCCACTTAGGCCAAATTGACGTAAAAATGACGTGACCTGGCCACGATGATAAGAAGAGTGATTTACAAAAGTGAAGAACATGTCCTCACGAATATTTGAAAATGGATCACCTTTAATATTCGTGAAATTAATTGTAGCTTTCCAATCTTCCTCTGACAGAGATGAAAGAAACACGTCCATTTCCTGATGCAAATCAGAAAAGGCTTGTTTTGTTAGGGCTACTGTACTGACGTGAAATTCTTTCCATTCAGGCTTCTCAATGCCTTGTAATCTCTTAAACCATAAATAATCAACACTGAGTATATGAGAAAATGTTTTACTTATTGTAGGAAATGAATTTTTCGCTTCTCGATGATAAATTGCCTCACCTTGAGAACCGACATGATCTAATAATTTCTGAGTCGCCCATTGGTGATAATGAAACATTGTTTGCCATTTCATTTTGAATCCCCCTTTTAAAAATTGTGAATATTCTCCATAGTAACACTTTATCGAGGTAATACACTACCACTGTAGTTTGTTATAATTTGGAAAATAATAATTGATGTTACTGAATCCCCCCCTTATACTCGTTATAAAGGGGTGTTTCATATGGTTTTATTAACAGGCGAAAATTTACACTTAGAAGAGATGCGTTCTATTATATATAAAAATGAAAAAGTTGATCTAGATACCGAAGCATTAGCTCGTGTACAAAAAAGTAGAGAAGCAGTTGAACGAATAGTAAGCGAAGGTAGAACCGTTTATGGCATCAACACAGGGTTCGGTAAATTTAGTGACGTAAGTATCGATGAGGAAGACGTGCATGCACTGCAGTTACATTTAATTCGTTCACATGCTTGTGGAATAGGTGAGCCATTTGAAGAACGAGTGTCTCGTGCTATGGTAGTTCTTCGTTTAAATGCCTTATTAAAAGGATTTTCGGGAATTCGAGTAGACGTATTAAAGCGCTTAGCTTATATGGTGAATCATTCTATTCATCCTGTTATTCCGTCTCAAGGCTCGCTTGGTGCATCCGGTGACTTAGCTCCACTTTCCCATTTAGCCATTGTAATAGTTGGTGAGGGTTTCGTGTGGAAAGATGGAATGCAAGTAGCAGCGAAACAAGTGTGGGACGAACACGGACTAGATCCACTAGTGCTTGAAGCAAAAGAAGGGCTTGCTTTAATTAATGGAACACAAGCAATGACAGCTCAAGGTGTGGTTAATTGGTTAGAGGCAGAAACACTAGCTTACCAAAGTGAATGGATTGCAGCCATGACAATGGAAGCACTTCATGGAATTACAGATGCGTTCCATCCAGCTGTTCATCAAGCAAGAGGTTATGTAGAACAAGTGGACGTAGCAAGAAGAATGCTTGAATGGCTTGAAGGAAGTCAGCTAGTCACGAAACAAGGTGACAAGCGAGTTCAAGATGCGTATTCTCTGCGATGCATTCCACAAATTCATGGAGCTAGTTGGCAAGTACTAGGGTATGTGAAAGAAAAGCTTGAAATTGAAATGAATGCTGCAACTGACAATCCTCTGATCTTTGAAGATGGAGAAGTCATTATTTCAGGTGGGAACTTCCACGGGCAGCCAATCGCTTTTGCAATGGATTTCTTAAAGCTGTCAGTAGCCGAATTAGCTAATGTGTCAGAACGACGCATTGAACGCTTAGTAAATCCACAATTAAACGAAGGATTACCACCATTTTTAAGTCCGCAACCAGGGTTGCAATCTGGCGCAATGATTCTACAATATGCAGCGGCGAGCTTAGTTTCTGAGAATAAAACCTTAGCCCATCCAGCATCAGTGGATTCAATCCCATCTTCTGCAAATCAAGAAGATCATGTCAGTATGGGAACGATCGGCGCACGTCACGCTGGTATGATGATTCAAAATGCTCGTCGTGTTTTAGCAATCGAAGCATTCTGCGCACTGCAAGGTTCGGAATACCGTGGGAAAAACAAAATGTCGGAATCACTCCAAAACAAGTGGGATGAATATCGTTCATTTACACCGTCGATGGATGAAGACCGAGTATTTAGCACAGATATCGAACGTATTAGCGCTCACATGAAAAATGAAACAGGCAAACCTGTCTATTCTAGTAAAGTAAGTATTACCGTATAAAAGCAGCAGCAGAGAAACAATAGAAATAACATAGTAAATCGAGTATGAAATCGCAAAGATTTTATACTCGTTTTTTTATTGATATGTAGTGGATATTCCTAATTTTATCGCAATTTACAATTAAAATAGCATGCAGATTGACGGAAGGACAACAGCTATATTGTCATTCCGTTTTTTATTGGAGTGAATGTAGTTGTTATTTGATGTACAAAAATAAACAAAAGGAATAAGCGTTTATATTAAAATATAATTGTAGAGAAATTGGTATAATTCCGTTAAAGGACAGGTTTGTTGAAGAAAGAGGGGGATAGACTAAATGGACAATAGTAATGATCATAAAAGCATCCCAAAATGGGCATTTGAAAAAATTGAGATAAAAAAGCCAGACCCTATGTGGATGGACAGAGGTATTCAGGAGAAAGAAGAACTTTACCATTTCCTTTCAGCTTTTGGTGTTAAGCAAGTAGAACATATAGGCAGTACAGCAATTCCTAATTTGCCCGCTAAACCAATTATCGACTTAATGGCTTCTATTTCATCATTTCAACATATCAACAAAATAGTGAAAAACCTATCCTTGCACGATTGGCATTATGTACCTCCCGAATTAGACAATCAGCCATGGAGAAGATTTTTTGTTAAAGTGAAGAACGATAAACGAGTAGCTCATTTACATCTAATGCAAGAAGGAGAAGATCGTTGGGAAAAACAACTTAAATTTCGAAATAAACTAAGAACTAATGCACACCTTGCAGAGGAATACGCTTCAATTAAAAGCCAATTAGCACAAGAGTTTAATAATGACCGTGAGAGATATACTGAAGCAAAGACAGAATTTATAAATAAGGTGTTATTTAACTAAAGAGGCTTTAATGGAAAAACTCCTCTAAAAATGAAAAGCTCAGAGCTATCAACTCTGAGCTTTATAGTGTTCTATTTTATGAGTATAACTGAACTACTAATCCTGGAGTCTCGTTTATTTTGTAAATAAAGGACTATTTGCAAATATGCACTTTTTTATTTTAGACCTACAGTGATTTTCAGTTGATTGAAATGGAGGCTGCGACTCCGGCGGAATCAGCACAAACTGAAGACCCTGCACTGAGCAAAGCGAAGGAAGCGGCTGAAGTTGTGCCCGCGGAAAGCGTCAGCCGCAATGAAAATCAACACTTTACTTAGTATTCACATTAAAAAACAGACTCCAGTTCAAAACTTGGAGTCTGCTTTTCATTATTTCACACCATATTTTCGATCAAGCTCAACTAAATGTGCATCAGGATGATGGCCAATCATGATTAAATCCCTTAAAATATGAGATCCCAACATGCTATAAACCGTCCCATTTCCACCGTAGCCTAGTAAGTAATAGTGCTTTTCCTTCGTAGGATGTTGTCCGATGAAAGGCAAATTATCAATGGATTCTCCAAAGGTTGCACCATAAACGTAATCAGTTTCAAGGTTATATTGCGGGAACAAATCCTGTAATTTTTTCAGTAAAATTTCACCGCGATTTTCTATTAATTCTAAGGATTGAGGAGCTTGTGCATTTTCCTCATCTAATCCACCAATGATGATTCGATTTTCAGCAGTCGTTCTAACATACAGATAAGGACGAGCCGTTTCCCAAATTAATGCATGTTCATGCCATTGAGTAAAATCATCTACAGGCTTGGTTACCATCGCATAGGAGCGATTGATGTCAGCTCCAATGCGATTACCAACAGGAACAGTCTCATATCCAGTCGTATAAATAATATTACTTGAACTAAATTCACCAACCGAAGTTCTTACTGAGATCTGATCATCAATCGTAAAAACATCTTGAACTTCTACAAATTCAAACAAATGGCCACCTTTTTCTTCAATAATATCAAGAACACCATTTACAAATTTATAAGGGTTAACTTCAGCGTCATCATAAGTAACTAATGCACCAGCTTTAGTAAATGCCATATGCTTTGAAAGCTCTTCTTGTTCCCAGTAGTCACATGGGAAGCCATGTTTCTTCAATGTTTCGTATTCTTTTTTTATTTTCGGTACGTCTTCTTCAGAACTTGCATAACAAATACTTGGACGCATAATAAAATCTGCTGAAGAGGGAAGACGTTTTGCCACCATTTTTAATTGATTAACAGCTTCATAGCATATTTGATAAAAACGTACAGCTTCTTGTTCACCAATTTGGTCAATTAATTCATGAAGCATAATATCATTAGAATATTGCAGCAAGCCTGTATTAGCCATAGTACTGCCTGTAGCCATTTGACGTTTATCTAAAACAGCTACTTTTAATCCCGCTTCAACAAAGGCTAAGGCGGTTAATGATCCAGACATGCCACCGCCAACAATGATGACATCGTATTTTTCCAACTTTTCTGGAGCGTGTCTTGGTTCTTTACTTGGTAAGGTTGATGGCCAATAGACAGAGCCGTTATGAATATCCACAATTTGTATCCCCAATCATTTTTATCTATCTCTTTATACCCAAAAGCTATAATATTTAAGCAAGCTTTGACAACTTCATAAATTATGGTGAGAATACTTTGTTATAATAAAGAATAGATCTTGAGAAAGTGAAAGGACGTTACAATCATGAATGAAATTACAAATAAACCTCATATTTTATTAATAGATGGTATGGCTCTATTATTTCGATCTTTTTTTGCAACATCAGTGTTTGGGCAATTTTTAAGAAATGAACAGGGAGTGCCCACTAACGGTGTGCAAGGATTTGCTAGACATGTATTAACAGCTAAACAAATGATGCAACCAACACATATGGCGGTATGCTGGGACATGGGCATGCATACGTTCCGCAATGATTTATTCGATGGCTATAAATCAAACCGTCCTGCACCACCTGAAGAAATGCTTCCTCAATTTGATATGGCGAAAGACATTTCTAAAATGCTAGGTTGGCAAAATTTTGGAGAAATTGGAATGGAAGCAGATGATCTCATTGGATCAATGGCGTGTAAGTGGCAAAATGAAGCAAATATTACCATCATAAGTGGCGATAAAGATTTACTCCAATTGTTAAGTCCTACTACCAAAATCGCCTTTACAAAAAAAGGGTACTCTATCTATGATGAATATACTTATGAACGATTCCTTGAAGAATATCAAATCGAACCTTCTGTGTTTGCTGATGTTAAAGCTTTCATGGGAGATTCGAGTGATGGATACTCAGGGGTAAAAGGCATTGGTCCTAAAAGTGCCTTACAATTAATTCAAATGTATGGCTCTGTTGAAGGCGTTATTGACGCGATTGAAGAATTAAAACCTGCGCAACAAAAGAAAATTCAAGAAAACCTGGATATGTTGCGTTTATCCAAAAAATTAGCGACCATTCATTGTGAAATGGATTTGCCAATTGAATTGGAAGAATTACGAATTCCAACGTATAGTAAACAACATTTAACATCACTTGAAGAAGCAGGTTTTGGATTGACTAGCAGACATGCCCAGTCCTTGTATTCGATTTAAAACGGAGGAATGATTGTGGATATTGTTACACATTTAATGCATATGAAAGATTGTATACTTGAGCAATCGAAAGATTTAGCTCGTATTATTACAGAGGAACAAAATGCACGCTATCCTGAACTGAAAAGCGTAGAGTTAGACTTGTATCCACTACGTATCGAACTTGTCGAATTATATGGCGCTTGTTTAGGGATGACCGAAGAACAGCGCGTTTTTGTTTTAAAAGAGTGGGGAGAAAGAGCCGGAACGTACACGGCTAGAATGCAACAAATCACAATTGATATGATGCTTCGCGAAGTACCTCATTATCGAAATACGATTGGCAGCGTCATTAAATATGAAGCTCAAAAATTAAATTTAAGTGCAAACGAATTGTATGATGTAATTGATGTGCTAGATCGTTCCATTAACGATGTTGTTTATTTTTTCAGTGTTCCATTTGTTCGTCATGACCAAGAACAATTAGCCTTCTCACAACAAATGGTTGTCGAACTATCCGTGCCAGTCGTTTCCATCAATGATGATATCGCTGTTTTGCCATTAATCGGTTCAATGAATGCTGAAAGATCACGTGTTTTACAAGAGCGTGCTTTAACAGAAGCTTCTCGTTTACAAATCAAACATCTCATCATTGATTTATCTGGGGTCCAAACAATTGATACATTCGTAGCGCAACAATTGTTTAGTTTACTGGATGCGCTATCCTTAATAGGTGTAACAGGTACAGTTAGTGGAATTTCGCCAATTATTGCCCAAACGCTAGTCCATTTAGGATTGGATTTCGGCAAAGTAGGAAGTTATTCATCTCTTAAACGAGCTCTATCTGTTATTCAATCAAATTAGTATGAGGTGCCATTTTAACGAAGGTTAAAATATCTTTATTATTTTCATAAGAGACATAACGAATTTGGCTAGCACGATTTCTTCCTCCGTTATCATGGAGAATGAGTGTTAAGCCTTTTTCTTTTTCTTCAAACCCAATGAGTGGTACCCAATGATAAGCAAATTCAAATTTGCTAAACCATCGCAAACCAAAATACCGATCGAACTTACAAGCAACAGGATGACCAGCCAGTAACTCTGCTTTAGCCTCTTCAATCGTACAAGATTCTATGGTCCAGTTTGGGCCAAGCAACTTCCGTAAATTACGCTTGAAACGCCACGTGAATAAACCAATCCGCGTACCCCCGAGTAATCCGTATAATTGATTAATTTGATAGGGACAGGAATTGGGCATCCAAAAACGAAGAATGCTCCACGCCGTTACAGGACCACATGCTGATGCATGATAATTTTCATCAATGGACGCATCGTATTGAGAGAAACCTTCTAGATCTAATAGAACTCGCATATTTTCACCTCAATAAAAAAAGAGTTTTTCCGTCTGATTTCACAGTACGGAAAAACTCTTTTTTTGTAAAATATAAAGACTTCAAAGTATTATTAAGCGAAAAAAAAACCGACACTTAACCTAATGAGTTTAGTGACCGATTATTTTCTTTTATTAGTATTTGTAAAGCTGCACGGAATGAGATATGAGATTCTAGCTCTACTTGAATTCCCGCTTGAACGATTTCTCGAACGAATCTTGGATTAAATCCAACATAGATGGGACGAACACCCATCAATTTTAAAGAATTGTTTAATTGATAAAGCTCATCTGTTAACTCTGTATAATCAAACGCTTGAATATCTTCTACAGTAACACCTGTAAAATCAAAAATAGCTTTTTCAGTATCACGATGCTTTCCGATATAGGCTAAAGTATTTGTTCGAATACTATCGAATCTTTCTTTAAACATATGACCAGCAATCGGCACCAAAATTGTACTTGGTACTACTGAAGGGATAATAGGGGATGCCATGTTTTTAATAATTCCTTGATAGTATTTAATTTGTTCTTTTAGTTCTTGTATTTCAAGTTCTTGTGACATTTTGCACCTCAAAGCTATTTTTCTTAAAGTATAGCACTACCTAATAGTGTGTTGCACCTGTATTAGTGAAATTTGTGGTTTATTCATAATCTAACCAGTTAAATCGACATAATAAAAAAGGTAGACACAAGGTCTACCCGTTTTGGCTTTGTAAAAATTCTGTTACTTGCTCAGGTGATTTCGCGTTCGCACTATGCAAATGCGCCTTTTTATCCCCATTTTGATAAATCAATAAACTCGGAATGCCCATAACATCATATTTATCTGCAACTTCAGGCAGTTCATCACGGTTAATTTCAAACCATTTATATTGTTTATATTCTTCTATTATAGGATCAATGAACATATCCATTCTTGTGCAGTCTGGACACCAGCCAGCCGTGAATTTGACGATGACTTCTTCATCTTTAGATATAATTTGGTTAAATTCTTCAATCGTTGAAATAGCTTTCATGTAATCGTTCCTCCTTGGTCTTTAGGAACAGTTTACATGGTATTTCATTGTAAGAATAGCATTTTGTTTTCCTTATTGAAGCTGTTGTTTATATCCTTGGTATTGTTGAACTGTTTGTTGTATTTCTTTTGAATCAGCAGGAGTCAGTGCATACCAACCATGTTTAAATTGAAGATCATAGAAGTTTCTTTGTTGTTTTGAAATATCCCGTAATTGAGAAAAAATCATTTGATAAAGTGCATCATGACTCGCTTCTTGAGTCGCTGTTTCATAGGCACTGGATAAATGTTTTTCCATAGACAAAGCATCACTAATTAAATCTCGATCATTTAATTGAGGCGTTTCTGCATAAGGAGTCTCTGTATTTTGAACGGTTGATTTATTCATGACATCGGACCTCCTTCGTTTTGTTTTAAGAATTTTAAAATCTCATCATAATGTTTTGAATGCATCTTTTGTGCAGATTCACACTCTTTTTTGATGTCGGGAAGCTGACATGTCTGTGCGACCCAATCCATTTTTTTAGATGCTAGTAAATTCCATGACAACATATCGCTCAAATATAAGAGGTCTTTGGAAGATACCATTTTTGGTGGTTCTGGATACATCGCTTGTTGATCAGCTGGTTGAGAAAATAAATTCACAAATAAAACCTCCTTTAAAGTCTGACTTAGTATGCGCGCTATCATCGCATGTATACAAAATCAATTTCTTTTAAAAAAGTTAGAATAACTATGCATAATACTCATTCGACATTCATAAATTGGTATGAGAAAGATTTACATGAAATTTTTCAGTAAGTAGAACCCATAATTATGCATATACACGATTGTGAAAAATGTTTTCTAAATCAGCATGATCAAGAGGTAGTTCGATTTGATTTAACCTAGTTAACTAGGTTATGAGACGAGTTTGATTGATAAAGGCATGAATTTGATTGATAAATGTTCAATTTGATTGATAAATCGCCAGTTTGATTGATAAAATTGTCAGGTTGATTGATAAATGTTTAAAACTAAATCAAGCCGATAAAAAAGTGTCTCATAGAAGATCGTTCCAACTATAAATACGCCTATAATTGAGTTCAGTTTTATTTATTGATGGATTGTAGTAGAAGCTGGCTTAAAACATTTACTTCTGCATCGCTACGAAAGCTTCGTCGCAAAGCGTCCATCTACAATGGAAATCTCCGTATTGAAAAAAGTTGTAAATCGAGATTTTCAACCAATTCTTTTGTCATTTAAATATTGCGAAAAAAGAGAAAATGATCTAGTATTAGATTCATAGATGGTGTTTCTATTTTTTTTGATTTAAAAATGAATGAGTATTCATTCAAGAATTTGATGAGGAGGTTTTTCAAGTGTCATTTCAAATTAAAAAAGCGGCAGTTTTAGGATCGGGCGTTATGGGTTCTGGCATCGCAGCACACTTAGCAAATATCGGTATTCCTACATTGTTATTAGATATGGTACCTCGAGATTTATCAGAGGACGAAAAGGGAAATTCGGCAGCAAGAAATCGTGTGGCTCAAACTGCACTTACTAAATTACTAAAACAAAAGCCTGCTCCATTAGCTTCTAAGAAAAATCTAGCTTTGCTTACTGCTGGAAACTTTGAAGATGATTTAGACAAGTTGAAAGATGTAGATTGGATTATCGAAGTAATTGTTGAAAACTTAGATATTAAAAAAGGGTTATATGAAAAAATTGATGCTGTTCGTAAACCGGGAACGATTGTGACATCAAATACATCGGGTATTAGCATCAATGCAATGAGTGAAGGTCGTTCAGATGATTTCCAAAAGCACTTCCTTGGAACGCATTTCTTTAATCCACCGCGCTATTTAAAATTGCTTGAAGTTATTCCAGCAGAAACAACACTTCCGGAAGTCGTAGAGTTCATGAAATCATTTGGTGAAGATAAGTTAGGTAAAGGCGTTGTGCTTGCGAAAGACACACCGAACTTTATTGCCAATCGGATCGGAACGTATGGTTTACTGATTACACTTCGTGAAATGTTAGCAAGAGGATACTCAGTAGGTGAGGTTGATTCGGTAACAGGTCCAGCAATTGGTCGACCGAAATCAGCAACATTCCGTACATTAGATGTAGTCGGTTTAGACACTTTCGGTCATGTCGCTAAAAATGTGTATGACCAAACAACTGGAGAAGAACAAAAAGTATTTGAATTACCTCCGGTGTTAAACAAAATGCTTGAAAATGGTTGGTTAGGTGCAAAATCAGGTCAAGGTTTCTTCTTGAAGAAAGACAAAGAAATTCTTGAGCTAAATACAGAAACAATGGAATACGAACCTGTTAAAAAGTTGAGAACACCATCACTAGAAATGGCGAAACAACAAAAAGGGTTAGCTGCTAAAGTAAAAACGCTTACTTATGCGAATGACCGTACAGGTGAGTTATTATGGAGTATTTTGGCTCCAACGCTTGTGTATTCAGCAAAACTACATGGTGAAATTGCTGACGATATCGTAGCCATCGATAACGCTATGAAGTGGGGCTTCGGTTGGGAACAGGGACCATTTGAAGTGTGGGATGCATTAGGTGTGAAAGAATCAGTTGAAAAAATGAAGGCTGAAGGATTAGAAATTCCTACCTTCGTTCAATCTCTATTAGATAGTGGTCATGAGTCATTCTATTTTGAACAAGATGGAGATCTTTATTTCTTCAACGGAACAGAATACGAATTGATTCCAACAAATGAAAAAGTCATTAATCTTAAACGATATAAAAAGAAACATGGCGTTATTAAAAAGAATTCAGGTGCTAGTTTAATAGACCTTGGAGATGGAATTGCACTTCTTGAATTCCATTCACAATCAAATGCGATTGGATTAGACATTTTACAAATGATTAACTTTGCAGTTGATGAAGTTGAGAAGAACTTCAAGGGGCTTGTCATTGGGAACCAGGGCAAAAACTTCTGTGTCGGTGCAAACCTTGGCATGATTTTAATGGAAGCACAAGATGATAATATTTTTGAACTTGATTTCACAGTTCGAGCTTTCCAAAATGCCATGATGAAAATCAAATACAGTTCAAAACCTGTCGTTGCTGCACCATTTGGCATGACTCTTGGCGGTGGTGCTGAAGTTTGTTTACCGGTTGCACACATCCAAGCATCAATGGAGACGTATATGGGCTTAGTAGAAGTCGGCGTTGGTCTGATTCCAGGCGGAGGCGGAAACAAAGAGTTATACATGAAGCATTTAAAAGGCTTACCAAACGGTGTTCATACAGATTATCTATACGTTGCCTCAAAAGTGTTTGAGACAATCGCTATGGCGAAAGTTTCAACTTCTGGTGAAGAAGCAAGAGAAAACAATTTCTTGAATTTCGCCGATGGAATCAGTGTGAATGCAGACCATTTGATCTATGATGCGAAACAAGCAGCTTTGGCCTTGTATGAAGGAAACTATAAAGCACCACTACGTGAAAAAATTCCTGTAACTGGTGAGTCTGGTTATGCAGCATTACTTTTAGGAGCAGAAGGTTTATTCCTATCAGGATTTGTTAGCGAACATGACTTGAAAATAGCGAAAAAATTAGCATTTGTGTTAGCTGGCGGAAAAGTACCGTACGGCACATTAGTAGATGAGCAATACTTACTTGATTTAGAACGTGAAGCATTCTTAAGTTTAGTTGCAGAACCTAAATCACAAGCAAGAATGCAAAACATGTTAGTAAAAGGAAAGCCTTTACGTAACTAGGTTGCGATTGGGTAAAAGGAGGAAAACTTATGCGCGAAGCAGTACTTGTAGCAGGTGCAAGAACACCTGTAGGGAAAGCGAAAAAAGGCTCTTTAGCAACAGTTCGTCCTGATGATTTTGGGGCATTGGTCATTAAAGAAACATTACGTAGAGCTGGCGGATATGATGGTCCAATCGATGATTTAATACTAGGATGTGCAATGCCAGAAGCCGAACAAGGTATGAATGTTGCACGTAATATTGGAGCTTTAGCTGGATTACCAGATACAACTCCTGCAATTACAATCAATCGTTTCTGTTCATCAGGTTTGCAATCGATTGCTTATGCATCAGAACGAATTATGTTAGGACACTCTCAAGCGATTATTGCTGGTGGTGTTGAATCGATGAGTATGGTTCCAATGATGGGGAATACAATTCGACCAAATGCTAAATTAGCAGAAACAGCACCTCAGTATTATATGGGGATGGGTCATACAGCAGAGCAAGTTGCTATGAAGTATGGTATTAGCCGTGAAGATCAAGATGAATTTGCTGTTCGTTCTCATGCGAATGCTGCAGCTGCAATCGCAGCTGGTAAGTATGCAGATGAAATCGTACCAGTTGAAGTAACGAAACGTTATGTGGATGAAAACAATAAACCACAAGAAAAAACATTTATGTTCGAAATGGACGAAGGTGTTCGTGAAGGCACGAATATGGAGACTCTTGCGAAACTTCGACCAGCATTCAATGCCCGTGGTACTGTAACAGCTGGTAACGCGTCACAAACTTCAGATGGAGCGGGTGCACTACTTGTTATGGATCGTGAAGTTGCGGAAGCACAAGGACTAAAACCTCTTGCTAAATTCCGATCATTTGCAGTTGGTGGAGTACCTCCTGAGGTAATGGGAATTGGACCAATTGTTGCTATTCCTAAAGCGCTTAAAATCGCTGGCTTATCAATTGAAGATATTGATCTTTGGGAGCTTAATGAAGCATTTGCATCCCAATCGATTCAAGTTATTCGTCATTTAGGAATTGATATTAATAAAGTAAATGTTAATGGTGGAGCTATTGCATTAGGTCATCCACTAGGGGCAACTGGATCAATTTTAACAATCAAAATGATTCATGAATTAAAACGTCAAGGCAAACAATTTGGTGTTGTTACGATGTGTATTGGTGGCGGAATGGGTGCTGCTGGAGTATTTGAAATTCTTTAATACTTGTCAAAAAATAGATTAGCCATGATTTATATAATAGGAGGAACTAAACATGACGAATTCAGTTGAGAATATGATTAAAGGCGGAAGCTTTTTAGTAGAAGACGTGGCTTTAGATCGCGTATTCACACCAGAAGATTTTACAGATGAACATAAAATGATTGCTAAAACAACAGAAGAGTATGTTAATAATGAAGTATTTCCTGTCATTGAAAAACTTGAAAACCATGAATTTGAACACTCAGTAAAACTATTAAAATCTGCAGGGGATTTAGGTCTTCTTGGTGCTGATGTTCCTGAGGAATATGATGGCCTTGGATTAGACAAAATTTCTTCGGCTTTAATCGCTGAAAAAATGTCAAAAGCTGGTGGTTTCTCGATTACTCATGGTGCTCATGTTGGAATTGGATCACTACCAATCGTTCTTTTTGGTAATGAAGAACAAAAACAAAAGTACCTACCTAAGCTAGCAACTGGTGAATTGATTGCAGCGTATGCATTAACAGAACCTGGTTCAGGATCAGATGCTTTAGGTGCGAAAACATCTGCTAAGTTAAATGCAGCAGGTACTCATTATGTACTTAATGGCGAAAAGCAATGGATTACAAACGCAGGATTTGCTGATGTATTTGTTGTCTATGCAAAAATTGATGGAGAACATTTCTCTGCATTCATCGTAGAACGTGAATATGATGGAGTTTCTGTAGGTGCGGAAGAGAAGAAAATGGGGATTAAATCATCTTCGACACGTACTTTAATCCTTCAAGATGCTCAAATCCCAGTAGAAAACCTACTTGGTGAAGTTGGCCGTGGCCATGTGATTGCATTCAATATTTTAAACATTGGACGTTACAAATTGGGAGTAGGTACAGTAGGTGCTTCTAAACGTGCGTTTGAATTAACAGTTGCTTATACAAACCAACGTCAACAATTCAAAACACCGATTTCGTCTTTCAATTTAACAAAAGAAAAATTGTCTACAATGGCTGCACGCTTATATGCATCTGAAAGCTTAATCTATCGTACAGTTGGTTATTTCGAAGATCGCATGAGTCAATTAAGTGCGGAAGAACAAAAAGACGGTAAAGCGATTGCAGCTTCAATTGCAGAATATGCAATTGAGTGTTCAATCAATAAAGTATTTGGTACAGAAGTTTTAGATTACATTGCAGATGAAGCGGTTCAATTACATGGTGGGTATGGCTTTATGCAAGAATATGAAGTAGAACGTATTTACCGTGATTCACGTATTAACCGTATTTTTGAAGGAACAAATGAAATTAATCGTTTGTTGATCCCTGGAACTTTCCTTCGAAAAGCGATGAAGGGTGAACTTCCACTTCTTCAAAAAGCAAAAGCACTTCAAGAAGAGTTATTAATGATGATGCCTGAGGAAATCGAGGACGCACCATTAGCTCAAGAAAAAGTACTTGTACAAAATGCGAAGAAAATTGGTTTGTTAGCTGCTGGTTTAGCTGCGCAACGTTATGGTGCTAAGCTTGAAACTGAGCAAGAAGTATTAGCAAACATTGCTGATATCGTTAATAATTTATTCGCGATGGAATCAGCTGTATTGCGTACAGAAAAAGCGATTCAACGTGATGGTGTTGAAAAAGCGAACCAAAAACTTCTATATACACAAATCTTCTGTCAAGAAGCATTCGAGTGTATCGAAAAAGACGCGAAAGAAACATTAATCGCAGCTGTAGAAGGAGACAACTTACGTATGATGCTTTCAGCTCTTCGTAAATTAACTCGTTCAACTCCTTACAATGTAATTGCTAAAAAACGTGAAGCATCCGTGAAAATTATTGATGCAGAAAAGTATATTGTCTAAATAACCAAATCCGACCGCTTCTGATGAGGCGTTCGGGTTTCTTTTTTGATACTATAAATAAAAATAGGAGGTAGAATAATGGCTATTACGTATTATGGATATCCTAATTGTGGATCGTGCAAAAAAGCAAAGTCTTGGTTAAATGCTGAAGGAATTGAGTATCATGATGTACATATAGTAGAAACTCCGCCTTCAAAAGAAGAATTGAAAAAGATTGTAGAAACGAGTGAATTTCCACTTAAAAAGTTTTTCAATACGAGTGGCATGAAATACAGAGAGTTAGGTTTAAAGGATAAACTCCCGACTATGTCAGATGATGAGCAGTTAGAATTGCTAGCTTCTGACGGAATGCTTATTAAGCGACCTCTTGTGACAGATGGTGAAAAAGTAACGGTTGGATTTAAAGATTCAGATTTCGCTGAGAATTGGAAAAGAGTTTGAACATATCTTGTTTTTAGTCGGTGATTATGTCAAACTGAAATTGAAAAGATTACATATGTGGAGGGGTATAATATGAGCACACCAAAAGATTTACGTTACTCTGAAGAACATGAATGGGTTAAAGTAGAAGATGGTAAAGCACGTATCGGAATTACACATTTTGCACAGTCAGAACTGGGTGACATCGTATTCGTTGAACTACCACAAGTAGGCGATGAAATTAAATCGAACGAACCTTTCGGAAGTGTTGAATCTGTTAAAACTGTTTCTGAACTTTATGCACCAATTAGCGGTAAGGTAATTGAAGTGAATAGTGAATTAGAAGACAGCCCTGAATATGTAAACGAATCACCATATGAAAATGCATGGATGATCGTAGTTGAGCCTACAGATACTGCTGAAGTGGATGCACTTATGACGGCAGAGCAATATGAAGAAATGACTAAAGAGTAATAGACTTAAAAAACGCCGATCACTTTTCGGCGTTTTTTCTTTACACTGAATTTAATTTAGGAGTGAAGAGGATGAGTAGTGATAAAGTGATTGTTGTGGAAGGAAGATCAGATAAGCTCAGAATCAATATGGTATTAGCAGAACCACTTGAGATTATTTGTACAAATGGAACTGCCAGTCCAACTAAAATTGAAGAACTATTAACTCCTTACGAAGAGTATGAGATATTTATATTCGCGGATGCAGATGCTTCAGGTGAAAAACTCCGACAAATTTGCAAACGAGTGTTTCCTGAAGCACGACATCTATATACAGATGAAAAGTTTAAAGAAGTTGCCACAACCCCTCTAAAAGTGTTAGCCTCAATATTATTAAATGCACATATTGATGTAAAAAAAGAATTTAGCGGTTAAAAGGATGTAATAGGTATGGAAGAATGGACTCGAGAAGAGTGGGAAACTACTTCGATGAGCGAAGAAATGACAGCATATTACTTGTACGCGCCAATGTGTGGAACCTGTCAAGTTGCCTCGAAAATGCTGTCAGTTGTTAAAGAAATGATGGTAGACGTTAAGATTGGTCAAGCGAATTTGAATTTTGTAGAGTCATTGGCCGCCGATTATCAAATTGAAAGTGTTCCTTGTTTATTAATAACTGAGCAGGGAAAAGTTCGTGAAAAAATATATGCATTTCACTCAGTACCTTATTTATACGAAAAATTAAAAAGAAAATAATTGACGAAGAAAATTGAACATGTTACATTATCATTCGTACTTAAAAATTTTATATCGTTGCTCTTATTAAGAGAGGTGGAGGGATAGTGCCCTATGAAACCCAGCAACCGTCACAATTTGTGAAATGGTGCCAATTCACTCAAAGCAATTGCTTTGATAGATGAGAGAATGGTCTAACGTATATATATCTATGCGCTTATGTCCCTTCTGCTTGTCTGCAGAAGGGGCTTTTTTGTTCCCTCAAATGAAATAATTTTGTTGGTTGAGAGGAACACTAACGGGGATACGCAAAGGAAGAGAAATATTGAGTACAAGTATTCCTTACTTATTAGCAATCGTAGAAATTACTAAAAATTATTGGAATAAAAGAGGTGAGTATGATGATTGTATTGGAGAATCTATCGAAAACGTTTCAAACAACGAATGGTGAATTAAAGGCAGTAGATCATATCAATTTAACAGTTAATCAAGGCGAAATTTTTGGAATCATTGGATACAGTGGTGCTGGGAAAAGTACATTGATCCGTTTGTTGAATGGATTAGAAAAGCCTACTGAAGGCTCAGTAACAGTGAATGGTCAAAACATATCAGCTAGTAAAGGTCATCAACTCCGTCTAGCAAGACAAAAAGTTAGCATGATATTCCAACATTTTAATTTATTGTGGTCACGAACAGTAGAAGACAATATATCATTCCCGCTAGAAATAGCTGGAATCAGTAAGATAGAGCGCCAAAAGCGAGTGAAAGAATTAATCGAACTTGTAGGGTTAACCGGTAGAGAGAAAGCCTATCCATCTCAACTATCAGGTGGACAGAAACAACGTGTCGGAATTGCTCGTGCACTTGCCAATCAACCTGATCTGTTGTTGTGTGATGAAGCTACTTCAGCTTTAGATCCTGAAACAACCGATTCAATTCTAGAATTATTAGTGGATATCAATAATCGACTTGGTCTGACTATTGTATTAATTACACATGAAATGCACGTAATTCGAAAAATATGCCATCGTGTTGCTGTTATGGAGGCTGGCAAAATTGTTGAACAAGGAAATGTTCTTCAAGTCTTTCAAGCTCCAAAGCAAGCGATTACGAAACGTTTCGTTTCACAAATTAGTGGAAACGTAACAGCGAATCAAACAATTGCTCATTTAAAAGAACAATATCCTACAGGGAAATTAGTCAAATTAGTTTTTGTGGGAGATCGGACAGAGCAGCCAATCTTATCTCGTTTAATTAAGCAATTTCAAGTAGAAGTGAATATTGTTCAAGGAAATATTGAACAAACTCAAAACGGTGCATATGGAACCTTGTACTTACAACTTGATGGCGATGCGATATCTATTGATGAAGCGATTAAGTACTTACATGATCAAGAAGTTCAAACGGAGGTGATTTCACATGATTGAAAACCTTCTACCAAATGTTGATTGGGACAAAATGTGGGAAGCAACACTTGAAACTTTATATATGACCGCAATGGCAACAGGCTTCACATTTGTGATTGGACTAGGTTTAGGGATTTTGCTTTTCTTAACGAGTCCACATCAAGTATGGGCAAATAAGATGGTTTATTGGTTGACTGGCGCGTTTGTAAATATCTTTCGTTCCATCCCGTTCATTATTTTAATCATCTTGCTAATCCCGTTTACGAAGTTCTTGTTAGATACGATTCGTGGAGCAAATGCAGCACTACCAGCACTAATTATTGGCGCAGCACCCTTTTATGCACGAATGGTTTTAATTGCTTTACGTGAAATTGATAAAGGCGTCATTGAGGCTTCTCGTTCGATGGGAGCAAAAACTTCTACAATCATTTGGAAGGTTTTATTGCCAGAATCATTACCCGCGTTACTATCTGGTCTTACTGTTACAGCTATTGCTTTAGTGGGTTATACAGCTATGGCGGGTATTATAGGTGCTGGAGGATTAGGTAACTTAGCATACTTAGATGGATTTCAAAGAAGTCAAGAAGATGTAGTTCTTGTTTCGACAGTGCTCATCCTTATTATTGTGTTTATCGTCCAATGGGTTGGCGATGCGATTACAACAAGAGCAGACAAACGTTAGATTGGTGCCAACGAGTAATCTCGTTCACATATAAATTAGAAAAAAGGGAGAGAGAAATCATGAAGAAATTTGTAGCAGGAATATTATTATCAGTAAGTGCGTTAACATTAGGAGCATGTGGAACAGATAGTGATTCAACATCAGGTTCAAATGGAGAAAACAAAGAATTAGTTGTAGGTGCTTCGAATGTGCCTCATGCTGAAATCTTAGAACAAGCAAAACCGTTGCTTGAAGAGAAGGGAATCGATCTTGTAATTGAAACATATCAAGATTATATCCTTCCAAATGAAGACTTAGAAAATGGCGACTTAGACGCAAACTACTTTCAACATGTACCTTACTTAGAGTCTCAAATAGCAGACCACGGGTACGAATTTGAAAATGCTGGTGGAATTCACATTGAACCAATCGGTGTTTACTCTAAAAAATATGATTCTTTAGAGGAACTTCCAAAAGGTGCGTCAATTCTAATTAGTAACTCAGTAGCTGATCACGGACGTATTCTATCGATGTTAGAAGCAGAAGGTTTAATCACACTCGCTGAAGGCATTGATAAAACAAAAGCTGAAGTGAAAGACATTGTGGACAATCCAAAAGATCTTCAATTCGAAGCAGAGTACGAAGCTGCTCTTCTTGTTCAGTTATATGAGAACGAAGAAGGTGATGCAGTATTGATTAACTCAAACTACGCAATTGATGCTGGTATTAATCCTTTAGAGGATTCGATTGCGATTGAAAATTCAGAGTCACCTTATGTAAATATTATTGCCGTACAATCTGGTAATGAAGATAACGAAGAAATTAAAGCATTAGTAGAAGTGTTAACTTCTAAAGAAATTCAAGACTTTATATTAGAAGAATGGGGCGGCTCAGTCGTACCAGTAAAATAAAGATATTTAAACGGAAAGACGCCGAGAACTTCGGCGTCTTTTATTGTGGACAAATAAAAAAGGTCCCATAGAGATAAATGTTGATTTCCATTGCGCCGGACGCTTTCCGGAGGGCAAGGCTTTAGCCGCTTCCTTCGCGAGGCTCAGTCCAGGGTCTAAAGCTCTTGCTAATCCTCTCGGAGTCGCCGCCTCCATTTCAATCAACTGAAATCACTGTAAATCCATTAAAGGAGATTTAAAAAATTTAATTTACTAATCATTTTTGGACATTTCATCATCTTCGGTTGATTATACCTCTCCAAACTATTTCAGTAGGAAAGTGGTCGGCTATTTCTGAAGACTCCTGCGGAAAAACGAAATACGCTAGACCCCACAGGCAACGAATTGTGCACAATTCGTTTGCGTCGAGTAACCGCAGGAGCATAGGTCTTAAACAGCCGAGGAGACTAGCGTTTCGTCCACGGAAAGCGAATTAAATAGCTGACCACATTCATTTTTAATAAAGTGCAACATATTATTTATTCTTTTGTCATCAGTTTGAAGTGGCTTCTAATCTTCACGGACCAAATTCCCATAGTATTACAATGTTAAAATGCTATAAAAATTGATTATTCCGCCTATTTTATAAGACATTCACTTTAACAAGTAGGTGTGTTAAAGTGTTTTTATCTTTCTAGAGAGAACACTTGTACAATAGAGGAGGACATCATTGATGAAGATAAAAATTGGTTTACTTGCAAGAATCGCACTAGCAATTGCACTAGGAATTCTCATTGGGTCTGTAGCGCCTGAAAGTTTAGTACGTCTACTTGCAACCTTTAATGGTTTGTTTGGTAACTTTTTAGGTTTCGTTGTGCCATTAATAATTATTGCTTTCATTGCTCCTGGAATTGCGCATTTAGGCAAAGGTTCAGGAAAGCTTTTAGGGTTAGCAACATTTTTCGCCTATTCATCGACTATAGTAGCAGGTTTCCTAGCACTTGCGGTCAGCATGAACGTATTGCCAAACTTTATTAAACCAAATGCTGTAGGATCTTTTGAAAATCCTGAAGAATTTTTAGCAACGGCTTTCTTCACAGTTGATATGCCTCCAGCTTTTGGTATTATGAGTGCTTTATTAATAGCATTTATTTTTGGAATTGGTATGGCCGCTACAAAGAGTGATGTTCTATTAAAAGGTTTTACAGAATTTAACGTCATCATTGAAAAAGTAATCAATCATGTCATTATTCCATTACTCCCAATACATATTTTTGGAATCTTTATGAATATGACATTTGGCGGACAAGTTGCGAAGATCCTTTCTGTATTTGCAATTGTCTTTGTTATTGTTATTCTTTTACACTTTACAATGTTAATCTTACAATATTCATTCGCAGGTGCTTTAAATAAACAAAATCCATTTAGATTAATGAAAATCATGTCACCTGCGTATTTTACGGCTCTAGGAACACAATCGTCTGCAGCAACGATACCAGTAACTTTAAAACAAGCTCGAAAAACAGGGGCTTCTGAAAAAGTCACAGATTTCACAGTTCCTTTGTTTGCTACCATCCATTTATCAGGAAGTACGATTACACTAGTAACTTGTGCAATCGGGGTTCTTTTATTAAATGGAGAAAGCATTGAAATCACAAAAATTATTCCATTCATTTTCATGCTTGGTATTACAATGATTGCTGCTCCAGGAGTTCCAGGTGGAGCTGTTATGGCTGCAATTGGATTACTAAGCTCAATGCTAGGTTTTAACGAAACAATGGTTGCATTAATGATTGCACTTTACCTAGCGCAGGATAGCTTTGGTACAGCTACAAATGTCACTGGTGATGGTGCATTATCCATGATTGTAGATCGATTTACTCGAAGTAAATCAATGGTATTAGAGAAAAATGAATCTTAATATTACGTCTATTCCGACTATTCGCCGTTTTGTTTACAGGTCAAATTTACTATGATAGGATAACAAAGCGTCATAGACGATATTAAAGGAGACGGTATATTATGAAAAAACTACTTTTATTACTTGCTGCAACTTCAATGATTCTTGCTGCATGTGGATCTAATGAGGACGAAGCTACAACAACTACAAATGCTTCACCAAAAGAAGAAAAAACAGATACCACAATTGATTTCATGAAATTTTACTTATCAATTTCACAAACAATCAATCAAGCGGATGCTGATTTGAATGCATTCGAACTTGCTCAAGGTAAAGACGCTTTACCTGAAGGCGAAGAATTAACAGCTATGAAAGCAGCTGCAAAAACATCTGCTAACGAAACACTTGCAGCAGTTCAATCAATCGAAATTCCAGCAACACTTTCTGAACAAGAAAAAGAAATTGCTAGCGCATTAACGAAAATGCAAGAATCTTATACAATGAAATCAGAAGCATTAGCTTCTGAAGGAGAAGTTGTATTAGATGAAGCAAACGCAAAATTTGAAGAAGCAGATGCTGAACTAAATGTACTTTTAGAAGAAGCTGAATTAGCACCTTCAAGTATTTTAAAAGAAGTATCACTTTAATAAGAAAAGTTGTCCGAGCAATCGGGCAACTTTTTATTTTATATAAAATAAATGTTTAGTAACGTTTTGCTTGGGTATACATACTAATGTGAAAGAAAACAACTACAAAAAAAGTTGAAAATTTGAAAGGAATGATTTACTATCCAATCACTAGACTTCACGTTTACCGAGAGAATGGATCAAGCTTTTAGAAGCACTCACGGAATTGGTTATGTTGATTATCAAAATAATGCTGAATTACGTATGCGTGTCGAAATGAATCGTGATCGTGACTATCAATTAGGTCAACAAGTAGTGGCTCGATTAGAAAGACAAGTACACCGTGATTTATAAATCATAATGTTAAAGCCAGTGAACTTAGTTCACTGGCTTTTTTTGAACAAATCCAAAATAGATATCTGTTTATGATTGTCGTAAAAACGAGAAAAAGAATTGAAATCTGTTCTCAATTAGAAATGATTTAATGAAAATGACCTTGAAATTAAAAATGAGTTCTGAAAACGTGCTAATTCTAGTGAAATTCTTACTTTTAAACCTTATACTTAGTATTTTTATTAGGGTTTAAAAGATTTGCATGGGCTCTAAATTTCAGTTAAGATTAGAATGATAATAAATTAAGAATGGTTTTTTCATTCATTTATACACTTGGAGGTAGTAAAATGTCGACTTTAGTTATTCAAGATCTTCATGTAGCCATTGATGGCAAGGAGATTCTTAAAGGGGTAAATCTAACAATTAATACAAATGAAATACATGCAATTATGGGACCTAATGGTACTGGTAAATCAACATTAGCATCTGCAATCATGGGTCATCCTAAATATGAAGTAACATCTGGTTCAGTTCATTTAGACGGGGAAGATGTGTTAGAAATGGAAGTTGACGAGCGTGCACAAGCTGGTTTGTTTTTAGCTATGCAATACCCAAGCGAAATTACTGGGGTGACGAATGCCGATTTCCTACGTTCAGCAATTAATGCTCGTCGTGAAGAAGGCGATGAAATTTCTATCATGAAATTCATCCGTGATCTAGATAAAAAGATGGAGTTCCTTGAAATGGATCAAGACATGGCACAGCGTTATTTAAACGAAGGATTCTCAGGTGGAGAAAAGAAACGTAACGAAATTCTTCAAATGATGATGATTCAACCAAAATTCGCTGTTTTAGATGAAATCGATTCTGGATTAGATATAGATGCATTGAAAGTTGTTTCAAATGGTATTAATGAAATGCGTGGAGAAGGTTTTGGGTGTTTAATCATTACTCATTACCAACGTCTTCTTAACTACATCACGCCTGATCATGTTCATGTCATGATGCAAGGTAAAGTAGTTAAATCTGGTGGACCAGAGCTAGCTCATAAATTAGAAGCTCAAGGTTATGACTGGATTAAGGATGAACTTGGAATTGAAGACGAAACTGTAGGTCAAGAAGCGTAAGGAAGGGAGACGAACAGCATGACGGTTGAAACGAAATTGGCATTAACCGAGCAAGATGTACGCTCCTATTCTGTTGCAACACAAGAACCAAATTGGTTTGCGGAATACCGTATTCGTGCTCTAGGCGCGGCTGAGAATTTGCCGATGCCTACGCCAGATAAAACAAAAATAGACAAATGGAATTTTACTGAATTCCCAGTTCACTCGGTTGAGAGTGCAACCTTTTCTTCATTAGCTGAATTGCCAGAAGAAGTGAAATCCATTGTTACTGAAGGTCAACAAAGTGTTTATATTCAACGCAATAATACACCTGCATTTATCCAAGTTTCGGATGAATTAAAATTAAAAGGTGTTATTTTTACTGATATTCAAACAGCTATTCGTGATCATGAAGACCTTGTTAAAAAGTACTTCATGACAAATGGTGTTAAAGTTGATGAGCATAAGCTTACAAGTTTAAATGCAGCACTTTTAAATGGTGGTGTATTTGTATATGTTCCCAAAAATGTGGTTTTAGAAGAGCCACTTCAAGCTGTTTTCATGCTTGATGACGCTCAAACATCTTTATTCAACCATACAATTGTTGTGGCTGATACGAATAGCTCGGTAACTTATGTAGAAAACTATCTTTCAACGGTAGAAAATGCATCTGGAATCGTGAACATTATTTCAGAAGTATTTGCTGAAGATAATGCTTCTGTAACTTATGGTGCAGTTGATGTATTAGATAAAGGGATTACAACGTATGTGAACAGACGCGGTGTTGCAAATCGTAATTCTCGTATTGAATGGGCATTAGGATTAATGAATGACGGAGATACAATTTCAGAAAACGTTACTCATTTAGTTGGTGATGCTTCATATGGTGATACCAAAACGGTTGTAGTTGGTCGCGGCAAGCAAAAACAAAACTTTACAACCAAAGTTATTCATTGGGGTAAACATTCAGAAGGCTATATCCTTAAGCATGGAGTTATGAAGGATGAAGCTTCTTCTATCTTTAATGGAATTGGAAAGATCGAGCATGGTGCTACAAAATCGAATGCTGAGCAAGAATCACGTGTTTTAATGTTAAATGAAAAAGCACGCGGAGATGCTAATCCAATCTTATTAATTGATGAAGATGATGTAACTGCAGGTCATGCTGCTTCTGTTGGTAGAGTGGATCCACTACAACTTTATTACTTAATGAGTCGTGGTATTTCAAAACAAAATGCAGAGCGTTTAGTAATTCATGGTTTCCTTGCACCGGTTGTTAGTATTTTGCCTATCGAAGGCGTTAAAAAACAGCTGACGGAGGTTATTGAAAGGAAAGTGCGATAATGATCAGTAAAGACATTCGAAGCTATTTTCCGATATTAAATCAAGAAGTAAATGGACATCCTTTAGTCTATTTAGACAGTGCGGCAACTTCACAAAAACCAATTCAAGTAATTGAAGCTTTGAGTAAGTACTATGAATTAGACAATTCAAATGTACATCGCGGTGTGCATACGCTTGGAAACCGTGCGACGGAAAGTTATGAAGGAGCACGTGAAAAGGTGCGAAAATTCATTTCTGCAAAGTCTACGGAAGAAATAATTTTCATGCGTGGTACAACGACAGCTATTAATACAGTCGCTCAAAGTTATGGTGGAGCAAATGTTGAAGAAGGTGACGAAATTGTCATCACGTATATGGAACACCATTCAAATATTATCCCATGGCAACAGTTAGCGAAGGCAAAGGGTGCAATTCTTAAGTATGTGGATCTTGAAGAAGATGGGACCTTATCACTTGAAAAAGTGAGAGAAACCATTACTGAAAAGACCAAAATTGTATCCATTATGTACGTATCTAATGTTCTGGGGACAATGAATCCTATTAAAGAAATCGCACAGATTGCTCACGAGCATGGTGCCATTATGGTAGTTGATGGTGCTCAAGCTGCACCTCATATGAAAATTGATGTTCAAGATTTGGATTGTGACTTCTTTGCATTTTCAGGACATAAAATGTGTGGTCCTACTGGGATTGGCGTTTTATATGGCAAGAAGGATTTATTAGAAGTAATGGAGCCTATTGAGTTTGGTGGAGAAATGATTGATTTTGTTGATCTATATGACTCCACATGGAAAGAACTTCCGTGGAAATTTGAAGGAGGAACACCAATAATTGCGGGTGCAGTTGGATTAGCAGCAGCTATTGATTTCCTTGAAGAGATTGGTTTAGATGAAATTGAAAAACACGAACATCATTTGGCAGCATATGCAATGGATAGAATGTCCACCATTGATGGTTTAACAATTTACGGACCAAAAGATCCTCAAAAAAGAGCAGGACTCGTTACATTTAACTTAAATGATGTTCATCCTCATGACGTAGCTACTGTATTAGATATGCGTGGAATTGCAGTTCGTGCTGGTCATCATTGCGCACAACCACTTATGAAGTGGTTGCAAGTAAGTGCTACAGCTCGTGCCAGTTTCTATGTGTACAATTCAGAAGAAGATATTGACCTACTTGTCAAAGGATTGAACACTGCAAAGGAGTATTTTAACGATGTCTTTTAATAATTTAGATCAGCTTTATCGAACAGTCATCATGGACCATTACAAAAATCCTCGTAATAAAGGAACACTTGAGGATGGAAGTGTGACAATTGATATGAATAACCCTACTTGTGGGGATCGTATACATTTAACACTACAAGTTGAAAACGGACTTGTAGAAAATGCAAAGTTTGATGGTGAAGGATGTTCGATTTCTATGTCATCAGCCTCTATGATGACACAAGCAGTCAAAGGAAAGAGCATAGATGAAGCATTAAAACTTTCAACTATATTCTCAGACATGATGTTAGGGAAAGAATACGACGATTCGATCGATTTAGGCGATATCGAAGCTTTATCCGGAGTAGCTAAATTTCCTGCGCGTATTAAATGTGCAACTTTAGCATGGAAAGCGATGGAAAAAGGCGTATCGAACGACGAAACGCAATCATAAACAGAACGGAGGAAAAGACGATGGCAAAAAAAATGCCTGAAATCGGCGATTATAAATACGGTTTCCACGATAAGGATGTATCTGTATTCCGTTCAAAACGTGGTCTTACACGTGAAATCGTTCAAACGATTTCAAATATGAAAGAAGAACCACAATGGATGTTGGATTATCGTTTAAAATCTTTAGAGATTTTCTACTCTAAACCAATGCCACAATGGGGTGGCGATATGTCATCTTTGAATTTCGATGAAATTACGTACTACGTAAAACCATCTGAAATGACACAAACTTCTTGGGATGAAGTTCCTGAAGAAATTAAACGTACTTTTGATAAACTTGGAATTCCTGAAGCAGAACAAAAATATTTAGCTGGTGTATCTGCTCAATATGAATCTGAAGTTGTTTATCACAATATGAAAAAAGAATTAGAAGATATGGGGATTATCTTTAAAGATACAGGGTCTGCTCTTCTTGAAAATGAAGAATTGTTTAAAAAGCATTGGGCTACTGTAATTCCTAATACTGACAACAAATTCGCTGCACTAAACTCAGCAGTTTGGTCAGGTGGATCATTTATTTATGTACCACCGGGTATTAAAGTAGATACGCCATTACAAGCGTATTTCCGTATTAACTCAGAAAACATGGGTCAATTCGAACGTACGTTAATTATTGTTGACGAAGGCGCATCAGTTCACTATGTAGAAGGTTGTACGGCACCTGTTTATACAACGAACTCACTTCACAGTGCGGTAGTTGAAATTATCATTAAAAAAGATGCATATTGCCGTTATACAACGATTCAAAACTGGGCAAATAACGTTTATAACCTAGTAACGAAACGTGCAGTATGTGAAGAAAATGCAACAATGGAATGGATTGATGGAAACATTGGTTCTAAGTTAACAATGAAATATCCGGCGGTCATCTTAAAAGGTGAAGGTTCTCGTGGGATGACATTATCTATTGCGCTTGCAGGTAAAGGGCAACACCAAGATGCTGGAGCTAAAATGATTCACTTAGCACCAAATACATCTTCAACAATTATTTCTAAATCAATCTCTAAACAAGGTGGTAAGGTTACTTACCGTGGGATTGTTCGTTTTGGACCTAAAGCTTCAGGTGCACGTTCAAATATTGAATGTGATACGTTGATTATGGATAATCAATCGACTTCTGATACGATTCCATATAACGAAATTTTAAATGACAATGTTTCGTTAGAGCATGAAGCAAAAGTTTCTAAAGTTTCTGAAGAGCAATTGTTCTACTTAATGAGCAGAGGAATCTCTGAAGAAGAAGCGACAGAAATGATTGTTATGGGCTTCATCGAACCATTCACAAAAGAATTACCGATGGAATATGCGGTAGAAATGAACCGACTAATTAAATTCGAAATGGAAGGCTCAATCGGCTAACCTTCGAATACCTTAAACCTCGCCATTTGGCGGGGTTTTCTTGTTTAATTAATAATCTATTGAAGAAAAATGACTTCCGAGAAAAGAAATCTCACCTGTATGAGACAGATTTTTTAGAGTTGAGTTACTTTTGAACATTTATCAATCAAAATGGAGGGTTTATCAATCAGATTGGAGATTTATCAATCAAATTGACGATTTATCAATCAAAACTCATGTTTTATCAATCAAACGCGTCTCATTAGCTAGTTAACTAATAGATATCTAATCGATTAATCACATCTTGAATGTCTTTTTTATTAAACTTACATTAAAATAGGCTATCAAACACAAAATGTCCTCGAATTCTTTACAACTAAAGAACTTATTTTAATTATCTAAAAAGCTGTGTTTTCAAGTTTTTTAAATGAATGTGATATGATAAGTGACAAATGGAGTGTGAGTGAAAATGATCCATATCGGGTTAACAGGATGGGGAGATCATCCCGATGTTTATCGACCAGAAACCAAATCTCATGAAAAGCTAATGGATTATAGTGCACACTTTCCAGTAGTGGAACTTGATGCTGCCTTCTATGCCGTTCAACCAGAACGCAATATGAGAAAATGGATTAATGAAACTCCACAAGATTTTAAATTTATTGTTAAAGCTTATCAAGGCATTACAGGTCATTTAAGAGGGGAATCTCCATTTCAATCAACAGAAGAATGATAACCCGTTATAAGGATTCCTTAATTCCTTTAATCGAAGCGGAAAAATTGAGTATGATTCTTGTACAATTCCCACCATGGTTTGAATGTATTAAAGGCAATGTGGACTACATAAAAATGCTTAAAGAGTCATTTTTGGACATGCCTGTCGCCATTGAATTTAGACATCAATCTTGGTATGAGCCGCAATATAGGCAGAAAACCATTGAGTTTTTAACAGAATATGAATTTATTCATTCGGTTTGTGATGAACCACAATCTGGTCAAGGAAGTATTCCGTTAGTGCCAGTAGCCAGTCGTAAGGATCATACTTTATTTCGTCTTCATGGTCGCAATGTGCATGGTTGGCGAAATCCAGGAGATGCACAAAAATGGCGAGAAATTAGGTATTTGTATGATTACAATGAAGCGGAATTAGACGAAATTGTTCAAGTCATTCATCACTTATCTATACAATCCAAACAAGTCACGGTTCTATTCAATAATAATTCGGGTGGACATGCTGCTAATAATGCAAAACAAGTCATGAAAAAGTTACATATTCAATATGAAGGTTTAAACCCTAAGCAATTAGACATATTTGGAGGAGAGTCAGAATGGAATATATAATTTTAGCAATCATCGGTTTGCTCTCTGGGGTAGTCGGTGCATTAGTCGGATTAGGTGGAGGGGTTATTTTAGTACCTGCAACACTTTTTTTTGGAGGGTCCTTAGGTTTAATTCCCGGTATTACACCACAAAATGTAGTGGGACTGTCTGTAATTATGATGATTTTCACTGGACTTGCCTCTACGTTGTCCTATATGAAGTCAAAGACCGTGGATTATCGGAGTGGACTCATATTCTTCATAGGTAGTGTTCCAGGTACAATTCTTGGTGCTATTGTGAATAAAGGATTGGATCTGCCATCCTTCAATTTATATTTTGGCATACTATTAATTTTATTAGCTACATTATTACTCGTACGAAAATATTTAAAACCTATACATATATTTGTTGATAACAGTAAGAAAAAAACATTTATCGATCCACAAGGAAACACTTTTGTATATGGCTATCCTATATGGTTTGCACTTTTACTTACCTTCGGAGTTGGATTTGCTTCAGGCTTATTCGGGATAGGCGGAGGGTCAATTCTTGTTCCGGCAATGATTTTGTTATTCTTATTCCCGCCTCATGTGGCGGTTGGTACATCGATGTTTATGGTCTTTCTATCAGCCATAGTCAATTCTGTTAGCCATATCTCGTTAGGGAATGTACCTTGGTTATATACTATACCGGTTATTCCAGCAGCCTATATAGGTGCTAAGATTGGTGCTTACTTAAATCAAAAAATAAAATCGGAAACATTAGTGTTCGCCCTTCGAATTATTTTATTATTACTAGGAATTCGTTCAATTGTAGCTGGATTACTCGGGTAAGGAGATTAATGAATGCTAGAAACCATCCATTTTTATCATACGAATGATTTGCATAGTCATTTTCAACATTGGCCGAGAATTGACGATTTGTTGACTTCACGGAAAAAATGGCATCAAGAGGAAGGTGACTCTAGCTTTGCATTTGATATCGGTGATCATATTGACAGGTCTCATATTTACACTGAAGGTACGCTTGGAAAAGGAAATACACAGCTTTTAAATCAGGCACAATATGATGTTGTAACCATTGGCAACAACGAAGGGATTACTTTGTCTCACGATGACCTTGATACCCTCTATGAGGATGCTCATTTTGATGTTGTGATAGGTAATTTATTCGATGAAAATGGCAAACGACCAAATTGGGTAAAACCTTATGTTGTAAAGCAAACATCGAAGGGGACAAAAATCGGAATTATCGCTGTAACAGCGGAATTTTCATCTTTTTACGAGCGTTTAGGCTGGAAAGTAACATCTGCTTTTGAAGCTATACAAAAGTCTCTAGAACAATTAACTCAAGATGTAGACATCGTTATTTGTTTATCTCATTTAGGTATACATGAAGATGAAAAAATGGCTGCTCAATTCCCTGAAATAGATGTTATATTTGGTGCTCATACCCATCATGTATTGCACGATGGGAAAATAGTGAATAACGTGTTACTAGCGGCAGCAGGTAAATTTGGTCAATTTGTTGGTCAAGTTACAGTCGATTATGATTTAATTACAAATGAAATTCGAAACAAAAAGGCTATTCTTTACGATGCGAATGAATTGCCAATAGTTCAAAATGAACTTCAAAAAGTGTCTGAACTTGAACGAATCGGAAAAGAAAAGATGAAAACCATTGAATTTTATCAAAAGGAAACGTTAGAAAAAGAATGGTTCCAAGAATCAGCATTGTCCTCTTATTTTGGAGAGGCAATGGTGAGTTATTGTGATGCAGATTGTGCCCTTTTCAATGCGGGAATATTTCTCGATGATTTAAAAAGTGGAGATGTCTCCTCTTTACACGTACACCAAATACTACCTCATCCGATCAATCCGTGTGTAATCGAACTTACGTATGTAGAGTTACTCGATCTATATCATAAGTCTTTAAACCATGAGTGGCCTAATCTGGAGATTAAGGGTCTTGGATTTAGAGGATCAATCATGGGGAAAATGATTGCTTATAACATGAAAATTGTAGACAATGAATTGTACATTAAGAACGAACTTGTAAATCCAAATAAGTTAATCAGATTGGCAACTTTAGATATGTTTACATTCGGTTACTTTTTCCCGAGTTTAAAAGAGGCTAAAAAAACCTACTTTATGCCAGATTTTCTGCGAGACGTTTTCATTTGGTATGGAAAAAAACAAAAATAATTCTGGGATTTACACGAAGTGGAGAGAACCATGAGATTAATATCAATCAAGACATTAACAGAAGGAATGATTATTGGGCGGACGATTTGGAATGAAGCTGGTCATCCTTTACTGCAAGAAAATGTGGAGGTTACCGGTCGAATCATCGAACGGTTAATTGATTTAAATGTTCCATATGTATATATTCAAGATGCCATATCAAGAAACATTGAATCTCTTGATACGGTACCCATTGAGGTAAGGAAACGAGCCGTTACAGAAATAACCCAAACGTTCAAAGCTATTCAAGGAGCAAAAAAAGGCGAAGCTTCCTTTTTTATAGATCAACAGTCAAAAGCTCTTTACTCGATTATAGATGATCTATTAAGTAACATTTTATCGAATGAAGATGTTTTAACGATCATCGGCGATGTTTTCATGTATGATAACTATATTTATCAACATTCATTTCAAGTCAGCACTTATGCTATCGCAGTTGCAAAAGAAATGAACTATTCAGTCGAAGAAATTCGACAAATCGCTTTAGGAGCACTATTGCATGACGTTGGAAAAATGTTGGTTCCTCAAGACATTCTATTAAAGCCAGGACGACTTTCAGAAGAAGAGTTCAGTGAAATTCGAAAGCACACAACAGCAGGTTTTGATGTGTTAAGGAATGTTCACTCCATCTCATTGTTGATAGCTCATTGTGCTTTCCAACATCATGAGAGATTGGATGGAAGTGGTTATCCGAGAGGGTTGATCGATTTTGAAATTCATCCTTATGCCAAAATTATCGCTGTTGCAGATGTATTTGATGCGGTAACCTCGAACCGTGTCTATAAAATGAAAATGCTCCCGTCACAAGCAATCGCTATTTTAGAAGCTGGGAAGGGCTCATTGTACGATGCAAAAGTAGTTCAAGCCTTTAGTCAAATTATTGCGCATTACCCGAATGGGACAACCGTTGTTCTGTCAAATGGTAGTCGTGGCATTATTTCTAAACAAAACATGCATATGCCTACACGTCCATGGGTTAGAATTTTTGAGGAAGACGGTGAGTTATTAAATGCGACCTATGAACTTGACTTATTACATAATAATGAGCTAGTTATCGACAAAGTGGAACTCGATTTTAATTAAAATGATGACATAAAATCCTCCTATTTCTCGTACCATAGAGAAGGAGGATTTTTGTTTGAAACTACCAAAAGTAACGAATAAATCAAGCAAGAAAAGACAAAATCTGTTACCAATCATTCTGTTGTGTATTATTTTGTCCGTGGCTGCATTGTTTTATGTCGTGAACGTACGTTTAACCCCAACCTACCTACAGTATGCAGAAGTGCAATCAACGAAAATAGCCTCATTAGTAATTAGTAAAGCAATTAACACGCGTATCTCAAATGTTTTAGACGTAAACGATATTATTGAACATGTACCATCTGATCAATCTAATATGGTGACCACTAAATTTAATACAGAAATTATTAATCGCGTGTTAGCGGATACGACCAATTTAGTACAAACGCATTTAGAACAGGCTGAGGAAGGGAATTTAGACCATCTTCCTTACCTAGATGATATTGAATATGATACCGAGGCTATGGAAGATCAAGGTGGAATCGTCTTTTTTGTTCCTATTGGCCAAGCGACAAATATTCCTTTACTCGGTAATTTAGGACCCAAAATACCGATACGATTTCATGTGATTGGGAATGTAAAGTCGAACGTGGATCCAATCATTAGAGAATTTGGTATTAATAATGCGTATGTAGAAGTTAGTATTTTAATTAAAGTTAATGTTCAAGTAATCGTTCCTTTAGCAACCAAGACAACTGTAGTGGAACAGCGTATTCCCGTCGCTATGGGGTTAATTCAAGGTCAAGTGCCACAAATTTTCAATCGAGGGGATGGTGTTCAACCTTCCATCGAAGTTCCAGTAAAACTTCCCGATGAGTAATCTCTTGCAAATAGCCGAATATATTGATAGGATAATAAATGAAAATTATATCGATGGGTAGAGGCCGCATGGCTTATGAGTAACATACGCGAGGATGACAACGTAGACCGTATGCAAAAGGAAGTTATGCCGAAGTATTATGATAATGTCCATTATCATATGCTGGGGTTATTCTGAACAAGAATAACACTGTCATTTATAAGCATATTGCTATAAATGGTGAGCTACAGATCGTGGGTAGTGTACATTAATTAATCTATTCGCAACTTGTAGAGGCTGACTTCCTAACATTCTTATGAATGTATATGGAGTCAGCTTTTTTTGTATGGTTACTCGTTCTCTGTGTCCACCCCCATAAGGAGGAGGAAGCAACATTATGTCAGGCACAATTTTTTCTATTTTACCCCCAATACTTGCAATTGTAATGGTTCTCATTACTAGAAGAGTATTACTTTCACTTGGAGCGGGTGTCGTGTTAGGAGCTTTATTAATTCATTCATTTGCACCTGTAGATTCACTTGCAACTTTGTGGAAATCATTCCAGATTACTTTTTGGGATGGCGGATTAAATACGTATAATGTCTTTATACTTCTTTTCCTATTTTTATTAGGAATCATCACAGCGTTTGTTAGTCTTTCTGGAGGAAGTCGAGCATTTGCAGAATGGGCAGTCAAACATATTAAAACGCGTCGAGGAGCCAAATTATTAACTGCGTTTTTAGGTATTATTATTTTTATCGACGACTATTTTAATGCGTTGGCTGTTGGACAAATTGCACGACCTATAACTGATCATCACCGAGTTTCTCGCGCGAAGTTAGCGTATTTCATTGACTCAACTTCTGCACCTGTTTGTGTCGTTTCACCGGTTTCAAGTTGGGGAGCCTATTTAATTGGCTTAATCGGAACGATTTTAGCAACACAATCTGTCATTACGTATTCACCTTTGTCGGCATTCGTATTAATGGCTCCAATGAATTTCTATGTCATTGCTGCTCTTGCGATGGTGTTTTTCGTAGCTATAACAGATTTTGATTTACTTGAGATGAAAAAACATGAAAAACGTGCAAGAGAAACAGGGGAATTATTTGATCCATTAAAAGATATCCCTGGTCAATTAAAAGAAGAATTTCCTGTGCATCATTATGGAAAGGTAAGAGATTTAGTTTTACCTATCGTCACATTAGTAATCGTTACGATTTCTGCGATGGTTTGGACAGGATATGCAAACGCAGGAGAAGCTAATATCTGGGCTATTTTTGAGAATACCGATGTACCAAAATCCCTTCTAATTGGGGGAACAGCTGGAGCGATTGTTTCAATTCTTCTATACGTTATGCAAATGAATCGAAATGAGAAAGCGAATAGTGGTTTTATTGGAAAAGGTATTATAAGTGGTCTTCAGTCGATGTTACCGGCAGTTCTAATCTTAATTTTTGCTTGGGCATTAACTTTCATCATTGGCGAATTGGCTACAGGTGAGTACTTAGCTAAAATCGTGACAGATTCACAGTTGCCTATTAGTTTACTTCCAGTATTACTATTTGTATTAGCTGGTGGTATGGCATTTGCTACAGGAACTTCATGGGGGTCTTTTGGTATACTTCTACCGATTGCTGGAACCATTATGATTAATGCAGAACCAACAATGTTACTACCAGCACTTGCTGCAGTTTTAGCAGGATCTGTTTTTGGAGATCATTGTTCACCGATTTCTGATACTACGATTTTGTCATCAACTGGAGCGGGAAGTAATCATATTGATCACGTAACTACTCAATTGCCATATGCACTAATATCAGCCGGCGTTGCGTCAGCTGGTTATCTGGTATTAGGATTTACTGAATCATTATGGTTATCATTAGGGGTCGTTATTGCTATTCTAGCAATACTATTTATTGGTTTAAATATGAAGATGAATAAAGAAGATACAAATGTAATTGAATAGAAAATTCTTGTAAAGCAAGGGTGCTTACCCTTGCTTTTACTTTTTATATGTGTGTATTTTTTTGAAAATTCACTTTGACAAGTTGATTCCCTATAGTATACTGTTTTTAGATTAGTAAATAATCTGAAAATAAACAAGCTTCCTAATATTGCAATAGTAATTTAGGGCGCGAAATAAAAGGGGGAAAAAACATGGAACAACGTTCTCAATGGGGAACTAGAGCTGGGTTTATTTTAGCCGCAGTCGGTTCCGCGGTAGGGCTAGGAAACATTTGGCGCTTTCCGTATGTTGCTTATGAAAATGGTGGAGGAGCTTTCTTTATCCCGTACTTATTCGCTCTTTTAACTGCAGGTATTCCAATTCTTATCCTAGAATTCACCATGGGTCATAAGTATCGTGGTTCAGCTCCATTATCATTTTTCCGTTTAGGCGGTAAAAAAGCAGAATGGCTTGGATGGTGGGCGATTTTCGTTTCCTTCGTTATATCAACCTATTATGCGGTCATTATCGCATGGGCTATGAAATATACAATCTACTCATTCGACCAAGCGTGGGGCGATGACACTGCAGGATTCTTATTCGGTACAGTACTAGAATTAGGTGATGTACCTGGTCAAGCTGGCGGATTAGTTGCTGGTGTTGCAATTCCATTATTATTAGTTTGGGCAATCACATTAGGAATCTTATTCGCAGGTGTTAAAAAAGGGATTGAGCTTGCAAATAAAATTTTCATCCCAACTTTAGTTGTTATCTTCTTAATCGTTGTTATCCGTGCGGTAACATTAGATGGAGCATTACTTGGTTTAGATGCATTCTTTAAACCAAACTTTGAGCAATTAAGTAATCCAAAAGTATGGGTTGCTGCTTATGGACATATTTTCTTCAGCTTATCGATTGCGTTTGCTATTATGATTACGTATTCTAGTTATCTTCCAAAAAAATCAGATATTACGAATAACGCGTTTATTACCGGTTTTGCAAACTCAGCATTTGAATTGCTTGCAGGTATTGGTGTGTTCTCGGCTTTAGGCTTTATGGCAGCATCACAAGGTGTAGCAGTAAGCGATGTAGCTTCAGCTGGAGTGGGTCTAGCATTTGTTGTATTCCCACAAATTATAAGTGAATTCCCTGGAATGAACGGCTTGTTTGGCGTATTATTCTTCCTTTCACTTACATTAGCTGGTTTGACTTCCCTAATTTCTATTTGTGAGACTTATGTAGCTGGTTTCTCTGAGAAATTCGGAATTACACGTAACAAAGCAGTAGCATTTGGTGTAGGTTTAGCTGCTGTTATTTCCTTCTTATTTGCAACAAATGGCGGTCTTTACTTCCTAGATGTAGCGGATTACTTCATCAACCAATTCGGTATTGCTGCAATCGGTTTGATCGAAGTAGTAGCAATTGCTTGGTTCTTTAAAAAGCTTCCAGAACTACAAGATCACGCAAATGCAGTTTCTGATATCCGTTTAGGTGCTTGGTGGCAGATCTGTTTGAAATTCATTACACCTTTAGTTTTAGGTTATATGATGTTTGGATTACTAAAACTCAACTTATTAAAACAACACACTAAAAATGGCGAGGTTATCGGTAACTATGAAGGATATTCTGATATCTTCATTCTAAACTTCGGTTGGATGGTTGCTGCTGGCGTCATTATTTTAGGATTTATCTTCACAGCTATGAAATGGAACAAAAATACGGATGTTGATGCATATCAACATGCAGATGGCGAATAAGGGGGACTTCAAATGTCATTAAGTGCAATCGTTATGATGATTGTCGGCGTCGTCATCATTTGGGGCGGACTTGCAGCTAGCATTGTGTATGCAGTAGGAAAGTCAAAAGCAAATCGAGTATAAATAAGTAAAGCGTCTCTAAAATTAGAGGCGCTTTTTCTTTTGCTTTCAACTACTGAGGTGGTTGTGAGAACGGGTGTTATATGGTACATTGTCAACAGTAACTGTATCGTAAAAGTCGATAAAGAATGGGGTCGATGAGCTTGACAACAAAAGAAACACATTTACGAAAACCTGCGTGGTTGAAAATCAAATTAAATACCAATGACAATTATCGTAGCTTGAAAAAGCTAATGAGAGAAAATAATTTAAATACAGTATGTGAAGAAGCACGCTGTCCAAATATTCATGAATGTTGGGGTACAAGACGTACTGCTACTTTCATGATTTTAGGAGCGATTTGTACGAGAGCTTGCCGCTTTTGTGCTGTTAAAACGGGTCTTCCAAACGAATTAGATCTTGCAGAACCAGAACGTGTAGCAGACTCAGTTGTTATTATGAATTTAAAGCATGTCGTGGTGACGGCAGTTGCACGTGATGACTTAAAAGATGGTGGATCAGCAGTATTTGCTGAAACGGTCCGTGCTATTCGTCGGAAAAACCCATTTACAACGATTGAGGTATTACCATCAGACATGGGTGGCATCGAAGAGAATTTACAAGCTCTTATGGATGCAAAACCGGATATTTTAAATCACAATATCGAAACAGTTCGTCGATTAACACCAAGAGTTCGTGCTAGAGCAAAGTATGATCGTTCTTTAGAGTTTTTACGTCGTGCAAAAGAAATGCAATCTGAGATTCCTACAAAGTCATCTTTAATGGTGGGACTAGGTGAAACACGCGAAGAAATTATTGAAGTAATGGATGATCTACGTGCCAATAATGTAGATATCATGACAATCGGTCAATATTTACAGCCTTCAAAAAAACATCTCGTTGTTCAAAAGTATTACTCGCCAATGGAATTCGGTGAACTACGCAAGATTGCCATGTCTAAAGGTTTCTCACACTGCGAAGCAGGACCACTCGTTCGAAGCAGTTATCATGCAGATGAGCAAGTAAATGCAGCAGCGAAAGAAAAACAACGTATTGGTGACGAGCTAATCGCTCTTTCAACAAACTGATGGAGTTGAGTATGATGATTACAATCGACCGATGGGAATACGAAGTACTACATGACTATCGAGAAGCCCTTCAACAAGAAGCTATTCAAGATCGCTATAGTGAAATTTTGGATAAATATGATTATATTTTAGGCGATTGGGGATATGGTCAACTTCGCTTAAAAGGCTTTTTTGATGATAAAAATCAGAAGGCTACATATGATACAAAATTTAGCACGGTACAAGATTATTTATATGAATACTGCAACTTTGGATGTGCCTATTTTATTATCAAAAAAGTAGGACCTGCAAAACCTAGTGAAGTTGTTCCAGAAATTGAAGAGAACCACGATTTGGATGCTCAAACATCCTAATCGTGGTTTTTCTTTTGGGATTTCGATTGTGGTGAGAAAAGTGAGTGAATCTGACGTTCGTTCATGATATTATGTCCCAATGAAGCAGTGTAAAATCGGATTTATTGAGCGCAAGCCATGAATCATCGGGTGTTAGTCGATAAAATTCTTAACGCTTACAATTGATCAAGAATAATGAACTTATTGATTGATTAGTTTTCCGTTTCTTTCGAAGAATTATGGTACTATAGGATGGAAAAGACAATATATATGGAAACAACTTGAACTACCCTCACTTATCGACCTTACGGTCTGATTGAAGTGAGAGATTCTTGGGAACAGAGCGTACTTATTGACGTATTTCTTTGTCAACAGAGGTTTCTCTTATTGACCAAGCTATCCCCGCAGATTCCTGCGGTTCTACTCTCTTGTTTAAACCAAAACTAAGGTTCTTAAGCCTTCGGTTAGGATATTTTTGCTGGCATTTATATCTCTATTGTGATGTTCGTGGCAAACAGTACACGTCCAATCCCTTATTTCAAGAGATTTCTTGCCATCCTGATGTCCACAACCGGAACATATTTGACTAGACGGAAACCATCTGCTTATTTTTACGATGGTTTTCCCATACCATTTCGCCTTGTATTCTAATTTCGATACAAAAGCAGACCATGATACATCAGAGATTGATTTTGCTAACTTATGATTGCTTAACATTCCTTTGGTATTCAAATCTTCGATACAGACAATATCGTGGTTTTTGATGATGTCTGTACTTAATTTGTTAAGGAAATCGTCACGTTGGTTCATTATTCTTTCGTGCAATCTAGCGACTTTTATCTTTTGCTTCTGATAGTTTTTTGCATCAAGAAGGCTTATCCCCTTGTTTTTAGCATTCAATGCACGTCTTGAAAGTTTCCGTTGTTCACGCTTTAGTTTCTTTTCCATCTTTGATGTGAACTTATTATTGTCAATCTTGCGACCATCAGAAAAAATTGCAAAGTCAGTGATACCTAAGTCTATCCCAATAGATGATTCAGTTTTCTCCAATGGTTGCACGTCTGTTTCGGCCAGAATGGATACAAAGTATTTACCACTAGGATTTTGTCTAATAGTCGCACGAATAATCCGACCTTCTAATGCACGACTTTTTGCAAAGCGAACAAGACCAAGTTTGGGTAATTTTATTTTGTTGTTTACAATGGCAATATTATTATTTGTTTCTTTCGTTGTATAGGATTGCACATTATTCTTTTTAGACTTGAAGCGTGGTGCTTTATTTTGTTTCTTGAAGAATCGTGAATAGGAATCAGCCAGGTTTTTAAGTGAGGATTGAAGGGCGATACTATCAACTTCTTTTAGCCATACAAACTCCTTTTTTAAATGTGTTAATTCAGCAGAACAAGAGTGGTACGTTAATCCTTTGCCAGTTTCTTTGTAAGTATCGTTCCATAACCCTAAAAAGCGATTGAATACGAAACGACTACATCCGATTGTTTTAGCAATGAGGATTTCTTGTTCTTTGGTTGGATAGATCCGGAATTTGTATGCCTTATTGACTAACATAATTTTCACCTCCCACGATACGAATGTTTGTTCTTATTGTATCATCGTGAGGAAAGTTTTGGCTACCGCCAACCGACATTCATCTTCCACCTACGCATTAGGCTTCATCCTTTTCATTCCTTGGGGTGGGAGTCTTCTGTCGAATAAACATAAAGTGAGGGATCTTCATGTATTTTATTGACCGAAATAACATAACCGCAACTTTGACTTATATGAATTCAATTGTGAATGTAATTGATAAAACATCTAAATTCCCACTCGGTGAAGTTGAGGAATTAGCATTAGAACGAATCGCCCAAAACATAATTGAGTCGATAATTGATGTTGGAAATTCAATGATTGATGGTTTTATCATGAGAGATCCGGGTAGTTACGACGATATTATTGATATTTTATTGGATGAAAAGGTAATTACTGCAGACATGGAATCATCATTAAAAGAAGTTTTAAGCCTTCGAAAAATGCTTGTCCGTGAATTTATGAATGTGGATCATCAACTAGTAGCTCAAATCTTAATCAAAAATATAAATACATTAAATGAATTTCCGAAAAAAATTGATCTGTATTTAACAAATGAACTTGGACCAGTTTCAGCATTCATCCCGGAGAATTCTTAATGAAGACATATAAGGCATATTGTATTGACCTGGATGGAACGTTGTATCGAGGGAACGAGCCAATACATGAAACTGTGCAGTTCGTCCATCAGTTACAAGATCAAGGAATCGAACCTTTTTATGTAACGAATAATGCATCCCAAACACCTGATCAAGTGTTGAGTAAATTGAGTGGATTTGGTGTACAAGCTAAACGGTCTCATATCATGACTTCTGCTTTGGCTGCCGCGAAATATATACGAATGCACTATCCAGGAAAAACCGTTTCGATGATTGGAGAGAGAGGATTAAGAGAAGCCCTTCTTGAAAACGAGATGGAAATAGTGGAAGAAGCATCAGATGTTTTTGTAATGGGAATCGACCGAGGAATATCGTATGAAAAAATAGCTCAAGCTTGCTTAGACGTACGTAGAGGTGCTGTTTTTATTTCCACGAATAGTGATCGTGCTTTTCCAAATGAACGTGGGCTTATGCCAGGGAATGGTGCGTGGACTGCAGTGGTACAAACATCGACAGGAGTGGAACCGATATATATCGGGAAACCCGAGGGACATATGCTGAATTTAATTCAAATGGAGCACGGATTTACGAAGGAAGAAATGGTGATGATCGGTGACAATTATGACACTGATATTTTAGCGGGAATTCAATTTGGTATTGATACTATACATGTAAATACAGGTGTAACAACGACCGAACAAGCATTAAAAAAACTTCATCAGCCAACCTATTGTATTGAGAATCTAATTTGTTTCAAATAAGTGTTTCTAGTTTTTTTAACAAGTAGTAGCAGAATTCACATGTTCATTTTGTATCGTGTAAATAAAAAACGAGAAGACCTTTTAAAAAGTCTTCTCGTTGGGTAATTAAAATAATGGGTTCTCATCTATATATTCATAAATCTTTTTTGTTAGTTCATCTGGAGATTCAGCTTCCACTAAATCGCCGTTAACCACTGCAAAAAAAGATTCTGCACATTTCGTACAATAACTTAAACATCCATATTCCAACACGTCTAGGTTTGGATCACGTTCAAGCTCTTCAAATGTTTTTTGAGAACCATTAGCTAAATTACTTACACAAAATTCAACCATTGGATTCATCATTGTCACCTCGCTACATGGACATGCTACTCTTTTTTTTTTCATCCGTCAAACACTGTGCGTTATTGTGAAACTTATCACAATCATTTATACTAACTGTATTGAAAGCAGTGAGTAAAGGGAGTTTTTTAAATGAAAAATTTAGTCTTATTAGGAGGCGGCTACGGTAACATGCGTGTGTTACTCCGTTTGCTACCTAACAATTTACCAGATGACATTCAAATCACATTAATCGATCGCACACCATTTCACAGTTTAAAAACTGAATTTTATGCGTTAGCTGCAGGAACGGTTTCTGACCAAGAAGTAAGAGTTGCTTATCCTGAACACGAACGACTTAAAACAGTATTTGGTGAAATCGTAGATATTAATCGAGAAGAAAAAATAATCGTCTTGGCTGACGATACTCAAGTGCCATATGATGATCTAGTTATTGGCCTGGGTTGCGAAGATAAATATCATGGCGTTCCTGGCGCAGATGAATTTACGTATAGTATTCAAACCATTCGTAAATCACGAGAAACGTATAACGAACTTTGTGGTTTACCTTCTGGATCCGTTGTTGGTATCGTCGGAGCAGGTCTGAGTGGTATTGAACTTGCCAGCGAATTGCGAGAATCTCGACCAGATCTTGCGATAAAATTATTTGATAGAAGTCCACGTATTTTACGTGATTTCCCTGAACGATTAAGTAATTTTGTTAAGAAGTGGTTTGACACTCATAATGTAGATGTTGTTAGTAACTCAAATATTACTAAAGTAGAACCTAAGATTTTATATAATCATGAAGAAACAATCGAAGTTGACGCAGTTGTATGGACTGCTGGTATTCAACCTGTGGCGCCAGTACGTGATTTAGAAACCGAAACAGACTCTATTGGTCGTGTAGTGATCACTCAGTATCACAACCTTCCAAATGATGAAAATGTTTATGTAGTTGGAGATTGTGCTGCATTGCCATACGCTCCAAGTGCTCAAGTTGCTGAAGAGCAGGCCGAACAAATTGTTCAAGTTTTGCAAGCTCGTTGGAAGGGCAAAGAGTTGCCTGAAACGATGCCTGAAATTAAACTTAAAGGTTTCCTAGGCTCATTAGGAAAGAAACAAGGCTTTGCATACCTAGCAGATCGAACAGTGACAGGGCGAATTGCTCGTTTATTAAAATCAGGTGTGTTATGGATGTACAAGTGGCATAATGGCTAATGTATATTAGAAACATTGATATAAAAACTTGTTTTGAAGTTATGAATGCGAGTATTGGTTGAAGTCGCTCAACACTCGCACACGATGTGCTATATTTTCATTTTAAAGAGGTTACCGAAGTGGATATTTATCTGCTCGGTAGCGTCTTTTTTTATTCTTTAATAAATATTTATATAAATGTTGGATGTGGTCAGCTTCAAAAAGCTATATGAAGTTTCTTGGCAAGATTATGTACATACTAAATCGTTTGCGGGAAATAACTATGACAAATGAAAGGAGGTACAATAATGAAGGGAAAATATATAGCTTTACCATTGGCGGCAGTATTACTTTTAAGTGGCTGTGCAGAAGATAATGAAGCGAATGAATTGGAAGTTGAGGATGCATTGTTGGAAGACAGTGGGTCGAACGATATAGGTAGCTGATGCAGTGGTTGCACTACACTATAGTAATTGTGTTGATAAGGAGGTGAGGTGAATTGTACACCACGCCTCCTTTATTTTATGAAATCTTAATCCTTCATTTCAGTAAATTAATTTTAGGTGAAATAATGAATTTATATGCATTTACAATTAGTATAATGGATAAAATAAACCGAGAAGTTAATCATATACTTCTCGGATTTTTCATTTTTATTCGTTTGTAAATCCGTGTTTTTCTAATTCCTGAAATACCGGCTGCAACTGAATATATCCTTCTCCAACAACTTCACCCTCGATCATAACAAGTGGATAAAAAAACTCGTCCTCTAATATGCGATTCGCTATTGCTTGGTGACGTTCGTCTTCAATTGGTTTCTCAATATCGATATACGTGAATGAAACAGAATGAGAAGGGTATTTTCGGCTTATAGCAGCTTGTAGCCATTCATGAGTATCTTTGGCTGTCGGTGCATTCACACAGCTCGCACAAATGATATCAGCACCGTAAATATCGATTGAAACAGATTTTTTGTCCATTCTGTTTAAGCTCCTTTGGATTAACTAATGGATTTTTTCTTCTCTTCACATTATAATGATTATAAGGAAAGGAGTCGAAAGATATGACTGATACAATGATGACAGAACAAGTTCAAGAAGTACTAGATAAATTACGCCCATTCTTACTCCGCGATGGAGGAGATTGTGAGCTTGTTGATATTGAGGAAGGCATTGTGAAACTTCGTCTTCTAGGTGCATGCGGAAGCTGCCCAAGTTCTACAATTACATTAAAAGCAGGTATTGAACGTGCATTATTGGAAGAAGTTCCAGGTGTCGTTGAAGTAGAACAAGTATTTTAAAACAAAAGTGTCGCTAGACTATGTACAGAAAGGAGCCTCTATTGGGCTCCTTTTTCTTTTTCTCCACGCATCAATTGCCATTGTTCTTTAGCCATTTCAATCAATTTTGGCTCTACAGTAGAACTTTGCTTTTCAATCGCTCTTGAGAAAAAGCGAGTTGCTTGTTCTCGATCGCCCAAACGACGTGATAATTCAGCAATCATATAAATAATTCGTAGTTCAGACATTTGAGTTCCTGCATAATCTTCGCTGGAATAGGAATCACTATATAGATTCCGTGCAATTGATATGAAACGCAATTCTTGTTCATGGTTTTTGTTGATTCTGTAAAGCCAAGCTGTTCTTAAAGCAAGTCCAGCAATAGCTACTGCCTTTTCTTTTTTTACAGTACCACTTAAATAAGCTAATTTATAAGCTGAAATCGCTTGATCAATGGTTCTTTCGTCGCCAAAAGAATGTGGTGTCCAGTTTGTAGAAATTTTCTCTTGAATTTCTTCTTTGACACCGGGTGCGAAATATTTTGTGAAATCCTCAGTAAATGAAAACCCACAATGTTCACAAACAAACACATTATAAAACAAGGGATTCGCTTCATTATTTAAATAAACAGGTTGAAAATCACTTTCCTGTTTTTCAACTTTCACAAATTTAGAACGTAATTTAGTTGTTTTAAATTTCTTTTTACAATGCAAACACTCTATTTCTTTCTGGTAGTGTGGAGTGAGTTCCATGCATATTCCTCATTTCTAAAACCTAATATCTTTATTATACCGAAAAAAGGTAAGATTTGTTTGAAATGACGAAGTTGTTGTTCTTGAATGAAGTGCCCCATACTTGATATGATAAGAATAAGAAGGAAGGTGGTACGTATGACACAATTAGTAGAATTATCAGAGTCAGCTGCTTACCAAGTGAAAGAAATGATGAAACATAACCAAGAAGAAGGCGCTTTTTTACGTGTTTCAGTAAATGGTGGCGGATGCAGCGGTTTGTCATATGGAATGGCTTTTGACAAAAAGAAGCAAGATGACGATACGATTTTAGAACAACACGGTTTAGAAATTCTTGTCTCAAAAGAAGATGCTCCAATATTAAATGGAACAGTTATTGATTATAAGCAATCATTAATGGGCGGTGGTTTTACGATTGAGAACCCAAATGCCATTGCATCATGTGGATGTGGATCTTCATTTAAAACCGCTACTAAAGAGGGAACACCTGAAAATTGCTAGGACTATAAAATCTTTGTCTTTTTCTGAAAAATTCAAACCTTTTACACTTGACAACATTCTATTGAAAACCATACTCAAAAGGACTATCATAGAGATAGTACGTTTGTCGAAAAATGGACAAATCGACTCTAGTCAACAATGAAGTATGTAAATACTTCTTTTTTGTTTGACTTAAGTTGTGTATATAAAACTATTCAAAGGTGGTTTCGATCTTCGTGAAAAGACCGACAATTTTAGTATTAGGCGCCGGATACGGCGGATTATCAACTGTAGTCAATCTACAAAAAATGATTGGTGTCGATGTTGCAGATATTACTTTGATTAACCAAAATGATTATCATTATGAGTCAACATGGTTACATGAAGCTTCTGCTGGAACATTACGTCCGGATCAAGTTCGTTATGATATTGCTGATGTTATTAAAGCAGACAAAGTGAAGTTTATTAAAGCTTCAGTTGAAGGCATTGATATCGCTGGTAAGCAAGTGACAACGAATAACGGTGTATTTACGTATGACTATTTAGTCATCGGTCTTGGATTCGAAGGCGAAACTTTCGGAATTCCTGGTTTGGATAAATATGCATTATCAATTGCAAATGTTAAAGCTGCTCGTCAAATTCGCGAGCATATTGAATATCAATTTGCTACATGGTCGATGGAAGAAGTTAAAGACGATAGTCGTTTAACGATTGTTGTTGGTGGAGCTGGTTTCACAGGTATTGAATTCTTAGGTGAATTAGGTAACCGTGTCCCTGAGCTTTGCAAAGAATTTGATGTGCCACAAGAAAAAGTACGCGTACTATGCGTAGAAGCAGCACCAATGGTATTACCAGGATTTGATCCTGAATTGGTTGAATATGCAGTTGGTCATCTTCAAGCTAAAGGAATCGAATTCTCAATTGGAACACCAGTTGTAGAAGCAACTCCTGAAGGCGTTAAGATTAAAAAAGGTGAAGAAGAATTTGATTTCGTTAAAGCTGGAACTGTCGTTTGGGCAGCCGGAGTACGCGGAAACCGTTTAATCGAGCAAACTGGTATTGAAAATATGCGTGCACGCGTTAAAGTTGAAAAAGATATGAGAGCTCCTGGTCACAATGATGTATTTATCGTTGGTGACTGTGCGTTATTAATTAACGAAGAAGTGAATCGTCCATATCCTCCAACAGCACAAATTGCAATGCAACAAGGTGTTACTGTTGCAAAAAACCTTATTGCTCTTATTAATGGTGAAGAAACAGAGACATTTGTTCCTGACTTAAAAGGTAGCGTATGTTCACTTGGAGAAGACGATGCAATTGGTGTTGTTTTCGGTAAAAAAGTGACAGGTGCTAAAGCTTCATTTATGAAGAAAATGGTCGATAACCGTGCTCTTTATATGTTAGGTGGCCCTTCATTAGTTGTGAAAAAAGGTAAATTTAACGTACTATAAAATGATTGAAAAGCTTCCATCAGAATTTCTGATGGGAGCTTTTTTTGATTTCTGCAATGATTTATAGGAATGCTACCAAGAACGCAACGTATAAAATCAAAGTACGTGAAAAATATATTTAAGAAAGTGAGAATAAACGAGTAAAAAGGAGATAAAATAAGAATAAGGTAAATGTATTCGTTTACATTTCTCTTTTATTTGTTTACAACCATTCAGACCCATGCTATATTATCAGAATATTAAGAAATAAAGGGAGATGTAAGTATGAAATCAAATAAAAAAAGTGGTCAACCCAATCAATGCCCATATTGCAAAGGTGAAGGATATTTCCAATTGCGTCTTGGTGGATCAGAAACATGTACGTGTTGTTCGGGATCAGGAAGAAAATAAAATAACATCATAAAGACCCTTTTCGTGAATTTGTCGAAAAGGGTCTTTATATGTGGAAATAAAGAAATATAGAAGAATTCGGATCGCCAATTGTTACAGAGCATTGAACATAGAGCTAGGAGATTGAAAGGAAATTCCCAATCATGTAAACTGAGAAAAGGAAGCATGGAGGGAAAAATAGAATGGATGGTAATTTTACACTTGTCACAATGATGTTATCCGTATTAATATTTTTAGTTATGTTCTTTGGGATTGGTTTCTTATTAAACATGCTTTTACGCATGACCTGGTTAATGGCGATTGTTTATCCGATTGTTGTAATCTTGATAATAGATGAGGTTGACTTCTTTGAATACTTCACTCAACCAGTAATGGCTTTCCAAGCTCTTGGAGATAAGTTGTTATCTTTACACTTTGCAGATATTACGATCTTAACGAGTGGTTTAATTGGCGCAATCATTGCGGGTATCGTTATTAAGCTTCTTCGTAAAAATGGATATCAAATGTTTTAAATGAAAAGCCATGTAACTCGATTGAGTTTACATGGTTTTTGACTGCATAAAAACAGAAAGTTGATTTCCATTGCGACGGACGCTTTCTTACCATTAGTCAATCGTTTTCTTATTTATTTTTCATGAAAATATAGATAGCACGATGGTATAAGCCTATTGCTTTACGTTTCGGCGCTCGCTTTCCGCGGGCACGGCTTCTGCCGCTTCACTCGCTCCGCTCGCTGCAGGGTCATCAGCTCGCGCTGTTCCCGCAGGAGTCTCGCGCCTACACTCCAAGCATCACGCAATCTGTATAAACAATGTAACTTCAGTTCTTGCTGATTCCGCCGGAGTCCCGTCTCCATTCCAATCAGTACCTGATAAATATGGAGAAAATAGATTTTTATTCGTATTAGGATATACATTAATTCTATTACTCACTACTGTAGCAATGGAGAATATAACTTCCAAAGACGATAATACACACCTAAAAACAACTGTATCAATAATTCCTTCAAGTGTAGAAGCTATCATGTCTAGCTCTTTAAAAGAAAATGAGATAGGTGAAATATCAAATATATAGTTACTTAAACAATCTTTGTACAGTGCGGTTGACATACATTTGGAAGCTATTTTAGTAGAAAAGTGGTTGGTTATTTCTGTAGACTCCTGCGGAAAAACGAAATACGCTAGACCCCACAGGCTAAGCTGGCTTTGACAGCTTAGCCGAGGAGGCTTGCGTTTCGTCCGCGGAAAGCGAAAGAAATAACCAACCACCTTTATTATTTATCAGGAAGTCAGATGTTATGGTGCTATTTGTTTAAAGTCAAAAGCCATGTAATCTCAAATGAGTTTACATGGCTTTTTCAACTGGATTTATAAGATGAAGGCATAAATTAAAATGGAGATTACTATGCCTGTTAACGCTCCCATAAATACTTCACTTGGTTTATGTCCCAATAAAGTCTTAAGTTCTTCAATTTTTTCAATATCTTTCTTTTGTGTCCATCCTTTTGATTGGCTCACAAAAGTTTGAAAGTCGGTACGCATTTGATTAATAATGATGGCTTGTTGTCCGGCTTGAAAACGGACACCCGTTGCATCAAACATCACGATAATCGCAAAAATAGCAGACACAGCAAATAGAGGAGAGCCAAGACCTGTTTCAAAGGCTATAGCTGTTGTTAAAGCAGTAACAGCCGCAGAATGGGAACTAGGCATACCGCCGGTAGAAGTGAATAGTTTCCAGTCCACTTTTCCAGTAATCAAATAGCCGATAGGTATTTTAACAAATTGAGCAAAAATAATACCGAATAATGCAGCTAGGAGTGGAGTATTTGTAAGAATATCCATTTAAATTCCACCCTTTCTAGTTGAGGTTTTGTTCTTTAATTATAACATAGATTAATAGGTGAAACCTTTCATGGGAAGGGACTTCAGATAATTCGAAATTCGGAACATATTCATATATAATAGAAATCGAGAGTATATAAATGGAGGGGTTCAGAATGAAAGTTCAAGTAGCAGAAGTTAACTTCAATGAAATTCAAAGTGACGTTTTAATTGTAGGAACTTTTAAGCATCCAGAAAATACACAAGGATGGTCAGATTTTAATTCGTTTTATGGGTCTTCATTAGAAAAATGGTTGAAATCTGGGGATATATCAAGTGATCGTAAAAAGATAACGAAATTACCTTCACTGAATGAGGGAAAACTTCAACGTATTTTCTTTGTAGGTTTAGGTGACCGAAAAACATTGAAACAAGATGAATTAAGAGACATCTTTGGTTTAGTAGGAAAAGAACTAGTATCAACAAAAACTTCAAATGTAACGATTTGGTTAGATTCATTTACAGCTGAAGACGAAATCCTTATTGAAGATGCAGCCTACTTAGCATCTGAAGGTATTGGTATGGGGATTTATAAAGTTCAGGGATATAAAACATCATCTAATGAAGTAGACCATTATTTAGATTATGTTGAAATGATGACAAATGCAGATTCACAAGAAATTGTGGCATATTTTGAAGTAGGAATGATTTACGCAGAAGCAGTAAATGAAGCACGAACTTTAGTCAATATGCCTTCAAATCTATTAACTGCTACAAAAATGGCAGAATATGCGAAAGAACTTGCCGAAAAGTATGACTTTGAATATGAAGAATTAGGAAAAGCTGAAATGGAAGAGTTAGGAATGGGAGCTATTTTAGCAGTAAACCAAGGCTCTACGGAAGAACCACGCCTAATGGTATTAAAATATCAAGGGAATGATGAATGGACAGATGTTGTCGGTTTAGTCGGTAAAGGAATCACGTATGACACCGGAGGTTACTCGATTAAGCCAAAAGATGGCTTGGTAGGTATGAAAGTGGATATGGGTGGAGCAGCGGCTGTTTTAGGCGCGATGCGTATTATAGGAGAGACGCAACCTAATAAAAATGTTATAGCGGTAATTGCTTCTACGGATAATATGATTTCTGGAAATGCATTTAAACCTGATGATGTTATCACTTCTTTGAGTGGGAAAACCATTGAAATTTTAAACACAGATGCTGAGGGCAGACTTGTTTTAGCTGACTCCGTAACGTATGCAAAACAGCAGGGAGCTAATTACATTGTCGATGTTGCAACGCTAACTGGTGGGGTAATCGTTGCTCTTGGTAAAGATAAAACTGGTGCGTTAACAAATGATGAAGCTTTCTTCGAAACATTTATGGAAGCTTCTGTTGAAACAGGCGAATTTGTATGGCGCCTTCCTTTAACGGAGAATGACAAAAAGAGAATTCGTAAAAGTGATGTTGCTGACTTAAATAATTCGCCAGGTCGTGATGGACATATGATATTTGGCGGTGGTTTTGTTGGCGAATTCGTTGAAAATACACCATGGATTCATTTAGACATCGCTGGAACATCTGATGCATCCTCTGCTCATGATTTAGGTCCTAAAGGTGGTACTGGTGCGATGGTACGTACCTTAGCGACATTAATTGAACGAATGAGTGAAGAAGTAACCGAGTAGGCATTAACCCTGTGTCTCTCATCCTTGAATTCATACGATAGGAAGGAGAGGAGGAGAGACATTTGGTGAATCGTTATCGTCCCTACTATGGTAGAGGGAGAGGATTTGGACGCGGATTTGGTGGAGGAGGTCTCGGCTTTTTTGGGGGACCTTTCTTGGGAGGACTTGCTGGTAGTTTGTTAGGTTCTACTTTATATCCGCAATACCGACCTTACCCTTATCAATATTATCCGCAGTATCCACCATACTATTACCCCCCCTATTATGGAGGGTATCCGTACCGTGGTTATTAATTAAAAAGGCAACAGCTTATTCCCTTAAAGGATTAGCTGTTGCCTTTTACTATTGTTTTTTTCTTCTTTCGTCAAGTACCGGAGCGAGTTCATCTTTCACTGAACCTTCCCACATTTTAACGCCTGTTAAATAAGCAGATCTACCAATAACATGACCTCCTACAGGACCTGTTATAAACAAGAAGACTATGCCTAAAAGAATTCGCGTATTTACATGGCCTTCGATGAACCAAAAGTGGAAGAACACCCCTAACAAAATAAACATGACTCCGAGAGTTGCACTTTTAGATGCAGCGTGAGTTCGGGAGTATACATCTGGTAATCGAATTAAACCAATGGCAGTCACTAATATAAAAATGACACCAAATACGATTGTTGAAATGATTAAAATATTAGCTAATATCATTGTCACGTTGAATAATCTCTCCCTTCTCTAGAAACTTAGAGAATGCAACCGTTCCGATGAACGCTAATATGGCTAACAATAAAATAATTTCTAAGAAAAAGCTAGTTCCCGCTAAAATTGAAATCATGCCAATCATACAGATAAGAGCTACACCTAGTGAATCGAGTGCAACCACACGATCTGGTACTGATGGTCCTTTAATAAGCCGAAAAATAAACGCCAACATGGAGAGACTTATTAATATAACCACACCCCAATAAAAGAACATCATTATCTGCTCACCTCCTGAATGGCTTTCTCAAATGTATTTTTGATCGAGTCAATCGCTTCGTCAGCATCGCCATAATTGAGAGCATGGATATAAAGCGTTTTAGAATCTTCCGATACATCTATCACAAGGGTTCCAGGTGTTAATGTGATTAAACTAGATAATAAGGTAATCTCCCAATCCTTCTCTAATACAATCGGTAAAGCAAAAATAGCTGGCTTTATTGGCATTTTAGGTTGAACGATTAAAAGAAGAACTTGAATATTTGCACTGATTAATTCTTTAAAGAATAATCCTATTAAACAGATGACTGCCCATACTCGGTGCATATAAAATCGACCTGGGAAAAAGCCTTTCGTTATCCATAACATTAAAGCGCCAAGTAAAAATCCAACAATGAATGTAGATGCATTAAAAGACACAGTCAAAAACATCCATAGAAATGCGATTAAAAAATTAATCATCATTTGAAAGGCCATTTAAGCACCTCCTAAAACGGCTTTAATATAAATAGATGGATCGAGCATTACATTTGAAGCGTCACTCATATAGGGTACAAGCCACTCAGAGCCAACTCCATACAATACGCTAATTCCAACTAATACAACCGCTGGAATGAATAATCCACGGTACACACTAGAAGATAGCATCTGAACTTTAACTGGTTCTCCCCAAAATGCATAAATGAATATACGAATGACGGATAGCAATACAACCAAACTCGAAGCTAATATGAATATGCTACCCCATAAATTATCTGCTTCAAATCCACCTTGAACAATTAATAACTTCCCGACAAACCCACTTAGTGGAGGAATTCCAGCTAAACCAAATGCAGCGATTAAATAGGTCCATCCTAAAGTTGGGTATGTCTTAATCAATCCACCCATTTTACGTAAATCAGAAGTGCCTGTAATGGCAATGATGATACCAATCAATAGGAAAAGTGCGCCTTTGATTAAGATATCGTGAATTAAGTAAAACACAGATCCCATTAAAGCTGGTTCATTCATTTGTGAAGCACCAAATAAGATAACCCCAACGGCGATAATGATGTTGTAAATAATGATTTTTTTAACATCAAAATAAGCTAGTGCACCAATACTTCCTGCAACGATCGTTAATATGGCAAGTATCATCAATAGTTCATGAGTAAATGCCTGATCAAGCGTAAAGAACAATGTATACGTACGCATGATTGCGTAAACTCCAACTTTGGTTAGCAACGCTCCGAATAATGCTAGAACTGGGATAGGTGGAGCGGCGTAAGAACTCGGTAACCAGAAATAAAGAGGGAATATTGCTCCTTTTAGTCCAAACACCATCAAAAACAATACTGCAATAACAGTGATAATACCGGGTTGGTTTACTTGTGCAATTTTCACAGATATATCAGCCATGTTTAGCGTTCCAATGACAGAATATAAGTAAGCTACTGTAACTACAAATAATGCAGATGAAATGACATTCACTAATATGTATTTGATGGATTCACGAAGTTGAATTTTCTCTCCACCTAGTACTATCAATAGATAGGAAGACATTAGCAATACTTCGAAAAAGACAAACATATTAAAGATATCACCAGTGGTGAAAGCTCCATTCACACCAGTTAACATAAACAAAATTCCTGGGTAGTAAAAATACGATTCACGATCACGGTCAATAAATGAGAAGCTGTACCACACCACAATAAGTGTGATGAGTGTGGAAGATAGTACGAGTAAAACCGACAACATATCTGACACCATTGAAATACCAAATGGTGCTGGCCAACTACCAAGTGTTATCGCTTGAATACCATCTGCTTTTACTTTGAATAATAAAACAAAGGTAACAAACAAAGTCAAAATTAAGGTTCCAAACGTAATCCATCTTTGTGCTAAACGATTTTTTGGAAATAACAATAAGATGGAAGCAAAGAGAAATGGAATTAGAATGGGGAACAAAAGTAAATTAATCATAGTCTTCAGTTCCTCTCATTAAGTTCATATTATCAGTTTCAAGCTCTTGATAAGAGCGATACGCCAATACTAAGAAAAAGGCGGTAACACCAAAACTAATAACAATCGCAGTTAAAATAAGCGCTTGTGGTAATGGATCTGCATAATTCGTAACACCTGGTGATACAACAGGTGGTGCGTCACCATCTAAACCACCCATTGTTAGTAGAAGCAAATGGGCTCCGTGACTAAGTAAGCCAGTACCAATAATAATTCGTAATAAACTTTTAGATAACATTAAATAAACAGCGGCCATGAACAAAAAGCCGATAACAAAACTCATGATAATTTCCATTAGTCATCAGCTCCAATCGATTGAATAATGGTCATCGTGACACCTACAACAACTAAGTAAACACCTGTATCAAATAACATTGCAGTGTGTAAAGACTGTTTACCTAATAACGGTAATTCAAAGTAATCAAATGCATGTGTGAAAAATGGAACGTTAAAGAAAATGGATCCTGCTGCTGTAGCGATTGCCACTAGTAATCCAACTGCTGTCATCACAGTGTAGTTAATCGGAAGTGCGGTAGTGACTGTTTTTAAATCGAATGCTAGCAACAATAAGACGATACCACTAGCAGTTAACAATCCTCCAACAAATCCACCACCAGGCGTATAATGACCTGCAAAAAAGATGTGAATCGAGAAAAGGAAAATGATGAAAAATATGAGTTTCGTCGTTGTTTGTAAAATAACATCATTCGTTTTCAATGCGATTCACCTCTTTCTTTTTCGTCAAACGCAATTTAATCATAGCGATAATACCAAGAGAAGCGATGGCTAAAACGGCAATTTCGAATAAGGTATCGAATCCACGGTAATCAACAAGTATAACGTTGACGATGTTTCCTCCACCAGCTTCAGAATACACAGTATCTTCATAATAAGAAGATATAGATGGTACCAGCTTTTGAGAATGTGCTGATAAAGCGATAATCGTTACCGTCACACCCACGCCAATTGCTACGAGTGCATTCCCAAGACGGAAACGCATCCGATTTTCGTGTCGATTTAATTTTGGTAAATGGTAAAAAGCGAGTAAAAACAAAGCGACAGAAACGGTTTCAATAACTAATTGTGTTAAGGCTAAGTCAGGTGCATTAAATACAACAAAGAATAAGGCAACAGAGTATCCAACTGCTCCCAAAGCAATAATAGAAGTTAGTCTAGATTTTGCTAAAAGAATTGTAATTGTACCTGCTATTAAAACCAATGCGATGATTAATTCATAAAAACGAATCGGCGCAAGAGTTGCAAAACTGACATCAAAGGCATTTTGAATAAAGACTGTCGAAACTGTTAATAAGACAATTCCAGTAAACATATACACCAAGTATGAACGGATGAATCCAGTCATGTAAAAGCGAGATACTCGGTTAGTTCCCACTTCGCTTAAGAACATCAAACTATCATAGAAACGGTTTAAGGTAAATCCAGATGGAAACTTCCCATATAAATGTTGCCATTTAGGCAATGTCCAATACAGCAAGAAACCAATCATGATAATACCTAATGTCATAAACAGTTCTATATTAGGACCATGCCAAGCTTTAACATGAACCTCGATATCGCTTGGTGATGCATATAGAAAAGGTTGAATCGCTAATACAGCTGGTTTAACCAAGGTATCACCAATCAGATTTGGAATAAAGAAGATGAGTAATACAAGCGTTCCTAAAATAGCAGGTGAAATCAGCATCCCAATAGGTGCTTCATGTGCTGTTTTAGGCAATAAGTTAGGTTGATGCTTTCCTGTAAAGGTGCGGAAAACAAAGTAGAAGCTATATACAAAAGTAAAGACACTCGCAATCCATGCAATGATTGGGAATAAAATACCCCATGTTTCAAAAGCAAAAAACTCAAATTCTGTAATCGAAAGCATGCCTGTTAAAAACATTTCTTTACTTAAGAATCCATTGAAAGGGGGAAGACCCGCCATAGATAAACTACCAATCATGGCAATCGTAAACGTAACCGGCATTAAGCTCATTAATCCGCCTAATTTCCTAATATCGCGCGTACCGGTTTCATGGTCAACAATCCCTGCAATCATGAACAAGCTACCCTTGAAGGTTGCATGATTAATCAAATGGAAGATTGCAGCGAAAGCAGCATATTTAAATATGTCATTTTCTTCAACACCTGTGTGGAACGAAATAGCTCCAGCACCAAGCAATGACATGATTAAACCTAGCTGACTAACTGTTGAGAAAGCAAGAATTCCTTTTAAATCTGTTTGTTTCAATGCAAAGAATGAACCCCAAAACAATGTTAATAAACCGATGCCTGTAACTAGCCAAATCCATATTTCTGAACTTGCATAAATCGGCGTAAAACGAGCAACTAAATATAATCCTGCTTTAACCATAGTGGCTGAATGTAGGTAAGCACTAACCGGTGTAGGTGCTTCCATAGCATCAGGTAACCAAATATAAAATGGAAACTGTGCAGATTTAGTAAATGCACCCAGTAAAACTAAAATGAGCGACCATACAAACCACTCATGATTAAGGAGAGTAGGTGCCTGTCCAATTAATTCTCGAATTGAATAGGTATCACCCATAATCGAAAGTAAAACAAATCCACCAAGCATCATCAATCCACCAAAAACAGTAATCATCATGGATTTGAGTGCGCCAAATCGGGATCGATCTCGCTTATACCAATATCCGATTAGTAGGAACGATGAAATGGATGTTAGTTCCCAAAAAAAGTACAAGCTAATCAGGTGGTCAGATTGAACAATTCCAAGCATAGCCGTCATGAAAAGCATCAAATACACATAGAAATTATGTAATTGTTCACGTGTTTTATCTAAATAGAAAATAGAATAAAGCACAACCAACGAACCAATTCCAGTAATCAAAAGTGAGAATAACAAGCTTAAACCGTCTATATAGGAAATAAACGAAATATCAAGCGTTGGAATCCACGGTAAAGAGGATGTAAATGTTTTACCTTTACTCACTTCCGGTAAAAAGGTCGTGTATACAGCAAACAAAAAGACCGGTACTAAAAGGGCGAACCAGCCTGTATGTATTCCGTTAATTTTCTTAAACAAAAACGGTATGAAAAGAGCCGCAATCATCGGAATGAATATGAAAAGTACAAATGACAAGTTAATCCTCCTTCATTAAGAAATTTAAATTTATTGTTTATAAAGTCAAGTATAGCGTAGTTTTAGGCGGATTGCATGAGTGACTACTCAAAGGAAAGGTTGCTAACGATGTATTTTCTCAGCTATGATAAATAGGAAGAAACATCGCAGATAATGAGGGAAGTTCATGAAAAATCCATATATTTTTGGTTATTTACCACTGATCACAATTATCTTATTTAGTTTAACTTTTGGTGTGTTTACCGTTACAGAAGCATTAGATTTATTTAAAGGAATCGGCGTCTATTCCGGTATGAGAGAATTTTTGTCTGATTTACAGTTGCGATTGTTTTTATTAATCGTCTTCGCCTTGTTCTATTTTATGGTTTTTTCAGCTTTAAAATTGATTGCTGAAACCATTCATGAATTAGCGATGCTTTTTTTCTCTAAAGATTTTGAAGGTCATACCATACACCACGCTAGAGGTGGATACGTAGTTTACTTTTTTGGTGGTTTAGCGTCTGTTCTCGGGATTCAATCACTGCCGATCTTAATCCTCATCTTTGGTGTGACAACCTTTATCTATTTCATTTATGTTATTTATAAGTTAAGTCATACGATGACGATGTCTGGTACAGTCGGGATGATTTTATTTGAAATAGTGGTTTGGAGTCTATTTATATCATTAGTTGTCTATGTTTTATTGAAACTTTACAACGGATTAATGGCAAGTTTGCCTTTCTTAGAATAAAAACAGGGGTGTTCCAAGAGTCACGAAAAGTGACCTCTAGAACACCCCTTTGCTATGTCTAAAAAGATATTACCGTTTTATTAACTCCGAGAATAAATAATGGTGAATTTTTTCAGATTCAATATCTCCCATATCACGTGGTTGATCGTATCCGATCCAAACAGTGGCCGTATATTCTTCTGTTAGTCCGGCTAGCCAAAAGTCATGAAAATCATTAGTAGTACCAGTTTTCGCTCCAATATAACTTGAATCCCCTTGAACTCCAATGCCAGTGCCGTTATCTACAACATCCTGTAGCATAGATCTCATGTAGGATATAGTCTCAGCTGACCAAATTTCTTGTGTTTCTGAATCCCATGCATATAAAATATCCCCATTTTTATTTTTCACAGATCGGATTGCACGGGTAGGTTGATATTGTCCATTTATAAAACTAGAATAAGCGTCCGCCATTTGTAAACTAGTTACCCCGTTATTAAATCCACCAATTGCTGCCGGGAAATTATGATCTTCGCTGTTGACTTCACTAAATTGGAATCGATTTAGAAATCCAAAAGCTTGTTCGATTCCAACGGTTTCCAGTAGTCGAACAGCCGGAGTATTATAACTAAATCGAAAAGCTTGTTTGATCGTTACATCACCATAAACTGCACCACCATAATTTTGTGGACAAAACGATCCAATACAATATTTTCCTCCATTAACTTGACTTTCAGGTGAATATTCCGTTGTTTCAAAAAAAGGTGCGTAAACAAGTAATGGTTTTATCGCTGAACCAGGTTGTCGGTAACCTTGATAGGCTCTGTGAAAATCAAATTTACGATAATCCTTACCACCATAAAGGGCAATAATTTCCCGGGTTTTATTGTCAATCAATGCACCTGATGCTTGCAATTCGGTATTTTCTAGTTTTTTGTTAAAACTGCGATCTATCGATTGCTGCTTGAGGGGATCTAAACTCGTCTCGATCGTTACACCAGTGGATACAATTTCATCCACTTTACTTTTTAACTCTGCTTTAATCAAATCTTTCATGGCAGGATCTTGTGCTTTTTCTAAGCGTTCAGCAAATCCGTCTTTCTCCGCAATTAAGTCTGATAATTCTTTAATGACGTATGTACTGTAGGAAGGATACTGTTGGACTTTTTGTTTGGTTTTTAACGTAATTTTTTGTGATTTGAAATCATTCGCTTGTGCTTGCGTTATCGTCCCATTTTTAGCTAAAACATCTAGTAAAAGTTCTTGACGAAGTTTCGTCTCATTAAAATTCTTAAGAGGATTATAGAGCGATGGGTTATTTGGAATGGCCGCTAAAAATGCCATTTCTGCTTCCGTACACTCAACTAAATTCTTTTGGAAATAATACGTGGCAGCTGCACCAATTCCATACACTTGATTACTAAAATACATTTCATTCATATACATTTCTAAAATCTTTTCTTTAGATGAAACTTGTTCTAATTCATACGCATATAAAAGTTCGGTTACTTTCCGTTCATAGGTTTTTTCTTCCGTTAAATAACGCATGCGAACTAATTGTTGTGTGATGGTACTACCACCTTGTTGTGATTGTTGTGCAGAAGAATTTGACACAACAGCACGAACAATCGCGCTTAAATCATATCCGACATGTTCATAAAAATCGGTATCTTCACTTTGAATAAAAAGCTCTTGAATAAAGAAAGGAATATCCTCATATTCTAAAGGTTTTCGCCACTCAACATATTCTTCTGAAAATATTTTGCCATTTCGGTCTTTCATTACTACTGGAGAAGAAAAAGAAGGTTCCGTTAACTGGATGGAACTTTTTACTTGCGTTTGAAATTGAGTAGCTGCATGAATTTCACTTCCTATTTGCGTATATAAAAAGACCATGATTGGCAAGGTTAATAATATTGTCGTTATTCCAATCAATTTTCGCATCCTGAAACCTCCTTTCTAGTAAATACCTACAAAAATAATAGCACACTTTTCTCTATGAAAAGTGTGCTAATTGTACCTCATGCACGTTGATGTGCTTCTTCTTCTAACAAAACATCTTCAAAATCTTGATCTGGCATTTTGCGTGTCAAAATGAGAACTATATAGGATAGAAGGAATAAGGCACCTGTAACAAAAAATACGGATGATATTCCGATAAAACCACTAACAATTCCACCAAACATCGGTCCAATAATACTACCTAAAAAGCGAAAACTTGTATTATAACCCATTACTTCCCCTTGAATTTCAATAGGGGATTCTCTTCTAACAAGTGCAGTTGTGATCGGAATCAGTCCACCGACTGCGATTCCGAATAACAATCGTAAACCAATCAGTTGCCATAATTCAGTTACAAACGCTTGAGGGACGATAAACAAAAAGGCAAGTAAGAGAAGGAAGGTTAATACTTTCTCGTACCCAATTGAATCACCTAATCTACCCCAATATCTTGCAAATAGTAGATTACCTATTCCAGCAGCACTAAAAGTAATACCTGCCAGAAACGCCACATCAGTTGAGTCAGTTAATCCAGCAACATACAGAGATAATAGTGGTTGTATACTAAAATTCCCGATTTGAATTAACGAAGTAATAATCATGACATGTAACAACAATCTATGATGCATTAAACCCGCAAATACCGTTTTTCTCGTATATACATGCGCGTCAGCAGATGGCGCTTTGCGGATTTCATTAATTCCGATCATAACAAGCACGGCCGCTAACGATATAACAACCGAGGTAATAACAAATGTATATTGGAATCCGAATGAGTCAGCAAGTAATCCACCTAGAACAGGACCAAACAACGTTCCGGAAACACTCCCCATTTGTAACGTACCTAGCGTTTTCCCTGCAACTTCTTTAGGAGTTTGGGAACTGATAAAAGCCAATGAGGTTGGGATGAAACCCGTTACAATTCCCATAAACAAACGCAAGAAGAAAAACGCTTCAACAGAATCAACAAATCCCATCAATAAAATACTGATCGATATACCAAAACCATTGATAATTAGGATTGGTTTATATCCGAATTTATCTGCGATTCTACCCCAAATCGGAGACATTAAAAAAGCAGAAACAAAAGTAATACCAAAAACCATGCCGGACCACTTTTGGACATAAGCATCTGAAAAATCACCCATTGTGTTAATATATAGGGATAAAAAAGGCATAATCATGGTCGCTGTGCCAGCTACTAAAAAATTGGAAACAAACATTATATAGAAATTTCTTTTTTGTACGGTCATACGTTCACTTCTTTCTAAAACAAAAACATTGCATTCATAACCCATACTATTATAAAACATTTCGGCTTCCGAATAAAGTGATATGCCTTAATTACTGTAAAAACAAAAGTAATATGATAGAATATCTGAGGGTGAAACGAAAATGAAAAAACAAGGTTTATTGGTCATTTTTAGTGCAATTCTGATACTATCAGGTTGCGGAACTAAGAAAGAAGATCAAGCAGAAAAAAACAATGAAGCTGTTGAAGAGACTAAAACATCAGCCTCAGAAAAAGGAGAGAGTCAAATGTATCCACAATTATCAAAAGAAGTTGCATCAAACGAAGCGTTAGTAGTTATGAACACAACAATGGGAGCAATCAAAATAAAATTATTCCCTGAGGTAGCACCTAAAACTGTTGAAAACTTTATCACTCATGCAGAAAATGGTTATTATGACGGCATTATCTTCCACCGCATCATCCAAGATTTCATGATTCAAGGTGGAGATCCAACAGGTACAGGTATGGGTGGCGAAAGCATTTACGGTTCTACATTTGAAGATGAGTTCTCAGATAAAGCGTTCAACCTACGTGGAGCTTTATCAATGGCTAACGCTGGACCTGGTACAAATGGAAGCCAATTCTTTATCGTTCAGGCGAGCCGTGTAGATTCAAGCATGTTAGGCCAAATGAAAAAAGCTGGTTACCCAGAAGAAATTATCGAAGCATACTCTACAACTGGTGGAACACCTTGGTTAGACAACAAACATACAGTTTTTGGACAAGTTATCGAAGGATTAGAAGTTATTGATAAAATGGCTGCAGTTCAAAAAAATGGTAGCGACAAGCCACTTGAAGATATTAAGATCGAATCGATCGAAGTACTTCAAAAATAAGTTAGGAAGTGTCAAATATGAGTTCATGGATGGTTATCCTGTTTCTCTATTTTCCTGAAGACAAATCAGAGTATATACCCGCAGCAATCAGCTTCATCATTTTTTCAATTGCTTGTGTCTTAACTTTTAGATGGATTGTGAAGAAGTCTAAAAAACAAGAAGAGCAAGTGAAGGAATTAGAAGAAAGAGTGTTGCGTGAACGTCAGCTAGAAAAAGAAAACAATCAATGAGAATAGAAATGGCCGACCCCGTTATGGAGTCGGCCATTTATGTTTTTAGACATAGAAAATGTTGATTTTCATTTCGGCGGACGCTTTCCGCGGGCACTTCTTCAGCCGCTTCCCTCGCGAAGCTCAGTCCAGGGTCTTCAGTGCGTGCTGTTTGAGGCCACTGAAAAAGACATGTTTTTTGGCTATCTATAAGTTTGGAGTATCATAAAAATAAAAAAAGGGACTTTATT
>NZ_JBHZRU010000017.1:0-86482 GCF_043641925.1 Paenisporosarcina quisquiliarum
GAATAGTATGAAGAATGGAGTCAAAGTTGTACATATTTATTCAAGCGTTTTAGTACATTGTTAGGTTATCATTTATATATTGCCGAAAAATTTGTTGAGAAGGTGAAAGAGGGACAACCGAATGGATGATTTTCGTTCGTTAAGAATCTTAGATACCTTCAAGGCTTTATTTATAAAGTTAGACATCGATTATCCAGTAATGAGAAGAATTTTGCAGGTGAAATTGACGTTAGATGAACGTCGCGTACCGAGTATTTTTAATGGAGAAGTTAAGAAGGAAGGCAGTATTTATCTCAAAACGTTAGCTTTGTATGCTTTTTATGGGTTAATCTTGATTCCTTTTATTATACTTGGCGAAAACTACATGTTTCAAATGAGTTTAGTTTTTGGCGTGATTTTGTTCATTCTCATGACGTCTATGATTTCGGATTTTTCAACAGTTCTTCTCGATTTGAGAGATAAAAGTATTTTAAACACCAAACCAATTAGTAGGAAAACCATTAATGCTGCGAAAATCATCCATGTCATCATCTATATGAGTTTCATCACGAGTGCATTTGTGACGATACCGTTTGCGGTCGGTTTATTCACAAAAGGAATTGGATTTGCGCTTATTTTCTTGGTTGAAATTATCATTGTGAATTTATTTGTTGTTGTTTTAACCGCAATTTTATATTTGCTCGTCTTGCGCTTTTTCGATGGAGAGCGGCTAAAGGACATTATTAATTATGTGCAAATTCTTTTATCAGTGGGCATTGTGATTGGCTATCAAATCCTGCTTCGTTCATTTGATTTGGCCACTATAGATGTCCAGTATGTATTTAGTTGGTGGCATCTATTTATTCCAGCTTTGTGGTATGGTGCTCCTTTTGAGATGTTATTACATCAACAAATCTCAACAACTATGATTATCTTTTCAAGCCTTGCCATATGTGTACCACTAATTTCATTTTATCTATACAGTCGAGTCATGCCTTCTTTTGAACGGAATTTACAAAAACTAATGACAGAGACGGGTTCCAATAAAAAGAAGTGGGCTGGCATAGATTCGTTCTTTTCAAAAATCATGTGTAGAAGGAAAGAAGAACAAATCTTTTACCGATTCGCTTCCAAAATGATGACACAAGAGCGCGAGTTTAAATTGAAAGTGTATCCTGCCTTAGGGTTATCTATATTATTTCCAACACTATTTGTATTTAATGATTTGAGGATGTATTCACTTTCGGAGGTGTCTAACGGTAAAACGTATTTTGCTCTTTATTTTTGTAACCTGATGATTCCAGGGGTCATTCATATGTTGAAGTTTTCTGGGACTTACAAAGGGTCTTGGATCTATCGGTCGACTCCCATTCAATACATCTCATCTATATATAGTGCAACGTTAAAAGCTTTTTTTGTAAAACTATATATTCCGATATTTATAATTAATAGTGTGGTTTTCATTTGGGTATTCTCTCCAAGAATCATCCCTGAAATAGTCATCATTTTGTTAGTTGCAGTCGTGCAAATCATCCTGACATACAGGATGATTAACAATGAAGATTATCCATTCTCGCAGTCGTATGAATTTGCTCAAGAGCAACAAACAGCAAATAACCTGCTTCAGTTTCTCATTACAGGACTTTTTGTAGTTGGCCACTTTATCGCTTTAAGTATTCCTTTAGGGATTTATATTTATATTGTGATTTTACTCGTAATAATCGTTCTTGGTTGGAGAGTAACATTTCCGAAAAAATGAAAAGCCTTCGAGGTAGGTACTGGTTTAGTACTGATCTCGAAGGTTTTAATAGTACCAATTAACTTATAAAATACTCTCTATACATAACGAATGTTGCGACAAGGGTAATGACGAAATAGATCACTGCACCAATAAAGAATAGAGATTGACCACCAACACGTTTAGAAGCAGCCATTCTTATGCCGGTTTGTCCCTGAATTTGCATATCCATATGACGACTAACTGTATTATCTTTGCTAGTGAAGATATAAAGAACGGCTATAGCCACAAGTGCAAATGGAATCGATGTATCTATAAAACTTGCAGCAAAAAAGAGAGAGACGATCCAGTTTACTAGGGCTAATATCGATATAGTCAATATTAGAACGATCGCTTTATTCATGAAATAACCTCCAATGTAGTATTTATACAAAAATCAGAAAATTATATCTTATACCAATAATAACATTTTTTTCCTAAAGTAACAGGGATAGTTGTTTCATAGCCATCTTGTATGTTTTGATTAAAGGATAGATTAGTTAAGAACTGGGGTTTTAGAATGGATGAGTTTGAGTACGATCAACATCTTGGAATAAAGACGGTAGGCTTACACGAAGTCCGAAACCAGATGGTTCATTATAATCGCTATGAGGCGACTCCTTTCGTTGCCCTCGATGCTTTATTTGAAGAATATGAATTGAAGAAAACAGATGTCGTCGTGGACTTTGGTTGTGGGAAGGGAAGACTCCCGTTTTATGTGAACCATCACTTTAAAGCAAGTGTAACCGGAGTCGAAATGAGCGGTCAGCTGTATTTAGACGCACTTCAAAATCAATCGAGTTATATGGAGAAACGGAAAAACATGAAAGGTTTTATACGTTTCGAAAATGGCTTAGCAGAAGAATATATAATAGAAGAAACCGATAACCGTTTTTACTTTTTTAATCCATTTTCGATTCAAATTTTCATGAATGTAATCGATCGAATCCTTCAATCTGTTGAACAAAAAAATCGTCAAGTGGATATCATACTTTATTACCCAACAACCGACTATATTCAATATCTCGAAAACAACACGGTATTCGAACTATTAAAAGAAGTCCAAGTTCCTGAACTCTTTGCGAACAACGAAAACGAACGTTTTGTTATCTATCGCTATAATCCGTAATAGGAATGGAGAAATGAATGATGAAAGAAATGTTAAATTCTAAATGGAAATTTAGCGGATATGCATTCTTAATTGCCATTGGAGGAATTATTGGAGCAACAATTGTAAATCCTGGTAATATGTACGCGATATACGGAGTATTGATGGGTTCTCTGATTATAGTAGTCATTAACCTGTTTTACGTTTTGTACAATAATAAACTTAAAGAGAATGAGATCAGAAACGAAAAACATTAAGGAATGATGGAAAATGACTAAATTTATTAATGATTTCGTTGGAGCGATATCGGATATTGTTAAAAGTATTTGCTACTTTTTATTTGGAGCATTAATTGTTGGCGTGCTATTCTTCCTTCTCGCAAAGTTTTTTGAATGGATTTTTTAAAAGGTCATTTGTTAAATTAACGCGAGCTTTACTTCAACAAGGAGTAAAGCCTTTTTTCTTATTGAACTAACGCAGCAGGTTAGTTAAACAAAACATGTAACAAATCATTTATAATAAAGGAAATTATTACTTAAAAAGGAGAATTTAATGGAAAGAAATATATGGAGAGACGATACAGACGAATATAAATTAGAACCATTAACAGATGAGATAGTTAAAAAAGCAGAAGTAGAATTCAAAATAAAGTTGCCAGAGTCTTACATAAAGATCCTCAAAGTACAAAATGGAGGATATATAAAATTCGATTCATATCCTTCTGATACTCCAAACTCTTGGGCTGATGACCACGTTAATATAGAACATATCCTTGGTATAGGTAGGGGCAATGGTATATTAGATAGCCAATAATTAATTGAGGAATGGAATTTACCCAATAATATCATTATTATCTCTGGAGATGGACATAGTTGGATTGCTCTAGATTATAGAAGTATCAAAGAAGAACCTCCTGTAATATTTATTGATGTTGATATTGAAATGATCCTTGAATTAGCCCCTAATTTCGAATCATTTTTAAATGGTTTGGCGATTTGGGAAAATGAAATAGATTCAGATGAGCCTACTGAACCTCAGAAAAAAGGCTTGTTTGGTCGCTTTTTCAGAAAGTAATTAAATACATTTGGTGTTTTATAGGTATACCTTGTTAAACCGACGGTTGCTTTACTTCAATGTGAGTAAAGCTTTTTTCTTATTGAACTAACGCGGCAGGTTAGTTGAACAAGATTAGAGATTCTATATCTACGTTAACTTATAGGAGGGAATTATGAAGCATTTTATTAATATAATCTTAGTGATAAGTTTCTTCTTCCTAATAGCAGGTTGTACTCCAGGTGCAGATACGCCAGGTTATCTAACTAAAGAACAAGTGTTGAGGGCAGAACCCGAAGCAGATTATTTCGAACTCAATAATAAAATTTATGTAAAAGAAACCGGCTGGGTAGAGGATGTAAAACTAACCAAAGATGAGGTTGTTGGAGAAATAGAAGATGGTATGGCAAGTCATTTACCTTTAGGAACAAAAATTATTGCACCAAAAGAGAGAAGAGATATTCTCATAGCAGATAATAGAGGAGTAGAAGTAAGATATTTACTTCAAATCGGAGAGTAAAAATACTTCTTCTTCAACTAACGGGAGCTTAACTTCAAGAAGAGGTAAGGGCTTTTGCTTGTTGAACTAACGCGGCAGTTTAGTTGAACAAGGAGGTTTTTTTGGGAATGGTATCGAATGAGTAAATATATGTAAATTGTGGGGAGTGAAGAGATATGCCAATGGAACAAGAAACAATGGGTATGTTAATAGGTGGATTTTCAATCATAATGGGTATAGCGTTTATTGTTGTAATACTGTTAATGTTTTCAAAAAAACGAAAGCCATTTAGAGTGGCTTATGGATTGGTTATTGGTTTTTTTGTATTTTTTAGTTGGGCAATTAGCCAGGCATTAAATGCAATCAGTTTTAATGTTAACCATCCAATGGCATCTGAAGAAATTTCTCTACGTCTTGGAATTGCAGGAGTTTTATGGGCAGTCAGTATGTTATTTTTACTATTTGGTTTAATAAGTTTTTCATCTGTAAGGAAGAACACAGTAGAAACTCAATAAAGATTAAGTTTTCAAGAAGGAATCGGTAATCTGGGTTGTGAAGGATTATACTTAAACTAACGCAGCAGGTTAGTTGAAGAAGGATTATTTAGATACAATGATAAATAAAGTTTAATAAATGGTTATTTTATATTGGGAGGGATTTAATGAAACGATTAAGTTTATTTCTTATCCTTTTACTTTTGATATTTACGGGATGTTCATCTGACAATGAAGCGAAAAATGAAAAAGTTGAAGAAAAAACAATAGAAAACTGGGAAATTAGATATGATTATAAAGAGAATGATGAAATTTTATTTAGTATATTTCCAGATCCAGCCCTTACAGCGGGCAAACAATTTGGATATATGTTTGATTTCAAAGAACCTTTTGGAACCTATGAAGGAAAAGAACTGGCTATTAATGTTCACAATAAAGAAATAGGTGAACGAATAGAAGTATTATCTCCTAAAAAAATAACTGAACCAAGTTCTGGCTATCCCAGTTTAAATCGTTTTACCACTTTTTTTGAAATTCCTTTTGCCGGAATATGGAAATGTGAGATAGTTCTGGATGACAAAGTGTATGGTGATGTTGTATTAAGTGTGAAATGATTCTTATTGAATTAACTGGGGCGTTGATCCATCAAAGGATTAGGGTCCTTTTTGTTGAATATTTAACTAACGCAGCAGGTTAGTTAAAGAAGAATATAACAAATCGATGTTAAATTGGAGACATATATGCGTAATAAGAAGGTAAGAGGACTACGACGAAAAACAAAGGATATGATAAAGCGAATTGAGGAAGAAACAAATGAGTTCCCTTCCGATTTTTATAACGGATACTGTCATCTTCATTTACCAGTATCTCAAAGTTTTATTGATTCTGAAAAGACTCCTATTGGAATTAAACGATTATGTGTTCAAACTCTTCTAAAGGCTGCAAAACATTTGATTGGAATTAAACCATTTACTGATGAAAAGTATCGAGTGGTTGTTTCAATTGATACTTCCAAACTGTTTAATGCTCAGATCATTGTATTTCATGGAGATACTCACTTTGAAGGTTTTTTTGATAGAAATAATGAATTTCAAAAGTGGATTCCTTTAACTAAAGAAAGAGAATTTGAAAGAGAATGGAAGTTGAACATCCCCCAAAATATAATCGTAAAAGGGATTAGAGAAGAAATTGCTGATGAGGATGGAGAATATAAGAGAGACATTTGGTTTGTTGGAGAATTGGAGTAGATTGAAAAATCATTGTTCTTTAACTAACGCAGCATATTAGTTCAATAAAAAAATAAGAAAAATATGGAGTTAGGAAGGAAAATGATACGTAAAAGAAGAAAGTTCAAGGAAAAATACGTATAAGTTTATTAAAAAAGGTAGGGGAAGTTCTTTGAGAAAAACTTCGTTGATGCTGATACTGTTTATTTTTTTTATTTTGACAGCCTGTCAATCAGAAGAAACAATTAAAGAAGAACAATGGGAAGATAATAGTCCAACCTTTACATCAGAGTTTGGAGAAATGTTTGGTAAAGAAGGTAGTATTGGAATAATCGGTTCAAAAACAGTTACGGAAAATGGACAAAAGTGGATGTGGCATTTTTGGGGTACTGAAGATATATCTAACAAAGAGTGGGAAGTAAAAGCGTTTAAGCACGGCGAAGAAGCAACAGTTAATCCGATAACATTTAAAGATGAAGAATTAACTCCTCGTGGTGATGTGATAAATGGACACGCTCGTTCAGCAGTATTGTTTCCATCATCAGGAATATGGAAGTTAAAGGTCTATATAGATGAGAAATTTTTTGATGAAATAAATGTAGATATTTCCCAAGAATGATAATTAAAGAATTATCTCTTATTCAACTAACGAAGTGCTTTACTTCAAGAAGGAGTAAAGCCTTTTTCTTCTTCAATTAACGGAGCAAGTTAGTGAAAAAAGCTAAAACAGGTATAAGAGATAAAATGTAATTTTAAAAGAGAATTGGGGAGAATCAGATGTTGCAAGATGGACTTGTTTTAGTAGCAAGTGTGTCAATTTTTAATGACGATAAAGTCCTGATTATAAAGGAGAATAAACCTACTGCAATTGATAAGTGGAACTTTCCAAGTGGTCATGTCGAAAACGGTGAGGACATTCTTTATTCAGCTCAGAGGGAAGTTAAAGAGGAAACAGGGTTTGATGTAAAACTAATTGGTACTACTGGTGTATATAATTTTGTTAGTAATACAAACAATCAAGTTATTTTATTTCATTTTGTTGGTGAGGTTACAGGAGGTTCTCTAAATCTCGAAGAAGATATAATTTCTGACAGCAAGTGGATAAAAGTAAATGAACTAGTGACATTTGGAAATAATGACTTAAGAGAACCCAGTGTAATGAAGCAAATAATTAATAACTTACTACATGACAGAATACACCCAATTAGCGTGTATATTGAGCAACTAATTTGAATCGCCCTTGTTGGGTGCTTTACTTCAAGAAGGAGTAAAGCCTTTTTCTTATTGAATTAGAGGGCAGATCAGGTAAAGAGTGATTAAGTCTATAAAGGGGCAATTCATCTATTAGCAAAAGAGCCATTTGGATTTTTGTATTCTAGAGGATTTTACTAGTATAAGTAAATCTTATATTTTACTGATTGAAATGGAGGTGGAGCATCGCGAGGGAAGCGGCAAAAGCTCGTGCCCCCCGAAAAGCGTCCACCGCAATGAAAATAAGTCACATGAAGATTGTCAATTAAACGTGTAAACTCCCCAAAAAACCGTCACCCAATTTATGGATGACGGTTTTCTCATAGACAATGCATCATGGATTCTGCTTCGTCCCAAGGAACAGGATAGCCTTTCCCTTTGGTGCAAAAAATAGAAGTAGAACTGTACTCAGGATCAGCATCTTTGTTATAGCCCATTTTCTCAATGACTTCTTCAGGATTATGACAACGGTCATATCCGCTGAAAATCATTTGCAGACTGCCTTTACCATGTGTAAAGGAAGCGAACTCGATGCTGTAGTTCATAAACGTTGCAACAGGAACTCTACCTTTAACAATCGTTTTACTGCCAATCGATTCAGGCGGTTCGAACGTCCCATGTGCTTGCTGAATATCGGAGAAGACTTTTCCGATTTGATCAAGCTCCACTCGAATTGTGAAATCATAATACGGTTCGAGCAGCACGTTCTGTGCTTTCTCTAAGCCTTGTCGCAATGCTCGATAGGATGCTTCTCTGAAGTCGCCTCCCGAAGTATGTTCATTATGACCTCTTCCTGTGAGCAACGTGATTTTCACGTCTGTCAGCGTGGAGCCAGTAAGTAGCCCATGATGGTTTCGTTCGAATAAATGATGGTGTACTAAGTTTTGATGGCCGATCGACATGTCATTAGCGTGGCAGACATTTTCAAATGTAATCCCGCTATTCCGTTCAGCGGGCTCGATGAGAAGATGAACTTCTGCGTAATGCTTTAACGGTTCAAAATGTCCATATCCTGTAACAGTTGCTTCAATTGTTTCTTTATATAAAATTTGAGGGTCACCAAATGTGACCTGATAATTGAAACGGTCTTGAATCATGTGTTCGAGAACTTCTAGTTGAATGACACCCATGACATGAACGTGGATTTCCTGGAATTGTTCATTCCAGATAACGCGTAAGGAAGGGTCTTCTGCGTCAAATAGGTGAAAACAGCGCAATATGTCTTTTACATGAATGGAAGAATCGAACATCACTTTAGAAGTTAAGGTAGGAACCATATCGTATTGAGCGGTTTCCTTATTTTCCCCAATGCCGTCTCCAACAGAAGCTTGTGTCAAACCTGTAATCGCGAATAGTTCACCGGCACTCACTTGTTGAACAGATTCAAATATTTGACCATTCACCTTGCGAATTTGTGTGACTTTTTCGGTTAATCGTTGATTATCCGCTCCGTAACTTACTTCATCTCGTACACGCAATGTACCACTCAAACACTTCATGAACGTCAGTCTCGTTTCACTTTCGTCATAGCGAATTTTATATACTTGACCAGCAAACGCTCCTTCGCTTACGTAATTTGTCTGAGTTAATACATCTACGAGTTCCATGCATTCGATTACGCCTGAATCCTTTAAAGCTGAACCCGACATGAGGGGGAAAAACCTGTTTTGTTTTACCAATTCCTTCATTGTCGTCATCCATAATTCCTCGTTATAGCCAGATTCCATGAATGTATTAAACAATGTCTCATCCTGTTCAGCTAGAAATTCAATTATAGGATCGGTCATAACACCATTTTCAAATGACGATGTACAATCAAAGACGTTTTTGGTCAATGAAGTGCGTATATCTTCAAGTACTCGTTCAATATGTGCTCCTTCTTGATCGGTTTTATTCAAAAAGATAAAAGTCGGTACTTGGTGCTTCCTTAGTAATTGCCAAATGGTTTCCGTATGCCCTTGAACGCCATCGACTGCGCTTACTATTAAGATCGCAACATCCATGACTTGAATGGCACGTTCCATCTCCGGGGAGAAGTCGACGTGTCCAGGGGTATCGATTAGATAGTAAGTGGACTCATTCAATTGAAAAACAGCTTGGTCGGCGAAAACGGTGATTCCGCGGTTTTTCTCTATATCATGACTATCGAGAAACGCATCTTTATGGTCAACACGTCCTCTTTGTTTAATTGTTTTTGTATGAAAAAGCAGTTGCTCAGAAAACGTAGTTTTCCCAGCATCCACATGTGCTAATATGCCAATTGTTTTATTCAACATGTCACCTCTGTTCATTTCAAACTCATTGTATGTAATTATAGTACAGTAGATAGATTGAACCTATGAAAAAGGAGTTTTTAATAGATGAAGTTTGTTTCTTGGAATGTAAACGGCTTAAGAGCGTGTGTGAATAAAGGATTTCTAGATTATTTCACCGAGGTTGATGCAGATATATTTTGTATGCAAGAAGTGAAACTGCAAGCAGGTCAAATCGATTTGCCATTAGAGGGCTATCACCAATATTGGAATTACGCATTGAAGAAAGGCTATTCCGGTACAGCAGTTTTCACTAAAGTTGAACCGTTGTCTGTTACATACGGCGTCGGAGATATGCCAGAAGAGGCGGAAGGACGTATATTGACGCTTGAATTCGAGCAGTTTTACTTAGTGAATGTGTACACACCTAATTCAAAGCGAGATCTGTCTCGTTTGCCATACCGTTTAGAATGGGAAGACGACATGTGGGTTTATTTAAACCAACTGGATGCAATAAAACCTGTCATTCTATGTGGGGACTTAAATGTAGCCCATGAAGAAATTGATTTAAAAAATGCGAAGTCCAATAGAGGGAACTCTGGGTTTACGATGGAAGAGCGTGGGAAAATGACAGCATTTCTGGAATCGGGATTCGTCGATACCTACAGACATTTTCATCCTACTCAAGAAGATGCGTATACGTGGTGGTCCTACATGAATAAGGTTATAATTGCGTAGAACACTTATACATGAGGTGAAACTATGACAACAACAGCTTTAGTTTATAATCGTAAGTCTAGGGGAGAAGATGAGGACTTACTAAAATTTAAGAAGGAACTTCTTGAATACTGTGAAAGAGAAGGATTTAAGTATAAATATTTTGAGGAAATTGGTTCATCTAGGAATAGAGAACGTGAAGAATACACTAAGTTAATAAGTGAAATTAAAACAGGCAAATATGACGTTTTAGTTATTTCTGATTTAAGCAGACTTACCAGGGATTTAGAACAACAAATAATGATTTTTAAATTATTGACTAATCATAACATGGTTATTCACTCTATACTTGACGGTTTCATTGACCCCACTGAAAAAGCCAATAAAATGTGGGGTGTAATAAAAGGATTATTCAATGAAGTGGCTTATGAGGAAACCAGTGAGAAAATGCACTTAGGTCGGTTAATAAGTGCTAGGGAAGGTAAATGGGTTGGCGTGCCACCATATGGATATAAGAAAAATAAAGAGGCACTAAAATTAGAACCTGACGAAATCGAAGCCCCTACTGCTAGGCGTATATTTATGGAAGTCATAGAAGGATATTCAATCACTGAAATAAGTGTAGGACTTCATAAAGACGGAATAAAGACACGTAAGGGAAAGAACTTTCACCCTTCCACTATCAGTAACTTGTTAGAAAGAAGAACGTATATAGGAGAGACTAGCTTTAAATCGGAAAAGTTTGGTGAAGAAGTAACCTTGAAAAATACTCATGAACCTATTGTAAGTTTAGAGGAATTTTTAAAGGTGCGTTCTATATTGGCAAGTAAACAACAGTTCCAAACACGTACCCACGCAGTCACAAGCCCGCTAGACAAGTTAATTCATTGTAAAAAGTGTGGTCGTTTAATGCAAGTTAATCTTGCTAAAGGAAAATACATTCATTTACAAAAATGTAATGCGTATAAGTACGGTGAACGATGTGAAAATAGCGGGGCAAGTTTAAATCATATATTACCTTTAGTTTATCAAGAAGTGAAGAAGCGTCAGAATGTCATAAGGGAACAAATAGAGAAGTTAAAGGCGGGCAGTAGCAACGAACGCTTAGAACGACTGGAAAAGGAATTAAAAGGGATATCTAGGCAGTTAAAGAATAAGGAAAGTGAAAAAGAGGATCTGTTAAATTTCTTACTTAGAAAAGTCATACCTGAAACAGTTTACGTTAATAAGAATAAGGAAATAGAAGAAGAAATTGAAAAACTAAAACAAAGAGAAAATGACACTTTAGAGGCAATCGCTAATAGTAATGTTCAAAATGATGTTGAGTACCTTGAAGGGCTTTTACAACATATCGAAAATATAGAGTTAAAACCAGTGGACGAACAAAACAGGATACTAAAGAAAATCATTGATAGGATTGTTTATGAAAGGGAAGTTAATCATATTGATATTGATATACAGTTTAAAGAATAATGCTGTTGGGCTAATGCCTAACAGTTTTTTTATGGGCAAAAAGAAAAACCCCCTAACAGCTTGTTAAGCAATTAGAGGGAAGGAGAAATACACTGTTATTACTGTTAAAGAGTATTAACTGTATCTATAATCACCACTATTAAATAGTGACAAATTTAATTAAGTATTTAAACATTACTTACGTCACTTCATTCACTACGTTCATTCAGTGTATATTTTAAAAGGAATAACTAATATTATTTGATAGCTGTTATTAGTATTATTTTAGATTGTTTATTTAATCAGTGGGGAACTTGTTCACCACAATGTTTTTATCTTTATTACTGTTATAGAGTTTATTTATATATCTCTTAGGGTTCTATACTTAATAGTGTGCGAACAGCCTCGATTTACTGGTACTAATTGAAAATAATTCTAACTATTTTTAGTGAGTGACTGAAACCCTTGATATGACTGGCTTTAAGGCGTTCACAATTTAGACGTATTTATACATGAAGCTGCCCTAAGAACCTGTACTAATTTTAGGGAATTGTTAAAAGTGTTAATCCTATTAAGTGGTTTATTAAACACTGTGATTATTAAAATCCATGAACCCTTGATACATAAGGCTTTTCAGAGGTTGTTAATCACAGTAACCATATGTCTGTGATTGGCTTTACTTTTTATATGGCGTTGAGTATAGGAATGACAAGAAAACACAGTTTTAATAAATCACATATGGTAGGGATTTACTGAGTAATAAATTTGTAAATTAGAGGGAATCAACTTTTCTTTAATATGAATATTGATACTGGATATTTATGTTAAAATGAAAATAAGAGTGTGAAGGTTTTCACTTATAATACGAACGAAGCAGGTTAGTTGAAAAAGAAATTAGATTTTTTGGTAAATATTTAGTGGGAGGTATTATCATGGAGGCTATTGTTCTAAATATTATCTTTTATATTATTGGCTTATTTATTCTTTTTGCGGTTATTGAAAAAGCAGTTCAAAGAGGTATTAACAATTCGATTATTGGTGATTTATTTAGGGAGAAGTATGGAATTAAAGAAGATAAAAAATCTTTTCTTGATGATGATTTAGATAATAATAAATAAAACAACTTGTTCAACTAACGAAGCAGTTTAGTTTAATAAGAAAAATGGGTTTTTGATTATTTAGGAAGGGAAATTCATATAAGATTGGAACCGTTTTTATCTTGCGAACGTATCAAAGTAAAACGGTAGGTTAATTTTAAGGGGGGAGGGGTTTTGTTGCTTTATGATAACATTAGTCAATTCTTATTAAGTTTATTGATTTGGTGGGGTTTCCTACTCATTTTCCAAAGGTTGAACAACCGTTATCCACAAAATAACACTTGGAAAAAAGATATTTTATCAACCTTGATTTTAAGTATAGTGGTATTACTTGTTTTGTTCCCTATTTTATCTGTCTTATTGAAATAACGGGTGCTTTAGTAAAAAAAGACGGTCTAACAAATACGCTAAGAGATACATTTCCTAGCGTATTTTTTTTATTGATTTGACGGTTCAGTACGTTCTGTTTAATCTGAATTTTTTAGCTTCACTGTGCTTTTTTGTGCGTACTTGCACCCTATAAAGACTACCTCAGAAACTTTTTTACGCACAGCCCAACAGTGTCAAGGGTTTCACCTTTACCACTAACAAAGATCGCATACCTCTTTCACACAATGCACAACCCCACTTTTAAGCCATTTCCCTTAGTTCGTTCTTAAATAAAGAAATAAAAAAAGGAGACACTAAGCGTCAGCCTAATGTCCTTATAGTACAAAGTTTTTAAGATTATTTTCTATCTGTTCGTCAGTAATACCAATATATTTTAGAGTTATTGCAGGGTGTGAGTGGTTAAGAATCTTTTGAAGTTCAGCCACATCTTTAAATTGTTTATAGTGCCAGTAACCAAAAGTCTTTCTCATGGTATGCGTTCCGATTCCGTCAGTTATATCGACCATTTCAGAGGCTTTATTAAGCTGTCTGTATGCTTGAATACGTGATATAGCCTTATCGCCTTTACGTGAAGGAAACAGCCACTCAGTGCCATCTAGTGACGCTATGTAAGTGTTGAGTTCATCATAGATATTAGTGAGGTATATTTCACGATTTTTTTCTGTTTTTCCCTCTTTAACAGACAGTTTCTTTTTCCCCTTAACGTCACTGATCTTTAGATTCAATAGGTCAGCCACCCTTAATCCAGTATTGATACCTAAAAGGAAGAGGATGTAATCTCGTTCGCCACACCATTTCTTTAGTGACCATTTCATATCATTTAACTGTTCTAGTGTCCGAATAGGTTGTACGTCTTTTATTTCTTCTTTCTTGTTTGCCATTGTTATGACCCCTTTAAATTAGCTGTTTTGAATGTAACATATTTTTACCACTTCCTAAGAATATCACACTATCGGGTAAAGTCTAGTGTTTTCGCTAAAATGAATGTAACTTTTTATCTATTAAGTTACATTCCACGTGAACTTCTTAGGTGTAGCGAAGTTCATTTGAAAATCTGCCATATTTAAATTGCACTATTATTGCACTTTTGAATGCGAAAAATAAGTCAGAATTAAATAAAGGATTATCAAATGTTTTTTGAAACTATAAGACAGGCAAAAAGAAAGGGGAAATTTTAATGGCTGTTTTGGAAGTGGTACAAGCTGTTTTAGACGTATTGGCGAGTGTAGGGGAAGTTACTTTTCAAGGGGTTAGTATTTATTTATTGGTCAGAAGAGTAGATGAAAAAGAAAAACCTCCTAAGTAAGGGGGTTTTTTTATGGATTTTTCTTAATGGAAATAACCACCTCACAAGTCAACACATTTGACAGGGTGCTTTTACTAACGGAACAACAAGGGGTGGGGGTCAATCAAAAGTCTCTATCAATAGTGGGTGCTATAAAACAGGGGTAGCGATAGCCTAGCCTCACACCTCACCACAGGGCATATAGGGACGCCACAGGACACAATAGACAATAGTGAGACAAGGAAGGACAACAGCACAGCGAGGCACACGACACGAGGTAAGGACAAAGACAATGAGACAACAGCGACAACAGCGACAACAGCGAACGAATGAACGTACTGAGGCACTAATATAGATACTCATATAGTAAAGATCATACAGATAAACCAGTGACGCTAGACCCCCACCATAGGGGGACACACCCCTCGCCAACCCCCTGTCTGATGGTTACAAAATACAAGCACCATTTTTAAAACCATTCCATGCACAAGGCGTGTCGCTGAGGACGATTCTAAGCGACTTAACTTTTACTTAGTGGGTGATTATCCATCTAGTTTCATCTAAGAGGGGGGTGGTTATGGATTTCACTAATTGAATAGCAGCGAGTTCATTTTTAAAATTTTCGTGGTGGTTTTTCTAACCTTTTTGGACATAAAAAAAGAAGGCTAAGAGGTGTTAACCCTCTGCCCTCTTATTAGCCATACATTGTTTACAGTCGGGGTGCTTACCTAAAAAACCTATCTGCAAGTTTTGAAAACTGTTACTGTCCTTAATTTCTTCACAGCTGTTACATTCAAAGTACAGCTTTCCAGTCGGATCTTTAAATGCTTTACGTCCTCGTTTATTAACCACAAATTCAGTTAGTTCAATAGCTGTTACTTCTTCTTTACGTTGTTCCTTTCCCTTGATGTAATCCATCACTAAATGATAGTTCAACTCTAATTGTCTAGCTATGCTTTTAGGCTGTACACCCTCTTTAATTAGTTCGTCTAGTTGCTGGATAATCTGCTTAATGTGTCCTTTGCCATTCTTATTCTTAGTTTTCTTAATTGTACTAACGTGATAAGTCCTTTCACCGTTAACAGTGCCATACGGCTTATTACAAGCGTGTCGTTGGTGTTCCTTGCCTACCATATAACTAGCTTTATTGAAGAACTTCACACCACAGTTAGAACAGTGGAAACACAGCGTAGAACGTTCATTTACATACCTAGTTAACAGCTTCACAGTACCGTCATAAGCCTCATTTAACTTGGCTTCAAATTCTAATTTATTTAATGTATTCGTCATATGGTTAACCACCTTTTTAGGATAATAAAAAAATCCACCAGCAATTAAGCCAGTGGACTATTTTGGGTTTTATTAAGGTTATGCGTTAGCGTTGAACTCAGCCGATATTTGTTTAGCTAGTGCAACCTTTTCAGCGTGATCTTTTTCATCTTGTTCAATCTTTTTTATTAGCTGTTCCTTAACGCCACTGTCTTTCATAAGGTCTAGCATAGCCTCGCCAACAGCCTTGTCATTGATAGGTGAAGGTTCTCTTACGTCACCAGCCTCCTTCTGCAAAGCCAACCCTAAGTTTAAAGCCATTACAGGGGGTAAGCCTTTTAACACCTCAGTGTTACCCTTCTTTAGTTCTGCTAAGATTTCATTTTTAACAAAGCTAGTCGCTGTCATTAAGTTACTCATTTATAGCACGTCCTTTTCTTTAGGTTCTTTTACACCCTCAGGCAAATAGCCACGAGTTGCATTGAAAACTTCTTTCTTAGAAACGACACTGTCACCAAACCAGCCGAATGATGGCATAAAAAGTTCTTGGTTAAATGCGTACTCTAAACGAGGAAATTCTGTCTTAACTTCGCTATCCTCAAACACCTCATAAATGTCCTCAGCAATAGCAAAATATTGTTTCTGCATTTGCTTACCAATTCCAGCTATCTCTTTAAGCATTTCATAGCGATGACGTTCCACAATATCATTAGCATTGTAACGACCATTACGATTAGCTATGTCTGTTCTGAGTGCTGTACGGTAAATAGGTGTGAACTGTAATTTTAAAGCTGTACGTTCCTCAGCTAGTTCCTCTAATAAAACCTTAATGATTTCAGTCTTTTGAACAATCTCTTTTGCACTGATCTTTAAATATACCAGTTCAGAAATAGTTGCCCCTTCCTGGTTTAAAATGTTACTAGTCATTTCTTCTTGTAATACGTTTAGTTCTGCGTTTAATTCTCGTTCTTGTCGGTCTAGCTTGTTAACCTTTTCTTGATAAGCAGCGACCACTTTTTCCGTCTCAACAAATAGGTTTTTCACTTCAATTTTCCCCATTACTTATATCCCCTTTGTTCTTTCATTTCGATAATCTTACGAATACTTGCTATTTCAATGCTGGACACTCGTAGGCGTTTAATAGCGTCCTTTAATTTCCCTTCATAGTAAGGCGTGAACTCTAAAAGTCCTCGTTCCAGTTTCCCTATGGTGCTTTGGTCAACGTTCCTAAAGTGAACAAATTCAGTCTGAGTTTTATTTCTAGCGTGTCGAATGTATTTGATGTATCTAAAATCAAATTCTTGATTGTACGGAATACGGTTTTTATCTTCCATGTTTTCACTCCTTTATTAAGAATTAAAAAGCCAATAAAAAAGGCGAAGCTGAATAGCCTCACCAGTTTAACTTTCCTTAATATTAAGTTTATGAAAGACCACAAAAAGACAGGGTCTTTTAAAAGTTTCTTAGAGAATGTCCTATTTCAGTCCTAAATTGCAAGTTCCTGTGTGTAGAGGTTTTTAGACAACCTCTAACATTCGTATTAAGGGGAACGGACTGTAATGGAAAAGACAGCAACTAAGAAAAAACAACCTATCACCGTTACTGTAAAAGTTAGTAAAGAATTAGGTGGGGTTGAAATTGCTAAACACCTTTTAAATATAGGGTCTTATAAAGGTAAGTAAAATATAGATATTTAATAATCTAATGGGGGTGATGTATTGTCACTTCCATTTTTTTATGGCATAATTAGTTATGCGTAATTAAAACTTTGTGAGTAAGGTTCGTGAGCGAAATATCGGTTGGAGAATTGACTATTTTATCGCCTCAAATCAGTTGGTGCCACAACTAAAGAGCGCTACCATTCATCCCCATGTTTTAGGGAGCGATCACTGCCCGATTGTTTTGGAAATAAACGATTAAAATCAAGAACTATCCCCACTTCTTAAGTGTCTGCATAAGATGAACAAAAAGGGGTGTAACGGAATATGGGCCTTTATATCAATTCGGGAAAACACCCGGACATACTAAAGAATCCGGCAACGGTTGTTGAAGTGAATCAATCTTATTTTAAGCAAGATACCTTAGCGGATATGTTAGAAGCGCAACAAAAAACAAATGATTTACTTCAACAGTCCTATATAGATTTAAAAGATTCAGTTGAAAAGCACGCCTCCATGCAGACTTCACGGTGGAAATATGTCCAATCGAAAATGAATCATCAAAGACAAATGAATACTCAACAGAAAAACATTGACCATCAAGTGTTGGAGAAATTAAAAAATGTTGAGGATAGACAAGGGAAACTGCAATCTTCGTTCGAAAATCAGGAGCCATTTGCGAAAGATCTTATGAACTTGATGACACAAGCAAATCAAGATGTTCTACTCAAATTGAAGCAAGCTGAAGAAGCGAATGTACAGCTTCAGTTGAAGATGGATGAACAAGTTCAACTGCAAAATCAATTGGTTCAGCAATTAGCAAAGCAAGAAGAAATCCAAGTGGAGATGGGGAATCGGTTAGAAAACCAGGAAGCGTTTATGGAAAAAATCATGCGACAAATCGATTATTTTCGTTCGGTTCTTTTTGAGAGAACCAATTATTTAGCGGAGAAAATTGATGCAGGATATACAACTTTTACGCAAATGCTTACCGGCAAAGCTCGAGCGGCAAAAGCAGAACAATTAAAATATGAACCGAAATCCCCTGAAATCGAATAATTTCATGAATATCCGTCAAAAATGCCAGCAACGCGCAAAGGTTGCTGGCATTTCTTAATTAGACGAAACAGTGTAATCAGCCATGGCTTCTTGTTCTACACGATCTAAAAAGTCAGTTACGACCTTATCGCCTGCTTTTTTATTCCCTAGTTTTAACATCGCACGACCTACAAAGTTAATGCCCGTGTTTGAACCGGCATATATGAATTTCGTTTGTTTCTCATTCAATCGTTCTAATGTAAATAATAAGTTCATTTCAAAAGCGCCAGCGAGACGGAATTGAATACGCTTGTGTTTTCGATCGTCTGTATTTTCAAATTCGATGATTTCCACCACGTACGTTTCTTTTCGTTTTCCTTCTTGGTACGTTTGCTCGTAAGTCGACCCCAAAATACCTGGTTTCTTTTCAAGCCAGCGGTTTTCAACCACTTTTGGCATAATACGTTGCGCATTTTCTTCTTCAAACAACGTCCATACCACTTCAATTGGTGCATCAATGATTCGTTCTTCTTTCCACTTCATGTATCTGATTCCTCCTGTCCCGAGCGTATGAATGCTTCAATTTCTCGGATTTTTTGCTGTTTTTGTTGTACTTCTTCTTCGAGGCGCGTCTTCTTTCGTTCCAATAAACCCTCTAGATCTTTAAAGGACTCATTATCCATAACAACCTTCATTTCTTGAATGGTGCACTCGAAATTCCTCAGTTTTTGAAGCAATACTGCTAAAAAAAACGAGCCATCATCGTAATAGCGATAATGATTGCTAGGATCTACGTATGCAGGTTCCAGTAGTTTTTCTTGTTCATAATAACGTAATGTCTCTTTACTAAGTCCAGTAAGTTCGCTAAATTCACTTATTTTATACATAGGATTCCTCCTCTCCTAAAGTTTAAAGGCTAGGGTGCACCACAGAGTCAAATGAATTATTCTTTTTCTCCCACATAGTTATAAACTTTTCCTTGGCTTTCATTACGATATCGATCATTTACTATTTCATCCATTAAGATGAATCCTCCACACGCCATTAAAACAATGCTCAGTAGATAAGGAATCCATCCACTAATACTTGAAACTTTATTCATAAAGCCATCAATAAAAAAACTTCCTGAAGAAGCAATGGCAATGGCCACATGCATGAGCCCGAATAATAGGACACCAGATATAAACAGTAGAGCTGCAAACTGCGTAGATAATTTTTTCATAAATCCTCCTGTATTCGTTGTGTTATAAGTAATTCGTTATTTTTAAGATCAAACCCTTTATTAATGTGAATAAAATGTTTGACATTATACCTAAGGGGGTATATTATATGTTAGGTACACAAGTACAAAAGAGTACGAAGGCATGAAAAAATGCCGTTTCTATTCTTTATCAAACGCGAGTGGGTAAACTATTGGAGGGTCTTTCATGTTGGCAGATAAAGTTTTAGACGCAAAAGGACTAGCTTGTCCAATGCCGATTGTTAAAACAAAGAAAAGTATGACCGATATGTCATCGGGCCAAGTGTTGGAAATTCATACGACAGATAAAGGTGCATTAAATGATTTAACAGCCTGGGCAAAATCTGGCGGTCATGAGTTATTGAAACACGAAGAAGAAAATGACGTTTTAAAATTTTGGATACAAAAAGGGTAATTTTTTTGCCTTAAATAATACCTAACAGGGTATAATACATGGGCAACAAACATAAAATCTAAACGATTCTAAATCGAATCAGACAATTTAAGGAGGAACTTATAATGAAATCAATATCACCAATGGAAGTAGAAAATTTATTAAAAGAAGGAAAAAATCCTTCAATTATCGACGTTCGTGAAGTTGGGGAAGTAGCAGAAGGGAAAATTCCTGGAGCAGTCAATATTCCTTTAGGTTTAATTGAATTCCGTATGAATGAATTAGATAAATCAAAAGAATATATCATGGTTTGTCGTTCAGGCGGAAGAAGCGGTCAAGCATCACATTTCCTTGCAAGCCAAGGGTATAACGTAATTAACATGGACGGTGGAATGCTTTCTTGGGAAGGCGAAACTGAGTAAAACACTGAACCAAATTTATTACCCAAACGGGTATATTAACTGGGGGTAAATATGGAGACTATTAAATCTGATGTTTCAGTCGACGCAAAAGGATTAGCATGTCCAATGCCGATTGTTAAAACTAAAAAAGCAATGACCAACCTTGAAGGTGGTCAAGTATTAGAAATATTAGCTACTGATCAAGGATCACGAGCTGATTTACAAGCATGGGCTGACAGTATGGGTCACCAATATTTAGGTACAGTCGAAATTGATAAAGTGTTAAAACATTATATTCGAAAATCGACTGGTGAAGAGGCAGCTCCTCGTCAGCATACGCAAGTAATGAGTAATGCCGAGCTTGAATCTATTTTATCAAGTCAACCGAATGCTGTTGTTTTGGATGTTCGTGAAGCAGCAGAATATGCTTTTAATCACATTCCAAACGCAATCTCTATTCCTTTAGGTGAATTAGAGACGCGCATCGGTGAACTAAATAGTGAACAAGATATTTATGTGGTGTGTAGAACAGGAAATCGTAGCGATTTCGCTGCTCAACAATTAACAAAACAAGGATTTACAAAAGTAACCAATGTGGTACCTGGCATGAGTGAATGGACAGGAAACACAACAAATCTTTAATGCAAAGCAAACTATCAAATTATCAGGGGGAATTTTAAATGACTAAAAAAGTAGCAATTATCGCAAGTAATGGTGGATTATTCGACGCATATAAGGTTTTCAATATCGCAACGGCAGCAGCTGCTACCGATCAAGAAGTACAAATTTTCTTCACGTTTGAAGGGTTAAACTTAATTCACAATCAAGCATACCAACAATTACAAATGCCTGAAGGAAAAGAGCATTTTGCAGAAGGATTCGCAAAAGCAAATGTACCAGCTATTCCTGAACTAGTTGAAATGGCACAAGATTTAGGCGTGAAATTCATTGGTTGCCAAATGACAATGGATGTTATGGGTCTTGAAAAAGAAAATTTTGTAGATGGTATTGAAGTAGGCGGAGCGGTAACATTCCTTGCATTCGCTAACGAAGCTGACGTTACTTTAACGTTTTAATTAACAAAACTTATGTTTAGGTAGGAGGATATAAAATTGGCTGTACATGCAAAGACTTCACAAGAAGTAGCAAAAAAAGTTTTCAACAAAGAATCATTGTTCATTTTGGATGTGCGTAATCAAGACGCTTTTCAAGATTGGAAAATCGAAGGCGAAAAATTTGATTATTTAAACGTGCCATACTTTGACCTCTTAGATGGCGTAGAGGAAATTCTTCCACAAATCCCTTCGAATAAAGAAGTCTTAGTGGTTTGTGCGAAAGAAGGATCTTCAATTATGATTGCTGAAATGCTTTCAGATGAAGGCATGGATGTTTCGTATCTTCAAGGTGGAATGAAATCTTGGAGTGAATATTTGGAACCGGTAAAAGTGGGAGACTTACAAGGTGGCGGCGAATTGTATCAATTTGTACGCATCGGTAAGGGTTGTCTTTCTTATATGGTGGTTTCAAATGGTGAAGCTGCGATTATTGATTCTACTCGCATGACTGATGTTTATGTAGACTTCGCAAACAAGTTGGATGCGAAAATTACACATGTATTTGATACGCATTTACATGCTGATCATATTTCAGGTGGACGCACGATCGCTGAGACGACAAATGCAACATACTGGTTGCCTCCAAAAGATGCAACTGAAGTTGTGTTTGAGTATAAGCCTCTTGAGGATGGAGAAACTGTCCAGATCGGTCAAACGACTATTTCGATTGATGCACTGTATTCTCCAGGCCATACAATTGGATCGACTTCATTTGTAATCGACGGAACGTATTTACTTTCAGGTGATATTTTATTCATCGATTCAATTGGACGCCCAGATCTTGCTGGTTTGGCAGAAGACTGGGTTGGTGACTTAAGAGAGAGTCTGTATAGTCGTTACAAAGAATTGTCATCTGAACTTATCGTTCTTCCAGCACATTTCATGGTGATTGAAGAGTTAAATGATAATGGAACAGTTGCTAAAAAACTAGGTACGTTATATGCAGAAAATCATGGTTTAAACATTGAGGATGAGCAAGTATTCCGTGATATGGTTACAAAAAACTTGCCACCTCAACCAAATGCTTATCAGGAAATTCGTCAAACCAATATGGGCATTATGACGCCTGATGAAGATAACCAACGCGAAATGGAAATTGGTCCAAATCGTTGTGCAGTAAGATAATGTCTAAAAGGGAACCTTTGTGTTCCCTTTTTCTAAAGGAGGATTTTCTATGGATTTAACATTTGTAGTTGTTATTTTTCTAATTGGATTTGTAGGATCCTATATATCAGGTATGTTAGGTATTGGTGGCTCCATTATCAAGTACCCAATGCTCTTATATATTCCATCATTGTTTGGCTTGGCTGCATTCAGTGCTCATGAAGTTTCTGGGATTAGTGCAGTACAAGTATTCTTTGCGACCATTGGTGGTGTTTGGGCTTATCGTAAGGGTGGTTATTTAAATAAATCATTAATCATCTATATGGGTGGAGCGATTCTACTAGGTAGCTTTATCGGTAGTTTTGGATCACGTTTAATGAGTGAGTCTGGAATTAACTTGGTGTACGGAATACTAGCTGTGATTGCTGCGGTTATGATGTTTATTCCGAAAAAGAATATTGATGACATTCCATTTGACCAAGTTACATTTAATAAATGGATTGCTGCCTCATTGGCATTCATCGTAGGGATCGGGTCAGGGATTGTTGGAGCGGCAGGTGCTTTCTTACTGGTACCAATCATGTTAGTTGTCCTTAAAATTCCAACGCGTATGACCATCGCTTCATCACTAGCGATTACGTTTATTTCATCCATTGGTGCAACCATCGGGAAATTAACAACGGGTCAAGTCGATTACTACCCTGCGGCTATTATGATTGTCGCTAGTTTAATCGCAGCACCACTTGGCGCAATGGCTGGTAAGAAGATAAACACGAAAATCTTGCAAGTCATTTTAGCAATCCTGATTGCGGTTACAGCAATCAAAATCTGGATTGATATTTTATAAGCACTAGCTTGAATAGAAAGAAGTGAAGAGCGTGGCGAAGCAAACACTCGTATACTTTGTTTCCTTAAGTTCAAATGCACCAGCAGTATTAACAGAAGCAATCGAAAAAAGTGCAAATCACGCCATTTCAATATTCTTCGATTTAGATGGAGCCCATGTTTTAGACATGCGCTACTTGAGAAAACTAAATCGAACTCATGGTAAGGACCTAGAAATGCTTTTAAAAACAGCTATCCAAAGTGGCATTAAACTATTTGGTTGCCAAATGAATGTCTTGATAGCAGATGGCCTAGAACTTATAGACGGTGCTGAACTATCAGGTGTTGCTTCTTTCCTAGAGATAGCTTATGAAGCAGACGCTGTCTTGAGTTATTAAAGGAGGAATCACTTCTATGGAAACAAAAAAAGTGTTAGTACTCGCCATGCACAACGAATTGGAATCAGCATACCCTCCATTGAATATTGCCGTTGGAGCCGCTGCTTCAGGTGCTGAGGTTAGCTTAGTCTTTTCTCGAAAAGGAATAGACATACTAGCTGAAAATTATGTACCTCTCCCGTCAAAAGGACTTGAGTATTTATCAAATGCACTGAAGAATTTCGAAGTATCCTCTGTACACGAATTACTAGAAATCGCAGTGGATTTGGGCGTCCAATTATACGTAGTCGATTTGGATATTCATACGGATACATCATTTAAATTTGACGCAGACCAAGTGTCGATTAAATGGGTATTAAATGAAGCAGCCAAAGCTGATCTATTTGTTCATTTTTAAATTGATAGATTAGAAGGGGAGAGTCCCAAAAGTCATATAAAGTGACTTTTGGGACTCTCCTTTTTCTTTATCTAATAAAAAAGCGGATTAGAAAATGTGTGAAAATGATGAATTTTAGAAAGTGGTAGTCGAATCCTTGAATAGGACCGGTCAATGCTTGAATAGGTCCAATGAATTCTTGAATACACCAATCGAATCCTCGAATAGCCCCCACCAAATGGAGAATGTTTTTTTCTCAGGTACTAAAGCATCTTTATCCGATTGTTTTCGTCTCAATAAGTAGTAATGCTTTTAAGAGGAGGAACAACCGTGAAAAAGAAAGTTGTTTTAGCCGGTGGAACCGGATTTATTGGCCAATACTTCGAAAAGAAATATAAAGAACAGGGGTATGAAGTTTTCATTATTTCAAGGCAGACCCAACATATCTCTTGGAATGACCAAGACAAGATTATTTCAGCACTCAATGGCGCAGAGCTTGTCATTAATCTAGCTGGAAAATCCGTTAATTGTCGATACAATGAAAAGAATAAAAAAGAAATTATACATTCTCGAACTGAGACGACGGATACGATTGGCTTAGCGATTTTAGCTTGTGAACATCCGCCAGAACTTTGGGTTAACTCGAGTACAGCAACAATTTATCGTCATGCAGAAGATCGTCCGATGACGGAAACGAATGGAGAAATCGGTGAAGGATTTTCGGTGGATGTGGCAAAAGCGTGGGAACAATCATTATTCGCCTTTCATTTGCCTCAAACGCGAAAAGTGGCTTTACGTATTGCTATTGTGTTGGGTAAGGATGGTGGGGTAATGGAACCTTATATGAATTTAGTTCGATTTGGACTCGGAGGCGTGCAAGGTACGGGTACGCAAATGTTCAGTTGGATTCATATTGAAGATGTGTACCAAATCGTTCAATTCATTCAGGCTAATAAAGAATTGAGTGGGGTCTTCAATGCATCAGCTCCACAACCGGTCAGTAATAAAGACTTTATGAATCATTTGCGAAAAGCAAAAAATCAAAATTTTGGATTACCTTCTCCGAAATGGATGTTAGAAATCGGTGCTGTATTTATGAGAACCGAAACAGAACTCATCCTTAAAAGTCGCTGGGTACTTCCCGAGAGACTAGAGGAAGAAGGGTATACGTTTACTTATGCCACGTTAGATCAAGCACTTAAACAAATTGTGAAGAACTAATACAAAACACCTTCCACGAAATTAACTTTGTGGAAGGTGTTTTGTGTAGTGGGTTTTCTCAAAAAGTAGACTTGATTATGAGACGGGTTTGATTGATAAAAGTGTGATTTTGATTGATAAATCCTCAGATTGATTGATAAATCTCCAGTTTGATTGATAAATGTACGAAACTGATTGATAAAGTGAATTCCTGCCCAAAACAGACTAATAAATGCGTGCAAGCCAACCGGTTTTCACTATTTCAGTCTGAGTGGATTCGTGTTTGACTCGTTTTAATTGAGCGACAATGATGACGCTGATTACGACTAATAAAAACCAAGAACTAATTTTCCCGATATGAACGAGCGACCATGCTGCTTCTTGATTAGGATATTGCCATGCCCCTAAAAATGTTGTGATATTTTCGGCGATCCAAATAAAGAAGCCAATCAGAAGAAAGGACAAGGTTAACGACATTTTATATCGTTGCTCAAAGATTTGATAGGTGACGGCGGTTCTAAAGAAGATGACTAATAGAAGTACAGTTAGTACCCATCTTGCATCATAGAGATAATGATGAGTAAAGAAATTGAGATAAATGAGAGAACTTATTAAGATCGCATAGATGGATTTCGGCCAATTAATTATTTGCAACTTCATTCTTCGCCAACTTTGGCAAATGTAGCTTGCAACACTTGCGTACATAAAGCCGCTGTACAAAGGAACTCCCATTATTTTGCTATAAGCTTCCTCTGGGTATGACCACGAACCCATATGAACTTTATATAACTCCAGGGCAAGACCGATGATGTGAAATAAACAAATGACTTTAAACTCATCAAACGTTTCTAATTTTGATACGAGCATCCCGATTTGCGCCAGCACACAAATAATTAGGATGAAATCATAGCGGGGCAAAAAGGTGATTTCTATAAATTTGGATAAAGCCAAAGCTGCAAAAATGATTACGGGAAATACGCAAGATAGAGCTTGTAAATAAGTGAATTGTAGAAGATTTCTCATGAGTATAAATCACCTACCTTTGTAATTTTTAATACGACAATTGCGGTTATGAATAAGACGTTATGTTGTCTGAAAGGTTCTTCAATCAACATTCGTTTCCCTAGATGCATACGTTATGAATTAAAACCAACTATGTAAAGGGGAATACTCAACATCATGATTCATCCACATACTGAATTACGTTTTATTAATAAAGAAATTGGTTTCGGTGTATTTGCTACAAAATTGATTCCCAAAGGAACGATTACTTGGGCTTTAGATGAGTTGGATCAAATATTGGAACCGGAATTCGTGAATTCAACTTCATCTTTTTGTCAGGAAGTTATAAAAAAATATGCCTATCGAAATCAAGATGGGTTATACATTCTTTGCTGGGATTTGGGGAGGTACGTGAATCATAGTTTTCACGCGAATTGTATGGGGACAGCCTATGATTTTGAAGTTGCGATACGAGATATATACCCGGGGGAAGAACTTACGGATGACTATGGAACTTTGAATATAGAAGAACCATTTGCTTGTATCCCAGAACAGGGAACAAAGCGAGAGATCGTGTATCCAGATGATCTGCTTTATTATCATGAAGAATGGGATCGCCAAGTTGTGGAGGCGAGTCATTATTTTGACCAGGTGGAACAACCTTTGCTTTCCCTTGTGCGACCGGATTTTATCAAGGTGTTTAAACAAGCTGCTGAAAATGGAAAGCTTCAGGATTCCATTAAAAACATTTATTACGACCGTTCCTAAAATCGCCATTTTGAAGTCGAAAGCCAATAAATTCGCTGGTTGCGCCAAATTATTCGCTCGTAACGCCAAATTATCGAAGGCTATCGCCATATAATCCTCAAATAAAGACAGATTATTCTTCCCTAACGCCATATTCCTCAATACAAAAAAGCGCAACCCCGGTAAAACAGGATTGCGCTTTTGAATTCCTCGTTAAACCTCTATAACAATCGGCAATATCATGGGTCTGCGTTTAGTTTTCGCATATAACATTTTGCCAATCGTTGCTTTGATGCTTTGTTTTAAGACGCTTCTTTGATTTCGATCAGCAATTTGAATGCTTTGCATGGTCGATAAAACCAAGCGATCGACTTCTTTCATCAACTCTTCTGACTCCCGAACATAGACAAACCCACGTGAAATTGTATCTGGACCTGAGATGATTTGCCCATCAACTTTCGAAATGGTGACAACGATGACTAACATGCCGTCTTCAGATAATAGCTTACGATCACGCAACACCATGTTTCCAATGTCACCAATTCCTAAGCCATCCACATACACATCTCCTGCAGAGACACTTCTTGTGTGGCGAACAGTATCACTTGTAACATCCACGACGTCACCATTTTTAAGAATAAAGATATTTTCACCTTCCACACCAACTGCCTGAGCTAATTGGCTGTGTAGGTGTAGCATGCGGTATTCTCCGTGAATAGGAATGAAGTACTTTGGCTTCATAAGTGTCAGCATGAGTTTGAGTTCTTCCTGACAAGCATGTCCTGAAACATGCATTCCGGTTGCGTTACCTGACCCGTAAATGACATGTGCTCTCCGTTGATACAATTGGTCAATAATCTTAGAGACGCCGCGTTCATTTCCTGGAATAGGGGTAGCTGCAAAAATAACTGTGTCTCCGGGCAAGACCTCAGCTTGTCGATAATTTCCACTGGCAAGTCGTGATAACGCCGCCATTGGTTCACCTTGGCTTCCGGTACAAAGAATCGCAACACGCTCGGGATCCATGCGACCAATTTCTTGTGCGTCGATGAGCATGTCTTCCGGCATATTCAAATACCCTCGTTCAAGTGCGACGGAAACCACATTAACCATGCTGCGACCAAGTAAAGCGATTTTTCGATTGGTTAATATGGCCGCATCCACAGCTTGTTGTAGACGGTGGACGTTGGAGGCAAAGGTAGTGACGAAAATCTTTCCTCTAGCTTTTCGAAATGCTTCTTCTAAATGTCCGCCAACTAAACTTTCTGAAGGTGTGAAGCCTGGACGTTCGGCGTTCGTACTTTCGGATAATAAAACCAGTACGCCTTTTTGTCCGATTGCCGCCATTTCATGAATATCCGCATATTCTCCGTTAACTGGAGTTAGATCAAACTTGAAATCACCAGTATGGACAACCGTTCCGAAAGGCGTTTCAAAAGCGATTCCTAAACAATCCGGTATGCTGTGGTTCGTTTTGAAAAATGTACAAGAAATCGCATCAAAAGATAAATTGGAATTCGAGTCAATCAAGTGAAGCTCTGTATCGCGTAATAAACCATGCTCCTTTAGCTTAATCTCGATTAAACCGAGAGTCAGCCTAGTTGCGTAAATCGGAACACTCATTTGTTTTAAAAAGTATGGAATTCCTCCAATATGATCTTCATGGCCATGGGTGACAATCAGTGCTCGAACCTTATCTTTATTCTGTTGTAAATAAGAAATATCTTGAATGATTAAATCAATGCCAAGTAAACTTTCATCGGGAAACTTTCCTCCGCAGTCGATGATGACAATCTCATTTTCAACTTCTAGTACATACATATTTTTACCGATTTCATTTACGCCACCTAAGGCGAAAATAGCGAGTGAATTTTCAGCTGATGTCAAAATAGAATCCTCCTACTTTTAAATGACTAACAAAAGTATGGTCAAGTAAGAGTGTTTTTACTCGGTTAGAAGTAGGCGAAATTTATATAAAACAAAATAATGTATCATTCTTTCTAATTTTAGCAATACTCTTTTAATCGACTTAAAATCCTCACATATCAACATTCATGCGTTCTTTACACATATTATCCATTTACTTCTTTCAATAGATTTGTTACCATTCCGATGAGTTGTCTGACGACCGACAACCTTAAATTCAACTTAATTGCGAAAGAAAGCGTTTACTTTCTTTTGTTAAATCAAATACCAATAAAAGAGGTGTCATACATGAATATCATTTGGGGAATAGGCGGGATTTTCGTTGTTTTAGGAATTGCGTTTTTATTATCAAGTGCTAAGAAATCCATTAATTTACGAACAGTATTAGGTGGATTGACCATTCAGGTTCTCTTTGCATTTATCGTGCTAAAGTGGGAACTTGGACGTGAAGCATTAAAGAAATTTGCTGAAGGCGTTCAAAATATAATTGGTTATGCGAACGAAGGAATAGGTTTTCTATTTGGTCCAGCAGCTGATGTAGAAGGTTTCGGGTTTGTCTTTGCTTTTCAAGTATTGACGGTTATCATCTTCTTCTCTTCTTTAATATCTGTACTCTACTATTTAGGGATCATGCAAGTCTTAATTCGTTTCATTGGTGGAGGATTGTCTTGGCTACTTGGAACAAGTAAAGCAGAATCGATTTCAGCTGCAGCCAACATCTTTGTCGGTCAAACAGAAGCACCTTTAATCGTTCGTCCATTTATCGCAAAAATGACAAAATCAGAATTATTTGCGGTTATGACTGGTGGTTTGGCTTCAGTAGCTGGTTCAGTTTTAGTCGGATATGCATTACTCGGAGTACCTCTTGAATACTTACTTGCAGCGAGCTTTATGGCAGCTCCAGCAGGTTTGATTTTGGCTAAAATTATGATTCCAGAAACAGAAGAAGTGGATGAATCAGAATTTGAGCTAGAGAAAGACGACGCTTCTACTAACGTAATCGATGCTGCTGCTAGAGGGGCGAGTGATGGGTTGCATTTAGCATTGAATGTTGGTGCGATGCTTCTAGCCTTTATCGCACTGATTGCACTTGTAAATGGATTATTAGGCGGTATTGGTAGTTTCTTCGACTATGATTCGCTTTCAATTGAAGGGATTTTAGGATTTGTCTTTGCACCTCTTGCTTTTGCAATAGGTGTACCTTGGGAAGAAGCAGTACAAGCCGGTAGTTATATTGGCCAAAAATTAGTATTAAATGAATTTGTAGCTTATTCTTCATTTGCACCTGAAATTGCCAACCTGTCTCCTAAAACGGTTATTGTGGTCAGCTTTGCACTATGTGGATTCGCTAACCTTAGTTCAATGGCTATCTTACTAGGTGGTTTAGGAGCACTTGCTCCCAATCGCCGAAGTGACATAGCAAGATTAGGTATTCGCGCAGTAGCAGCTGGTATGCTTGCATCTTTATTAAGCGCAGCAATTGCTGGTATGTTTCTTTAATTAAACCTTAAATAAATAAATGAGAATAAAGAGGAGTGCTGGTTTTAAAAACCAGCACTCTTTTTTTGATACACTAAAAATAAAAAGGTGAATTAAAGTGGAAATTAAACTCATAACCATGCAGGATTTAACGGATGATTTTTTATTAACATTCCAGCGATATCAAGAAACGCATAAAGTTCTGGTTGATATAGATAATCGTTTATTTGAAAAGAACGACTCATTCATTGACGATTGGGATACATTAATAAAAGTAGCAATTGTTCAAGAATTGCGTACCTGTTTGACCGCAGGTGGAATAGTCCTTGGAGCATATGACAATCAGTCTCTTATAGGATTTGCCAATATTAAACCTACTCGGTTCGGACCTCAACTTGAATATGTAGAGTTATCATATATTCATGTTTCGAAAGAATTTAGAGGAATCGGAATTGGGAAGAAATTATTTAAGGCGTGTTTTGAAATGGGAAGTAAATTAGGAGCTCAAAAACTCTATATTGCAGCCCATCCCTCGATTGAATCTCAGTTGTTTTATAAGAAAATGGGTTGCACTTTGGCCTGCCATATCGAAAAAGACATTTTATCTAAAGAACCTCTAGATATTCAATTGGAACGAAAAATCACCCCCTCATTTTAAACAAGTGAGTGGGTGATTTTTGTTTAATGTGTATGTCTCTTTTCGTAATTGGCGATCGCTTCTTGTCGATTATTTTCAGTAGAATCCGAAATTTGATCGGCAATCGCTTCTTCTTCAAACTTGTTATCAAGCCAAACTTGAACGCCATTTAATGTGAAAAGCAACTGATTTGCTTCTGAGGAATATTCTTTTGCACGATCTGGATTCAAACTAATCCACTCCATTAACCTAAGCTCAATTATCGCTTATTGTTGTTACGCTCGTTTGTACCGTTCCCATTTTGTTTTAGTGTTTTGTTGATAATTTCCGTGAACTCTCTAGAGAATTCTTCTTTTCGAGTAGTTGACGTAGTGGTCTTTGGTGCCGTTTTTTGTGTTTTAGGTGAAGAGTTATTATTGTTGTTTGTTGAATTATTGTTGTTTTGTCCCATTTGTTTCGCCTACTTTCTAAGAATTGTATTCGTAAAAAGTATGGCTCAAAATGAGTAGGTCTATGTAAGAAGAAATTAGTAATTTACTCCATTTTACGAACGTATGAGTGCAACTCTGTAAGGAAACAATGTGGCAGTCATAATTCCTTCTTTCACAGCAGGATCAGTCTCCATAAATAATTGAGCTTCTTCCTCGGAATCCACTTCAAAAATTACAATTCCAAAACCATCGGAATCCATATTTAATGTTCTTCCTGCTAATATCACCGTTCCTTCTTGTTCTGCTTTCTTTAACGCTTCAAAATGGCGAGCCACAATGTCATTTTCACTATCAGTCCAATTTTCTTCGCTTAATAAAGAGGGAATCAATTTAAGTTGATATAAGAATTGTAATTTCTCCATGAACAAACCTCCAATGTACTGATTCGTATATATTCCACACCTACAAACAAATCCCTTTAATTTGAGTTCACGGTATATACCTATGCATGAATGATGTAGTAGGCATATATATAACAATACGCAGTCCTGCCATGTTTTTTATATGAACTTTGATAGGTGTAAAAGAAAGGGGAAGAAACAGAGTGGAAGATAATTATTTGCAATCGTTGGTTGGAAAAGGTGTCCAAATCCATAGAGGAGGACCTGATTCTAACACTGGGAAATTACTTGATGTGACAGAAGATTACGTTGCGTTGCAAAAAGACGATGGAGAAATCATTTACTTTAAAACCTCACATATTAAAAGTATTCGTGAGAATGCCATGATTAAATTTAACTCACTTTTAAATACGGACGAAACTTTATTTATTAAAGCGAGCAAATTTCAGGAAATGGCTTCTCAATTAAAAGAACAAAACGTTCGAATAAATGGGAAAGGTCCGGAGTCCAGGGTAGGGAAATTAGTCGATGTAAGAGATGATTATGTCATCATTTATACAGAAGATGACGGGCTAATTTTTTACAAAGATCAGCATATTAAAAGCTTGAGTACGCCTTTAGAAAAATTGGAGTCAACAAATGATTCTGGGGAAAATGAAACAGAGCAAAATACAGAAGAATTACTAGAAGAAGGAGAAGTTCCTAAGGTGAACACGGAACTTGAAAATCTTCTTAAGCTTTCAGCAGCGGCTAGTATGAATGATTTGTTATCAAATTTAAAATATTCATGGATTAAAGTGAATCGAAAAGGGCCAGAAAGCGTTGAAGGACTTTTAGTTGATTCGAGTGATCAACATTTAGTATTAGCGGTGGATAATGAGATTCTTAGAATTTCAACTTATCACATCAAAAATTTCAGTGTAAATACCAAAACGTCAAAAGAAGAACCTGAAGAAAAGAACGATTCAAAAGAAGACTCGAAAAATTCAAAAGATGAGTCTAAAGATGAGTCTAGCGAACAAAAAGAGTCCAAACAAAAAGATTCAGACAATAATGAGTCAAAAGAACAAAATTCGGAAGACGTAAGTGAAGCTCAAAAGTTATTTGAAGAACGCTTAAAAGTAGCTGCAAGAAAACGCAATCGACGTATTCGAAAAAATGCCCTACAAAATAAGAAAAGATAAATTCGTTCTACCTAAACTTGTGGAAAGGAGGGTGGACATGATCATATTTTCACTATTGATGGGATCAGGTTTAATCTTCTATCATCTATTAACTCCTCCCACCGAAAAGGCTGTGGCTCCAACAAACATGGTGACGAAAGCGAAAAGGAAATTCCGTATTAATGGGGTTCAGTCCAATGCATGATAGTCTCATCGTATATACATTTGCGATTTTTGCCTTAACCACATTATGTATCTTATGGAGACCTCAAGGCATCAATGAAGCAATACCTGCCATAAGCGGAGCGATTCTTTTGTTTATAGCAGGTATTGTCCCTTTACATGATATTGTCTATATCTTTAAGATCGTGAGCGGACCTTCCATTACCATCATATCGACAATTGTCATGTGTATTGTCTTAGAAAGCATCGGAGTATTTCGCTGGGCAGCTTTAAATGTCGTGAAGAGAGCTAAGGGATCGGGTATTCGTCTGTTTTGGTCGATTATGCTGTTGTGTTTTTTAATGACCGTTTTTTTTAACAATGACGGGAGTATCCTCATCACCACGCCAATCATTTTACACATTGTTCAAATCATTCGTATTAAACCACAGCAAAAACTACCTTACTTATTTGCGGGTGTGTTTATTGCAACGTCTGCAAGTTTGCCGATAGGTGTCAGTAACATCGCTAACTTAATCGGCTTGCAGATGGTTGGTTTGAATTTGGTATCCTATACGAATTTAGCTTTTGTTCCTTCGATGATTGGAATTGCAACGTTAAGTTTGCTTCTGTATTTGTTATTTAGAAATGAAATTCCTCGTAAAATACCAGACATCCAAGATTCGATATCTGATCCTACTTTTAAAAATCATCCTCTTTCAGGTGTGAAAAAAACAGTTGAATCGATGAACTGGCCCCTATTCCGAACGTGTATTTTTCTAGTTGTACTCATTCGAGGGAGCTACTTTATCTTGCCAGCATACGGTTTTTCAATCGAATGGATCGCTATTACCGGAGCTTTATTACTCATCGGAATTCGCTGGATAAGTTTAAAAATAAGTCCCGTTGATGTTTTATGGAAAGCCCCTTGGTATATTTTGGTCTTTGCTTTTGGGATGTATGTGACCGTTTACGCACTAAAAAATACAGGTGTAACGAGTTATATGATGTCCATATTAGATGGAGTTATGACACAAAGTCTTATGTCAGCAAGCTTTGCATCAGGCATACTAATTAGTGTTCTTTCCAATCTCATGAACAATTTACCTTCTGTAATGCTTGGGACTTTATTGATTACTGAAATTGGACTCGACACGCAAACGTTACAAGTTGCCTATATCTCAATGATCATAGGAAGTGATATTGGTGCATTATTAACGCCACTTGGGACACTTGCCACTTTGCTATGGATGTTTGTCTTGAAAAAAAACGGCGTTGCGATCACCTGGAGTGCTTATTTTAGAGTGGCATTGATGGTCATTCCTATTACGCTTGTAGTCACGCTTATTGCATTAAATATATGGCTCTGGTTGATTTTATGAGGAAAGGAGACGCTTACTATGAGATTTTTCGATCAATATGAAGGGAAAATGATTGAAGTCGAACTTTCTTCAAAAAAACATATCTCTGGAAAATTAATTGAATGTGGTTCGGATATTCTCGTTGTTCTTACTGGTCAATATTATGCCTATTTGCCGCAAAAACATATTCATGTCATCAAAAGATGTGAAGAAAATGAATATGACATTATTCAGTCTGAGCCGTCGCCCATTAAGCAAACGAGTGATGGATTAACTTTAATGGCCGTCCTAAACAACGCAAAAGGGATATTCGTTGAAGTAGACATTAGTGGGATTGGAGCGATTTTTGGCTACGTTACGCACGTCATGAGCGACTATTTCGTTTTTTATTCCCCTGCACTGAACCAACTATTCATTCCTATCCATCATCTAAAATCAATCACCCCTTATTTGAATAAAACCCCGTATGACCTCCCGTTAACGTCCATGATTTTTCCGGTAAATCAATTACTCACAGACAGTTTTACGAAACAAGTGAAACAATTACAAGGTGAAATGGTTCAGTTTGATGGGGGAAAAAATGCATACAAAATGGGTGTCCTTACACATGTAGAAAATGACTTAGCAGAACTCACTATAGGGAATGGTCAAAAACTGTATTTGAACATTTCTCATATCAAATCTGTCCAAAAAGCTCTTGGGTGATTTCCGTGGATTAAAACCTCATGCACATATAAATCAGCCACCCTTCGCCAAGTGCCAGGATGGCTGTTTCATTATTGCAAAGTGTTCCAAACTCGTATCTGAACTTCAAGTCAGTGATATAATTAATGGAATCACGTTAGACTAAAGGATGAGAATGAATTGAACCAATACCCTAGAACCGGTGACTATATTTATACATACGCGTATAAGCCCGACGAAGAATCACTGTGTTATTTAGAAATGCGTTCGTTATTTGGAGAAGACACACAAACGAAAGTTATCAAAAGTACGTATGACATAAATCCGAGTCGAAGTCCTTTTATTAAAGAACGAATCGAGGTTTTATTTGAAGGAAATGAACTCTCCGAGATCCTTAAGCAAGTTGAAGTAGTGGATATGGGAGAGTTAACATTCAAAGTCCTTTTTGTGAAAATAAATGATTTAGCTTCCACTGAAAAAGTTGAATACAAACAAAAACGAGAAATCGAACGGGAAATCGGCCTGATTATTGAGGGTGAAGCGGATGTTCATCGTCCGGAAGTTACATTCGGTTTGGTTCCGTTTAAAGGAAAATGGTACTTTGGTTTGTACGAGAAGAACGAAGCTGTTTGGCTGCATCATCAGAAGAAACCTAGAGAATATTCAACTGCTTTGAGCACACGAGTGGCTAGAGCTGTTGCGAATATTGCCGTCCCGAATCCTAAAGACGTTAAAGCAATTGATCCTTGTTGTGGAATCGGGACAGTGTTAGTTGAAGCCTTATCGATGGGAATTAATATTGTGGGTCGAGATATAAATCCGCTTGTGGTTCTTGGATCTAGGGAAAATATAGCTCATTTTGGTTTAACAGGAGATGTTGATTTAGGACCCATCGCAGAAGTAAAAGAGACATATGATGTCACCATTATTGATATGCCCTACAATCTGTACACGCATGCGACTCCAGAAGAACAACTGTCTATTTTAAAAAGCGCACGTCCATTTTCTAAAAAACTAGTAGTCGTCACGATAGAAAATATTGACCATATGATCAAAGACGCTGGTTTTGATATTATCGATCGATGTGTCGCAAAAAAAGGGATATTTTCGAGAGAAATACTTGTTTGTAAATAGAGTCGAGTATGATAATACAATCTGTAAAAGAGAAAGAATCCATTTTATAAAACGAACAAAATGGATTCTTTCTCTTTTTTATTGACTTCAACCGCGCTGGTAAATTTGTGATAAATAATTTGCGATTTCACCTAACCTCCAAACGATGAGTACTAAACAAATTACAATAACAACTAAACTTACAACCTTTATCTTCTCAAAATTAAGCATCTAAAATCCTCCACCTTTTTTTAACCTTATTCTCTAACAAATCCTCAAATCCTTTTTCAATCCTGCAACATCAAACCTATTAATTAAAACTTTATAGATGACGAAGTAGCAAATAATTCTTAAAAGCAAGTATGGATTGCTTGTATGGTATGAGCTATGATGAAATTGACCTATATGTAACCTAGGCCAACAATAGCGCTTTAAAACTCTAAGAGAAGCTAGGTTTTACTAGGCAACAATAGGTACTGAATAGCAATGGGGTGTTCGTATGGTCGTAGAGTGGGACGAGTTAAATGTAATAGCAATTATTCTTGGGACGTTGTTGTACATGGTGTACGGTGGGATTTATTATTCAGTAAGACTTGGCGGAGATAAATATCCTGAAAAGAAACAATTGGAAATGGCAGGGCCAATGAAATATATCGTTTCAGTTATAGTGGCGTTCATTAGTTCGTTTGTAGTTGCTGTTTTGGTTCAAGCGACTGGTGCAGAGAGTATCACTGAGGGATTACTTGTCGGATTGATGATTGGTGTTATTATCACTCTTGTTTATTTAAAAAATCGTTTGTTTGGATTAATGACTCATCGATCTTTCCTAATCGCAATCGGTGATCATTTAGTCATTTTCACACTTTTAGGAGCTCTTCATGGATTGATGTAATTTGAAACGGGGCTGTCCTATGACAGCTGTCTTTGACAGTTGAGCCTGTGGGGTCTACCTTGTTTCTTTTTTCCGCAAGAGTCTTCAGAAATAGCAAACCACGTAACTAATAACTGAACACAACTTTATATGAGAATTAGTGCAGTATATTTATAGCGTTTTCAATTGATTGGAATGGAGGTGGCGACTCCGAGGTGATCAGCACGAGCTTTAGACCCTGGACTGAGCATCGCGAGGGAAGCGGCTAAAGCCGTGCCACCCGGAAATCGTCCACCGCAAAGGAAATCAACATTTAAATTGTTTAGATTTTGAGACTTGTCCAATGACAAGTCTTTTTTCTTTGCCTATTTGTTAGTATCCAGATAGTTCGTTACGTTTGAATGCAATTCATTCATCGAATCGATGGTTTCTACATTAGCGATCATTCCTTTTAATACCGGAATTCTCGGCTGCTCTCTTTTTAACTCATCAGCAATTACTTCTAACGTAACCAGCAAATCTTCATCATCCGTTTCGGAAATACATAGGTTTACATATTGTAGTAAAGATTGCTTTGGAGAATTTAAGTTCGCTGGTTGTAATAAATGATTGTTGAGCATCTGCTTGTTTAAAAAGGGTGTAGGTTGTTTGGATAAAAGCCCATCCACAATGTCGTCCAATCGGTCCAAGATAAATGTTGCCATTAATTGATAATCGAGTTGTTTGCGATGTAAGAGGATCACTTCAATATATCCATGAAGAAGTCCTTTGGTCATCACGATTAAATCGGTTAAATAAGGTTGGACCTTTTCTCCGTATACATCTATGAACATGTGGTGTAAAAGTGTGTGATGCTGCTCCTGCACCTTGCCAAGAAGCTCAATCATATTTGAATTCAATGGATTCGTCTGTTCTCGAATTTGCATCAATATGAAATCTGCGTGACTGTCGATTTCCTCAAATTGAATCATCAATAATGAAAGGAATTTTTCTCGTGGCGTGTTGTGTTTTAATTGGTCTAGATTGTTTAAGCGGTGGGAAAGTTTTTCGAAAAAATATTCAAAAATGGAGATATGCAATTCTTCTTTCGATTTAAAAGATAAATAAAAGGAACCTTTGGAAATCCCGCATGCGTCTGTGATTTCTTGAATAGAGGTTGATTCAAAACCTTTGGTGGCAAATAAATGCATCGCCTTCTCAATGATTAAAGTTTTCTTTTTAGACATATTCATACCCCTTATTTATAAAATGCGAATTAAATAGATAGTTTAAGATTGACCTATGAATGACCGGTCAGTTATATTATGAAGTAATATGACCCGTCGGTCAAATAATGTAGGGTGGAAGTGAATAATTAGAATGAATTCCATTATTAACTTTGTATTGAAGAATAAATTTGCCGTATGGTTATTAACGATTGTAATAACCGTTGCTGGTATAACAGCTGGTACGCAAATGAAATTAGAGACGATTCCTGATATAACAATTCCAGTTATAACAGCTACTACGGTATACCCGGGTGCAACACCTGACCAGGTAGTCAAAGAAATTTCGGAACCACATGAAAAAGCGGTTCGTAATTTAGAGGGAGTTAAATTAGTTACTTCATCTTCCTATCAAAATGCATCATCACTCCAAATCGAATTTGAATTTGGGACTGACATGAAAGAAGCTGAAACCGAAGTAGTAGCTGCACTTAATAGCCTTCCATTACCACAAGGTGCACAAGAGCCATCGGTTGATAGAATCAGCATTAATGCCTTTCCTGTTGTCGCATTAAGTGTCTCGAGTGATAAAGAAACTCTTGCTGAATTAACGGAAACAGTAGAAACAAACTTGGTGCCAACACTTGAAGGATTAGAAGGTGTTTCATCTGTTGCTGTTTCTGGACAACAATTAAATGAAGTGAGTTTTAGGTTTAATCAAGACAAACTCGCTGAATTCGGGCTAACTGAAGAAACAGTTAAAGGTATTATTAAAGGATCAGATATTATTTTCCCATTAGGTTTATTCCCATTTGAGGGAGAAGAACAATCTGTGGTTCTCGATGGGAAACTAGCATCAATTGATGATTTGAAAACGTTAGAACTTCCAGTTGTACCACCAGCTACGAATGGAGTTCCTGCTCAACCGACAACTGTTGCACTTGGCGAGGTTGCAGACATTGAACTCGTTGGTAAAGCGGAATCCATTTCACGTACAAATGGTAAGGAAGCGATTGCTGTTCAAGTCGTAAAGTCTCAAGGGGCAAACACGGTTGATGTCGTGAATCTGGTTAAAGAAGAAATGAAGGAATTTGGAGATAATCATACAGACTTCGAAATCATTTTTACATTAGATCAAGGTGAACCAATTGAGAAATCAGTCGAGACGATGATGAGCAAAGCCTTGTTTGGTGCAGGATTTGCTGTATTGATTATTTTATTATTCCTACGAAATATTCGATCCACATTGATTGCCATCATTTCGATTCCATTGTCATTGTTGATCGCAGTATTGCTTATTAAACAGTTGGACATCACGTTAAATATGATGACCCTTGGTGCGATGACAGTTGCGATTGGTCGCGTGATCGATGACTCGATCGTTGTTGTTGAAAATATTTACCGCCGAATGGCATCTCCAACTGAAAAATTAAAAGGAAGAGCTTTAATTCGCGAAGCAACGAAAGAAATGTTTGTTCCGATTCTTTCTTCTACTTTAGTAACCATTGCCGTGTTCTTACCAATCGGTTTAGTAGGAGGCATGGTTGGTGAATTATTCTTACCGTTTGCCTTAACGATTGTGTTTGCATTATTAGCTTCATTGTTAGTAGCTATTACACTAGTGCCAATGTTATCCCATTCTTTATTCAAAAAAGGATTAAGTGCAAAACATACGCATGATCATGAGAAACCTGGTAAATTAGCTGGAGCTTATTTGAAAATCCTAAAATGGACTTTGAATCATAAGTTAGTCACAACAATTCTTGCTATTGCACTTTTCATCGGAAGTTTAGCATTAGTTCCGTTTGTCGGAACGAGCTTCTTGCCTGAGGAAGAAGAAAAAATGATGTACATCACGTATACGCCTGAAGCGGGCGAGACGAGAGAAGACGTGGAAGAAACGGTTTCTGATATTGAAACCTTCTTTATGGAAAGAGAAAATGTTGATAGTGTTCAAGTTTCCATTGGTGGAGAAAATCCAATGATGCCGGGACAAAATAACGGCGCGTTATTGTACGTGATTTATGAAGATGAAACACCTGAATTTGCTGCTGAAAAAGAAAATGTGATGAGCGATGTTCAAAAATTCGATGCAGCTGGTGAATGGAAATCTCAAGATTTCAGTACAAGTGGTGGAAGTAATGACTTGAATTATTATGTATATGGTAAAGACCTGGAGACAATTGAACCAATTATTAACGAGATTGAATCGATTTTTAATGAAACAAAAAATATCAAGAATGTAAGTTCAAGTATTTCAGATTCATATCAAGAACATACATTAGTGGTGGACCAACCAAAACTTATTCAATATGGCTTAACGACTGCACAAGTTGGAATGGCGTTAAATCCAAATGGACAGCGTGAAATGTTAACGACCGTTGAACAAGATGGCGATACTTTTGATGTGTATATTGAATCGAATACAGAAAAGCCTGAAACGCTAGATGAGTTATTGAAGAAAACTATTGCTTCACCAATGGGCATGGAAGTACCAGTTGAAGACGTAGTAACGGTAGTTGAAGGAGAAACCTCAGATACAGTTTTAAGAAGAGATGGTCAAATTTATGCGAGCGTTACTGGAACATTAATTGCTGAAGATATATCGAAGGATTCTACTGCGATTCAAGAAAAAGTAGATAAAATTAATCTTCCACAAAATGTGGATATTGAAACTGCTGGTGTAACAGCTGATATGCAAGAGTCCTTTACTCAGTTGGGCTTAGCTATGTTAGCAGCAATCGCCATCGTTTACCTTATTTTAGTTATAACGTTTGGTGGTGCAATAGCTCCACTTGCAATTCTATTCTCACTACCATTTACAATTAGTGGTGCACTTCTTGCATTATTGATTGCTGGTGAAACAATCAGTATTTCGACAATGATTGGAGCATTGATGTTGATTGGAATCGTTGTAACAAATGCGATTGTTTTAATTGACCGAGTGATTCATAAAGAAAAAGAAGGAACAACTACTCGCGAAGCCATTTTAGAAGCGGGTGTTACAAGACTTCGTCCGATTTTGATGACGGCAATAGCTACAATTGGTGCTTTAATTCCGTTGGCTATTGGAGCTGAAGGTAGTGGTTTAATTTCAAAAGGGCTAGGTGTAACGGTAATTGGTGGTCTAACAAGTTCAACCTTGTTAACGCTCATCATTGTTCCTGTGGTCTATGAATTCTTAAGTAAATTCCGCAAGAAAAAGCTTTCTGAAGAAGTAGAGTAAAATCGAAGCGTGTAGAGGGTAGAAAGTATCCTTCTGCACGTTTTTTATATGGAGCTGTTTTAAAGATAATCCCGTAAATTATTCATCAAATCCCGTAATTTTATGTGTGAATCCTGTAAATTTGAAGGCTAATCTAGTAAAAATGGGTGCTAATCCCGTAAAACAACGATTTATTGACAGCAGTCATCATTATAGATAAGTGGTAGCAAGCTTTATTAAAAAGAAATGCATAACATGGATGCTTTAACACAAACTATTTTCGATGCACATTACATTGAAAATAGGAGGAATAAGTAAATGACGCAAAACCCACAAGGTCAAATGCATCAAAATATGCATACCGGTCCAGTACCACCAGAGATGAATCACGGCGGCCATGAAATGTTCGATGTTCATGAAGTTTTGGGAGCTGCTATTGCAGGTTTAAACTTGTTCACGATTTTACGTCCACATGTACAGGATCAAGAACTTCTTACTATTTTGGACAGACAATTCCATTTCATGCAAGAAGAGTACAACATCACGTCTGAATGTTTCCGGACAGGACAAGACCCTTCGAAACATACCCAAAGATATATGATGAAAGAGAACAACGATTTTATCTTCGGAATGAAACCATCTCCACCTAAGAAACCGATGCAAACGGCTAATGAAATTAACGATGAAGTGATTTCTGGTTATTTACTAGGTGTTCATAAATCTGGTGCTTCATTAAAAGCAATGTCTGCTCTTGAAACAACAAACCCAGTGGTTCGTCGAGTCCTAGCGGATTCCGTTCCAAACTGTATTGAAATGGCCTATGAGATGTCTATTTATCAAAATAAACATCATTACTATCAAATGCCGCAATTAGCTCAGCAAGATATGCAACAAATTTCAAATGCATTTGCACCTTCTCATATCCAACCTAATGGCATGACACAATAAACCAATTACGAAACCTTCTGCATATATATGTAGAAGGTTTTTTACTGTAATGTCGGCGATATATTAAGTATTAAGACCTACATAAATTCAATTAATATTATCTGAATTGGCACTTTAGATACATAATATCTATTACATTTGGATGGATTTTCTGTATAATAAAATAGTGAGATAAATCAGTAATAATTTGACAGAAAATTTAATCAAAAGGATGGAATAAAACTCTTGAAGAATTTAAAAATAGGCAAAAAAATCTTGTTACTGCTTGCGATTGCAGTTGTTAGTATTTTAGCGGTAGGTGCAACTGGCTTTATTTATATGAACCAAATGGCGCAAAACTCGGAAGATATGTATGATCATCGATTGTTACCTTTGCAATATGTGGATCAAATTAAAACGAATAACCGCTCATTAGATTCCTACACATTAGAATACATACTTAACGAAGATTCGAGTGTAACGAAAGAATTACTAACTAGTACTCAAGCGAAAGAAGCGGAAACAAGAGAGTTAATCGCATCTTTTCGAGCGGCTTCCAATACGCAAGCCAATCAAGATCTAATCACTCAGTTTGAAGAATTATTTGATACATACATCGTAAAAGTTTACTCTCTTCAAAGTAGAGGTGTCAGCCTTAATAAAGAAGATGCATACGAAGTTTATACAACAGATATTAAGGAAACTCGTCGAGCATTGAATGAAATTGGTGACCAAATTGGGGCAAATATCATTGCCTCTTCAGAAAAATTAAGTGAGAATAATAAATCATTTGTAACACAAGCTTCCCTGATTTCAAACTTAGTCATTCTTTTATCCGTCGTGTTGTTTGGGATATTGGGCTGGTATATTGCTAGAATGATTGTCAATCCGATTAAGAAATTACAAGCTTTAATGAAGCAAGCTGGAGATGGCGATTTAACAGTTCAAGGGGATTATCGTTCGAAAGACGAAGTAGGTCAGTTGAACATATCATTTAACGACATGACATCTACCTTAAGAACAATCTTACAACAAGTTACAAACACATCTGAACTAGTTGCAGCTTCTTCTGAAGAGTTAACAGCGAACTCAGAAGAAACAACGAAAGCAACTGAAATGATTGCACATACGATGGAAGAAATGGCGAATGGTTCAACGCAACAAATTCAAAGTGTTGAAGAAACAGTTGTCATTGTTAAAGAAGTTTCAACAGGTGTAACCCAAATTGCCTCAAATGCTAGACAAGTTGAAATTACAGCAAACGAAGCATCTGAAAAAGCAGTTCTTGGAAATGAAGCAATTGGTCAAGCCATTTCACAAATGAAATCGATTAACAATACAGTGAATGGGTTGTCAGGTGTCGTAAGAGGTTTAGGTGAGAAGTCAAACGAAATTGGTCAGATCATTGAATCCATTACGAATATAGCTTCTCAAACGAATTTATTGGCATTAAATGCAGCGATTGAAGCTGCACGTGCTGGAGAGCAAGGCAGAGGATTTGCTGTAGTAGCTGATGAAGTTCGTAAGCTAGCTGAAGAATCGGCTAAATCTGCTCAACAAATTGCTAGTTTAATATCCTCTATTCAAGGTCAGACACAGGAAGCTGTTCAGTCAATGGACCAAGCAACAGAGGAAGTTGACACTGGAATTACTGTGGTGAATAAAGCCGGAGAGTCATTCCAACAAATTCAGCACTCTGTTTCACAAGTGGCAAATGAAATACAAGAAGTGTCTGTAGCGATTGAACAAATTTCTAAGAGTACAGATCAAATCGTTTCGAATGTAGATGTGATTGTAGAAGTATCTGAGACGGTATCAGCAGGAACTCAAAATGTATCCGCGGCTTCAGAAGAGCAATTAGCAAGTATGGAAGAAATCGCTTCTTCTTCATCTGCTCTTTCTCAAATGGCAGAAGATTTGCAAGTGATGATTAATAAATTCAAAGTATAAAGAAAAACCCGCGATCAGTTTGAACTGATTTGCGGGTTTTCGTTTGTGTGCCAATAGTCGAATATAGGTCCTTTATTGCCAAAAACCGGATCGGTCATAGGGAGCGGGACTTGCTCAATATCATGCAAAACTTGAGGTCGGTCGCTTTCTTCGCCGGTTTTGACATTGTAAGACATTCCTTCAGGATAAGCACCTACGATTTTGAAATCATCACTGCATTCTAACTTTTTGTGTCCTGTGCCAGCAGGTAATAGAAGGACGTCTCCAGTTTGAACGGTTAGTTCCTCACCATTTTCACCACCTATGATTAACCGAGCAGTTCCGGCTTTCACGCCTAAAACTTCATGAGTGTTACTGTGATAATGATGATACGGAAATACACCATTAACCCAGCTGTTCTTCCAATTATGTTTGTTAAAAGTATCCTCAATGTCTGTGCTGCCTTGAAAAGCTCCTTGAACGATAAGGACGGGCAAGGTCGGGTTATTGGGAATGAACCCGTCATCTTTGAAATTAAACACAAGAGTACTCATCGACATCAACTCCTTAAAAAATACTTGTTAAAAGACATTTACCCAAGCTCATGATTAAATAAGCTAAACGAATAGGAGGGAGTCAAAATGACTATCCTTTTTGGAGGAAAGATAGACAATGGGAAAGTCTACCAACTAAAGACTTTGTCCTTAGCAAATAAATCTGAAATACTTTCTTTACAAGTTGATACGATAGATTCGATCGATATACCCGATTCACTTCAACCTTTATCAGAGGGTGAAGTAGATGTAATTTTATCGGGGAAAGGTCTAGTGGTAGGTGTTTATTCAAATGAAGCGTTGGTTGCATTTCGTGTCTTACTGGAACCACCCTTGGATGATGAACATTTAGGTTTAGACATCGGTTTAAAGAATCAACAATTAAGTGAAGCTATTTATCAAGAGATCTCTATTGTGCATCCAAATTTTCGAGGAATGGGACTCCAACAATTGATGGGACAATTATTAATGAAAGAAGTGAAAGAAAAGAATTATCGATTTGTTTTGGCCACGGTTGCTCCATTTAATATTCCCAGTCTTAAAGATAAATTCTTACATGGCTTAGAAATTGCTGCTTTAAAGTTTAAATATGGTGGAATGCTTCGTTATATATTTGTGAAAGATTTGAAATTAGATTCTGAATTTGCGAAAAGAAAACAGCTTATTCCCATGGGAAATATCGAAAAACAACAAGCCGTGTTGGATTTAGGATGGCGAGGTGTGGGAATACAGTGTATACGGGACGAATGGTTTGTTGTTTATAAGGAAAAAGTTAACTAAAGGAGGAGAAGGGATGAAGGATTGCATTATTATTGGTGGGGGACCAGCAGGATTGAACGCTGCTTTAGTACTTGGAAGAGCGAGGAGAGATATTTTAGTTGTCGATCATAACAATGCTCGAAATAAAGTCACGCAAGCAGCACACGGTTTTATTACAAGAGAAGGAATCAAACCGTCCGAATTTCGTGAAATTGCCCATCAAGAATTAAAAGTTTATACATCTGTTGAAATTGTTTCTGAGCAAGTAGTGAAATTGGAAACAGTGAAAGACGGATTTAAGGTAACAACTGATAGAGGATATGAATGGGAGTGCCGGAAAGTCATATTGGCAACAGGCGTTAAGGAGAAGTTCCCCAATATTCCAACACTACAAGACTTTTATGGAACGAGTATTTTTAATTGCCCATATTGTGATGGGTGGGAATATAATGACCAGCCTTTAGGGGTGTTTGGCCGAGTAGATTACACGATACATATGGCGGGAATCTTGAAAAATTGGTCTCAAGATTTAATCATTTTTACAAATGGGGAAGAATTAACTCGCTCTCAAAAGAAGGAAATTCAAACGTTAAATATCCAAGTTGAAACAGAAACAATCAAACGATTACACGGTGAAGCTGGGCATTTATCTAGCGTAGAACTAGAATCTGGACAGCATATTGAAAGAGTCGGTGGATTTATAACCCCAGAATTGGTTCAAGCGTCCGACCTTGGTCAACAGATTGGGCTTGTAATGGATGATATGGGTGGCTATAAATCGGATGAAGTCGGTCATACTGACATTCCTCATTTGTTTGTGGCAGGAGAAGCATCTAAAATATATCCGTCCCAATTGATAATAGCGGCTGCAAGCGGTGTTCAAGCTGCCATGGCGGTCAATGTGGAGTTAACTCATGATGGAATATTTGGTAGTAAACCAATAGAGAAAAAGTAAAGAAAACGACTATTTTTAATAAAAATTTAGATGTAATTAGGTATTAGGACAGGTATAATATTGGTAAAAATTCTTCCATTATTTACAACTAGTAATATAAACTTACCTAAAATGTAACCAAATTTCAGTCATACTGTCATGAAACTGTAATGTTTAAGTGTTATTTTATTTCTATCAACGAGAAATAAAAGGAGACACAACTTGAAAAAATTCAGTTTCGTACTAAGTTTTGTACTAATGTTCCTCGTCGCATTTGCCAATGATTCAGAAGCAGCGTCTTCTGTACACACCGTGAAAAAAGGGGATACCCTTTATAAAATTGCAAGACAATACAATATCTCAGTGGCTTCAATTAAATCAGCTAACAATTTAAAATCTAATTTAATTAAACCGAATCAAAAACTAAAGGTTACAAAAAAAGTGGTAGCGAAGGCTAAAGCAAAAGCAAAACCAAAAGCTAAGGCCGCTAAAAAAGCACCATCACGTTCTGATAATGATACAATCTTGAAAGAAATTACAGTTTCAGCATCTGCTTATACAGCTGGTTGCAATGGTTGTTCAGGAATTACTTCAACAGGCATTAATTTAAAGAAAAATCCAGGCCTAAAAGTAATCGCGGTCGATCCACGTGTCATTCCGTTAGGTTCGAAAGTATATGTTGAAGGTTACGGATATGCAATTGCTGGTGATACTGGCGGAGCTATCAAAGGCAACAAAATTGACGTCTTCATCCCTACGAAATCAGGAGCACTTAACTGGGGACGCAAAACTGTGAAAATTAAAGTATTCAAATAAAACCATGATTAAAGCTTGCTTGCCGATAAGGCGGGCAGGCTTTTTTGTTGGCTTGAAATCGTTGTTGCGTTAAAACAAAAAAGGAAGCTTCTGCCTCAGCAGAAGCTTCGAAATTAGGTCTAACGCCAATAAATCAGTCGCTAACGCCAAATTACTAGATAGTTGCGCCATATTATTGGCTTGAAACGCAAAATTCTAAGTACCCAACGCCATATTATTCAGGGTTATCGCCATATTTAGCTAATAACAAATACGAGAACTTCAGTCACCAAATATCCATATATTACAAACGTGTGACATCTCAATTGCAGGAAACCCTGCAAAATGATACAATTATTACATTGGTAGGTTTAAATTATGGTTTTCGGGGGAATAGTCATGAAGGATTTACTGCATAAAATAGAAAATTCCTATAAGGAATTTTCAGCAGGGCAAAAGAGAATAGCCGATTTGTTCAAAGACAATCAAATTGTGCTCGCTTTTTCTTCAGCTTTAGAAGTCGGTAAAAAAGTAGAGGTTAGTGAATCTACAGTAATACGTTGGGCACAAAAGCTTGGTTTTAAGGGGTATGCGGAGTTTCAGCATGTTGTGCAACAAAAACTTGCTGAACAACGAATTGAACAAGTCGAAGATGAGGAAACCACGATTTACTCTTCTCCTTCAATTTTGAAAAATTTGCTTGATGCAGATATAAAGAGCATTACAAATTTAAAAGAATCACTCCAAGAAGAGCAACTTCTTCAAGTAGTAGATTTAATTGGCTCTGCTAAGAAGATATATGTGACAAGCAATTTTTTCGATTACGGTCTCGCACATTCCTTTACGCATTGGATGAACATGGTACTCGATAGCACGGAATTATTAATGCAAGGAGATGTTCAGTATTATCACCAGCTGTCTAAAATGACTCCTGAGGATGTACTCATTGCTTTTGCATTTCCGCGATATACGAAAAACGTCATGAACACCTTGCGAACAGCCAAAGAACAAGGCACAACGATTATTGTCATTACCGATTCATCAGATTCACCTGTAACACAGTTTGCAGATGAAGTTCTGTTTGTTCCGGTCTCTACCAATTTAAGCATAGACTCCTATACAGCGGTTCATGCTTTATTAACCTCGATAATGCGCTTCATTTATGTGAAAGAGCATGAAAAAGTGAAAGCGAATCTTGCACGTATAGATAGTATGTACGACAGAAAAGGTATTTTTTATTCAGCCGAATCCAATAAACCAATTGATGACTAAACACACAAAAGGGGAGATTATTTTGAAGAAAAAATTATCATTTTTAACAGCAATCGCAGCAACAGCTATGCTAATTACAGGGTGTGGAAGTGACGAAGAAACGAAAGGTACATCTTCAGGTTCTGGATCTGACATGAACTTATTAGAAGACGGTAAGTTGACGTATGCTTCAAGTGGTCTATACAAGCCGTTTAACTTTACAGAAGCTGGTGAATTAACTGGTTTTGATGTTGAAATCGGTGCTGCAATTGCAGAAAAAATGGGATTAGAGCCAAACCCAGTAACAACTCCATGGGAAACAATTACACAATCACTTCTTGGTAATAAATTCGATGTCATTATTGGATCGATGGCGATTACTGCAGAACGTGCTGAACGCGTAAACTTCTCTGATCCTTACTACTATTCAGGTGGAATGATTTTCACTCCTGAAGGTAGCGATATCGCATCAGCTGAAGATTTAGAAGGCAAAACAATTGGGGTTGTGGCACAAAGTACGTATGACACAGCTGCTCAAGAATATACAGATGATATTAAATACTACAACTCAGATGTTGTAGCATTAAAAGATTTAACAGTTGAAGGACGTTTAGATGCAGTTATTACGGCTGACGTTGTTGGTTTTGAAGCCATTGCAAACGGAATGGAAATCAAAGAAGTCGGAGATCCACTATGGATTGAGCAAGCGGCTGTAGCTGTACGTAAAGAAGACGAAAAATTATTAGAAGAAATTAATAAAGCGATTCAAGAAATTGTTGAAGATGGCACATACGATGAAATTTCAAACAAATGGTTTGAACGTAATCTTCTTGATGTTGATTTAGAAGGAATCGAAATTCTGAACTAATCACATTCAGGAAAGGAGAACAATATGGAATTAATTCAAACCGTTTTTGAAGTGTTTTTACGAACGTATCCAGGATTTTTAGAGGCGACACTCACAACGTTAAAAATTACTGCAGTTGCTTTAGTGTTAGGGACAGTCCTAGGTTTAATATTTGCGTTAATGAAAATTTCTCGTTCAAAAATATTACAAACTATCGCAAACTTGTATATTACGATTATTAGAGGAACACCACTAATCGTACAAATTATGTTTTTATACTTTGGGATTACTTCACTAATTGTGCTGTCTGGATTTTGGGCAGGTGCGATTGCTTTAGGTATTCATAATGGTGCCTATATTGCAGAAATTTTCCGTGGTGCCATTCAAGGTATTGATAAAGGTCAACGTGAAGCGAGTAGTTCACTTGGGATGACTCGTTCTCAAAGTATGCGTCGAATTGTATTCCCGCAAGCTTTAAAACGGTCAATTCCACCACTTGGCAATCAATTCATTATTACGCTAAAAGACTCTTCACTTGTCTATATTATTAGTGTTCCTGAATTGTTTGCGATGGCTAATAGAGAAGCAGCACAAAATTGGCAGTCACTCGAAACGTATTTAGTGGTTGGGGCATATTATTTAGTGCTTGTTATGATCTTCACGTATCTATTGAAACTGTATGAAAATAAATTGAATGTCGACAAATAAGGAGGGACGCTCATGTTAAAAGGATCAAATATTCATAAATCGTTCGGCGATTTAGAAGTGTTAAAAGGCATTGATCTCGAAGTCGCTCCTTCTGAAGTGGTTGTTCTTGTCGGTGTTAGTGGATCAGGTAAAAGTACGTTATTAAGGTGTTTTAACTTTTTAGAGCGCATCAATAAAGGGACGATTGAAATTGATGGTCAAGTAATCGATCCGAAGAAACATAAGCTTTCAGAAATTCGTGCTGAAGTCGGCATGGTGTTCCAACACTTTAACTTGTTTCCGCATATGACGGTATTGGAAAATGTCATTGAAGCACCGATAATTGTGAAAAAAATGAAGAAGGCGGATGCGATTGTATTAGGAAAACAATTACTTGAAAAAGTAGGTCTTTCTGATAAAGCAGATGTCTATCCAAGTAAATTGTCAGGTGGACAAAAGCAACGTGTTGCGATTGCTCGTTCCCTAGCAATGGAACCTAAAGTGTTATTGTTTGATGAACCAACTTCTGCACTCGATCCTGAATTGGTTGGGGAAGTTCTAGCGGTTATGCAACAATTAGCACAAGAAGGTATGACAATGGTTGTTGTGACACATGAAATGAAGTTCGCAAAAGAAGTAGCGGACCGTGTCATCATGTTAGACGAAGGACGTATCATCGAATCAGCTGATCCGGCGACATTCTTTGAGAACCCAAGTCATGAACGTACGAAACAATTTATTCAATTGGTAGACTGAAAAAGCGCGTAGACGATTGTCGTCTACGCGTTTTTTAAAAATATTTATTGATTCCGCATCTTCTGCCACTTCAAAAGCCCAAAATTTCATCTAACGCCAATAAATCAATGAGTAACGCCAAATTACTGGACTGTTGCGCCAAATTATCAGTCCGTAACGCCAAATTATTCGCGCTAAACGCCATATTAATTAAGCAAATCGCCATATTAACTATTGTTAAGATAAAGACATCCTCTTTCACAACAATAATGGAAGAGGATGTCTTTCTTTCTAATATAGGGGGTCTTTAAAAACGACGGAAACGGTTTGGACGCATTTGGTTTGGAGGAACGATAACAGTTTGATTGATTTGTTCGTAGTAAGTTCTAGGAACATCAACAATATGTTGACGATTTACATTAATTAGAGGTTGGATATAAGGAACCTCCCGTTGTACAAAAGAATCTGTATAGCGACACAAAGGTGGGCAAACAATCGGTTGAACTCCATGTTGTCTGCAATGGCGGGACTGATTCATAGGTCGATACATAAAGATTTCACCTCCAATCTATCTCTCTTAATAAATGCGAGATAAGAAGATTTGGAAACGGCGGTCAAATCATTTATTGAAGGTGAATTTGAAGTCACTTATAATGAATATAATATGCCTATTAACGGGGAAAGGGTGCGACGAGTGTAGAATTTTATCTTTCTAAATGAAAATTGAATAGATTTAGGGAGTGATCTACATGAATGATCGTCGTTCTTTTTTATTTTTATGGGTGAGTCAAATACTCGCTAACGCGGGTGATATCTTATACATCGTGGGGTTAATTCAAGTTGTATATGCATCAACTGGATCTATTTTAGCTTTAACGTATATTCCGTTAACGATTACCTTCTCTCGGTTAATCGGTAGTTTTTTAACACCACTATTATTGCATCGATTTGCTTTACATCGTATATTGCATGCTTCTATGGTGGGGAAAATCGTGGTGTTGGGTGCTGTCTTTTTATTGAAAGATGAGGCATTGTCATGGATTTTACTCTTAGTTAGTATCATCGCTTTTCTTGATGGATGGGCAGCTCCTGTTCGTCAAGCTATGCTTCCTGAATTTGTTGGGAAAGCCGAGTTACCTAAAGCCAATAGCTTAGTGGCAATTTCAGATAACACCGTTAATTTGGTGAGTTGGCCACTTGGAGCGTTCTTTGTCGCTTATTATGGCGGAGGTCCGCTTATTGTCATAACAATTCTTCTCTATTTAATCGGTTGGATTTTAACTTTTGGAATAAAACCAATTCAACAGGTAAAGAAAGCTGTTCATTCCATTCGAGAACAATTGTCTGGAGGATGGACATATAGTTTCTCAAACAAATCCATTCGCCATATTCTCATTCTTGATACGGTAGTCGCTTTTGCGGGAGCGGTTTGGATTTCTGCTATTTTATATGTGTATGTCGACAGCATTTTAGGCAAGAGTGAAGCCTGGTGGGGATATATTAATGCGTTTTACTCAGGTGGTTTTATCATTGGTGGTTATTTTTTCGCTAAGCTATCTCGCGTGTCCGCACATTGGCTCATTCTAATTGGATGTCTTGTAACAGGTGTACTAACGATATGGTTTATCTATCCCGTATTTGCGGTGGTCGCATTGATTTTATCCTTACTTCTGGGAGTGGTTGGACAGTTACAAATGCTTGCCCAGTTGATGGTGTTGCAGACTCAAACGGAAATTGATGAACTAGGTCATGTGTTTTCAGTTCAAACCGTATTAACTACGGGTGCTTTTGGAATTGCTACATTTCTTTTTGGTTGGTTAGCCGAATACCAAGGGATTGAAGTTGCTTTCTATCTATCAGCATTCATCTCAATTGGTGCTGGAGTTTTTGCATTGATGAAAAGAAAATCTCTCACATATGAATTAGTTGAGTAATAGTGAAGCACTTGGAGAAATCCAAGTGCTTTTTAATACCGTAAAAACCATTTAGCACATCGAAAAGTTTGCATTCGAGATATATGGGTACAAACTAATAGAAGGAGTGTGATCATGTGACCACTGATGAGCGTTTAATTTTCCGTCTTTGTAATAAAGACCGTCAGTCTTTAGAAGAAATTTATAACCGCTATGAGAAACTGCTATGGAATATTGTGACTAAAACAACTACGGAACCTGACATCTGTGAGCAGGTCATTACTCAAGTTTTTCAAGAACTATGGAACAATCCACAAGATTTTAATAATGGAAGAAAACTTTCTTCTCTGCTGATTGAGTGTTGTAAATCTCAACTTAGTTTATTTTCGATGTCAAAAACTTCTTAACCCTTCAACTACCTCATATCTAAATTGCTAAATTCTCTCATAATTTAAACCTCTATTAATAAGCCGGATTTTCGAAAGTGATTGATTACTCTGTCCCTATGCAACACAATAAATATATACCTAAAAGGGAGGGAGTATATTTATGCACAATCCAATTGTGAATAATACTTTAAAGAAGCTATTCACTAAAGTGAAATTATTAACATCTTATCCCCAACTTCAATTTATATCCGATAGAAGTGAGAGTGAAAAACTGTCATGACGATTACTTATCGATTTTATGTGGGCAAGAAAGATTTGCAAAGACAAATAGACTTCTGGATTAAGTGTACAAAACTACTTCCCTATGCATGGAAACCTACGATTTCACCGAATTTATTCATTGAACACGAGAACTTCCATCCAAAATCACGTTGCTTCGCTTTTGATGGAAATCAAATGATAGGGTATATGAGCTTCACGGGGAGTAAGGAATTTGTATCTCTCGGGTATCCATGGGTGTTACCAGGATATGAAGGTATTGTTCAAGATGAATTATATAAACGTGTATATGGCTTTGCGGAAAGTGATGAGTTTGGAGCTAAACTGTTTGCGCAACGATTTAGAAGCGACTGGAAAAAGCAAATCGACTTTTTCCTATCCAAAGGGTTTGAAGTAACCAGACGTTCTCCGATTTTAATTAAAGAATTAAGTGAAAGTAATCATACTAATGCATCAAAAATAGAAAATGATTTTCAGTTTGATAAGTGGGCAAATGTAATAAAACAAAATGAAGTTGTAACTGAAGAACAGCTATCCATGATGAAAGAATATTATGGGTCTGTTCAATTTGATTTCTCTATTTCTTTTGAAAATGAAGGCTATTTTGGTGTAACAATTCGAAGTGATACGGACTACGCAGAAATTTTAGCTGTAGCTTTGAAAAAGGACACGACAAAATTCTTGGCCATGGTAAATCACGTTTTAAAGGAATGTCAAAATAGAGGAGTTAAAGTGGTAGGAATTGCAGAGTCACATTTACCACATAAGGAATCACTTGGAGATTTGGGGTTCCTTGTACTGACTGAAGATGTGATGTTGATGAAGCAATAGACTTAATAACTTTATAGAAAAAGAAAAAACACATTTAAAAAAATGTGTTTTTTCTTTTTGTTATTATATGGTAATGTTGGATGATGGATCACATTTCATTCAACGTTGGAAAATGGGGGTTTCTATGAGGACAACTTTATCTGTATTGAGTCGTTTTTTATTTGTGGTGATCGGTATTATCTTATTAAGCGCATTTGTAGGGATGTTCACCATTAATGGTATTCATTTGGAGTGGAACGTATTTATTCAAAATATACTGGATATCGTGATGTCTTTAATCTTCCCCGATAGACTGATCATTTTAGGTCCTACTCAATTTGAGTATTCCATTTTTCTGAACTTTTGGGATTACTATTTATACTCTCTTACTATTTTTCTGTCAGCACTCTTCATTTCCTTTGTTGTTGGTTTATTCATTACCTATTTCACAATTCTATTGCCCAAAAAACTTATTCATCATATATCCAAAATTGTTTCATTATTAGAATCGTTACCTGATTTATTCATAATCATGATTATCCAATTTAGTGTTATTTATTACTTAAATGTAACAGGGGATTTGCTTTTCCCAGTTGCCGGTTCATCTCGAACGAAAACTTACTTCTTACCCATCATAGCTTTATCATTAATTCCGGCATTTATGATTTATCGCATCAATCTCCATTTAGTAAATGAAGAATGGGAAAAATCTTATGTAGAGTTAGCTAGAAGTAAGGGACACAACAAAACGTTTATTTTCTTCAATCATGTGTTGAGAAATATAACACCTAGCCTATTTAGTCATAGTAAAATGATAGTTTTGTATTTATTATCTTCAATGGTGATTTTCGAAAAACTCTTCAACATTTATGGAATCTTTACGTTCATCATTACTTATCCCAATCCAAATGTGATTGCCTTTACATTAATCATGTTCTTTGTGCCTGTTTTCGTATTATATGCCATAATCACTAACTTAATAGAAAAACAGACCGGCAAAAGATTGGAGTGGTGAGTTAGATGAATTTAATGAAAAAACTTCTATTAAATAAATTATTTCTAACCGGTTTTGTCATAATTAGTGGCTTATTCCTTGTTAGTATTTTTTACTTTATCGTTTTTAAGGATCATATTCCTACAACTTCGTTACTTTTTGCGGCTGACGGAAAGCCGTTACCTGCACCATATAGTTTTAAAAAATTTCCTCCATTTGGAACAGATGGGTTTGGACGGCATTTGTTAATTGTGATGATTGTTGGAACCAAATATACAATTGCAGCTGCATTAATCATTACATTCTTACGAGTTTTTCCTTCGATCATTTTCGGTTTAATTCTTCATTTTTATTTTAATAAACTCGAGAGACCAATCAAATCTATGGTTGACTCATTAAATTATTTTCCAATGACCTTGCTTGCCTATCTTCTCTTAAATGTGATTCTCATACAAGATGTCAGCATGATCTTAGTTGATGGGGCACTGGTTGAAGGTGCACAGCCACTGCCTTATTGGCATCGTGTCGTATTATTTATCATTATATTAGCCTCACTTTTCGTGCCAACGAATTCGGTATTAATCGCAAATGAAGTGAAGATAATCATGAACAAAGAATTCATTGAGTGTTCTAGAGTTTTAGGTGCTACTAACTGGAGAATCGTATCGAAACATATTAAGCCCTTTTTAGTCCCTCAAATAGCGATTATTTTTATTCGAGATTTTATTCAGTCTCTCATTTTGATGTCGCATTTGGCTGTACTTGGATTATTTATAGGTGGGTATTATTTCCGAGAAGATTTATTTGGCCAAACGCAAAAGGTGTCTTTATCAAACGAGTGGGCAGGATTGCTAGGCATGTGGTGGGAATTCCTTTGGACAACTTATCCCTGGATTTCCTTCATCCCAATTTTGTTTATTACCATTCTTATCTTATCTGCTAAAGGCATGATGGAAGGCTTGAAGGTGGAACTAGCTTTGATGGATAATTTAAGAGAGACACCTTTAAAAAAGGAAAACCTGCTATTACCAGAAACATTAGCTCCATTTGAAAGAATAAGAAATTACTCCAAATGAATTTATAAGTGCCAAAAATCAAAGAAAACCCCTGTGGAAATTTAAAAGGACTGTCGCATTCTGGTCCTTCATAAACTAAGGTTAAAACTACAGAGGAAAGATTTATTTCCTTTCTTCTAGTAATTTTATCAAACGTTTATTGTCTTCTTTAATTTCTCTTGTTAAATTCCAGATAAAAACTGTTGGTAGAATTCCCGCAAAAAATATAGCGTAGATTAACATATCTTACTCCCCCTTACTTAATTAATCTGCTCTTTTCTCTTTTTTTGAACAACGATCAATTCCATTATATGGTATTTTGCATATAAATCAATCAACCCTAAAACAAAAGACTTTGCGAAAACAGCGAAGAAAAAAGAGTGCAGAAATGCACTCTTTTACCATTCAATGTCTTCTGGTTATTCCGTCTTCAGTGATGTGGGTAGTCTTCTGTTTTTTTGATGCTGGTAATAGAAGGAATCATTAGTGTTTACATGGATGGTCTTTGCAGACCAAGCAATATTATCACACTTGGTGATATGACGATTACGTTAGATCATACATATGAAGAACTGTGATGTATTTTTGGGGAAAATTTAAATAAGGAGGAGATACGCGTTGAAATTAAGATATTTAAGTATCTTGGTTATTATTATTTCAATAGTTCTAATAACAAGTGCTTGTAATTTAAAAGATAGTGACAACGTCGAAAATCAAATTATGAAAAAAGTACCTTTTCCTCAATCTACAAACATACTTCACACAGAAAATTATAAGGATGGAACAATTATTTTATATGAAGATCAAACTGGGTTTAGGGCAGATTTCTTTTCAATAAAAGATGATTACTTCTCAGGTGGCGGTAATGCTAACGGAAATCCGAAAGATGGGTTTAATTGGACGATGAGAAATTCCCCTAAGATTCCATTGGTCTTGTTTGCAGGTGTTATTACTGATGAGGAAATAAAAGAAGTGATTGTAAAACAAAAGACATTAAAAAGAAATGCGAAAATTATTGAAATAAATGAAGGGAAAAGAATATGGTTTACAACATTTGATGTTTTAGAAAAAGCTGACAATGGTAAGTCAGACCCTCTAAAAATCGAAGCGTATGATAATGAAGGGAATATGTATTGGAAAGATGGCATTTATGAAGAAGGTTACTTTTATGGGAGAACAAAATAAAGGACTATTAGAATTAGGACGAATGATATTTTTCTTACGCTTGAAATTGTTCATTTGGATTGATTTTATTTAACTCCTAAAAATTCTTAATACCACAGTATTAAAGATAGAAACGCTAACAATCGTTAGCGTTTTATTTTTTCTATAAAACTTGAAACCTTGAACTGAAGTGCTCCGTCTAATGTTCAACGTTTTACAGGAGGTTGAAAAATGGATGTTATCGAGTAGTGAGAGTTCAGAGTTTAACCATTTCTTTTTTGAGGACTTAGTTGACCAATATGGTGAAGAACTCATGAGATTGGCATATACCTATGTGAAAAATAAGCAAGCAGCCGAAGATATCATACAAGATGTCTTTTTACGAGCATACGAGAAAAGAGAAGCCTTTAGAGGTCATTCAACTTATAGAACCTACTTATACCGTATGACCATAAATCGTTGTTACGATCATTTAAGAAGTTGGTCTTATAAAAATGAAAGAATTTCAGATAAAATTAGTTCATTTTTTCAAAGTGGAAATACAACTGAAGGTGAAGTTATTACAAACGATGATCGACACACGATAGGGAAAGAGGTCTTGTCTTTAGATCTCAAATATCGAGAAGTGATTGTTCTTTACTATTTTAAAGAGCTAAGTATTGAAGAAGTTGCAACAATTTTAGCTTGTTCGAGAAATACCATTAAAACTAGGCTACGCAGGGCTCGTGAACAATTAAAAGTCCATCTTGAAAAGAGAGGAGAACTATAAATGGATGAGAAAAAAATCAAAGAAAGCATTGAACATTACATTGGGAAAGAAAAACTGTTTACCCCCCAAGTAAGAAATCGAGTTCTATCCAATGCACATAAGAGTAAGCCTCAGCGAAATCCTCTAATAAATAGGTTATTGCCTACATTTACATTATTATTTCTTAGTATTGGGGCTGTCATTTTTGTTTTCTTCTCTATTGGACAAAATGACGAACTTTCTACTGCAAATAAAGGGAATAAGGAAACAGTAGAAAAACCTGTAATAGTAGAACCTGTAGATCCTAGTCACCTTGTAATGGAATTGAGTAGCCACGGGGAACAATTTCAAAAATTAGAGGATGATTTAAGAAAAATTATGTTAACGCCAAATTTAGAATTAGGAATTTTAGAGTCAATGAATGATTCTATTAATGGTGTTTCCATTGATGAAAAAGGCATGGTACTAGTAGAATTCAAAGATTTTAGAAGTGAAGTTCCTAGTCCTTCTTCAGAATTAAAAACTGCATTTTTAGGGACACTTTATGACGCTATTTTTAAATACTCGGAAGTTAAATCTACTCAATTTAGTTTTGATGGTAATCTTACCGCTTGGCAGGAATGGATAGGAATTATGGAGCCTATGTTCAGACAATATGTATTTGATTTAAATACACATGGTCAAGCATTTCCTGAACTAGAAAACGATTTGAACAATCTTATGCAAGATGGTTTTAAACAATTGAGTTTTCGAAATACTGAGGTTTTGAAGAATTCGGTAAATGGTGTGTCGATCAATGAAGAGGGAATTGTTGTGATTGAATTTAAAGACTTCCGTAGTGATTTTGGAAGCCTGACTTCAAATGAAAAAGGGTTATTCCTCGCTCCTTTAAGTGATATTGTTTTTAAATATCCAAAAGTAAATGCAGTCTACTTTACATTTGAAGAAAGTTTTAACGATTGGTGTGAATGGTTAGAGTTTACTTACGAACCAATGAATCGATATGGTGAATCACTCGATATGGGTGATTTAAATACTGATAGCCCTAATTTTTATTCTCTAGAAGAGTTAGCTAAGATGACTCCAGATGAATTAAAAGCAATAGGTTACCCTAACCCAAATGAGTTTGAAGTTAAATCTTTAGTAGCCAAACACTCATATTACAAAAAAATGTATCAAATTCTTCTAGATGGAAAACTAATTGATGATGAAGCAGCGGGCATATTTATTTTGTATTTAGAAGGGCTTAAGAATAAAGATAAAAAAGAAGTTAAAAAGTATGCACAGCATTCACTTACCATGGATACTGACATAGAATCACTTATCGAAATGTATAAAAATATTGATTACAGTTCATTTTCAATTGAGAGTATTATTCATAGCGAAGGAGAACCTGTGACAGAAGTTAATCTGAACTTTAAACAAAAAGACGGTAGTTCGAATTCTAGTCAGCTTTATATTGAGTTTTATGAGTCTGAGATAAGAATTAATGAATTTCTGTGAAATTATTAAGGACACCTGACATTTCGCGATCACTTAATGATTTGGAATTTCAAGTCCTTACTGAAGATGTGAAATTGATGAAGTAATTAACGATCCAAAGAATAAGAAATTACTCGAAATGAATTTTTGGTCAAAGAAAAAAGAGTGCAGAAATGCACTCTTTTACCATTCAATGTCTTCTGGGTATTCAGCTGTAAGTGCTAAATCATGAATTGTACTCTTTGTAACGTTGGCAGATTTAATGACTTGATTACGAAAAGCTACATACTCATTATCCTGAACTGCTAGTTTTAATGCATACTTTCCTAAGCTTTCTTCACGTTGTTCTTTCGTCATTTTAATGTAGTTTAAATTTAACACGTCGACAAATTGAATGGCGTACTTATGCACATTCGTTTCTTGATTGTTTAGCAATTTCATGAAATTCTGAAATTCTTCTTCATCAAGCGTTTCACTTAAGGATGCACCAATCGCTGATTGGAACTTGCGAATTGTTGTTACGTGAGCGTCGAGTAAAGGGAATGAATGTTTCTTTTGGTATAGCTTGATGAAATCGTTTAAAGCAATCGCTGCAAAAATGAGTTCTGGCCATAATATTTCAACCGTAAAATACACATTTTTTTCTGGAGCGACCAAATCGTGTTCTTTCATTGAATCTTTATGAAGACCGTTCCTAACAAATTCAATGTTACGCTCTCCTTGGCTTGCTTGGCGGAAGTCATGACATACTTTGAGGATGCGTGCTCGTGAACCCTCTAGATCATAGTATTTTCCTTCTTCACCAATCACAGCATAGATAGCATGATTGAGTTCATCGATATCCCAATAGTCTCCGCTTACAATGGCGCCTGTCAGATTTTTAGTATGTGTAATTGATAGCATCTAAATCGCCTCCATCTCTTACTCTTCTATTACCTCTTTGGCGTATAGTTAAGCATGGAAAATAATTCGCTTAATTCATCTTTCGTTAGTTCGCGCCATTGTCCAATTTGTAAGTTATCAATTGAGATGTTCATAATGCGTACACGTTGCAAGCTTTTTACCTCATAACCGAGGGCTGTACACATGCGACGAATTTGACGATTCAATCCTTGTGTTAGCGTGATTTTGAAGATATTAGATGACAATTTCTCTACTTTACAAGGGAGTGTTTTTGTATCTAATATTTCTACACCTTCTGCCATTTCTTGAAGGAAATCCTGTGTAATTGGTTGATCTACCTTCACAATGTACTCTTTTTCATGTTCATTTTCAGCTCGAAGAATTTCATTCACAATGTCACCGTCATTTGTTAATAAAATCAGACCATGTGAATCTTTATCGAGGCGACCAATATGAAAAATACGCAAAGGGTGATTGACGAAGTCGACTATATTCCCTTGAATATGACGTTCCGTAGTACTTGTTATTCCAACGGGTTTGTTTAACACGATATAGACATAAGGATCTTCATGTTTAACTAGATTTCCGTCTGCACGGACCTCATCCCCAGGCTCAACTTTGCTACCTAATTCAGCTTTTACGCCGTTTATCATAATTCGGCCATCCTCGATCCATTTATCCGCACCGCGTCTAGAAACGATTCCAGCTTCACTTAAATATTTATTGATACGCATCTATCATCACCTGCTTTTTTTAGTACCTTCATTATAACCTATTATGAACAGTTGTATGATTTAGGTGAGTCAGCAGACAGTTGGAATTCCCTACCTTTAAAATAAAGACTATGATACCATTTAAATAAGAGAGAAATTGAGGAAGGAGGACTTATTTTGAGTGAAGAAAAAAGAGTTATTTCTTCAGAATTAAAAGAGTTACTTTCCATTCGGCATAGTGTGAAAGAATATAAAAAAGACAGTTATCTTTTTAGAGAAGGCGATTCGATAAAAGGTGTTTATTTCATTCAACAAGGAAAAGTTCAAATTGGTAAGGTGACTTCTGAAGGTAGAGAATTGACCTTGAGAATTTGCGGAAGAAACCAATTGGTTGGGGAAGTTACGCTCTTTTCGATAGATGCCAAATATATGTTAGATGCAAAAGCATTAGAGGATGTTACGTGCGTCAAAGTAAGCATTGATGACCTTGAAAAGGAATTAGCTGAAAATGCGGATTTAGCTGTTGCGTTTATGAAATGGATGGGTGTGAACCATCAGAAAACCCAGACTAAATTTAGGGACTTACTATTACATGGGAAAAAGGGTGCGCTTTATTCAACCTTAATCCGTCTCACGAATAGTTATGGCGAGAAAGATGAACATGGTATTTTAATTGATATGGTGTTGACGAACCAAGAACTGGCTAACTTCTGTGGAATGACGAGAGAAGTGGTGAATCGGTTATTAAACGAGTTGAAGAAACTAGGTAAAGTATCGATGGTGAATGGGAAAATTTATATTCATGATCTCCAATATTTAAAAGATGAAATTCTATGTGAAGATTGCCCAATAGCATTTTGTAAAATTGATTAGCAAGTGATTTGCCCTTCGAGGTGAATCGCTTTTTTTTTTGTCTATTTATTGACACTTGTATGAAATCCGTCTTGAGTGTGATAAAAGTCACAATGATTTACCTCTTAATCAATTAGGCTGAACATAACTTAATGGAAGAATGAATTTCGAGGTGAGGAATTTGAAGAAAACGAAGCCAGCTAAGGAAGAGAATCTAAAAGGAACATTTGTAAGCGTCATGTCTGTTGGCGTAATCATCATTGTCATGTGGGTAGTCGTTTATTACATGTATGTAGCACGTTAAATAAGGAGTGGAAAAAATGCATCTTCATAAATATGAAAAAATATGGTTGATTTTTGGTATCGCATCACTTGTTGTTTTCTTAAGTGTTGTAGGTATCAGTGCCTTTTCTCATGGCCATACGCCTGCAGGAGGAATGGATACGATTGATCCGAAAAAAGTAAATGAAACAGCACCATTTGATAACCCAGGAGTGACACAATTAGATGATGATACGTATCAAGTGGCGATTGTAGCGATGGCTTTTAGTTACACAGCACCTGAATTGAAAGTGCCTGCTGGAAAAGAAATTATTTTTAAAGTGACGAGTACAGATGTCGTTCACAGTTTTACGATAGATAACACGAAAGTGAATATGATGGTCGTTCCGGGTCAAATCACAACGAAGTCATATACGTTTGACAAACCTGGAAAGTATTTAATTCTTTGCAATGAATACTGTGGTTCTGGACATCATTTCATGTCTACAGAAATTGAGGTGTATTGATCATGATTGCTGCACAAGATCGCAAATTAGCTCTATGGAATATCGGCGTTGCTTATATCGCATTCCTTATCGGAACATTATGCGGATTATTACAGGTTTTCATTCGAAATGATGCCCTACAATTACCAAGCTGGTTAGATTATTATCAAATTTTAACGGCACATGGTGTGCTACTTGCCCTTATTTTTACAACATACTTTATTTTTGGATTCTTTGTTACAGGAATGAGTAAAAGCTTAGGAAGTTTCGGACCTAAAGTTCTTCTTTATTCATGGATCGGATTCTGGGTTACGACAATCGGAACGGTGATGGCGACTGTCATGATCATTTCTGGTGAAGCTTCTGTGCTCTATACTTTCTATGCACCACTTAAAGCGAGCGGATGGTACTATGTCGGTCTTGCATTGGTGATTGTTGGAACATGGATAAGCAGCTTCGCTTTGGTCGGACATTATGTGGTTTGGCGCAAAGCTCATAAAGGTGAATTGAGTCCACTATTTGCTTTCATGACCATCACAACAATTATTATGTGGATTATCGCATGTTTAGGGGTAGTTGCTACGGTTTTATTCCAATACATTCCTTGGGCATTCGGTTGGGTCGAAACAATTAACGTTGAGTTAAGCCGTTCATTGTTCTGGTATTTCGGTCATCCACTTGTGTATTTTTGGTTACTTCCTGCTTATATGGCCTGGTATGTGATTGTTCCAAAATTACTTGGCGTTAAAGTATTTAGTGATTCATTAGCACGTTTAGCATTTGTGTTATTCATCTTGTTCTCAATACCGGTTGGGTTCCATCACCAGTTGACAGAACCAGGTATCTCGAATTTCTGGAAGTTCTTGCAAGTCGTATTAACATTTATGGTTATCATTCCATCACTTTTAACAGCATTCTCTATGTTTGGCACGTTTGAAAGAGCTGGACGTAAAAATGGTGGTCAAGGACTGTTTGGTTGGTTTACAAAGTTACCTTGGAAAGATGTTCGTTTTACTTCTATATTTGTCGCGATGGCCTTCTTCATTCCTGGTGGAGCGGGAGGAATTATCAATGCAAGTTTCCAATTAAACGAAGTCGTTCATAACACGATGTGGATTGTCGGACATTTCCACATTACAGTTGGAACACCAGTAGCGATGACATTTATGGGTCTTACTTTCTGGTTAGTTCCTTACTTAACTGGTCGTAAATTCTCGAAAGTAATGCAGAAATTAGGTTTTATTCAAATCATCACATGGACAATTGGTATGTTGTTAATGTCTACATCTCAACATATTTTAGGTCTTCTTGGCGCACCTAGAAGAACTGCTTACACTGGTTATAACAATCATCCTTCTGCTTTAGAATGGTTTGATGGCATTTTAACAAATCACGTAACTATGGCTGTCGGCGGAAGTATCTTGTTCTTATCAGCTATGTTATTGATTTACATTGTTGTGATGACAATGTTCTTATCACCAAAAGCTGAACTTGAAGCGGACTTCGTAGAATTCCCATTAGCTGATAGTGACAAAGAACATACACCGAAATTCTTGGAAAACTGGTGGATTTGGATTGGTATCGCATTTGCATTGATCATCATTGCCTATGCTATCCCGTTATACGGCATGATTCACCATGCACCTCCTGGATCAGAAGGATTCAAAACTTGGTAGGAGTTGAGTGAAATGGTCTTAATGTTAATCTCATTTTTCATCGTATTCATCATATTAGTCGGCATGATTGTTGAATTAAACACATTAGAAGATTGATAGAAGAAAAGAGGTTTGTAGCAAAATGGCTACAAACCTTTTTTGATGTAGATAAACACCAAACATATAAATAAGTTGTAATTTTCTATTTTATCTGACAATATTGAAGGGAAGGATTTCCTAGATTAATAGTTTTCATGAAAACTAGTGAAAGCGCATACAATGGGAATTACTCGTACAAAGGGAGGAACATGAGAATGGTATATGCATTTCCAAACACAGAAGGTTCACTCGTAACATTTAAAGAGAAATATGATAATTACATTAACGGTAAATGGACAGCCCCTGTTAAGGGTCAATACTTTGATAACGTGACACCTGTCACTGGTAAAAACTTCACACAAGTTGCTCGTTCAACTTCAGAAGATATTGAATTAGCATTAGACGCAGCGCATGCAGCAAAAGACGCTTGGGGAAAAACGTCAGTAGCTGAACGTGCGGTTATTTTAAATAAAATTGCAGACATCATGGAAGAAAATTTAGAAATGTTAGCTGTAGCTGAAACATGGGATAACGGGAAAGCGGTACGTGAAACACTTAATGCGGACTTGCCTTTAGCGATCGATCACTTCCGTTATTTCGCAGGTGCAATCCGTGCGCAGGAAGGTTCATTGAGCCAAATTGACGACGATACGGTTGCTTATCATTTCCATGAGCCAATCGGTGTAGTGGGACAAATTATCCCTTGGAACTTCCCGTTATTAATGGCTGTATGGAAGTTAGCACCAGCATTAGCAGCAGGGAACTGTGTGGTATTAAAACCTGCAGAGCAAACACCTGCAAGTATTCTCGTATTCGCTGAACTAGTTGGGGATTTATTACCTCCGGGTGTTCTAAATATCGTGAATGGCTTTGGATTAGAAGCTGGTAAACCACTAGCATCAAATCCTCGTATCGGTAAAATTGCCTTCACTGGTGAAACAACAACTGGTCGTATGATAATGCAATATGCATCTCAAAACTTAATTCCAGTGACGCTTGAATTAGGTGGGAAGTCACCAAACATTTTCTTCGAAGATGTAATGGATCATGATGATGCATTCTTAGATAAAGCAGTAGAAGGATTTGTTTTATTCGCATTAAACCAAGGGGAAGTTTGTACATGCCCTTCACGTGCATTGGTTCAAGAATCAATCTATGACAAGTTCATGGAAAAAGTTTTGGCACGCGTTGAAGCGATTAAAACAGGTAATCCATTAGATCCAAACACAATGATGGGCGCACAAGCATCTAATGAACAATTAGAGAAAATCTTGTCTTACTTGGATATTGGTAAACAAGAAGGCGCAGAATGTCTAATTGGTGGAGAACGAAACAATATCGATGGAGACTTCACTGACGGTTACTATGTAAAACCAACTGTCTTCAAAGGCAACAACAAAATGCGTATTTTCCAAGAAGAAATTTTTGGTCCAGTTGTGTCAGTAACAACATTTAAAACACATGAAGAAGCACTTGAAATTGCGAACGACACTTTATATGGTCTAGGTGCAGGTGTTTGGTCCCGTAACATGAACACAGCTTACCGTTTCGGTCGTGCGATTCAAGCGGGTCGTGTTTGGACAAACTGTTACCATGCATATCCAGCACACGCTGCGTTTGGTGGATACAAAATGTCTGGTATCGGTCGCGAAAATCATTTGATGATGCTAAGCCATTACCAACAAACGAAAAACTTGCTAGTTAGCTACAATGAAAACAAATTAGGATTCTTTTGATCGAAAGGGGAATGACCAATGATTGAACGTGTTATCGCAACGGACGCGACGCTTGAACTAATTGAATTACTCAAAAGCAAGCACGGTCCAGTCATGTTCCACCAATCAGGCGGTTGCTGCGACGGTTCAGCACCTATGTGCTACCCAGAAGGCGATTTAATGGTAGGAGACCAAGACGTGCTACTCGGTTCAATCGGCGACAGTCCTTTCTATATGCACAAAAGCCAATACGACTATTGGAAGCATACCCAGCTTATTATTGACGTTGTCGATGGACGAGGTGGCATGTTTTCATTAGAAGGCGTCGAAGGTAAGCGGTTTTTAACAAGATCGCGTGCTTTCACCGACGATGAATTTAAAGAAGTGCAAGCTAATTCTAATTAAAGATTTTGCCGCCTCCAGTCTTTCTTTGGAGGCGGTTTTTTAGTGGTGAGATGGGCTGTTTTACGAGATTAGACTTGGAAATTACTAGATTAGGTGCGAAAATTACTAGATTAGCTTTAAAAATTATTACATTAGGTGCAAAAATTACAACATTAAACATTCTTCCTCAAGTTGATCGTGATGTACAATAAAAGAAAAGGAGTGAGAGAACATGGGATATATCATGCTGATTATCTTAATTGGTGTAATTGTTTGGACATTAAGCCGATTGTTTACTCATCGCAGACTTCCTCTTAATCAATACGCTCCATTCCATGATGCAATGGAAGGTAAAAAAGATGATAGCGATAGATCATCCCTTCATGATACAAAGCATGAAGTGGAGTATGAAGAAACAACGCCTAAAAAAGATGATGTAATTTAATACACATGCGAAAGGTCTTACTGCCATTGAAGGTGTAAGACCTTTTTTGTATATTTGTTATCGCTGTGACTCCTCACTAAGACACGCTTATAACCTTGTAGTCTCCGTCTTCCACAACAATCAATTTTGCGGTTTTTTAATAAGTAACATTATCTATTTTAATGTGATCAGCTATTGTGATTTCATCTGGACTCCAAAACTGAATGAATATTGACTTTGAACCTGTGCTACCATCTTTTTGTTTGAAGTTAAGACGGACTAAATACTCAGGTTCACCTTGACTAGGAGTTATGCTTTCGATTGAAAGAGAGGTATAGTCCATTAAATCATATTTCTCCAAGACATCTTCAATTTCAGATTCTGTAGAACTTGAAAATCTAGTAGCTTCATAAACATCATTATTTCTTAGTGCTTCAATATATAGAATAAATACTGCAGCAGCATGTTTATTTGGCATATTTGCCTCTTGAAGTTTTTGATACATGTTTTTGTGGAAAGCATGATTTTTTATTAATTCGTCAAATAAAACTTTGTTATCGTCTAAATACCGTTCTATATTTCTGACCATAGGTAGAGGCCCTGACTGCCCCCACATATACCAGTCGGTGAAGCTTCCTTCAAAAGTGAAATAAACATGTTTTACTTCAGCGTATTTAAAGATAGTATCATGCAGCGGCCAAAGAAAAACACCCATTTCATTGGTAGCAAGGCTGCCGAACTCATTTCGAAAATCTTTAAATTCAACTACTAAAGTTCCATTTTCATCAATTGCTACACCATTGAGCGAATTCTCTAAGACTTCAACATTTCGAGAATTTAGTTGTTCTGTTTGATATCCATGAGACATTAAATTATTTAAATCACTTTCAAGTTTAGGAAAGGGTAATCCGTGTTTATCTAATTCATAAAATTCTTCGTTAGAGTTTTCAGTAAAAGGCTCTGTTTTAGGTTCTTCAATAATGGGTTTATCTACTATATCTTTACTTGCAGTTGTACTGTCATCATTCAAGTCATTTGAGAGGATAAAATAGGTTACCCCACCAACGATAAGAAATACTAAGGCTAATACTGGTTTTAGTTTATTAAAAAGGGGAAATCCAGTAGTTTTGCTTTTTGGTTTGGATAATAACAAGCGATTTCTAAACTGGTTGGTATATAAATTTTCTTCCCCAATGTATGAATTAATGCCTTCTTTTATTTTGTTATCCATAATTAGTATCCTCCTCTCTTTTCAAGTTTGACTTTTAATTTCTCACGTGCTCTTTTAAGTCTTGTTTTAACCGTATTAGTAGAACAATTTAGTATTGTAGCGATTTCATCAACATTGAGATCTTTATAATAATAAAGAATAAGAACTTCTCGATATTTAAGAGCTAAGGTTAGAATTTCTTTGCCGAGCAAGAACTTTTCATTTTTAGTTATGGCTAATGTTTCAGTAGAATTATCCCCATGGAAAATTAAAGCGATTTTATTAGAGATTTGAATGTTTTTAAATGACCAACTTCTCAAATGGTCATAACAACGATTAATCGTCATGCGGTATAAATAAGTTTTATAAGATGACAGTCCTTTAAAATCGTCCCTTTTTTCATAGGCCCTCAAAAAGACATCTTGCACAACGTCTTCAGCCGCTTGACGATTTTTTACATACGTAAAAGCTAACCTTAATAGCTCTTCACTGTATTGATCAATTAAATCTTCAAATAAAATATGGTACTCATAAGAAGAACTTTCCCTAACTGGTAACATTCATTTCGATGCCTCCAATAAAAAACTTTAAACATTAGACGGAGTGCAAAAGTTTCAGGTTTCAAAAATTTTACAAACCTATCCTTTTAAACAAATGATGCAAATGATAAGGTAATTAAAAAGAACAAATGACAGAGGTAATGTTCATGAATAAAATGCAGATTCAAGATTTTAAATTTAAGTTATTTGAACCAGAAGTACAAAGCTCTGGCGGTAAGACCGTCATCTTTTATCATGGTTGGGGAACAAGTGTGGAGAGTAATCATGATGTTGCTCAAGAAATGGCATTTAGGGGGCATAGAGTTGTTGTTCCAGAAATTATTTATCACGACACTAGAAAGCCGTTAGAAAACCATTTCAGTATTGAAACTACTCAACGTTATTTTTGGAAAACCATATACAAGACAATCGATGAATTTGATGATTTCATTGAACATTTAAATGTCCCAATGGAGGAAGTGATTCTAGTTGGGAGCTCTATGGGTGGCTTTATCGCGAATGGTATTTTTTCTAATCACAAAAACATAGGTGGTTTAGTCAACATTAACGGATCAGGTTCTTTCCTATTGTCGGAAAAACTGTTTAGGGAAAAGGACCATCGAAGTGCACTACCGATTGAAGAAGAACAGGTGATGAAGAAGTATAACCCGATTGGTCGAACTTCGTGTAATGCTCCTGTACTTCTCATGCATGGTGATTCAGATGCAATTATTTCAATAAAAGGTCAGCAGGATTATTATCAATATCTTATTGAAAATGAAGGCCGAGATAATGTTGACTTTATAATTCATGAAAATAATAACCATCAATTTTCTTTAGAAATGGTAAAAGATTTACTCGAGTGGCTAGATGAAGTTTAAAGCATAAAAAACGCTTGGGTATTCCAAGCGTTTTTATGGTTCTAGATTGTCACCAATGTATTTAAGAGAGTAGATATGTGAAAATACCTGGTACTCTATCTTTAAAATAAGAATAGTGGTGTTCAGCATCCTCAATAACAAGGAATGTTGAGTTCGGTATTTTTTCTTTAACAATATTATAAATTCGGTGGTTAGATTCTAAGAATCCCTTACTAATTCGTTCATCATTTTTTACTTCCGTTGTTCCACTATCCATGTAGAATTTTTCTATAGAAGATAAATTTGTGTTTCTTAAGAGCTTCTCAATTTCTTCTTGATTGCGCCAAAAAGCTGAAGAAATGCTAATCACGTTTCTAAAGATATCGGGGTATTTACATGCGGCGTAGGTTGAAATTAATCCACCTAATGAAACTCCTCCGATACTGGTCGACTCGCTTAATGTGCGATATGTAGAATCAATGTAGGGTTTAAGTTCACTTACAATAAAATCTACGTAAGCATCTCCTTTACCGCCAGTGTAACTTGGCTTACCTAATAAATTCTTACTAAATTCACCGTCGACCCATGGACAATACTCGTTTTTTCTTTCTTCTCCTTCAGTATTCGTGTCTATTCCAACAACAATAATTTCTATCTCGTTTGAATCCAAGTAATCTTTTAAACCTAAAGAAACTCCATGTATAGCATCTTGATCTTCAAAGACATTTTGCCCATCATGCATATACAGAACGGGGTAACATTTTGTCGCATCTTGATAACCTCTAGGTGTAAAAACTCGAATTGTTCTATTGTGATTAAATGCTTTAATTGGGAAAGAGATTTTTTCAATCATATCGGACAACCCCTTTTTATAAATATGTAAATTTCGAATTGACCAAGAGAGCAGATTGCAAAATCCCTTCATAAACCTCATGCCAATCCGCATTGTGAGTAGATGCTTCATGTGGATGAATGAACTTTCTATGAGAAGATTCGTAGTTCGCATCAAACGGGTGGACTGTCGTTACATTCATACGAAAAAAAGCTTGATAACCGATTAAAGGGTAGGGGCTGTCAGAGCTCCATGCTGGATTCTCGGAATGATTAACCTCAACGAATCCAAGATATTCACAGTCACCTTCGACACAAGCTTCTTCTAAAACTTCGCACTTAAAACATTCCAAAGGGGTTTCGTTTATTTCAATATGTCCTCCAGGGATATTCCACTCTCGGTTTTTAATATTCACTAACAGTAATTTTTCTTCATAAAAGCACATTCCATGAACGCTTGTGATATTTTCACGTTGAGGTGGTTCTTGTTTTGGGATCCATGTTAATTTCACAAGAGACTGACCCCAGTTTACATAGACTATCGTCATGAAGAAATCCTCCAATTATAAATGCATTTTTGAAACTCACCTTCTAAATACATATCATTATCTATAGGCAAATCGACAACTTCTAGTAGTTCTGCTCCAAGACGAATACAAGTTTTATTGGAAGCGATATTGTCAGGGTTGCAAGTGATGATGATTTCATGCATTCCGTGTGCAAGGGCTACTTGTTTAAGCAATTGGCACGCCTTTGCAGCGTAATGGTTTCCTCTATACTTTGTATCAATTGCATATCCAATGTTTCCACCATAATAAGTACGTGAATTGGTCCCAATTCGGAGATCTATCGTTCCGATCGTCAGGTTCGTACCAGATAAATTTATGGCATACCAATAAGCGGGGACATAGTTTTTGTCCACATTTCCCGGTACTTTTCGTTCAATAAGTAAATCAATTTCTTCCCCTTTAATCGTATCGAAAGGAAAGAATTCAAAGGTGGGTTGTTTCAAGAAATCCCCTCAACTTTCCTCGTTAAAGAATCCTTTAGTTAATAGATGTTCAGGAGTGAATAAATTTGGTCACTCTAAGTCATCAAAAATTCCTTACTTAGATTAAAAGCATTAACCGTAAATAAATGATTAATTTCATTTGTTTTTATTAAACGGCTCATGGTTTTCATGTCAAACGTATGTACATCAATTATTTCAGTGTCATCTAGCTCTTGCTCAGCAACTAATTCAGCTTCAGTTATTAGAAAGCTATAGACTCTGTTGTTTTGTGTTGCTGGATTTACATAAAATTCACCTAATAAAATAGGCGGCAGATTTGAGACAAATCCAGTTTCTTCTTTTACTTCCCGAACAATTGCTTCTGCCAATGTCTCATTATTTTCAGGCTTCCCAGCAGGAACTTCTAGAAAACTACTTTGAGTGCCATGGCGGTATTGTTTAACTAATACAATTTCCTTCTTTTTGGTAACGACAACCGCATTGACCCAATCACTATATTCATTTACATAATAATCATGAATGATCTGACCATTGGGTAATTCACATGTATCTTTGCGTAAGTTTCCAAAAGGGGATTGATAAATATAATGTGAGCTAATCGTTTTCCAGTGTTCCAGATTCATCATCTCCTAAAACTTAAAGCACATTTTTGGTGAACTCCTTAAAGCCTTCCAAATTTGCAGGTCGACTTGATCGACGGGACCAATATCTCTTGTTAAGTCCCATAGTGTAATCCGATCCATTTCTTCATTTGGAATAAAGTCACTCAGTTCGTCAATCTTACAATAGAAAATTGGATTGTATTTTATGATTTGTTTATCCAGGTTTTTTATTTTAGCGATTCCTTGAAATGATAGATGGTCAACTTTTTGTCCAGTTTCTTCGAATAATTCGCGAATGGCACACTCTTTAGGTGTTTCATTTCCTTCTCGTCTACCTGCCGGCAACTCCCATCTTTTTCGGAATCGATTATAACCAAATAGAATCTCGTCACGAACTTGGATGATGGCATATGAGCCAGCTAAGTGGCTAAATGAAATCATATCTTTTTCGTTCTTACGAATAAATTCAATAAATTGTAGCGGTGGATCGACCATTTCTCATGCTCCTATTAGTTTTAGTAGTTTGTTAACTATATTATTCGCTACTACTAAACTGAAAACCTTCCTTTTATATCCAATAAAAGTCAATTCAATTTTTTGCGGAATGAATAGCACCACTTGTCATATTCCATTTTTTCTTCATAAAAGCGATGAGCTTCTGTTCTTTGAATGCCTGATTCAAGAGCGATATATTCTACTCCTTGCTCTTTTGCCCATTGATGAATATATAACAACAACTGTTGTCCATAACCTTTTGAACGTTCGTTTTGATCTGAAACGAAATCATATATGTATGCGTGTGATTTATTATAAAAATTGGTTCTTATAGTTAATCCAATTAAGGATTTCATTTGATTCTCTTCGTATAAAGCAAAGAGTTGATAGCCTTCTGATGTCATTTTCTTTAAGAGTTTTAAATACTCATCAACATTTAGCTCAGTTCTTAATTGAGACATGAGAGAGAAGGCGTCAATCCATTGTGTCTCTGTTCTTAATTCTTGAATTCGTATATCAGCCATTTTAGTTATCCTTCCCGTCTTCGAATTTCTTCATTAAACATAACAAAAGAATGTGTTTTCATACAATATTATGCAAATACTAATGACTAATGGATATAAAAAAGGTATAATTAATAAAAAATTGATTATTCTGAATTAATCACCGTAAGGAGATCATCATGCCACTTACTAGACAACAAATTAAAGATATTAAAGAACGATCTTCACTCTATCGATTAGATATGGGTAATGCGGTATCTACATACATCGGGAAGTCAGATGAAATTGCTTACGTCTTACATTCTGTCCGTCCAGATCGATCATTTTGGATAAGATATCCTGAAGAAGAGATTGAAGTGATTGAAAAATATACGGTCGTTCTTGGACAAGTCGAGGTAGAGCATGAGAATCAGATGTTTACTTTGCACGCCGGTGAAACTCTTGATGCTTCACAATATGAAGAATTATTAACTATTTATAGTGAATTAGGTGCGGAAATTTTAGTAGAGACGACAGAAAGTGTATTTGAATCAACGTTTAGTGATATCGAAATGATTCAAAAGGAAGCAGAAGAAATCGAAAAAATAGATGGCTATACATATCAGCACTGCTCAAGAATTAAAGATTATTCGATTGACCTTTGGAAGAAACTCGACCAACCTATTGACCGGGTGACCATGTTAATATGGGGAGCTTATTTTCACGACATTGGAAAGCTCTCAGTGCCTTTAGATATTTTGAATAAAGCAGGTAAACTTACACCAGAGGAATGGGAATTGATGAAAGCACATACAACCAACGGAGCAGACATGATGCGCAATCATGAGATTGCCTGGTTACGTGAAGCAGCTTTTATCGTTGAGCAGCACCATGAGCGATATGACGGAAAAGGATATCCTTTTGGTTTGAAAGAAGAAGAAGTTTCACTAGAAGCATACATAATTGCCGTGGTAGATTCTTTTGATGCAATGACGACAAATCGTCCTTATCGCGATGCTTTAACGGTGGATCAAGCAATTGAAGAAATTATAAAGGGCAGAGGCTCACAATTTCACCCGCAAGTCGTCGATGCATTTTTACAATTACTTCATGACCAACAATTTAAATGGAGATAATTATGAGGGCGATTACAAACGATTATTTTAACAAGATGGGGTAAAGCTTTTTCTGAAATTAGAAATGCTATAAACAGGGATAGAAAAAGAAAGATTTTTCCTATCCCTGTTTATTTATCTTTTTAGTAAATTGCTTATTTAATCTTGACAGATTGTAGTGGAAGACGGCGACTCCGGCGGGAATAGCATGAGCTGAAGGCCCCGGAAGAACGTAGTGATGAGGAGACTGAAGCCATGCCCGCGGAACGCGTCCGTCTGTAACGGGATTGAATCCAGGACCATCTGGCTTAGTAGACAGTCCTTTTTTGTTATGAATGTTTGTGTTGTGCTATTAAGCTGCTGGTCTGCAATCTATTCTTCAACCGGATGCTCTTTTAACCACTCCACCCCAAACTCAATTAGTGGTTTCATGTCGATTAAACGGCTTTTCGCTTGTCCGATAACACCAAGAATGATGGCTTCAGGATGTGCTTGTTCGAAAGCTTCACCTATTTCTGGGAAACGATCAGAATCACCATCTGTAGATTGAAACTCTATCCATTGACGTTCTCCGTCAACCATCATGGCTGCTGCTTGGTTTGTATAGGTTTTATTCTCAAGTAAATGTTCGGATAAGTGCAGAGCTGTACAAGAATCATATCCTACGCCGAGTAAGAGGATTTTCACGTCTTCATTTACCAACTTTCCAAGTGGGGAGCTCATACCAAATGAGTCTTCCAGTGGGTGTTCTAACATCCATTCTTCGGCATGTTTGCCCCAAGCCATGAAACTATGAACGGGATGATAGCTTCGAATCGTTTTAGGATGGCGATGGAAACATTCCGCGATTTTACCCATCCCTCGTAAAGGAGTTAGGTGAGGATCATAGGCAGGCATATGTTGGCGGATTGGTTCGTGCCAATCTGCAGGTACTGGAGGTAGCATCCAGTATGACGGTTCCGAGTTCTCTGCAGATTGAGCTGCCATGACAATCGTACCTTCCTCCGTAATCGTTTCAAGCAAGGCATCTATTACGGCTTTCGCTCCCCCTGGTAGCCATCCGATTTGTTTTAATGAAGAATGGACCATTATAGAGTCTCCAGCTTTTATTCCCAGTGCGTGTAATTGTTTTTTTAAGGTGTCAACGGATTGAAATGATTTTGTGGCTTGTACTGTGTCGAATTCACTCATAAGTTGTTGCCTCCAATTGTTTTATACTTCCATTGTATAAGACTATTCCAAATGAAGGAATGTCAGAAAGTGATTCAAATAAAATCAAAATGAGTTCTCCTGTTTTTTGTTACAATATAAAAGTAAAACTGAACATGATTTTAAGACATCCTATATAAAATTGAAAAAGAATGGGGGCTCTCAAGTTGGAATTAAAACAATCCGAAATTGAGTGGTGGAAGAAAAGTGTGGTCTATCAAATTTATCCTAGAAGCTTTTACGATAGCAACGGAGATGGGATAGGGGACATTCAAGGAATCATTCAAAAACTAGATTACTTAAAAGAATTAGGAATCGATGTGATTTGGTTAAGCCCGATTTATGATTCACCAAATGATGATAATGGATACGACATCCGTAACTACATTGAAATCATGAATGAATTTGGCACGATGGAAGATTTTGATGAGCTTCTTGCTCAAGCAAAAGAACGCGGACTCAAGATTATTATGGATTTGGTAGTCAATCATACGTCAGATGAACATGAATGGTTTGTTGAGTCCAAGTCTTCGAAAGAAAGTCCATATCGAAACTATTATGTGTGGGAAAAAGGGGAAGGTGACCAAGCCCCGAATAACTGGGGATCATTTTTCGGTGGCTCTGCTTGGGAGTATGATCAAAATACCGAAGAATCTTTCTTGCATTTATTCTCTAAAAAGCAACCGGATTTGAACTGGGAGCATGAACCACTTCGACACGAAGTATATGACATGATGAAATTTTGGTTAGACAAAGGAATTGACGGTTTCCGAATGGACGTTATTAATTTAATTTCCAAGCATCCAGATCTTCCAAACGGCGCAAAGAACGAAGGTCAACGTTTTGGTGACGGCAGCCCTTATTATATGAATGGACCAAAAATTCATGATTATTTACAAGAAATGAATGAAGAAGTGTTATCGAAGTATGACATTTTAACCGTCGGAGAAATGCCAGGGGTAACGCCAGAGGATGCGTCAATCTATACCAACCCTGCGAATAAAGAGTTGAATATGGTATTTACATTTGAGCATATGAGTTTAGATAGTGGTCCGTTTGAAAAGTGGGATCTTAAACCGTTGCATCTGGTGGATTTGAAAGAGAACTTCGAAAAATGGCAAACGAATTTACACGGAACTGGTTGGAATAGCTTGTACTGGAATAACCATGATCAGCCTCGTATTGTATCTCGATTTGGGAACGACGGTGAATACAGAGTCGAGTCAGCAAAAATGCTCGCTACGTGCTTACATTTGCTTCAAGGAACTCCTTATATTTACCAAGGAGAAGAAATTGGTATGACAAATGTGAAGTTTGAATCGATTGATCAATATCGAGATTTAGAAACACTAAATATGTACAACGAAAAAATGGAGCAAGGAATCGACGAGCACAAAATTTTTGAGTCTATTTATGTAAAAGGAAGAGACAATGCCCGCACACCAATGCAATGGACGAATGAAAAGAATGGTGGCTTTAGTGAAGGGACTCCTTGGATTGAGGCAAACCCAAATTTCACAAAAATTAATGTCGCACAAGCCACTCAATCGAAAGATTCAATTTTTGCTTACTATCAACAGTTGATTCAATTTAGAAAAAATGTGGATGTGATTACAACAGGGGATTTCCGATTAATTGACCGAGAAAACCCGAATGTCTTTGCGTATGAACGTAAAACTGATCAAGAATCACTGCTCGTCATCTGTCATTTTAGTGATCAAGAAATTCTTTTTGAACACCAAGACATTCTGCCGTATCTTGAAAATGGAGAAGTGTTGATTCAAAATTATAAGGATCTTTTGGCGAATAAATCAATTCGTTTACGTCCATATGAAGCCGTAGCTTTTTACTTATCACATAACGAATAGGAATATGGGACAAATCATAGATGGACGAATCCCTAAAATAAGGTATGATTAAAGGATATATTCAATATTTTATAGACTTTAGTTAACTGGAGGGTAAGTGTAAATGGTAGTCCTTGGTGTAGACATCGGGGGGACAAAAATTCGAATGGGAATTATCGATTCGGATGGCCAAGTAGTAGCGGACCATGTGGTGCCTACTCAAGTCCCTCTTTATCCTTTTCTAGAAGAAAACGTTCTAGAATTAATTGAGAAATATCCACAAATTCAAGCAATTGGTATTGGAACACGTGGAATGGTGGATGCTGAAAATGGCGTCATCACGTTTGAAACAGAAACATTACCAGGTTGGCAGGGTACTGAAGTGAAATCATTGTTGGAAAAAGCGACGGGTCTCCGCGTTGAAGTTAACAATGATGCAAACTGCGCAGGTCTTGCAGAAGCTAGATTAGGTGCTGCTAAAGGTTTCCGACGAACGGTTTGTTTAACAGTTGGAACTGGATTAGGTGGCGGAATCGTCTTAGATGGTCAGATTTTGAATGGAGCACACGGTGGTGGTGGCGAAGTTGGACATTTGATTTTATATCCAAATGGTCATGTTTGTACTTGTGGACGTCCAGGTTGCAGTGAGCAATATGTATCTGGAACGGCGTTAAGACGACAAATCGGAGAACGACAAATCTTAGATGACAATCAACAGCTTATTTCACCGCATCAATTGTTCGGTATGGCAAACGCAGGTCATGTAGAAGCACTGTCATTAACGAAAAAATTCACGAGTGATTTAGCGATTGTGATTAGTTCGCTTCAAGCAGTATTAGATATGGATTGCGTGGTCATTGGTGGTGGAGTTTCTGAATCAGCGAACGAATGGTGGCATTATTTAGAGGAAGCTTTGGAACCTTTATTATTGAAACCACTTACGGTGAAGAAAGCTCAGTTTAGAAATGAAGCAGGGATGCTTGGTGCAGCCTTACTTGTAATCGATAATGTAAATGAAAGCGCTTCGAAAAATATAGAGGATGTGAGATAAATGGCGAAAATAGAATTAAACAGTATTTCAAAAGTATACGACAACAAAGTAACAGCCGTTTCGGATTTTAATTTATCTATCAATGATGAAGAATTTATCGTTTTTGTAGGACCATCTGGGTGCGGTAAATCAACAACATTACGCATGATTGCGGGTCTTGAAGAAATTTCTAAAGGTGATTTCTTGATTGATGGAAAGAAAATGAATGATGTACCACCAAAGGAACGCGACATTGCGATGGTATTCCAGAACTATGCCTTGTATCCACATATGACGGTATACGATAATATGGCGTTTGGATTAAAGCTTCGTAAATTCTCTAAAGAAGAGATTGATGAACGCGTTCAAAAAGCAGCTGGCATCTTAGGCTTACAACCTTACTTAGATCGTAAACCAAAAGCTCTATCTGGTGGTCAACGTCAGCGTGTTGCTTTAGGTCGTGCGATTGTACGTGATGCGAAAATCTTCTTAATGGATGAGCCTTTATCAAATCTTGACTCAAAACTACGTGTGCAAATGCGTTCTGAAATTGCAAAATTACATCAACGTCTAAAAACAACAACGATTTATGTGACACATGACCAAACGGAAGCAATGACGATGGCGTCACGAATTGTCATTATGAAAGATGGCGTTATTCAACAAGTTGGAACACCTAAAGAAGTCTATGACTTACCTGAAAACGTATTTGTTGGCGGATTTATTGGGTCACCATCGATGAACTTCTTAAAAGGTAGTTTTGTAAATGGAGAATTCGTTTTAGGTCAACAATCAATTAAAATACCTGATCATCAAGCAAAAGTACTTGTTGAAAAAGGATATGAAGGTAAAAACCTTATTCTTGGTGTGCGCCCTGAGCAAATTACAAACGAAGTAACAAATGAACACTATAAAATCCGTACTTTAGTTGAAGTTTCTGAATTAACAGGTGCTGAAATTATGATTTATTCTACAATTGAAGGTCAAGAATTTATCGCAAGAATAGATTCAAGTGAAATCGTGAATCCTGGTGAAATGATTGACCTTTCAATCAATATGGAGCGTTCTCACTTCTTTGATGAAGAAAGCGAAATTCGTATTCGCGTATAAAAGCAGATGAAATCAGTGAAATTGTTTGATTGTGCAAACGATTTCACTGGTATGATGATGAATAGTAGGTAAACCAAAAACAGGATAACCCCCTGTTTTTTTGGTGTGCCAGAATTTCAAACATTACTAAAGAGCAATATTTTGCTTATTACTTTAAGATTTAAATGTGTAATGGAAGGATGTGATCTCTAGATGGATTCAATGACATTTGTATTATTTGGTGCGAGTGGAGATTTAGCTAAGAGAAAAATCTTTCCTGCGCTATATCATTTATTCGTAGATAAAAAAATGCCCAAAGCATTTTCTGTTTTTGGAACAGGATTAGAAGAGATGTCCACATATGACTTTCAGTTGTACGTGATGGAGTCTGTTCAAATGTATTCACGAACAACAAAAGTGGATGAACAACAGCTACTTGAATTTTCTAAAACACTGCAGTATATGCACATTGACGTAACAAAGCCTGAAGGATACCAACGCTTATTAGCAGGTATTCAACAGACAGAAGAACTTCTAGATATCCCTCAAAATCGAATGTTTTATTTGTCAGTTGGTCCTTCATTGTTTGAGGTTATTGCCTACAACATTGAACAAAGTGGCTTAGGTTCGACAATGGGCTGGAGACGATTAGTCATTGAAAAGCCTTTTGGACACGATTTAGCCTCTGCAAGACGATTAAATGACCAACTGAGTAAAGTCTTTAAAGAAGATGAGATTTACCGTATTGATCATTATTTAGGGAAGTCCATGGTTCAAAACTTAGCGACCCTTGTTATTTTGAATCCTGTTATTCATGCCATTTGGAATCGTGAGTACATAGCGAATATCCAAATCACGGCAAGTGAAACAGTCGGTGTCGAGGAGCGCGCAGGTTATTATGATCAAGCTGGAGCTATTCGAGATATGTTCCAAAATCATATGTTACAAATGCTCATGATGACGACGATGAATTTGCCGAGAAGTATTAGTGCGAATGATATTCGTTCAGAGAAAAAACATGTAATGGGGTCATTACGGTCTTTATCAAAAGAAGATGTGAGTCTTTCTGTCATTCGAGGACAATATGAGCATGGTGAAATCGTTGGAAATCCAGTAGTCGGCTATAAAGATGAACCTGGAATTCCTGAATCATCTACTAATGACACGTTTATCGCAACAAGAGCATGGATTGATAATCCGTTTTGGATAGGTGTCCCGTTTTATTTACGAACAGGAAAACGCTTAAAGGAAAAATCTACTCGTATTGTGATTGAGTTTAATAATCACTTTAACAGGCTGTACCCGTTGGTGAACCAACAAGCTGAACCAAATTTGCTTATTATTAATATCGGTCCTTATGAAGGAATTACGATGCAGCTGAATAGTCATAATCAAAACGATCACGGCAAAGTAGATCCAATTACGGTCGAATTCTCTGCAGACACGAAGGAAATGCCTGAAGCTTATGAATTGCTGATTGAGGATGCTTTACAAGGAGACTCTACATTCTTTGCGCACTGGGACGAAGTCGAACTTTCGTGGAAATGGGTGCAACCGATTTTGGAAGCATTTGAAGAAAATAGCTTACCTCTACACACTTACTCAGCAGGAACAATGGGACCAAAAGCGGCCGACGAATTATTGGAAGAGAACGGATTTGTTTGGAGATAGTTGTTTCTTACGATGGGTAGTCATCGGAATGAGTTGGCTACTGAAGTAACCGCAATGTGTATATTGATACGTGTGTTCATTAGATAATGATACACTTACAGGTAAAGTGACTTAGACTACAATTCTGCATCGATATAAAAGAAGGAGGATACGATGAAAATTTATGACATTACGGCTCCTATTTTTGAAGGGATGCCAGTTTACAAAAACAAACCCGAAAAACAACCGAAGATTTCTCGTGTAACGAATGCACATGTTACGGAATCACGTCTTGAGATTGACGTTCACACAGGAACACATATCGATGCACCTTTACACATGATGAATGATGGTGCGACTTTTGAAACAATCACGCTTGACCAATTGGTTGGTCCAGTTAAAGTTCTCGATTTCATGCATGTTGAAGACGGGATCACGAAAGATGACTTGGCAACTCTCGACCTTCAAGAGAATGATTTCATATTGTTTAAAACAAAAAATTCACTTGATGAAGACTTTAATCCAGAGTTTATCTTTTTAAAAGAAGACGGTGCGCAATACTTAGCTGAACTTAAAATTAAAGGTGTCGGCATTGATGCACTTGGCGTTGAACGTAGCCAACCTAATCATCCAACACATAAAGCATTGTTTGGAGCAAATATTCTTGTGATTGAAGGATTGCGCTTAAGTGAAGTAAATGCAGGATCGTATTTCATGGTTGCGGCACCATTAAAATTAGTAGGTACTGACGCAGCACCCGCACGCGTTATATTGATTGAGGATTTTCAAGGATAATGAATAAAGGCCGAGTGTAGGAATGTAGATTCCTTACTCGGCTTTTTATTTGGGGAGTGATGAGGTAGAGAGGTATTCAAGGGATTCAAAGGGTGCATTCAAGGCTTCGATGGGTCTGTTCTCCATTTCAATGGGGCTATTCTCGAATTCACACGCCTCATTCTAGGATTCGCAGTTGTTATTCAAGTATTCATGAAATCCACACAATTTCACCACTACTTTTTCCCTTCATAAGCTTGTTTATGTTCATTAAAAAAGGTGATTTCAGCTTTTAATTCCGTGTATTTATCCGCTACGCCAAATCCTTCAGCGAGCTGACGTACGACTTCTTCGTTTGTATGGGATTCAGCGATAGACAACTTCTCAAATATAGGTTCTAACAATGTCATGGCATCTGAACCCTGCACATCTTCATTCGTTAAAGTATTTTTATACTGAACATCTGTCGCATCTTTCTTTTCCTCGTAATGCACGATAATCGCATCTTCTTGATCAGCCACGTCAATTTCAATATCTATTCCTTTGAAATCAAACGATTCTCCAACTACATTCGCTGGATTTTCACCCGTTTCCGTATCTTCAATATCATCAGCCGTATTATTATTAGTCGTGTCATTTGTTACTTCATCGTCATTTGCACAAGCGCCTAACAAGATGATGGAAATGAGGAATGCGGATGGTAATAAAGCTTTCATCAACTTTGCCATGAATAAACATCCTTTCAACATATATTAGTATTGTTTTGCCCAATATTACTGAAACTACTCTTTTAACTTTTTTATTTGCAAACGGTCAAATTCGAAATATTATAATAAATTCAATCACATAATGTGCTATCGTATTCATATAGGTTAGATAATTTGGGTATATCCTTTATATTGGGAGGTGTTTCTTTTGAGAGAAACAAAATTGTGGATTAACGGTGCTTGGAGAGAATCTACGGAGACGTATGAATTGAAAGCCCCGTATGATGGGAACTTGATTGCTAAAGTAGCAAAAGGTTCCGCTGAAGATGTTAAAGTCGCAATTGCAGGTGCAGAGCAAGCTTTTCATTCATTCAAAAAGTGGACAGCTTATAATCGAGCTGAGATGTTATATAAAGTGGTAACGATTATGCGTGAGCAGAAGGAAGATCTTGCTCGAATATTAGCTTCAGAAGCAGGTAAGCCACTAAAAACGGCACGAGCAGAGATTGACCGTACGATCGCAACGTATCAATTTTCTGCAGAGGAAGCGAAGCAATACCGTGGTGAAACGATTCCAATGGATGCGGCGCCTGGCGTGACTGACAGAATTGGATGGACGAAAAAAGAGGCGATTGGCGTCATTTCGGCAATTACACCTTTTAACTTTCCATTCAATTTAGTTGCACATAAATTAGGACCAGCGTTTGCAGTTGGAAATACAGTCGTTTTAAAACCGGCTACTCAAACGCCTTTAAGTGCTTTAGCAATGGCTGAAATCTTTAAAGAAGCAGGATTACCTGATGGAGTTTTACAAATCATAACGGGAAGTGGAAGCGAGTTAAGTGATTCACTAATTACGCATCCCGATGTTAAAAAAGTGACGTTTACGGGCAGCGTTCCTGTCGGATTAAAAATAAAAGAAAAAGTTGGTTTACGTAAGATCACCTTAGAACTTGGATCGAACTCCGCACTGATCGTAGAGCCAAGTGTACCGATTGAAAAAATCGTGAAGCGATGTGCAGAGGGTGCATTTAGTTTCTCGGGACAAGTATGTATATCTTTGCAACGTATTTATGTGAATCAAGAAATTTACGAGGATTTCGCGAAGTTATTCATTGAAGAAACGAAGAAGTTAAAGGTTGGCGATCCGCTCAATGAAGAGACGGATGTTAGTTCGATGATTCACCCAGGTGAAGTGGATCGCATCGTGAAGTGGATTGAGGAAGCAAAATCCCAAGGTGCCGAAGTTGCAACAGGTGGCGACTTTACCGACCGATCCCTTTCTCCAACTGTCTTGACGAATGTGATGGCTGATATGAATGTGGTATGTGAAGAAGTATTTGCTCCAATCGTCTCTCTTATTCCGTATGACACTTTAGAGGAAGCGATTGGGCTCGTCAATGACTCTCAGTTTGGATTAAATGCTGCTATTTATACGAATGTGTTGACCGATGCCATGAAGGCAGCGGATCAAATTGAAGCGGGAGCAGTCATTATTAATGACATTCCTACTTTCCGTGTGGATCATATGCCTTATGGTGGCGTTAAAATGAGTGGTTACGGGCGTGAAGGTGTTAAGTTTGCGGTCGACGAAATGACAGAAACGAAATTTATTACAATGAAAACGGTTTTTTAATGAGTTGCTTCGGCAGCTCTTTTTTTGATCTTGGAAATATTAAACAGGATTTTTGAGGTGCTTTGTAGAATATACATAGAACTATTCAGAAGAAATTAATCGATGTTTAAGGAGAATGTCCCTTTGAAAAAACGTATTGGACTATTAACTGTTTTCTTATCTTTATTCACATTCACTCAGGTTCTCGCAACATCTTGGGTAGAGCTTTCAGTTGAAGAAGTGACTGAACGTGCAAACGTGATTGTGTATGGCACGTATGACTTTTCAGATGAATTAACGAATGGCACTGAAATGGTTTTTCACGGAACAGCATTTAAAGTTAAAGAAGTTTATAAAGGTGAATCGGCTAGTCAAATAACGGTAGGCATTGATCCATTCGATATTGGATGGGTGGATGAGTTTCAAAACGACGGGGGAGAATTTCTTTTATTTTTAGAAGAAGGGGAAGATTTCTTATTACCCGTTGGCGGTCCAAATGGAATGGTTCAAGTTCAAGATGGTCAAGTGGTTGAAAGTGATGAGGAAAAAAGATTGTTTTATCAAAACGTATTAGAGAGTTCATCACAAGAACCCAACGTTTTAGCAAGTTCTACAGAAGAATCGAATTTAAAAAACCCCACCATTAACATGCTTTTATACATCGGTATTATCTTAATTGTGGGAACGATCTTAACGAGTTGGTTTAAACGATATCAGCGGAATAAAGCATAATGAAGAAGTTACTTATTCTTATACTAAGTGTGGTTGTTTTAACGAGTTGTTCTAATAAAGCTTCTAGAAATGAGGAGATAATAACGAAACAACTAGAAAAAGTAAACAGTGAAATTGAGAGATTGAATAAAGAGCTATTAAGCTTTGAAAATCAGTTAGCGGAAAAAACAAAAAAGATGGTGGAATTAGAAGAGTTGGTTGAGTCTCTCAAAAATTATGATAGAGAAAGCATCAATCAGCTTAGTACATTGGTTGCTATGAATGAAAAATTAATTAAACATTTACCTGATATTACACGAAAGCAAGGTTTTATATTAGAAGTGAATGAACGTGATATGATTGTGGATTATGCTAACTGGGAACAGAAAGCAGATGAACCAAATGGAGGTCATATTGTCGATCAAGAAGGAGATCATGAAAAAGTGAACCTTCACTCAAATGTGGAAGTATACATTTTATATGGAGCCACAATCGGCTATAAACCCTTTGCTGAGTTTGATCCAACAGATCACGAAGGATTATACGATCTGTACTTCGTGAACAATAAAGTTGTCCTGATTGCCGAAAAATATATCCCTTAATACAAGGAGTTGCAGTCAAGTTATTAAACTGTAGATAATTAAAAAATATTGAATTCCATTACGTCGGACGCTTTCTTACCATTAGTCAATCGTTTTCCTGGAATTTTATAAAAAAGTATAGGTAGTTCACTGATATAAGCCTATTGCTTTCCGTTTCGGCACTCGCTTTCCGCGGGCACGGCTTCAGCCGCTTCACTCGCTCCGCTCGCTGCAGGGTCTTCAGCTCGCGCGGTTCCCGCAGGAGTCACTCGCCTACACTCCAAGTATCACGAAATATGTATAAATAAGCATGCCAAATAAACCTGACGGTTAATATTTTTTTCGCAGGGGCTAATATGCTATAATTTTAAATA
>NZ_JBHZRU010000018.1:0-77647 GCF_043641925.1 Paenisporosarcina quisquiliarum
TTCACTTCTACAAAAAAATAGTAGCACAAACCGTGGCCTTGGTTTGTACTACTAATGTTAGTATGTTTCCGCGGGCACAACTTCAGCCGCTTCCTTCGCGATGCTCAGTCCAGGGTCTTCAGTTCGTGCTGATTCCGCTGGAGTCGCCGCCTTCATTCCAATCAATATAAATCTCTTAAGACGCTCGACGAAAAGCGAAAAAATCAACCTCCATAATTGTAAAACAATAAGAAATCGAATATTTACAATACTAAACTTAATATTTTGGTTAACATTCTGAGAGTTGCAGCTGCAGCTCTTTTATTTTTTGCAAGAAATTGACACCGACATACAGGGTTATTGGTATAATTTGTAGAATATAACAATAATGTGCCCTAATGGGAGCGGTTTTAGGCTGGGAGGATTACATGAATTTTTTATTTAAATGGTTTTTGTATAGTGCCATCTTTGTATTATTTTTAATAGTTGGGTACGTGTTGATTTTTAGTTTGGATGTTGTTGTTAGTGTTGTAGTTTGGTTATTGTTTATCATCTTATGCTTTTTAATTTTTTGCACAGGGATTTTTGGGCTAGTGATGGGGCATTTAAACTTTATTAAACTTAGGAATCGATTTGAAGTGACTGTATTAATGCTATTATCCATTTTGCTTGGAATTGGTCTATCGGGAGTTTTATTCATTAATGCTGTGCTTGATTATGAAATGAAAGATAAAAATTATACACTCGAGGAAAAGACGAGGTATCTTGCGAGTATGGTTGCACAAGTACCATCTCAAAAAAACATGTTACATGAAAATAAGAATGGAGTTACTTATTATTACGCAAAGGAACAAGAACAATTTATCGGCATAATTGATACTTATATTCAAAAAGAAAAAGAGAGTTTTGATATTATTTTTGGCGATGGGCAATTAGAGCCGATCATGATTGAAATCCATAACGATTCGAAAGTTTTTGAAGCTAATTTTTTATTACCGGAACATGCTGAAGGCCATTACAATTTTATTAATAAATCCATTCATGTAATTGCAAATGAGGATTATCTAGAAAGTTTGGTTCTTCATGAATATACACATTATCGAATTCACCAGTTTTCAAAGAAATATAATTTACAGAGTGATCGGCTTCCCATATGGTTTCAAGAAGGAACAGGAGAATATTTTGGTAATAAAAAAAGTTTTGATATAAATTTAGATTCGTTAGAAACGGTAGATTTCCATTTGCTTGATTCGAATACGTCTTATCACGAAACAATGGTAGGTCAATTTAATCCATATGAACAAAGTTTTCTAGCTGTAAATTCTCTCGTTAATAACCATGGAGTCGAAATTATTCCTGAGTTAATGATGTCTGAAACGATAGATGAGTTTTATCTTAATCTAGAAAATATCACTGGGAAGAGTTTAGATGAATATCAGGAAACACTCGTTAGTGATTTTTTAGATGAACAAGAAGAAATAAGAAAACAGTTTGCATTAGCGTATGATGCGATTGAAGATATGAATTACGGTGAAGCTGAAATTATTTTAACTGCCATTAAAGAAATTGGTAATAAAAATGATATTGATGATGCTGAGTATTTAATGGTCCAAATATACTTAGAACAAGGTTTGTATGAGGATGTAATTGATTTGGTTGAAGTAAAAATCATGAAGGGGAATTATGGTAGTAAAACCAATGACCTTTTAACACTAACGGAAAGTTACCTTGTCCTTGGAAATATTGTAAAAGCCTTTGAGACCATTAAAGAAGTCGAGATAGATTTAAATGAGAGAAAAACTATTCATCGCTATAAAGGGGAAATAGACTCAGCATTAGCTGCTTATGCACAAATAAATTCTAACAATCCAATGCCAGGGTATAAAAAGCTGATTGAAGAAGAGTTAATTACCAATGAATATATTGAAAAAGACTTACTCAAACAATTAAATGCTAAATACCCGAATGAATTTTAGCCTATTTAAGACGGAGGTTATTATATGGAAATGCTTATAATGTTTTTCATTGGTGCATTTGTATTATTTATCATTATTGAAAATGCAGTGAGGTTGGGGATCAATAACTCAGTTATTGGTAAACGATATAGTGAGTTGAAAAGAGAAGAACCTATAATTTCTCCAGACACCAATCAAGATTGAAAGATTACCTCGCACAAAATTTTCCAAGTATCGAAACCAATGACATATTGTAAACGTATGTACTAGTAGGACTCGATCTTATATGGGGGAATTATGTTGAATAACAGAGGGGAACCACGCCATATCTTTATGGTGTTCGCGATATGTTTGGTTGTATTTTCACCACTTTTAATTCTTTTTGCACCATTGGTGGTGGGGGAAACAGTGTACTTTGATCGTTCGAATTGGGTCATTTACTTACCGGGAATTAATTTTATTTTAGTAGGTTTATCACTACTTTCGCTTCTTTTAGGATTGTTAATACTTTGGCTGAAACACATTAAACCAATCACAATTGCGATCGCTCTTTTATTGACAGTCGCATCAGGTGTACTATTTTATGGTGCGTCCCTATCTTTTACATCTCTAACGGACGATACCATTACACATCGTTTGCCGTTCGATAAAGAAAAGCAAACGTATTCATGGGCAGATGTAAAAAGCGTTCAATACTTTGATAATGAAGACAATTTTGACCTTAAGCCCTACTACGTCATCTATTTTCAAGATAATAAGCAGTTGAAACTGGTTCAAGGTGGAATTTTAGATGTCAAAACTAAAATTAGGATTGATCAGAAACTACGAAGTCTTAAAACTCCGGTAGAAGTCATTCAGCAAAAGTAGTTCATCACAACTTAGACAAACATAAAGAGGGGCAGATTAGATGTCGAATTTAGAAATCCTGAATACAGGAAATTGGCTTGGTGTGCTTACACCAATTCTCATGATAGCTTGTTTTTATTTTACTCTTACTTTTTTTGAGTCATTACGTAAAGGTGATGAGCGGGTAACCAAGCAAACTAAATTAGTGGCCACTATATGTATTGCGTTAGCGTTATTAATACCAGCAATTTATAATCTTTATATGTATATTTTGATGCATCGATAAAATGAAAATGAATTGAAAAAAGCGCACGCACATTAGAAGAATCTAATGTGCGTGCGTTTCTTTTATAAACCTTCAGTATTAATGCGATTTTCAGTCGCAATTGTTTCGGTATTTTCATTTTTTTCAGATGAAATGTCATTCGAAGATAATTTTAACTTTGAATGTTCGTTCTTTTTTTTACGATTTTCTTTTTCTTCTTCATGTTTCTCGTCTCTTTTAAATAAATTCATCGGTTTTCACCTCATAGATTTATTGTTGACCGAATGTGTCTCTTGCTGCATTTTCTTGTTTCGCAGGAGAATCGTTATTGTCTGAAGGCAATGACTCTGCCGTTTCAGGCAATTTTTTCTTTTGTGATTTCGGGAAAGCAGCTTTTGCTTCCTTCTTCTTCTCAGCACCTTGAACGCCTTCATTATAATATTGAACACTTGTCATGGCGCCTTCTTCTACCATACGGTTATCATCCGGATCCGTAGGGTCTGAATGACCTGTCTTTGTCATTTGTGAAGGTTTCACGTTTTGATTCGACATATATGCGTTTGCTTTGGTTTTTAAGTTATTGAATGCTACCATCGCTTTGTCACGGTTTTCTGGTTTTTGTAAGTAAGCATAAGCACCTGCTGCTAGTGCTGCAAAAAGTAATGAACCACTATTTCCTTTTTTTCTCATAAAAAATCCCTCCAACAATCAAATTTAAGTCATATTCTAGGTATACCCTAATTTTGAATTCACACACCTAAAATTTGGAGACAAACAAATTACATTTTGATGGCAATTATTTCTAAAATCTTTATTCTCCATAAAAATTCATCATATGAAAAGGTAATAACTTATAGAACAAAAAAAGCTAGGAAGAATAGAATCTTCCTAGCGAATTTATATAATATCTTAAGTTATAAAATTATCATTTATCATATAGTGCAGATTCTAATAGTGTTTCATCTGTCATGACAAAATTATGAACTTGTTCAAGTACAGTATTTAAGACAGGTGATAAATGGTCATTTGAATAGGCACAAACTGAAAGTAGTTTTGCATTCATTACTACGTCGTCAGCAGTGGATTCAAATTCTTTTAATAAATCTGCATCCGGTTTGGAAGATGCCCATTCCACGTGAGCCCATGTGCGAATCGAAGAATCAGGATTATTAAAAGTAGATAGGTCTTTTTGAAAATGGTGAAGAATGGTTTGTGTTTGAAAATCGCCTTTAGCTAGGTAATATTCAAAGTTATTTACTAAGCGAATAGACGACTTTTTTTCCTCACTAATCACTTTTTCAATCAATGCTTGAACTTTAGGGAGATTTCGCATGCTTTCAATAATCAAAACTTGTTGATTATTATCTAAACCCGTTTTAATAAAATGAGATAGATTATTTAAATAAGCCTCATGGCATTGGAATCGATAAAAAACATGACCTGCTTTCATTTCTTCTAAATCAATCGTATTAAGTACGTCCATATTTCACCTCTATGAAATTTTAGGACTCAGTCTTGATTCTATTGATGACTTAGAATAGTCTAAGTGGCCCCAAATGATTTTTGGATTTAATTTCTATATGTAAGAGTAACATGTCATTTAAAGGTAGTACAGTACATCGGTTTAACCATAATCTGACTATTCTTACGTTTAGAAGCAATCCTTATTCATTTTCATCGGTGTTTTTTTGAAGCTCCAATTAATTCACGGATTAACTTGTGATTACCTGAATGCAGAGCCTCGACGATTCTACTACCGACAATTACCCCATCAGCAAGTTGACTCAATTCTTGAACTTGGGAGGGTGTTGAAATTCCGAAACCAGCCATTACAGGAACCATACTATATTTTTTTAATAAAGCTAAATGTTCCTTTAGATTATCTGCGAATTCATTTTGAAAACCAGTTATACCTGTGACAGTGACTGCATATAGGAATCCTTCAGATGCTTTAGCAATTTGTTGAATACGGTCAATTGGACTCGTTAAACTAACAAGTTGTATCAATGCAACATTATGTTTCGTTAAGTCTGTTTTTAGAATTTGGCACTCTTCTAATGGGAGGTCAGGTACAATAACCCCGCTAACTCCAACTGTTTGACAATCCGCAGCAAACTCTGGGATTCCATATTGAAAGATTGGATTTAAATACGTCATTAATACAATAGGAATCTGTATTTCATTACGCAACCGACCTACTTCATGTAAAACGTCTTTTAAACTAACGCCATGTGCAAGAGCACGTTTTCCCGCTTCTTGAATCGTGGGTCCATCTGCGACTGGATCTGAAAAAGGGATGCCTAACTCAACGGCAGTAGCTCCCGCTTCTTGTAATAAAATAAGTTGCTCACCTAAACGATCCAGTCCTCCGTCACCAGCCATAATATAAGGAATAAAAGCTCGGTCACCTTTAGTTACACAATCTTCAATCGTTGTTTGCAAGAATTGCTTACTCATGGTTTCCACCCCCAAGTGCGTCGCGAACTGTTACGACGTCTTTGTCACCTCTTCCTGATAAGCAAACGACGATGATTTGATCTGCTTCCATTTGAGTAGCGAGCTGACTAGCATAGTGAATGGCATGTGCGGTTTCCAATGCTGGAATAATTCCTTCTGTGCGAGCCAGTAATTGCACTCCTTCTAACGCTTCTTTGTCTGTTACTGACGTATAAGAAACGCGTCCGATTTCTTGTAAAAAACTATGTTCGGGTCCAATTCCAGGGTAATCTAGACCTGCAGAAATGGAATGCGCTTCTTGAATTTGACCTGCCTCATCCTGCAAGAGATGCATCAGTGCTCCATGCAATACACCAACGGAACCTTTCGTTAATGTTGCCGCATGCTTTGCAGTATCGAGTCCTTTACCAGCCGCCTCTACACCAAATAACTTCACATCCGTATCCTCAATGAAAGGATAAAACATGCCCATTGCATTACTTCCGCCGCCAATACATGCGACAATTGCGTCCGGTAAACGACCTTCTTTTTCCGCGATTTGTTTACGAGTCTCATCCCCAATCACACGTTGAAAGTCACGAACCATTTTAGGGAAGGGGTGAGGACCTAATACAGAACCCATAATGTAGTGGGTATCGCCAACATTTGTGACCCAGTATCGTAAGGCTTCATTCACAGCATCTTTCAATGTGCCGCTTCCTTGTTTCACGCTAATCACTTTGGCACCAAGTAACTCCATGCGAAACACGTTAAGCTGTTGACGACGAACATCTTCTTCACCCATGAAAACGACACATTCTAAATCGAGTAGAGCACAAACCGTTGCCGTTGCGACCCCATGTTGACCAGCACCTGTTTCTGCGACGATTTTTTTCTTACCCATTCGAACGGCGAGCAATGCCTGACCAATCGTGTTATTGATTTTGTGAGCACCTGTGTGGTTTAGATCTTCTCGTTTCAAGTAAATTTTAGCGCCACCCATTTTTTTCGTTAAACGCTCTGCATAGTAAAGAGGGTTTTCACGCCCTATATAATCTTTTAAATAATATCGCAGGTCTTTCTGAAACCTTTCATCAATTATCGCTTCATCATAAGCCTGTTCTAATTCAATAACTGCTTGCATTAAAGTTTCTGGAATAAACCGCCCACCATATTTGCCGAAATGTCCTTTTTCATCTGGTTGATTGTATGTTGTCAACATGCTCATCTCTCCTCATCTCTTACTTCGCGAATAAAGGCGTGAATTTTGCTTGCATCTTTCCGCTGATCTGTTTCAACTCCACTTGATACATCCACCATATAAGGACGTACCGTTTGTATCGCAACTCGAACATTTTCTGCATTCAGTCCGCCGGCTAAAATCACTTTTTCTTTAAGGGGAATTTCACTATTTAATAGTCCCCAATCGAAGGTTTTTCCTGAACCGCCTCGAAACTCGATGCTTGGGGTATCAAATAAATACAGGTCCACATCATATGTTAAAGCGTATTGAACATCTTCTTTTGAAGATATGGAAAAAGCTTTAATGACAGGAACACTAATAGAATTTACATATTCAATTGATTCATCTCCGTGAAGTTGTACATAATCTAGTGGCACTTCTTTTGCGTATTTCTCGATGTACTCAATGGTTTCATTCACAAACACACCAACCTTTAACACATCTTGTGGAACTACGGCAGTCATTCTCTGTGCATGAGAGAGAGTTACTTGACGTCTACTTTTGGCAAATACAAACCCGATTGCATCAGCGCCAGCATCTACAGCTGCTCGAACATGTTCAACTTCCTGAAGACCGCAAATTTTAACCAAAGTCATTGCGCTTCACCAAGCTTTACTTGAAATGAATTTAGGGTATGTTCGACGTCAGTTGATTTCATTAATGTTTCTCCAACTAAGATTGCACTTGCTCCCGCTTTTGCAACCCTTTTTGCATCTCCCGGAGTTTCAATGCCACTTTCACTAATAAGCACACGTTCTTCATGGAAAGGGAACTTAGCCGCAATCTTTTCGGTTTCACTTAAATCGACTTTAAAGGTTTTTAAATCTCGGTTATTAACCCCAATGAGTTTGGATGGGATAGCCAAGGCACGCTCTAATTCTTCTACATTATGAACCTCGACTAATACTTCTAGTTTTAAAGAAGAAGCATAGTCATGAAGCTTGCTTAACGTTTGTTGACTGAGTGCTGCAACGATGAGCAAAATAACGGAGGCACCCGCTTCATAAGCACGATCTATTTGGGACGAATCAATGATAAAATCCTTACATAACACTGGAATGGATACGGTTTGAGCAACATCTCTCAAATCCTCAATTGATCCTTTGAAAAAGACTTCATCTGTTAGGACAGAAATAGAAGCTGCTCCAGATTGTTCATATAATCGAGCTTGTCTGATAGGGTTTACGTTGGCATTGATAATCCCCTTAGAAGGAGATGCCCGCTTTATTTCTGAAATGACTTGTAACTGTGTCGCGTTTTTTAATGTGTTAAATAAAGAAGGTTTGGCAGAATGTATCCTTGAGTTTTTAAGCATTGGATTGGAAGCTAATAGTTCTTTCACTTCTTGTCGCTTTATTTCAAGAATTTGCTCTAAAATCGTCATCGTCTCACCTCGGATAATTGTCGTTTTTTGCTGTAGGCGATTACTTGGTGAAGTGAGTTTTGTGCTCGACCAGAATTCACACTTTCTCGTGCTTTGTGAATTCCTTCTTGAATCGTGCTAGTGACCCCTGCTGCAAATAATCCAATTCCTGCATTTAGTAAAACCGTATCGAGGTAGGGGGACGGTTCACCTTGTAAAACGCTCGTTAAAATTCGGACGTTTTCACGTGCATCGCCACCTTGAATGGCTTCAAGAGGAGCGGGGGATAAGCCGACTTCTTCGGGATTTAAGGTGAAAGGGATTAAATCGCCTTGATCCATTAAAACAAGATGATTTTCACCTGCTAAAGAAGCTTCGTCCATTCCGTTAGGACCTGTTAGGACGACACTCCTTTTTCTGCCAAGTCGGTGCGATACCGCAGCTAAATCCATTAATCGGGTTTGATCATAAACGCCAATTAACTGTGAAGTCAGCTCAACTGGATTTGTTAAAGGACCTATTAGATTAAAAATACTGGGCTTACCAATTGACCTTCTTACTTCTTGGATTTGCTTCATATTTGGATGCATGAACGGTGCAAATAAAAAGGCGATATTTGTGTGTTCGAGCAACTCAGTGATTTCATCAGGTCGAAAATCGAGTGCGATGTCAAGCTCTTCTAACACGTCAGCGCTACCTGTTGTGCTCGAAATTCTTCGATTTCCATGCTTCGCCACCTTTAATCCTGCTCCAGCTAAAATGAAAGAGGCTGTGGTGCTAATATTGAAGGTGTTGGCACCATCTCCACCTGTACCACAATTATCAAATACATCTCCAAGTGGGAGTGGCACTTGAATAGCTTTTTCTTTTAACACACTGACTAAGCCTGTGATTTCTTCAATCGTTTCACCTTTAATAGATAAAGCTTGAATAAATTGGGCAATGTCATCTTTAGAAGCTTCTGCAGACAGTAACTGTTCTGCTACTCCTCTCATCTCAAGTTCATTAAGAGAAACCCCTTGCTGAACCTTCTCTAGATACGTTCTCATCTCAATCTCTCCTCTGCCTAGGCTATTTCATTTAAAAAAGCTTGTAGAATTTTCTGTCCATCTTTAGTGCCAATGGATTCTGGGTGGAACTGTACACCGTATAACGGGTAATCGACATGTTGAATGGCCATGATCGAGTTGTCGTCCATAGATTGAGCAGTTGTCTTTATGCATGTGGGCAAACAAGATTCGTCTAATAGCAACGAATGATAACGCATAACAGGGAGGGGCTGAGGTAAATAAGCGAACATTCCTCCATTTGAATGGCGAACAACCGAGATTTTCCCGTGCATGACTTGATTTGCTTGTTTTATTTTCCCGCCAAATGCTACACCTAGTAATTGATGTCCTAAGCACACACCAAGTATCGGAATGGTCTGATGGAATTGATGAATGATGGATAACGAATGATTCTTTTCAAGTGGTGAACCAGGACCAGGTGAAAGAACAATGGCTTTTACATGCATTGACTCAATTTCCTCAATAGATATCTCATCATACCGAGCCACATGCACCTCTTCACCGAGCATGGATAGGCTTTGGAACAAGTTATACGTAAACGAATCATAGTGGTCAATTAGTAAAATCATGACAACACCTCGAGCAATGACTTTGCTTTATGCAAAGTTTCTTCATATTCAGCCACTGGATTGGAGTCGTAAACAATGCCTGCCCCAGCTTGAACATAAGCGGTTTGATTTTTTACCACAAAAGTTCGAATAGCTAAAGCGATGTCTAGATTTCCGTTGAATCCAATGTAACCAACGGCTCCGCCATATACACCTCGTTTAACAGTTTCGAATTCCTGTATCAGCTGCATCGCACGTATTTTCGGTGCTCCAGATACGGTGCCCGCTGGGAGACAAGCGATTAAAGCATCGAGTGGATGGAGATTTGGTTTGAGTGTGCCACACACTTCAGACACAAGATGCATCACATGCTGATATTTTTCAACTGTCATATATTTCGTGAGATGAATGGACCCAATTTCACTAATGCGGCCTAAATCATTTCTCCCTAAATCGACCAGCATTCGATGTTCTGCTTGTTCTTTCGGATCGTTTTGTAACTCGGTTTGAAGTGCAGAGTCATCTTCTTTAGTAGCACCACGTTTTCGGGTACCAGCGATTGGATTCGTTGTCACTCGATTGCCTTTAATGTTCAATAAACTCTCGGGCGAAGACCCAAGTATGACATGGTCATCAAAATCCACGTAAAACATATAAGGTGAAGGGTTTTCCTTCCGTAATTTCCGATACAAGGTAAATGAATTTTCTGTAAAGGGTGCTTCGAGTCTTTGGGATAAGACAATTTGAAAAATATCACCTGCGCGAATATGTTCTTTTGCTTTTTTCACTTGGTCAACATAATGTTCTTTCGTAACGTTTGGTGTAAAAACAACAGCAGTTAAAGTGTCATCCGACGCGTTTTCTTTTATTTCTAATTGTCTCTGAATGTTTGTAAGTTCTGAGGGGTCTGTCCCTCTGTGTATAATCGTTACATCTTGCTTTAAATGGTCATAAACAATAATAGTTTCGTAGACAAGCAAATGGATGTCTGGCATGTCACGATCGTCCAGCAACTGATTTCCTATGGACTCGTACTGCGCAATTACGTCATATCCAATATAGCCAACGGCACCGCCAGTAAAAGGGAAGTCATCATCGTCATCTACTGTGAATGTCAGTAATGTTTTCAATACATCAAGAGGTTTTCCAAAATGCCTTTGGATTTCTTTTGTTCGTAAATCGGTTTCCAAAAGTTCCTTTTCAAACCCTCTATATTCTTTCATTGGATTGGAACCGATAAACGAATACCTGCCAGATTCCTCATGCTTTAATGAACTTTCCAATAAAAATTTTCGATCTCCCTTTAATCGATGAAAAATAGAGATTGGTGTTAATGTGTCGCCATTTATCCGGAGACGATTTGTTTCATTTACTACACTACTCATGCTCAACTCTCCTCTGCTCAGGCACCGCAGAACGCAAAAAAGTCCCCTGCAAGTGAACAATAAAGTTCATCTGCAGAGGACGGAATGACCGCGGTGCCACCTCATTTAAAAGCCTATCGGGCTTTCACTTTAGGATCTGTAACGTAGATCAGACGTTTTCCCATACTCAGATTCTGGGAAACTCTCCAAAGTCCATTCACGCAATTCGTTTCTATCAGCTTCCACCAACCGCTGACTCTCTAAAAGAACGACCTTACGCTACTTCTCTTTGTCGTTGATTTCTCGGCTCTTCTCTTCTGTACTCAGCTCATCTGTTCTAAATGGCGATGTCGCTCCCGACACCTTCTGCCTTAAATCCCGAACAAAAAAGTTGTTCTCATCTTATTATGTCTAGTAGGATCTGTCAATCATAAACACGTTTTTTGGAAACTCCTGGACTTTCGCGCGTAGAAATCCATTGAGAGTGAAAGGTTTGGCTTTGAAAAAGTAAGATACCCAGTTGAAAGAGCAAGATTGTCACTTGAGCGTGAAAGGTCATGAGTATTTAAGCAAGTTCTATTTCCGAGATTTCTTCAACAATTTAAAGAAATGTTTGATGGAACCTCAGAAAACGCTGGATGCATAAGGACAAACTACCCTCAAGAGCTCTCAAAATACATTCTAATTACGTCACTATCACAACTATATAATCATTTCGGTAATCGAAAAATAAATCGAATTAGATATTGTAATATTCAAATAATATTGTTAGAGTTTAATAATCATTTGCAGGGAATCATAGGATAATTAAACAATATCTCCAAAAAGCGAGGGGGAACACTACGATTTATGAAGTATTTCATTTCAATAGACATGGAAGGAATCACAGGATTAGCTGATTACACTTTTGTTGATTCATCTAAACACAATTATGAGAGAGCCCGCCGAATCATGACGGAAGAAGCGAATGTAATTATCGAAGGACTCCTTTTAAAAGGCGCAAAAGACATCCTTGTGAATGATAGTCATTCAAAGATGAATAATTTATTAGTAGAAGACTTACATACTGAAGCGACTTTGATTACAGGAGCGGTCAAGCCTTATTCCATGGTTCAATCGTTAGATCATACATATGAAGGTGCTATTTTTGCTGGTTATCATTCTCGCGCTGGGCAGCCCGGGGTAATGAGCCATTCTATGACGTTTGGTGTTCGAAATATGTACATAAATGATGTGGTCATTGGAGAACTCGGTTTCAATGCTTATGTTGCGGGGCATTTTGGAGTACCCGTTATATTAGTTGCTGGGGATGATGGTGCTTGCCGCGAAGCGGAAGCTCTTATTCCAAATATCACAACAGTCGCCGTAAAAGAGTCAATTACGCGACAAGCTGTAAAGACACTTCATCCAAAAAAATCTCAAGCTTTATTAAAAGAACATGTTCAAAAAGCAGTTGATAACCGCCATTTGGTGAAACCATTAACTCCGCCGGAAAATCCGACCTTAAGAATTGAGTTTAATAACTATGGCCAGGCAGAGTGGGCAGCGTTAATGCCTGGAACAGAAATTGAAAATGGAACGACGATTGTGAAGTTTGAAGCAATAGACATTTTGGAAGCGTATCGTGCGATGCTAGTGCAAGTTGAGCTAGCTATGCAAACGACGTTCTGTTAGGGGGGATCGCTAGTGCTCGCATATACAATTAAGCGATTTTTCATGATGATCGTGACAATCTTAATTATTTCGACTTTGACATTTATTTTAATGCATTCAATTCCAGGCTCACCTTTCAATGAAGAACGGACAACCAATGAAACAATTCAAGCGAATTTAGAGAAATTCTATAAGTTAGATGAGCCTTTACCAGTTCAGTACTTATATTACTTAAAATCAATTGTCACGTTTGATTTTGGACCATCTATTAAAAAGCCAAATGAAACGGTCAATGAATTACTAGCAAGAGGTTTCCCGATATCATTTGAACTTGGAATGACGACAATTTTAGTTGCGGTGATTTCTGGTATATTACTTGGAACCTTTGCAGCACTTAGACATAATGGTTTCATCGATTATTTCGCCATGACGTTTGCGGTTGTAGGGATATCTGTTCCAAACTTTGTACTTGCTACATTGCTGATCCAAAAGCTAGCGGTCGATTATAATATATTCCCTCCTGCGACCTGGTCGAGCCCTATGCATATGGTGCTGCCGGTACTCGCGTTGGCAACGGGACCAATGGCGATTATTGCCCGTTTGACTCGCTCGTCTATGTTAGAGGTGCTTACACAAGACTATATTCGAATGGCGAAAGCAAAAGGGCTATCACCATTTCGAATTGTGGCACGACATGCGCTTCGAAATGCACTAATGCCTGTTGTGACGATTATGGGAACGATGCTTGCAGGGATATTAACCGGGACATTCGTAATTGAAAAAATCTTTGCCATTCCTGGGATGGGTAAATATTTTGTTGAAAGCATAAATAACCGAGACTATCCAGTTATCATGGGCACGACCGTTTTTTACAGTACGTTCCTCGTATTCATGTTATTTGTCGTTGATATCGTTTACGGATTACTAGATCCTCGGATTAAGTTACATAAGAAAGCGGGGGATGCGTGATGACAAACAACCACGAATCAACAACCGTATCACCCAACCAAATACCAGACGAGTGGTTTCGTAAAAAAGACAAAGATTTAATCGAAGCAGAAGCTGTCGTACGACCATCGCTCTCTTATTGGAAAGATGCTTGGCGACGACTAAAACAAAATAAATTGGCCATGACAGGGTTAATATTCCTTGTGATATTAGCGTTACTTGCCATATTTGGTCCGGTTTTTTCGCCTCATGCGGTAGATGGAATGGACTTGCCTAATCAAAATCAGCCACCAAGTGCTGAGCATTTATTTGGAACGGATGAAATGGGACGAGATGTCTTTACTCGAACTTGGTATGGTGCACGCATTTCATTGTTTGTCGCACTAGCTGCAGCACTAATTGATTTCTTTATTGGCATCATATATGGCGGCATTAGTGGCTATAAAGGTGGCCGAGCTGATGGGATTATGATGAGAGTCATCGAAGTACTATATGGCTTGCCACATTTATTGGTTGTGATCTTATTGATGGTTGTAATGGGACCAAGTTTAACAACCATTATTATTGCGTTGACGATTACCGGATGGGTAGGAATGGCGCGGATTGTGCGCGGACAAGTGTTGCAAATTAAGAATTACGAATTTGTAACTGCGTCGAAATCATTCGGAGCTAAGACACCACGTATAATTCGAAAGAATTTATTGCCAAATACAATGGGTCCAATTATTGTCCAAATGACTTTGACTGTACCAAGTGCTATTTTCGCTGAGGCATTCTTGAGTTTCTTAGGCTTAGGTATTCAAGCTCCGTTTGCGAGTTGGGGAGTTATGGCGAATGATGCACTTCCTGTTATTTTGTCGGGTCATTGGTGGCGTCTATTCTTCCCAGCGTTCTTTATTTCATTTACGATGTTCGCATTTAATGTCTTAGGTGACGGTTTGCAAGATGCGCTCGATCCGAAGTTGAGGGGGTGACACACATGAATGAACATCAATTATATCTAGCGAAAGAAATGGAAAAAGAAAAGAGAGATGAGCTCAGTAGAATGAAGAAACAGAGTCAATCTGTTCCTAGTTATAAAACAAAGAAACAGAAAATGATTTCAGAAGAAGTCATTTTAGAAGTTGATAATTTACATGTTCAATTCAGTACTTTTGGTGGAAGTGTTCACGCAGTTCGAGGAGTGTCATTCAATCTTCGGAAAGGCGAAACACTCGCGATAGTTGGTGAATCAGGTTGTGGGAAATCGGTTACGTCAAATGCCATTATGGGACTCATTCCTCAGCCGCCAGGACGAATTTCTGAAGGTCGTGTCATGTTCAAAAATCAAGAACTGACCAAGATGACGAAGAAACAGATGCGAAAAGTGCAGGGGGTCGACATTTCTATGATCTTCCAAGATCCAATGACGGCGTTAAACCCAACGTTAACGATTGGAGAACAGTTAACGGAAGGTGTCCGAACACATACCAATGCGAGCAAATCAGAAGCAAAGGCAAAAGCGCTGGATATGCTTCGCTTAGTAGGAATTCCAAATCCACAAGAACGTCTCAAGCAATACCCCCATCAATTTTCAGGAGGAATGAGACAGCGTATTGTGATTGCGATGGCACTCATTTGTGAGCCGGAATTATTGATTGCGGATGAACCAACTACTGCTCTGGATGTAACAATTCAAGCACAAATCCTAGAATTGTTCGAAGAGATTCAACAAAAGACAGGTGTTTCGATTGTGTTGATTACGCATGATTTAGGTGTAGTCGCCAAAATTGCTGATCGGATTGCGGTTATGTACGCAGGAAAAATCATTGAGCTTGGCACGAAGCGAGAAATTTTCTACACACCTCAACATCCGTATACACAAGGATTACTTAAATCGGTTCCTCGTCTTGATTTACTTGAGGAAGAGCTTCAACCGATTGAAGGCACACCACCAGATTTATTCTCACCACCAACGGGCTGTCCATTTACAGCGAGGTGTCCGTTTGCGATGGAAGTGTGTGAGCATATTCATCCACCTACAACGGAGAAGTCTTCGTCACACCAAGTAGATTGTTGGTTACAAGATGAACGAGCACAAGCTTTTCGTGATGAATTAAAAGTATGAGTTTGTGGATTTCAGTACATGAATAGAACTTGCACCAACTATTGAGCAACAACTCAAAAACCGGTTGAACGCACTTATGTGCAAAATGATATAGTTCAAACAATTAACCAAGGGGGAACAAACATGAAGAAGTGGTTACTATTAGTGCTGACAGCGTTGCTAGTTACAGTATTGGCAGCTTGTACGGCGAATAATGATGCAGGTGAGAAACCATCAGGTGATAGCGACAAAGGGGAAGAAAAAACGGAAGAGAAAGTTCTTTACTTAAATAATGGAAATGAACCAACTACGTTTGATCCATCAGTTGGATTTGATGCGGTTTCATGGAATGCATTGAATAACTTGATGGAAGGCCTAACTCGTTTAGGTGAAGATCATTTACCAAAAGAAGCAACAGCTGAAACAATTGATGTTTCAGAAGATGGATTGACGTATACATTCAACATTCGTGAAGATGCAAAATGGTCAAATGGCGATGCTGTAACAGCAAATGATTTCTTATATGGATGGACACGTATGTTAGATCCGAATACAGCTTCACCAGCGGCATTTTTAGGCTACTTCATCGAAGGAGCGGAAGCGTTCAATACGGGTGAAGGTAGGATTGAAGATGTAGGAATGAAAGTTGTAGATGAAAAAACATTTGAAGTAAAATTAACAGCTCCAACTGATGCATTTTTAAACATTATTACAAACCCAAGCTTTTTCCCAGTTAATGAAAAAGTGGCAACTGAAAATCCAGAATGGTTCACGGAAGCGGACTCATTCGTGGGTAACGGACCATTCCAATTAGCTAAATGGGAACATGATGTGAAAATGGTATTCGAAAAGAATGCTGAGTACTGGGATGCAGAAACAGTTAAGTTAGATAAAGTCGAGTGGGCTATGGTAAATGACTCGAATACGGAATACCAAATGTACCAAGCTAACGAGCTTGATGTATCAGATGTTCCAGCAGAACTATCGGAGCAACTAATGGATAGCGAGGAAGTATCTGTTCAAGATCAAGCAGGAACGTACTTCTATCGTTTCAATACAACGATGGAGCCATTTACAAACGCTAAGATTAGAAAAGCATTTGCACTTGCTGTGAATCAAGAGCAAATCGTTGAATTCGTAACGAAAAATGGTGAAAAACCAGCACACGGTTTCGTATCTTACGGATTCCAAGGTCCGGACGGAAAAGACTTCCGTGATGCTGTTGGAAATTTAGTTGAGTTTAACGCAGAAGAAGCGAAGAAATTGTTAGAAGAGGGTATGGCTGAAGAAGGCTACGAAACATTACCAACTGTGACTCTAACATATGCTACTTCAGATACACATCAAAACATTGCAGTCGCTTTACAAGCACAATTTAAAGAAGCTTTAGGTGTAGATGTGGAGCTTGCGAATGTGGAATCAAGTGTGTTTGCTTCTGAACAAAAAGAATTGAAGTATCAATTATCACGTTCATCTTTCTTACATGATTATGCGGATCCAGTGAACGCAATTGAAAGCTTTATCACAGGTTCATCCATGAACCGTACAGGCTGGTCAAATGCTGAATTTGATAAGTTGATTGCTGATGCAAAAGCTGAAACAGATCCAGCTGTACGTTGGAAGCATTTGATGGATGCTGAGAAATTATTAATGGAAGAAGCTCCTATTTTCCCAATTCACTTCTATAACCAAGTGGCTTTACAAAAGCCAGGTTTGAGCGGGATTGTTCGTCACCCAGTGGGTTACTTAGAGTTGAAATGGGCAGATAAATCTGCTGAATAGTACAAGAGGTTGCGGCGTTGCACTAGCGCGCCGCACACTTCTGTTAATAAAAGAAGTTATACTAGGAGGTATATCTTGTTTTATTAATAGAAGACAGGACTCCAAAGCAGTTGGCGTGCTGGGCTTAGTGGTCGCTTCACTTAAATATCGAATGTAATTGAAACCGACTAACTTGAAAGAAAATCATCAGTAACGTTTAACAAAACCAAACAAAAAAGAGGGGTAATTCATATGCGCATTAGACCACCGAGATTACAAAAAGGGGACACAATCGGAATCATCTCTCCTTCGAGTCCACCTAATTTAGAAAGCTTGCAACGATCCTTGTCGTTTTTAGAAAGACTTGGCTTAAACGTCAAAATGGGCAAACATGTTGAAAGCAAACATGGCTATCTTGCGGGTACTGATGAGGACCGATTATCAGATTTACATGAAATGCTTGCAGACCCTGAAATCAAAGGCATCATTTGTGCTGGAGGCGGTTACGGAGCGGGAAGGTATGCAGATCGAATTGATGTGCAATTAATGGCTGAACAACCGAAAATATTGTGGGGATACAGCGATATCACCTATTTACACACGACAATTGGTCAGTATGCGAATGTCGTTACTTTCCATGGACCAATGCTCGCTTCAGATGTTGGATTGGACACATTCCAAGACTTGTCTGCAAAAATGTTCAATCAATTGTTTGAACCGATCGAACTTCATTATTCAGAAGCGATTTCACCACTTACTTCATTGGGTGGCGGTGTTGCTCAAGGAGAATTGGTAGGAGGGAATCTCTCGTTACTCGTTAGTGCACTCGGTACTAAGTTTGAAATTGATACACGAGGGAAGCTGTTATTAATAGAAGATGTGGATGAAGAGCCATATCAAATTGATAGCATGTTAAACCAATTGCGTTTAGCTGGAAAGTTAAATGAGGCAGCTGGAATCGTCGTTGGCGATTTTGCTCGTGCAGAACCGAAAAAACGTAAAGAAACCCTTTCACTAGAAGAGGTATTACAACATTACTTGGGAGATTTAAGTAAACCGGTTGTTACAGGATTCAAAATCGGACACTGTGAACCGCATTTTGCTATTCCTCTAGGTGTAGAAGCACGATTAGATGGAGATTCGAAAACACTTACAATTTTACCAGGCGTCGAATAAATGGAGGTGTCCGAACGTGAACATCCTTTCAATTGAAACAGTTCAAGTCGCTGTTCCGCTAACAAAACCTTTTAAAACGGCACTTCGCACTGTGACTGTCGCTGAATCAGTTTTTGTGAAAATAACGACAGACAGTGGCATGGTTGGTTGGGGAGAAGCCCCGCCTACACATGTCATTACTGGTGATTCACTAGGTAGTATAAAATTTGCTATCGAACAAGTAATTGGGCCACAGCTAATCGGTCTGGATTTACGACATTCGGAGCGGGTTTTTCAAAAATTACACAGCTGTATGATAGGCAATTCGAGTGCAAAAGCGGCTCTAGATATGGCTATTTACGATTTGCTTGGACAGCATGCAGGAATGCCTCTCGTGACCTTCCTTGGTGGGTATCGAGATACACTTGAAACAGACTTCACCGTTAGTGTGAATGATGCGGAAGAAATGGCGGAAGACGCTCTGCGCTATGTGAAAAGTGGTTTTAATGTACTGAAGGTTAAAGTTGGGATCGACGATATTGAAAAGGATATTGATCGGATTCGAGCGATTCGAGCAGAAATTGGTTTTGAAACAAAATTGCGTCTTGATGCCAACCAAGGTTGGGAAGCAAAGGAAGCTGTTCGTGCAATTGGGCAGATGGAAGATGCAGGTCTACAAATCGAGCTGATTGAACAACCGGTTAAGTCTCATGATATAGAAGGGTTAAAGCATGTAACCACCCATACATATACGCCAATTATGGCTGACGAAAGTGTTTTCTCGCCAAAAGACGCCTTACGAGTACTACAATTACGTGCAGCTGATTTAATCAACATTAAACTGATGAAAGCTGGGGGCATATATAAAGCATTGAAGATCAATGCTCTTGCTGAAAGTTATGGCATAGAATGTATGACGGGAAGCATGATTGAAACGAAACTTGGTATCACTGCTGCAGCTCACATTGCTGCGAGCCAGCCAAACATTACTCGTTACGATTTTGATGCTCCTCTTATGTTAGCGGAGGACATTGTTGAAGGCGGCGTAATTTATGAAGGACGTATTATACGATTTTCAATTGCGAATGGTTTAGGTATAGATAAAGTACGTATGGATGAACGATTCATGCGTAAATAGTAGGGGGATTTCACATGTTAGTTCAAACATCAACAACTTGGGTTTGTTCGGTCGCGGTTGCAACCGTATGGACAACACCAGAATCAGTAAGAGAAATCGATCAACCAGGAATAGACATTCCAGTTCGCATGAACAAATGGATTGAAGCTATGACCAATAAAGAATTACTAGACTTGTGCGACGAAAATCGTGTCCAAACTCAATTATTATTTGGTGAACCTGTGATTGTAGAAGAAATAGTCGGTGACTGGGCAAAAGTAATTTGCACATGGCAGACATCTAAAAAACATGAGAGTGGGTATCCAGGGTGGGTACCGGTTTCGCAATTAAAGGAGCTTCCGAGAATCTCGGATTTTGGTTACGCCAAGGTGCGTATTCCAAAAGTTCAATTATGGACATTAGATCGAAAACCAAAACTGGTTGTTCCATTTAATACGATTTTACCTGTAATCGACAGCAATTCTTCCTTTACGATGGTTCATACACCACTTGGTGATTTACTAGTATGGAGCGAGCATGTTGAAATTTCCCCAGGTATTGAATCCTTTATCGAACGCTCTGGAGCGGAAATCGTTTCCTGTGCAAGTACGTTTTTAGAGTTACCTTATTTTTGGGGAGGCATGTCACCGTACGGATTTGATTGTTCGGGGCTCACCTACAATATGTTCAAAGCTCATGGTTACTTTATTCCGCGAGATGCTGGTGATCAAGCTACAAACGGTATCGAAGTGGATATGAACGATAAATCGAACTGGGAACTAGGCGATTTACTCTTTTTTGCAACAGTAGGTAAGGATTTCGTTCGACATGTTGGGATTTATTATGGAAATGGTCAAATGATTCATTCGCCATCAACGGGTCTATCCGTAGAAATCATCGAATTAGAAGGCACAAAATACGTGGATGAATTAGTTGGAGTGAGACGATATGCTCGATTAGAGGAGGATGCGCAATGACTGATAAGGTTTTATTGGAAGTAAAAGACCTAAAAAGACATTTCGATCTAGGTAAAAACCAAATCCTCAAAGCGGTAGACGGGATAAGTTTTGAAATTTATCAAGGAGAAACGTTTGGACTTGTCGGAGAATCTGGGTGCGGGAAATCGACAGCAGGACGTACCATCATGGGATTATACAATCGTACTGACGGAGAAGTGTCGTATGGTGATCGTAATGTGCATGAAATGGGCGAAAAAGAGAGATATGAATTTCTGCGCAATATGCAAATGATTTTCCAAGATCCATATGCGTCACTAAATCCACGCTCGACCGTGTTTGAAATCATTGCAGAACCGATGGAAGTTCATGGTTTACATAAGAAAAAAGAAGCTATGCAAAGGCGAGTGTATCAATTGCTTGAAGACGTTGGACTAAACCGTGACCATGCCAACCGCTATCCACATGAGTTCTCAGGAGGTCAACGTCAACGAATTGGGATTGCACGTGCATTAGCGTTAGATCCGGATTTCATTATTGCAGATGAACCTATTTCGGCATTAGATGTGTCCGTTCAAGCGCAGGTAGTCAAACTTCTACAAAAACTCCAAAAAGACAAAGGATTGACTTATCTTTTCATCGCGCATGATTTGTCGATGGTTAAATACATTTCCGATCGAATTGGCGTCATGTACTTAGGGCATATGGTGGAGTTAACAACGAGTGACCAACTCTATGCAAACCCATTGCATCCGTATACGCAAGCATTGTTATCAGCGATCCCTATACCAGATCCGGATATTGAGGAATCTCGCGAGCGAATGTTGCTTGAAGGGGAATTGCCGAGTCCAATCAATCCACCATCAGGATGTGTGTTCAGAACACGTTGCCCTCATGCAATGGAAGTATGTGCTCAAGTCAAACCAGCTTGGCAAGAACAAGAGCCAGGCCACTTTGTCGCATGTCATTTGTATCAATAAAGCTGAGTGGAGGCATTGAAGCTTTTCTTTCCATAATTCGTTTTGTATGATGAATCTAAACCTTTTATAAGGAGAGAGATCATGACAAATACGATACCTATGAGCGACTCGAGAACAATACAAACTCACTTAGTTTTACCACCAGACACCAATCATCATGAAACGATTTTTGGTGGTAAGGTTTTATCTTACATAGATGAAATCGCCGCCATCACAGCGATGAAACATTGCAAAAGTGGAGTCGTCACAGCTTCGATCGACTCCGTCGATTTTCTTTCTTCTGCAAGAGTAGGCGATGTGTTAGAGCTTGAAGCAGTCGTCAGCTCAACAGGACGGACATCAATGGAAATTTACGTTCGGGTTCAATCGATGAACTTAATAACAGGTGAAACGAAGTTAACAACTGAGTCATTCCTAACATTTGTCGCAATAGACCAGGCAGGAAAACCAATTCCAGTGCCAGGAATTTCGCCTAAAACAGAATCGGAAACACGATTGTTTGAATCGGGACCAGCCAGACGAGAACATCGTAAGCAACGTATTAAAATGAAATACTAATTTTTGGCGAGCAGCTAGTTGTTGCTCGCTTTTTGATTGGAATTGGTGGGGCTTTGATGCAAAGTGGGATTGTATTTAGATCAGAAATCCCTGGATATGTTAACAAAAAAGGCTGCATTCGCAGCCCTAATTAGTTCTTTTACGCTTCGCTTCTGAAGGAATCGCTAGCAGTGGAGTGTCGTTGAGCAAAAAAACCAGAAGTTCCGACAAGAAAAGTATTCAACATACTTAATTACGACTTAAATTCTCTCTTTTATTACCAAACTTGAAACTTTTCTACATTAAAATCGTAATATTAAAAAAGGGGAGAAACTATCATGTTGTTATCTTTCGACAAGTACCAAAACGTACTGATTATAGGCGTATTGCTGTTATACATATTAAATACGGTCTTTATCCAATCGAATCTGTTTTCAATTATTCTTTTTGTGTTGTTTGTTTTGTTTCAGTTTTTGAGACTTCGAAAAAACATTCAAAAGTTATCTTTAATGCAAATTGGAATAATGATTATGATTTTCATTGGGACAATCACTCTTCTCGTCTTCGTGTTTATGTGGCTTAACCATTTAGATAGCACCGGAGTCATTTCATTTTCCGACACTTCCATGTTTATTATCCAAATTACATTAATCGTGCTATTTTTACTGCCTTTAACGACAGGAATTCACAAATTATATCTCCGATTCACTCAAAGTAGAGCATAAAAAAGGATGTCATCAAAAGATGGCATCCTTTTCGTTATCGTTATTTTCGATATTCAGAGGCTAACATGCCGTATAAATGCATATCATGTCGTCTGCCGTCGCGTTGCATCCACTCTCTGAACGTGCCTTCGTGCTTAAAGCCAAGTGATTCGTATAATTTAATGGCACCTGCATTGTAACTGAAAACACTTAATTGTACGCGATGTAAATTCACTTCATTAAACGCATAATTTAATAATAATTGCATCGTTTCTTTTCCGTAACCTTTGCTATGGTAGTCCGGTCCAAGGGCAATGGACACCCAACCGATACGGTGTGGCCAAATGATATCCTCGATCGCACATACTCCTAAAAAATCTTCGCTACCGACGGGACGAATCGCAAAGCGGAAAGTTTTATCAGAATGCTCTTCTATTAGTTTTTCTGCATTTTTTTCTGACTCTTCTCTGATAGGAAATGCATTATAATATCGACCAAAAGCTTCAACACCGTTCCATACTCGATAGGTCGATAAATCCCCTTTTTTAATTGATGTTAAGCGAATTTTTTTGCCTGTAAACATTAGGTATTCCCCTGTCATAAGTTTTTCTTATAAAGTTTTATTCATTCCATGTCATTTTCTTATTACGCCTCTCGAAGTACAATTTAAGTATAGAAGAGAAGGCGGTGAAGTTAATGGATTTAATTCTACTATATGTCATTGGAGTCGTGGCTACAACGATTGGTACACTTGCAGGTGGTGGCGGTTTTATTAATTTGCCAACAATGCTTTTGTTAGGCATGCCAATACACTCTGCGATTGGTGCCAATAAAGTCTCGAATACAGTGAGTTCCTTCAGTAGTTTTTTCACTTTATATAAAAGAAAACAAATTTCATTTAAAGATTCCTACTGGATTATTCCGTTCAGTTTAATTGGCGGACTTACAGGTGGGTGGATTGCCTCGCTTTTATCATCCAAATATTTATTCATTGTCGCTATCGTCTTATTAGTACTGGGCTTTCTAACATCTTTCATTGGAAAAGATAATTTCACGGGGAATAAAGAATTAACTCTGAATAAGGTTAGTGGACCTGGACTATACGGAATTGGGATTTATGATGGCTTGTTTGGCCCTGGTCAAGGAACTTTAATGTTGTATTTATTTAGTTATTTAAATGTCGCATATATTAAATCTGTTGGTCTCGTTAGACTTGCAACGTTCTCCAGTTGTTTTGGTGCAGCAATTAGTTACATTGCTTCAGGTGTCATCATTTGGCCATTGACTCTTGCTCTTATGGCGGGATCCATCACCGGTGCTCAAGTTGGTGTTCGAATTGCTGAAAAGCTAAACCCTCGTTTTGTGAAACCCATTCTTCGAGTCATTACAACTATTTTAATTGTTCAATTAATACTGGAAAATCTCGTTTTTTAAGGAGGGACTGATTTTAGGTCTCTCTTTTTTATTGGAAAAATAAATTCGTTCATTGAAAAAAGCAGAATGCATATTTCCCGGGAAATTCTGTGTTTTCAAGATATTCTTTTGGAATAAAAAGCTAAATTTGAAACTTTACTCGATTTGTTTCGTAAATAAAAATATTGGCGATGCGGAAATTGAACTTTATTGGCTAAATTTCGTCTTATAAAAATACTACTTTAGATAGGGAAGGTGAAAAGTGTGGAGCAACAACCAATCGTAGAATTGAGACAACTTTCGAAGACTATTGGGAAAAAGAAAATTATTGATAATTTAAATCTGTCTTTATTTCCCGGTCAAATCACAGGGTTTTTAGGACCAAATGGTGCTGGGAAGACGACAACCATCCGAATGATGTCAGGGCTAATGAAACCGACAAGCGGAGAAGTCGTTGTTGAAGGGCAAACATTAAACAATCACTTTGAAGAGACGATGAGTAAAGTGGGTGTAATTGTTGAAAATCCAGAGATGTATAAATATATGTCTGGATGGAAAAACCTGTTGCATTTTGCGCGAATGGATAAAACGATTACGAAAGAACGTATCACTCAAGTAGTTGAACAGGTAGGAATGCAAAATCGTATCCATGAGAAGGTATCTTCTTATTCCCTAGGGATGCGTCAAAGATTAGGGTTAGCTCAAGCGTTGCTTCATCGTCCGAAGTTTCTTATTTTAGATGAACCGACAAATGGTTTAGACCCAGCAGGGATACGCGAGTTTCGTACATATTTAAGAAAAATTGCTGTCGAAGATGGTGTGTCAGTATTTGTTTCAAGTCATTTATTATCTGAAATTGAACTCATGTGTGACCGTATTGCCATCATTCAAAATGGTCAGCTGATTGACCTTAGAGAAATGAATCAAGTAGAGGAAGCTCATTATTATATTGAAGCGCAACCTGCAGAACAAACGCGCGAACTACTAATTGCACAAGGACTTGTTCCTGAAGTTAGTGGATCCGGATTTATTACTAAAGTGGAACAAACTCAAATTCCTTCAATTATTCAAGCACTTGTGGCTGCGAATATGGAAGTGTTCGCTGTTCAACCATTCCGTAAAACATTAGAAGATCAATTCTTAGAAATGACAGGAGGTGGCCAAATTGCTGAATCTCATAAGAAATGAATGGATGAAATTATGGCATAAAAAAGCCACTTGGATCATGGCAGGATTGTTAGTCCTCATCTTGATAGGTGCATCCGGTATTGGAAAATGGGCTCAATCAAATATGATGCAACCCGAAAATCAACAAACGTGGGAACAGAATTTGACTGAAAATCAAGCATTCATGAAAGCTCAACTTGCTGAGCCAAACATTGATAAGGAATATAAAGAGCAACTGGAAGAAGATTTGGCGATTATTGACTATCGGTTGACGCAAAATGAACCACCAATCGACCAAGGTAGTCGTGAACAACATATTCTAGATTCCCATACGATGTTGTCGTTAGTATTGATGTTTGCGGTAATAGCTGCTGCAAGTATTGTAGCTGCCGAATTCTCTCAAGGCACAATTAAAATGTTATTGAGCAGACCAGTGAAACGTTGGAAGATCCTAACGTCTAAATATGTAACAACTATACTGTATGCGTTCGTTTTAACAGTGATTGCAATAATTTCAGCGGTCATCGCTGGATTCATTTTCTACGATTCAGGAAGTGGCGTATTGCTGGACGTGCAGGATGGAAAAGTTGTTGAGATATCTTATTGGGGTCGAGTAATCGCCTTATATGCGCTACAATTTGTTGGTGTCATTGTATTTACTACCTTTGCTTTTGCGATTGGTAGTGTATTCCGAACAAGCTCATTAGCTATCGGATTATCGATTTTCCTTTTATTCATGGGACCAAATATTGTGTTCTTCTTAAGAGAATATGAATTTACTAAGTATATTTTATTCGCTCATATTGATTTAACGGGGTATATTACCGGCAATATGTTCGTTCAAGATATCACATGGCCGTTTTCAGTAGCAGTATTGTTGATGTATATGTTGCTGTTTTTATTCATCAGTTACTGGTCATTTACAAAACGAGATATAACAGCTTAATGAAAAAGACATCGTTGCCCATTCTTTCGTGGGTACGATGTCTTTTATAGTTTTGTTATCCTATAACATTTATGACTACTTTACCTTGAGCATGACCTTCTTCTAAATATCGAATCGCTTCGGGTACATCGTTTAAAGTGTAACATTTGTCAATAACCGGGGTTATTTTGCCGGCACTCAGTAGCTCTTGTATTATGTGCAGGTCGGCTTTTTTACGCACTGCAAAGAGCATCACCATTTTCTGCTTTACGAAACGAGATAAGACTAGAGCTCTGAGTGAACGACTTAATGGGCCGAGAAAACGTCCCTTATCAGGACCGCCAACTAGGACGAGAATTCCATTTGAGTCCAATACTCGTCTACAATCTGTCAGCGAATGATTTCCTACAGCATCAAAAATGAGGTCATATTGTCGGTCACTGCGAGTGAAGTCCTCTAGCGTGTAATCAATGACATGGTCTGCTCCAATTGAACGGACCATTTCTACATTTCGAGTACTACAAACACCAGTAACGATCGCACCGAACGATTTGGCAATCTGAATAGCAAACGTACCAACACCTCCAGCCGCACCATTAATCAAAACCTTTTGACCTGGCTGAATCTGTCCTCGATCGCGAAGTCCCTGCAAAGCTGTAAAAGCAGCAATAGGTACAGCAGCTGCTTGCTTAAAGGTCACATTATTTGGTTTAATCACGAATGCCTTTTCATTAGCACAAACATACTCAGCAAACGCACCATCGCAGCCACCGAATACCTCATCTCCTGGTTTGAATTCCGTTACGTCTTTACCCACAGATTCAACCGTACCAGCCACATCTACACCTAAACGATTGTTCTTTGGTTTTCGCAACCCCGCTTGTATGCGCAGCACGTATGGGGTGCCTCTCATAAAGTGCCAGTCCAAGGGGTTAACGGAAGCAGTGTGAACTTTTAAAAGGACTTCATCGTCTTTAGGAATAGGTTTTTCTAGTTCTTTAAGTTGGAGGATATTAGACGATCCATAATTTGTATAGACAATCGCTTTCATAGGTAGGTCCCCTTATATTCATTTTAAGCACTAACTTACATGATTTTCTTATCATCTAATTCGACAAGAATTATCATAAGCCTTTAAATTTGAATTTAAATGCAATTAAACACTGTGTTTTTATGTAAGCATTATCAAATTATATGCCTTTACTTAATGAAAAAGACATCGCAATCCGATAGTGGGAGCGATGTCATTCTCGTATTAAATATCATGAATGGTAGAAATAAGTCGGTCAGAAGAACTTGCAACCTGTGTCGTTGCATTGGTCAGTTCGTCTAAAACGGTAGCCATCGTGACGATTTGTTCAGTTGTACGTTCGCTTTGATCTTTAATACCAGACATTGCGTCAACAATTGTGTTAAACGATAACGATAATTGTTGTTGAGTATCAACCGATTCGTTAATTTGTGTGTCTACATGCTGGACAGATGATTCCATGTTCGTGATGCTTAATTCAGTTTGCTGAATTAAAGACGAGACACTTTGGACTGCAGATTTTGTTTCCTCAGCTAACTTTCGAACCTCGTCAGCCACGACTGCGAAACCACGTCCGTGTTCACCAGCTCGTGCAGCTTCAATTGAAGCATTAAGCGCTAGTAAGTTCGTCTGGTCTGCGATCGATGTTACAAGTCCAACGATTTCGCTGATTTTTTGAGAAGAAATTCGTAATTTTGTCATCGTTTCTTCAAGTGTTGTCACGCTGTCCAAAATCGATTTCATTTGATTGCTTTGTTGATCTAATAATAATTTACCAGATTGTGATTTTTCTTCAGTAGAATTAACGAAGAATAACCCTTGTTTTGTAAAGCTCGCAATTTCGTCAGATTCAGCAGATAATTGTTGAATCGACGCATTGGTTTCTTCACTAATTGCACCTAATTCTTCAGCAGTTGTGCGAACGGTAGAAATTAAACTCTCCTTGGTATCAGCTGCTTCTTGGCGTATGCGTTCATGCTGTGCATCGTACGCCTCGATAACTAACTGTTGCTCGAAATTAAGCACTTTTGTGATCGCTTTAATTGCCAAAATGTTGTCAGCTGTAGACATATTTAATAAGAAAATAATATCAGTTAATCCAGAAACAAAGCTTTGGAATGAACCCATATACCACTTCGTTCCAAGACCGATTCGAACATGTACATGAGCAATGGTATGACGTTGGTTTATGTATGCTTGATTAATTTGTCCTTCAAACATTTCGTCTAAATGACGACGTAAAGTTACTTTTAAGCGATCTACCGAACTATTTTTTTGAATGATTTCATTTAAGCCTGAGCCATATTCAAGTGCTTGGTAAAAATGAGTTACTAAATCCTCGAGATGAGGTTGAATATGTGGTTGAAGTTGTCGAATAACAGCCAAATCATTTTTGGTTAAGTCTATCATTTGAATCTGCTTCTCTAGTTCCTTATTATGAGATAGGTCTAGAATAACCTGCTCTTGCCAAGTTTGTGGATCTAACACAATTGATTTATTTGTAGCTTTTTTGCTTTTAAACATAGTCACCATGCACGTGTCCCTCTTCCTTTTACAATAACTAAAATAGTCCCTACGTACCTATATATCGACATGATTACTATTTTTTTGAGAATATGTCGACAATAAAGATTAGATTTTATGAAAAGGAGACGCGAATGTGAAAAAATTTCTATCTATAGTAAATATCTTATTTTTACTAGTTTTAGGCGGACTCCTTTTTGTTTGGATTGAGAGAGAAATCGAAAATAAGCGAATTAGAGAGGCAAGACCATTGCCTAGCGGTTTGCATACAATAGTAGAAGAAAAAAGTGTGGAATTAGTCGAACAAGCGAATGTAATAGGAATTCCTATCCTCATTACAGACGGATTTAGATCGATAGAATCACAAAATGAAATATACGAACAGGGTAGAACAAATAGTGGTGCTATTGTTTCCTATGCAAAAGGAGGCGAAAGTTATCATAATTACGGACTTGCGATTGATTTTGCCTTACTCAATCAAGACAACTCCATTTCTTATGATTTACAAAGAGACTCAAATGGAAATGGAAAAGCAGACTGGTTTGAAGTTGCCCGTATAGGAAAAGAACTTGGTTTTACATGGGGTGGCGACTGGCGTGGCTTTAAAGACTATCCTCACTTTGAATATACTTTAGGGTTATCTATACGTGAACTGCAAAATGGTTGGAGACTCGAAGATAGAATAGAAGAAAATAAACGATAAGTATTTAGGCTAGTGTAGGAGCCTCCATAGGTTGCAAAACTAATAATATCAAATGTATATATACCGATAGAAATGAAATTTTATATCTATATTTTACAGAGATTTTTGTTGATTGTAATGGAGGCGGCGACTCCGGCGGAATCAGCAGATGATTTGTGCACCGAAAGCGAAGCGGCAGGTGCAAGAACTGAAGACCCTGGACTGAGCATCGCGAGGGAAGCGGCTGAATTCTTGCCCGAGGAAAGCGTCCGCAGCAATGGAAATCAACATTTTTATTTATTTACTGTTTGTGGTGTTGCTATAATAACCTTTTTATTTTTGAAACATGAAAGAGCAAGCTCCTGTTTTTACACTATAAACAGGAGCTTGCTTTCATTCTATCTATTCAAACACACTCAAATCCACACGACCATCACTTAAAAACTCAACATCTTCACTTTCTAGTAACATGCGTTGCACCTCGCGTGATTCATCGTCAGGAACAGCAATTTCTCCTTTTGCATTGACGACACGATGCCATTGCAATTGATGTTTTTCGCTCATTGTATGTAAAATACGAACAACTTGGCGAGCAGCACGAGGGCTCCCTGCTAATCTGGCAACTTGTCCATAGGTGACGACTCTGCCTGGTGGTATCTCTTTTAAAATGCGGACAACTTCTGCCGTAAATGGTTGCAATTTGCTCACTCCTCACTTCCTTCATTGTAATCAAACCGAGTTCCTCGTGTCGATACAATATGATATATTACGGGTAACGAATAATTATTTTATAAAGGGGTGTTGATAGATGTTTGATTGTCGAGAAGAAGTGTTGGCTTTAACGAAGCAACTTGTGCGAATTGAAAGTATTGTGAATGAGGGCGGGGAAAAGGTTGTCTCACAAGCTATTCATACCCTTATTTCGTCCTATCCATATTTCCAAGAACATACGGATAACGTCATCTATCAGCCAACTGAAGACGATGACCAAGAACGATACAATGTCATCGCTTTTGTGAAAGGGACAAAAAGTCCTTCTAATAAAACTGTCATATTGATGGGGCATGTCGATACAGTTGGTATTGATGATTTTCAATTAAAAGAATATGCATTAGATCCTGATGCCTTAGCACAAGCGCTTCACAATGAAGAATTACCTCCAGCTGTTCGTGCCGATCTGGAGTCTGGCGAATACGAATTTGGACGCGGCGTGCTCGATATGAAATCAGGTGTTTCGAGTCATCTGTATTTATTAAAATACTATTCAGAACATCCTGAAGAAATGGAAGGGAATTTGCTCGTGGTCTTTGAATGTGACGAGGAAGATGGCTCTCATGGAATCATTTCTTCTTTAACTGAACTTAAAAATCTTCGAGACACGCATGGTTTTGAATATGTAGCGGCGATTAATGCTGACTTTGTATCTCCACGGTATAACGGGGATCCTAATCGGTACATATACAAGGGGACAGTCGGTAAGTTATTGCCATCATTCTTTATTACCGGATCGGAAACGCATGTGGGTTCATGTTTTGAAGGAATCGATCCTAATTTCATCGCCGCTCATTTGACGAGACAAATTAGTTATAATCCTTCTCTTTGTAATGAAGCACTAGGTGAGACGACGGTACCACCGGTTTCATTGAAACAAATGGACTTAAAACCAACCTATACCGTGCAGACCGCATTATCGGCATATGTGTATTTCAATTTCTTCATTCATTCATGGTCACCGAAAGAAGTGCTCGAATTGTTGAAAGTGGAAGCTGCAACGGCGTTTGCAACAGCTTTACATGAATTCAAGACGCATTATCAAGCTTTCACGCAAGCAAGCGGGGAGCCAATGAATGAAATTCTATGGGAACCAAGAGTTATGACTTATGAAGAGATGGATGAACATTTAGTTGATGAACATGGAGAAGCGTATATACAACATATGGATGAATTCAAGGGACAACTGATGTTACAAACGGAACTAGATACCCGCATGTTTGCAGCCCGAGTTGTCGAAGAAGCGTGGAAGTGGATGCCAGATAAAAACCCAGCGATTATCGTGTTCTATTCGTCGCTTTATTCGCCAAGAATAGAGCTATCTGGTAAAACAGAACACGAAAGAAACTTATTAGATGCACTCGAAATAGCTGTCGAGACTGTACAACCGCATTATCAACATCCGATCGTGACAAAGAACTTCTTTCCTTACATCTCGGATATGAGTTTCGTCGCAATAAGTGATGATGAAGTTGGAATATCCGCTGTATCTGCGAACAACCCAGGATGGGGTACGAAGCATTACGTCAATTACCAAGCCATTCGCGATATCAATGTTCCGGTTATTAATATAGGTCCATATGGACACGATGCGCACAAACAATACGAACGAATGGAACGTAGCTTTACACTTGATATCGTTCCGAATTTAACTAATCAGGTTATAATAGAATTAATTGGATAAACAAACTTGACCTACTGAGGGGGCATATTGATGAACATTAGAATGTCGAAAAATATAGGTTTTCAAGTACATGATGTTGAAAAGGCTAAAGAATTTTACTCGACCATTTTTGGAATGAAGGAACCTGATCAAAAAGATGTGGATGAGGTAGAATTTAGAACAAAGAACAATTCGATTTACTTAATGGGTGGAATTGAAAATCTCGGCCCCATAATGGAAGTGGTCGTCAGCGATTTAGATGAAGCAAAGAAGCACTTTGTCGAAAATGGTTGTGAAGTCGTTAGGTGGAATGGCAAAGGGAAAGACTGTTACATTAAAGATCCTTTTGGGATGATATTTAATGTTTGGGAAGAGTCATGATTTAGCATTCAATAAAGAATTGGGCATTATTTAGTCTTCTCATGGTAAGATGGAGATAGCGTATAAACGAAGGAGCAAACTACATGAAAATTACAAATCATTTATTTGATAAAATTAATGACCCTACTGGAATTATTGAAGGTGACCGTTACGAATTCTTATTAGACCTTGAAATTGATGAGGAAGATGAGTTATTCACAGAAGGTGGCGTCGACCTACGTGTCATTATAGCTTCAGATGACAATGGTTTGCGTATTGTCCAGTATTACTTCACAGATAAAGGAACGAAAACGACAATGGATTTCGCTCTTGAAGATGATGAAGAAGCTGAAATTTTAGCATTTTGTAAAGAAAAAATGGCATAATTAATAATCCTTTTAAACCAATTCATCAGGTTTAAAAGGATTATTTTTTATTTATGGATATCTGAATAAGAAAAGTCTTACCTAGCACTATAATGGGTGCGCAATTTTCTAATTTCCACACCTTATCACTTTCATTTACCTGTAAAACTCTTGTACCATGTAGAGGAAAAGGAGGGCTGCCAATTGAAGGATGACCATCACGCAAAAATTCAATATACACTTGTTGAACGTAAAATCGATTATCATTACCAACTCCAAAAAATTGCAACCAAGCATGAATTAGTTGTGACTAGAGATGAAGTGATCACGGCTACAACTGCCTTCGGTTTACACCAAGTGCTAGATGTCTCCTACAAGCCATTTTCATCAGAAGCAGGGATCCTGTATCTCCATACCAACCAAGGTGTTTTTCCATTTCATATTCACTCAAATCCTTCTACCTTTATTGAGACTTTTCGTTTATTTAAATAAAGCCTATTCTACAATCAAAAGTTCATCGATAAAGGTTGCCATATGATGCTGAGTCGACTCGGAATATTGTTTGTGATCAATTAAATGGGCATCTGTTAACACATCCATTGGAATGATTTCAAAGTCACGATTATTTGTATGATGGGTGTAAGTGGATATGAAGTTTGGTTCGTTTAATGTGATGGTAGATTTCCCTTGAAAGATCGTTTTAGTTACTTCAATGCCCCCAATTCCACCAATTCGTCTATCTAACCCTATTTGACCGGACAAAAAGTTCCCTAAACTATACATAATAAACGTTTTAGAACCATCTGGCCTTTCAATCCAATCCATTGGCTGCAATACATGTGGATGGTGGCCAATAATGATATCCACTCCCATAGTTGATAGTTCGCGAGCGAGTTCAAGTTGGGAGGTACTTGGTAAACTTTCGTACTCATTTCCCCAATGCATCGAGACCACTACAACATCTGATGATTCCTTGGCTTTACGAACATCTTGTTGAATGAGCGGTAAGTCAATTAGGTTAATTAAATACGGTTTATCTTCTGGAACCGGCATGCCATTCGTTCCGTAGCTATAGGCTAAAAATGAAAACGTAATATCGTTTTTCGTCAAAGTTCGAATTTCTTCTCGATCTTCAAATGACTGAAATGCGCCTGTATATGGCATTTGAATTTGATTCCAATAGGATAAGGCATTTTGAATGGCTTGTTCACCCTTATCCATCGTATGGTTATTCGCTAGTGTCACAATGTCGATCCCCGCATCCTTCAAAGCATCGCCAATTTCAAAAGGACTATTAAAAAGCGGATAGCTAGAGAGTCCTAACTCTTTTCCACCAATCATCGTTTCTTGGTTTGCCACTGCAATATCTGCACTTTCTAACAAAGGTTTTACTTGGGTAAACATAGGAGAGAAATCATAAGTGCCTTCAGGGGTTGCCGCATCTTTGTACACAGGTTGATGGAGAAGGATATCACCAATAGCCACTAACTTGGCTCTTTTGACGATAGGTTTGTCCAATTTTTTAGGCTGTATCGGTTCAATTTCCATGGCATGGGTGACTGGTTCAACTTCAACATTAAAATCAATAGAAGAGGACTCCTCACAACCACCGAGGAAAACAAACAGGGCAAATAGAATGATATATTTTTTCAAGACATACCCACCTTTTTGAGAAATACATGCATGTTAGCATTGCTTAAATGTATGTCCAATAAGCGGGTGTTATTATGAAAAAGTCATAATTGACAAAATTCAGTCATTCGCATATTCTAACTATGAAAGTAAATGTGCTCGAAAGAGGAGATTATTTTATGAGTGTGAATGTTCTTAACTAACCCGTTAATTGAATACGGTCTTGAATAAAGCCAAAACCCATAAATTGATTGGGTTATTTAGTATGCGCTTTTCAAGAATGTTAAGAACAAGCATCATAGCAATGAAGAATGGATATGTAATTTCCAGCTATGGCATGTATTTGTCATCGCTTTTTTTTATGCTGATTAGTGAGTGAAGTTTTCGGAAATCAGTATAAGAAAATACATCGCTTTCACCATTTTGGTGTAACGTGATTTTCTAATGGGAATTTATTTTGAGGTGGCCTTAAAACTCAAGTTGAATTCTTTATGAATGAAGGAAAAGACTATCCAGCATAAGTAGGTCAATCTTCAAAGCCATCATGAGTGTTTTCATGGTGGCTTTTTTTATTTGAAAAAGGAGGAAAATAAATGAATCAACAAACCATTGACGTATTAGGATATCAAGAAATTTTACAAGAGGTAGGGAGTTATGCCATCACCGATCGTGCGAAGAATACAATTGAGGGAATGCGACCTTCAACCAATAAAAAAACGATTGAACATGCATTAAACGAAGTACAAGAGGCACTAGAGATTATGCGAATAAGTTCAAGTGTACCGATTCACACACTCAGTGACATGGAACAATATATTGAACAAGCAAAAAAAGGTTTGTATATACGAGCCGACCAATTTACGCGTATCGTATCTTTCTTGGATCATTGCCATAAGTTAAAACGCTTCATGAAAGATAAACAATATGCTGCGCCTACTATTCATTTATATGCAGAATCTATTGGTGATTTAAGCGAATTGGAAACTGAAATCATCCGCTGTTTAAAGCATGGCCAAGTTGACGATTATGCGACGAAGGAACTCTCAACGATTCGAAGACAATTAGGTATGCTTCTTGCTAAGGTAAAAGATAGAGCTCAAACGATGGTGAAGTCTAAAACCTTCGCACCTTATTTGCAGGAAAGTATGGTTTCAGAAAGAAATGGACGATTTGTCTTTGCTGTTAAAAGAGAGTACCGAAACAAAGTGAACGGCAATGTTCTCGATACATCAGCTTCAGGAGCGACATTATTCATGGAACCAAAAGAATTGGAAGTCATGCAGGGAGAAATCGACTTATTAAAAATTGCAGAAGAGCATGAAGTCGAGAAAATCTTATATGAACTGACCGAACAATTCCTTGAACATGAAATGTCTATGAATATTGCGATGGACACGATGCATCATTACGATGTTATTTTTGCAAAAGCCAAACACAGCAAACTAATTGAAGGGCAATGTCCTATTTTAAATGAAGAATACCTCATTCATTTAAAAGGAGCTAGACACCCCATGTTAAAAGGGAATGCGGTTCCGCTTTCTTTACAATTTGGTGAGCACGATCGCGCTCTTGTTATTACAGGACCGAATACAGGCGGGAAGACGGTAACACTTAAAACAATCGGCTTACTGACCATGATGGCTCAAACGGGCTTATTTATTCCAGCTGAAAAAGGGAGTACACTTCACATTTTCCAAAAGATTTTCGTAGATATTGGCGATGGTCAAAGCATAGAAGCAAATCTGAGCACATTCAGCTCACGCCTCGTCAATATTATTGAGATTTTAAAGTCAACGGATCAACGCTCACTCGTGCTGCTCGATGAATTGGGGTCTGGAACAGACCCTAGTGAAGGCATGGCTTTAGCAATCGTCATACTTGAACAACTCTTTGAGAAAGGAGCAACGCTTTTTGCAACCACTCATTACAGTGAAATGAAGGACTTTGCCGATGCAAAAGAAGGCTTTTTAAATGGTTCCATGGAATTCGATCTGGAAACTTTGCGTCCTACTTATCGTCTATTATTAGGACAAAGCGGGAAGAGCCAAGCATTTGATATTGCTTTGAAGCTTGGGTTACATCCAGATTTAATCAGAAAAGCACATGTCATTTCGTACAAAAACGCGCATCCATTTTCAAACTCGATTCCAAGTGAAAACTTGAAGGATCTTCATTATGTAAAACAAATAACCACCTTTAAACATGATCGAAAACTTCGCAAAGAGATCGTAGAGGATAAAGTTCCGTTATTTGAACAAGGAGACAATGTGAAAATAACTGCTACGAATGAAACCGGAATTGTTTATAAAGGGCCAAGTAGCAACGGGAATTATATTGTTCAAGTGAAAGGTGAAAAGAAAGAGTTTAACCATAAACGTCTTAAACTTCATATTAAAAAAAGTGAACTATATCCAGAGGATTATGATTTTGATATTGTATTTAAATCCAAAGAATATCGTAAAGTGAAAAATCAGTTGGATCGAAAGTCTGTAGAAGGTCTAACTCTAGAAGAAGATTAAGTGCAAAATAAGGAATAATACAACATATTGTGTCGATATAAAATTAACACACTATATATTGATTTTTAAGGGCTGCAATCATATAATAAATACAAGATATAAAGTTCTTCGTTTCAGTACTAAATACTTCTTAGTGAAACACTTCTCTGCAATATGTAACCCAGTTTTTATTTCCTTTAAATATGTGCATCACAAAATCATATGGGTATGGGGGATGGGAATATGAAAATGAAGTCATTGAGTAAGAGAAGCGTGACATTGATGCTCATAAACATTAAAAAGAAAGAAATGATCTTGAAAGCAAAACGGTATGGTCGAACACATCCTACAGTTGTGAAGTGTAGCCAACAATTAGATGTGTTACTAAATCAGTATCAAGGGATTCATTTATACAAAGATGTTGTTTAATCCAATACCTCTAATTAAAAAGGCAGAAGAATGGGCTCCACGCCTAATCTTCTGCCTTTTTCTATATTCACTGTAATTACTTATAATAAAGATTCTTTCGGTTCTCGAGCATAGAGCATATACACTAAAAAGAACAAGCCAGCACTGAGCAAACGCAACCCTGAATTTATGTACATCGCAGTTTCAACACCCCAAGAGTTCAATAGCCAGATGCCAACTTGAGGAGCAAGGAAAGCAACGAGTGCCAACAATACATTGTACGTTGTAATACAGTAGGTACGTGACGCCTCAGGAGACTGTTCAAGTAAAAGGTTAAACAATAGCAACACCACGCCAGATAGGAAGAAACCAGACATTGTTTGTACGATTGTTAAGTAATACAAATTGGTCGATAACACGGTCAAAAATGGCGTGCTCGCCATGCCGATTGCTGCATAAACAAATACTCGAACGTTGGATTTCCGCTCAGCCCATTTTTTCCACAAAGGGAACGTCAAAATTTGCATAAGCATATTTCCCACCGAAAACATACTAATCCAAAAGATAGTCGCACCGACAACCCGAACATGGTAGATGTTGAAAATTCCCCACGCCATTTGCCAGGCAAAATTAAAGAATAACGCAGCCGCTAAAAACCACACAAAACTTGAGTGTTTAAAAATGGACCACTCCATCAATTTCTTTTTAACCAATGGACCGCTTCCAGAAGTGCGGGGCTCATCATGCTTCATCAAAATGAAAGCTTCTAGTAATCCAAAACCAAATGCGATGGCAAATAAAATCTGGTATGCCGTTACATTATTAGATTGATCTTTCATCACAATCCCAATAACTAAGGTTGAAACTAATCCAACCATTGTTAATAAACGATTTCGATCACTAAAGAATTCCCCGCGTCTCGATTCACTAATCATCCCACTAATTAATGTTTGCCACCCAATATTGGCGACAGTATTCGGTACACTCATTAAAGCGACAATAATCAGAAATGCCCACGCTTGCATCGATTCGGAAGGGATATAAACGACAACAACGATAAATAAAAACATGATTCTCGCTAACAGAATGGAAAGGGCGACAAGCTTCTTATGTTCGTGAGCCCGATTAAGTAAGATGGCAGCCGGTATCGTCATAAGCAATGCCATTAGAGGGGGAAGAGAACTAATTAACCCGACTTGATAATTCGTTGCGCTTAAAATGGTAATCGCAAATATTGGGAAAAAGTTATTTGAAAAATTCATTGCCACAGTCGATGCCATGCCATTATAGATACTTATTTTTTCGTTATATGGACGCATATTAATCTCCGCATAATTTCATAAATTTGATGTTACGCTTTGAATTATATACCTGTTCAAAAAGAATACAAGTCCTTTGTGACACGAAATATTCGTAATGGAAAAATTGGGTTGAATGGACCTAGAACCATTTTGGGCAAAAGTCATGTTCCATCATTTAGTCCGTGAAAATCCTGACATAGAGGGGGTATTCAGAACCGTATCATTCACTTTTATTGCTAATAAAAATCCATTTACCAATAGGAAAAAGAGTTATCAATTCCCTTTTAAAAAGGCAATCGATAACTCTTTTTAATATGTGTTTATTAATTATTGAACACGTGCAAATCCGAAACCTGACGCATAGTCGTCGCCAGTTGTTGCTCCATAACCTCCTTTAATATCGTAATTCTTCGCACGATTTTGTAAGTTGGCACGTAATGTTGCATTTGACCAGCTAGGATTTTGAGACCAAAGCTTGGAAGCTAAACCGGCAACGTGAGGTGTTGCCATAGAAGTACCGCTAATAGTGTTATACCCACCATTATTCCAAGTTGAATAAATCGACGCACCAGGTGCAGAAATTTCTACATCTCCTTGGTTAATATAATAGTCTCCATCTGTAGAAGCATAACCACGAGAAGAGAAGTCAGCAACTCGGTAGGTACCGTTTTGTTGAACATTTTCAAGTGCCGCAACTGCTACTGCATTTACTAGAGCTCCTGGGTAACCAATCGATCCTTGATAAGGACCTTCATTTCCTGCCGCCGCTACAACTAAAACACCTTTGTTGTATGCGTACGTTACAGCGCTTGCAATTAAACTATCGCTACTAGCAGAACCTAAAGACATGTTAATGACCGTTTTAGTTCCTGTTGAAGTAGCTTGATCTGCTGCATGGCGAATTGCTGCTGCAATATCATCTGAGTATCCTGATCCATTATCACCAAGAACTTTATATGCCCATAAATCTGAATCTGGCGCAACACCATAAATTCCAGCACCGTCACTACCACCGTCAGCTAATGCTGATCCTGCAACATGCGTACCATGTCCGTGGGCATCATTACATACCCCATTGACTAGTGAAGTGGCTTGCGTGAAGTCTTTACATTGTTCAACTGTATTTTCTAAATCATAATGATTTACGTTAACGCCAGTATCAAGGACAGCGATGTTAATGCCTTGTCCACCAGAAGTTGTTGTTTGGCTACTATTGTTATAGATTGCTTTAATTCCCCAAGGTGTTTGATGAGAAGGGTATTCACCTGCTGTTACTTCGAACTGGTTTGCTCGAATATCCGTATCAAGTGAAACTTGCTGAACTTTAGTCACCGTAATATTTTTGTTCTTTTGTAGTGCGACAAATTGTTTTTCGTTCATTTCTGTTGAGAAACCATTTTCGGTTAATTCCCAGCGTGCTTTGTATTTACTTTTAAGTGAAGATTTAGTTGATGAATCGGAAGCTTCCACATAAACTCGGAATTTCTCGTCACCATTGCTAGTTGTCGTTGCTGCATTTGCACCAACAGTTGGCATTGCTAGACTTGCTGTAAGTAAAAAGCTCATCAAGATTTTTTTCGACTTGTTCATTTGTGTGCTCCTTTTTCTTGTGTATTTTTCTTACTAAACCAAATCTAGCACACAAAGTATATTTTGATTATTGGGAAAATTAATTCGAAATCAAATGAAAACTTAAGAGAATTGCTGAATTGTGAATTTCTGCTAATTTATTAAAAATTGAGAAAATAGACATCTCTACGTATAATGAGTCTACAAACTTTGTGAGTAGGTGAAGATATGCAAATAGGCTCATTAATTAAATATCATCGGACAAAGCAAAAGATGACACAAAGTGAACTTGCTGAAGGAATATGCTCGGTGCCACATCTGAGTAAGATAGAGAACAATAGCAAGGAAGCCAATGTTGAGACCATCAGACTGGTGCTCGATCGTCTAGAAATTGACCTGCACGATGTGGAAGAAAGTGAAGTGAAAGTTGAGGTTTTACTTAATCAGCTGCTTCAAAATATGCTCTACCTTGAAACAGAAAAAGCAGCGAGTACTTTTCTAGAGCTACAGATGTATAAAGAAATGGTACCTTTCACCAAACACATCTACCTATACGAAATTTACAAATTAAGATATTACTTGTTCACTAAAGACCTAGATTCTGCCGATGAACAGATAAAATGGCTCAATGCTCAACGGCAAAATTTTTCCCAACATGAAAGCTATTTACTTTCCTATTTTACTGGGATATTTTTAATCTTAAGGGGGAAATATGAGGAAGCGGATGAGAAAATCTCAGCAATACTTCAAGAGTATTATGAAACAAATACATTTGAAGGAGAAATCTATTATCATCTTGCACTGGTTAAAGGGTATATGAATCAATCCGGTCATGCGATTAATTATGGAAAGAAAGCATTGAATTTTTTCAAAGATCACTTCAATTTCAAAAGAATTCTCCATGTTCAAATGTCTTTAGCCATCAATTACTCGCAATCCAAAATCTATGATGAGGCTTTGGACAATTATCAACATCTCGTAAGGAACACAGAAATGCTGAAAGAGACCGCCCTATTGCCTCATATTTATCACAACATTGGTGACTTAAGACATCGTATGGGTGATTATGAACAAGCTTTGCATTATTTCAAGAAAAGCGCGGTCATCTTCCAAGAAAGAACCGAAAACTATCTTCTCTGTTTATACAATTTAGCTTTGACCGAGTTCAAACTAGAAAAATGGGATGATAGTAAAATCAGCTTCACTTTATTAAATAAAGAAGCAAAAGAAATGAAAGTCTCGCCTTACCAACTATATTCATCGTATTATTTGTTTCTTTTAAATGATAAAAAACAAAAAGCCATGACTTTCTTAGAAGAAAAGATACTTCCTTCTATAGAAAAGGCTGACGAACAAAAAGAGTTTTATCGATACTTCAGTAAGATTCTTGCTGAGTATTATAAAAACGAAGGTAAATATGAAAAAGCAGTTAAATACATTTTATAAGGAGTGTTAATGATGAAAAAAACATTGATTTTATTATTAATTATCGGATTTGCAAGTTTGGTTAGTAACGATGTGAGTGCAGTTTTAGCCGTAGAACCTGTTGAAACTCAAGATACAGTAGCAATTCGTCCGCCAGTTTGATCTCATAATTTTAATGGTAAAACTCCCGAGAATATTACTCTTGGGAGTTTTTGTTTGTAGATAAATAAATAGATTTACATTGTGTGTGATTTTTTATAATACACTTGGTGCAATGCTGTGAGCCTAGTGTCTTTCGTTTCGGTGCTCGCTTTCCGCGGGTACGGCCTCAGCCGCTTCATTCGCTTCGCTCACTGCAGGGTCTTCAGCTCGCGCTGTTCCCGCAGGAAAGAATACTACCAAAGATAATTTGGTGTATTCTTTGCGACGAAGCTAGCGTAGCGATGCAGGAGCAGATATTTTTCTCGCGCCTTCACTCCAAGCAACTTAAATTGTTTTATAAAGGGCTATGTTAAAGATAAAGGGAAAAATCGCATAAAAAATGAGCTTGGAGATCCATCTCCAAACCCATTGTATTTGGTTATTCTTTTTTACTAAAGCACTCGTTAGTTTAAGAAGAAGTATTTTACTCTCCGATTTGAAGTAAATATCTTACTTCTACTCCTCTATTATCTGCTATGAGAATATCTCTTCTCTCTTTTGGTGCAATAATTTTTGTTCCTAAAGGTAAATGACTTGCCATACCATCTTCTATTTCTCCAACAACCTCATCTTTGGTTAGTTTTACATCCTCTACCCAGCCGGTTTCTTTTACATAAATTTTATTATTGAGTTCGAAATAATCTGCTTCGGGTTCTGCCTTCAACACTTGTTCTTTAGATAAATAACCTGGCGTATCTGCACCTGGAATACCAGTACAACCTGCTATTAGGGAGAAGAAACTTATCACTAGGATTATATTAATAAAATGCTTCATAATTCCCTCCTATAAGTTAACGTAGATATAAAATCTCGAATCTTGTTCAACTAACCTGCTGCGTTAGTTGAACAAAAAATCTAAAAATTTTTGTTTTAAATAGGTGTACTGACTTTCATTAGTATCTGCATATGCTTCATCTCTATTAGAGGGAATGTCCATATATAAAATTTCTTCTCTAAATTGAGAAGCTGTAAAATCATATCTTTTGTTTTTAATGAAATTATAAAAGTGCCACCCATCAGGTAGTTTAGTTTTTTTTATTTCACCGCCCAATAAATCATTTACAACTAATGCAGTAACTCCACATTGCCCCGCCAAGGGATTATCCTTGCGCCATTTTGTACTTGATTTTACAGACCAGGATTTAGACAAAGCATTCACTATTCTATCTATTTCCATATTGTTTCTCCTTCCATAAAACACTTAATATACTTCCCTTACCTTATATGGAGAGCAGCGACTAGTCATGTTGAACAATCGCGCCCGATCTTGGAGGGCTAGCGAATAACGATCCCAAATGACACTTTAGGAACATAACCTGCTTATTTAAACTGTTCGTTTCTTATTTATCTTTTTTATTTATAATCAAATAAAGGAGGATGATTATGGAAATAAAAATAGATAACTTAACAGATATTCGCACACAGGAACTTATTAATACACACTTAGCTGGTATGGCTGAAAACTCGCCTGTTGAGAGTATACATGCTTTAAATGTTGCAGCACTAAAACAAGATAATGTTACTTTTTATAGTGCGTGGAATATTAATGACATTATGGGGTGTGGAGCTTTAAAAGAATTAACACCAAAGCATGGAGAAGTAAAGTCCATGAGAACTGCAAAGACGCATTTGAGAAAAGGTGTAGCTAGAGATATTTTAAAACATATTATAAATGAAGCAAAAATACGGGGTTACACAAAATTAAGTCTAGAAACAGGCTCAATGGATGCATTCAAACCAGCTCATCGTCTATACGAAAGTTTTGGATTCAAATACTGTAACCCTTTTTACGACTATACGGATGACCCAAACAGTGTGTTTATGGAAATTGACTTATAAATGTGATTTAAAAGGAATTTCATTTTTGTATAAACATAAAAAATAAACTTAATTAACTTTCCCAAATAAGAGTTCGGGAATACACCAGAAAGGCGCAAACGTTCTTAAATAAACGTTCGTGCCTTTTCGCAAGTAATATTGTTTATACAGCTTTCATACAAATTGCACTAATAGTTGATGCAGTAGCTTTTATACTTGCTGGCCATGTTCATTAATTTCTATTTCTTATCAGCGAAATCTGAATCTTTTCTGACGCTACCCCCAAAAAATGTTATTCAATAATATGGCCAGATTGTTGAACAACACTAAAACATATTTTTTACTAAATGCTGCGTTAGTTCAATTAGAAACAGAGCTACATACACAGCCCAAAGATCTTCAACTCAAACACCCTTTAGTTTAATAGGGCTGTATTTCTTTTAAATAAAGAAACAATTAAAAGTATTCCTAAGAATACAATCATCATATGTGGAAAAGCGAATATCCAATGAGCTACAAAATTACTTTGTGGTGTACCATCAGATATTCCGTTGCCATTAAATGAAAACCATAAAATAATTGCTGGAATTTGAAGTAACACAAGTAAAAATACAAAGATCATTTTTATAAAATTTGTGAGTTTATATTTGTTAGTTCTCAATAAAATTAAAACCCCACCTAACAAGACCGCTAATATTCCCCAGGTAACAACTTCTGATTCCGATGGACCAAATACTCGAAATAAATAAAGTAGCCCTGTTAAAAAAGTTAATATTCCCACCGCAACTTCCAATTTAGCTGAAATTCTACCCATCATTTTCCCTCCATTTAAATTATTTCGTTATTCAACTAACCTGCTTCGTTAGTTTAATAAGAAAAATGCTTTACTCCTTCTTGAAATAAAAGCACCCGTTAGCCATCCATGTATCTCAAAAATAATATCTACACCACAGATAATGAAAGAATATTACGTTCTTTCATGGGAGTTGAATAAGAAAAGAGACGCTTATTAAACAATTGCGCCCTTTAATTGAACAATATTCTAGGGATAGATCATATTAGTCAGTTAACTTTTTATCTTTTTCGGTTAAGAATGTTGCCATATCTCTTTTTACCTCATTCTTCATAGTGCATAGTGACATTAACAAAATTATCCAAAAAACACCTAGAAGGATAAAGCCATACCGTTCGTTTATTCACCCAAAATACATCGTTTAGCTAACGGGCATTTGGCGATTTCGCTTATAACATAGATTTAATTATTTAGGCTTTAGGCAAATAAAAAAGACCGACCTTCTCTGACAATTGTTTTTCACCCAAAACTTCATAAAAAAACCTCCTTTATAAATTGGTATATCAAAATGTTTTTTACTCGATTTAGAACTCCAACAATAATGTTGCATGTGCCTATGCATTAATGGGAGTCTGGCAATTTAATGTTCTACTACAGGTTAGGAGATAAAAACTGGTTCAAATAACCAATCATTCGAGCGATAATTGGAATCGGAAGCGTTAATAACTTCCCTTGTAATCTTATTTTCAATCAATAATTCTCTAAACTTTGCACTTACTAAGAGGGGTTTGTAAGCCAGGTCACCAGATATCACCCACTCATTTGTATTTGCAAAGTCTGTTTCCAGGTTTATAACATCCGCTTCATAATGATACGGAAGGGGTACCCAATTTCTTAATTGACATTTAGTACACGGATTGAATGGATGTCGATTAAAAAATTTCATTTTTCCATTCCAGGGAGGCATAGTAGTTGTTGGAATCAGCCTATATACAATTTCATTGTCTTTCATACTACTTTTCGAAATAACTTCTTCTAAGGAATAGCCAGTTAATCCCCACTTATACAACATTTCAGCAAAATTTTCCGTAATAACCCAATGTTCTTGGTTTACATTTACCATTTTTCGTTTTCCGATTTTTGAAGTATTGACTACCAGTGGAGATAATAATTTATTATAGTGAACGCCACATTCATCACACATATAGACCTTTTCTTGTTTACTCCCTTTACTTTCTAAAAAGGCCTTTTGAGTATTTCCAGTTGCCCGCAACACAAAGAAAGGGGAGGAGTCATAATCTTTCTCTTCAAAGAATAATCTAGGCTCGGGTTCAAAATCATCTGCGATGTTCAGACGTTTTATTAATCTAATTAAATCCTTATTGAATTCAAGTACATTTGGAATTTTTTCACTTAAAAAAATTCATAATAAACGACTGGGAATAATTCATATTCTTTAGGGTTATTTGGAACATTATATTTTTGAAATAATAGATCAAAATCCTTCCTTTCTGGTGGATTCTCTACAAAAAAACTATAATAGTATTGGTAATACATCCAAAAACCTCCAAGTGAAAAGGCAGGAGTTTGAACTCCTACCTTATTTTTTATCTATATTGTTTGGATAAAGAGAATTGCCATCACAAAGTTGGTTTCATCATCGATATTAAACATCCAATGTCAACTCCTTACCCGTATTCTAACCATAACTCTTTTTCTTATTGAACTAACCTGCCTAGTTAGTGCTATAAACGTTGTTCAACTAAAGTCACTAAAGCACCCGGTAGATGAAGAAAAATTTATTCCCTACTAACATAGGTCCCACCAATGAAATCATGAATGCCTCTCTTGTCTTTTCGAAATATAACCAGTAGTCCACTAACCAATACTGATATTCCAAAGGTAGCTAAAACAACGATATAGTTACCAACCACTTCTCTCATAACCATATTGAGTATCGTTAAATTTTCATCATCTTTAAAACGTTTTATTTTAATCTTGAAAATCCGCTTACCGATTATGTATCCGACCCACAGAATAGGAGTTACAGTCAAGTAAAAAGTATAAAAAAATCGAAAAGTAAATCCTTTTGTCCATTCAATAGAGTAATTACCGTTAATGATATAATATACAATTCCAGGTATTGTCGAAATAATTAAAAAATATATAATACTTGCTAAAAACCTTATACCAAATCCTGCTGGTTTTTTTGAATCCATCTAACTCCTCCAAATATACTTTTTTTATAAATTATACCATTTTTTTCATTGAAATAACCTGCTGCGTTAGTTTAAGTGTAAAATTTCACAAACAATCCCACCTTACGAAAAAGCAACCGTTAATTTTAACATAGCCTTTTTAAATAATAATTTGCGATTTTGCTATAAATCAACAAATGAAAACCAACAGAATTCTCATAGCTTTAAATCGCTATATTAGTTTCAGTTTCATCAGAACTATATTTCATAAAGTACGGTTGAATCAGTATTGCAATGAGACCTGTTACGACAATTAACGTGATGGTTACTGGAAGTGATAATGAAATAATAGTCGATATAGAACCGATGATAATTATCGGCATAATTATCACTGATCCTAATAATCTTGAACGGAATGTAATTCGGTTTTCTGTTTTACACATAGGACAAATAATTGGTCGATAGAACAAACTCAATGATTTACTTACTTGACCCCAAGAAAACGTAGTTCGACATTGATCACATTTTGGTAATCCCATAAGACACCGCCCCTAATCTGCAATTTTTCTTTCAACAAAACTCCATACAATGAAGATTAAAATAACCACTCCGAATACCAACATAGATGCGTTGAACACGAAATTGAAATCCATCTCTGAAACCCAACGTGACTCAATACCCGCTTGATCTCTTATTTCATACTTGATTACTTCATAATCCATAAGAACAAAAGATAAGATCAAACCGATTATGATTCCACCTAGTATAGAAAATGAAAATTTTCTCATTCAATGGTCCCCCTAAATTATCGTTAACTGTTGTGAAAAAGGATAATTATTTAAGTGAATTCCTACAAGCCTAATTCTTTAACGGTAGAATTTCTTAGTACAATTCTCAAATGACGAATTACAAACCAAATTAACGTCGTACCGATGATAAGCGCTCCAATTTTCAAAGGGATTTGAGTGTATAAATCCGCTTTGGTGTTTAATAAGAGCCATTCAGGCCATGTAGGATTTAAGTAAGCCATAATCATCGCAAAGGAATTATTAGCTATATGAAATAATATAGGGATAGCTAAATTGTTCGTTATTAAATACAATAATGCAGCTATGATTCCGAAAATAGTTGAGCCAATGATATCCATATGTAAGATTCCAAATAAAAAACTTGAGATCATAATGCCGCCCCATACCGAGGTTTTCGAAATCATTCGTTTTAGTAACAATCCTCGAAAAATAAACTCTTCCGCAATAGGACCAATAATACATATGAAAAGAATTGTAAGGGCTAAGAAGACTGGATTTTCAGGGAGAAGAAAGGGTTCAAAGACCAGGTCTACTAACCTTGGAGCAAAAGAATTAAGAGTGATAAATTCTAGCCAAGAAATGCTAAGTGAAAAGAGAATGGAAATCGCGACAAAAACTAAAACGGAAGGAACCCATTGTTTTGAACCCTTTATAAAAACTACATCACTTAAAGAAACTCTATGTTTATTAAATTGGTATCGAAAGTAAACAACGGGTGCAGCGATATACAAAGCAAATTGGAATGCAAGACCAGAAACATCCTCACTTTCAGAAAATAAAGTCGCTACTACTATGAACAAGATGATAAACAATATAGTGATACTGAAGAAATGCCGATTTTTCATTTCTTCAAACATTTCACCACTCCTATCTACTCAGTAATACGTTTATTGGTAAGAAATGGTTTCGTTTACAGTGAGAAAATAGAATAATTAGTCCAACGATGTCCACGATTGCAATTATCTTTAAAATTCTATTTTTCGTTAATCATGCATGTTCCTAATCCCGTCCTACATAGTCAACTATTTGGAATTGAAAAAGAAGAGTTTAATTCATAATCGAATTAGACTCTTCTAACTTATTTTCTATTTGGCACTCAGCCACCTGAAACAGAGAGCTGTATTCCTGTTGCAATTAATTTACATTATTCATACCACTATTCTTCTTTTTCAATTTAACGTCCTGCTCTTTTGTAAAATCCGGTTCCTCGCCGAATTCTGTCCTTAAAGTAGGATTGGATAAAGATGAATGTCGGTCTCTAACCGTGTCGATCTCTTCACTTGGTTTAAATAATAAACCAAGACATAGAAGGCCTCCAATCCCCACAAGACCATAGACCACCCTAGACAAGAATGCATCTTGACCACCAAATAACGTTGCAACTAAATCAAATTGAAAAAGTCCGATCAACCCCCAGTTAAGTGCACCGATAATAACTAGAGCTAGCGCGATTCGTGAAAGCCCACTCATACATTAATTCCTCCTTGAATTAGAATTTAATTGAATCCGTAATTACCTAAAAAAGATTAGTACCAATACTTTAAATCAGGTATATCAACCTCTGAATAGGTACGATGCAACACCCAAAAACCTTATCGGTAATTGCTTATTGATTCGTACTTATCTTTTACCAAAACGTCTATTTAATACTTCGGATACTTCTTTTTAATCACTTTTTTTGCGGACTTCTTAAAGAGGTTGTTGAATGAATTCAAATGTAAAAACTTCTCTAGAATCTTTTGGTAAAAGAGAAATTATGAAACCGTATAATTAATTACATAAAACAGATAGGTGTAATATGTTACCATTAATGGAGAAGCGTGAGTTAAAGTTTTTCATCTTGGATATATAGGGAAAATGAATGATTTTACATAGAATCTGGTGTTCTTATAAGAATTTATTCAACAAATGATGGTCCGAATTTAAAATGAGAAGAGGTAAACACTTTGATAAAAGCAATCATATTTGATTTTGATGGATTAATTATAGATACAGAGAGCGTTTGGTATGAATCTTATAAAGAAACTCTACAAAGTTATCAGTTTGACCTACCACTTGCGGAATTTGGAGAATGTATCGGATCCGATGAAACTGTCCTAAATACATATTTTAAAAAGAATTTAGGAGAAAGTTGCAATGTTGACGAAATTGAAACGCGTGCCTTTGATATCTATAAAACTAAAATGAGTTCTCCTGAAGCACGTATTGGTGTATTAGATTATTTGCAAGAAGCTAATAAAACTGGATACAAAATTGGACTTGCTTCGAGCTCCTCAAAAGAATGGGTTACAAAATATCTAGAAGAACTTGGATTGATAAATTATTTTGAAGTAATTGTCACGCGTGATGATGTCAAAAAAGTGAAACCTTCTCCAGATCTTTATTTAAAAGCTATTAAAGATTTGAATATAAATTCTTCTGAAGCAATAGCATTCGAAGATTCTTTAAATGGGTCAATAGCGGCAATGACTGCAGGGCTAAAATGTGTAATTGTTCCAAATCCCGTGACCGAATTATCAGCTTTCGAAAACTACTCTCTACGATTGAAATCAATGTCAGAAAAAAGTTTGAGTGAGGTAATTGAGTTGATAGAAAAGAGTTAAGTATGAATTTCTAAACAAAATCAATTTAAACAAAGGAATTGATGAACATGTACATAAACTCAATCGAATTTACTGAAGAAGAGAAAAAACATACGCTCGAAACGTTTTTTCAAGATGGTCAATTAGTGAAGTTGCCTAAGAAAGAAAAACGAAAAGTAATCATCTTTTTAGAGTTAATTAAGACTTTTGATGAAAACAGAATTTACAGTGAGAAAGAGGTAAATGAAGTAATTAAAGCCATCCATGGTGATTTTGCAACTATACGAAGATACTTAATCGATTTTAAACTACTCGAACGAAGCACAGATGGAAAAGAGTATTGGGTTAATAAATCTTTATAAATGTAATTGGCTATGAACTCCATAATGCCAAAACAACGTTTTGTGTGCTCTGGAACTTTTCAATGAATGAGAGATATACACTCATTGTTTTGTTAATCTGAGGTAAAGATTCCTTTACAACAAGTATTCAATAAAAAAATATATAGTGAGGAATAATCGAATTCTCTCTACTTGTTTTGGAAAGTAATACTTGTTTTTCTGACAAGCTCTTTTAAAGGTGGTCAATTCGGTTCTCTTTGTTGTTTGTCTGCATTTTTTATGAATTTATATTTTTGCGGTAAGGGATTGGAGTGGAAGACGGCGACTCCAGCGGGAATAGCATGAGCTGAAGGCCCCGGAAGAACGAAGTGATGAGGAGACTGAAGCCATGCCCGCGGAACGCGTCCGTCTGAAACGGCGTAAATCAGCCATTTCTGTTTGAATTAAAATGTGTACCATAAAATCATAGCGTAATATAAGTCGTATTCTTTTAATGTATTGAGAGATATACTGATTAATAGATGTATACATAGTTTTTTCAATTAAAAAGGAGTTCAATCATGTCTCGACAATCAGATGATTTTCAAAGTTACGTAGATTCACCAGAGAAACAACAACAGCTGTATCAAAGAACTTTGTGGATCGTGGTTATGTCCCAAATATTTGGAGGAGCTGGTCTTGCAGCAGGAATTACTGTCGGAGCCCTTATTGCAAAAGATATGCTGGGAACGGATGGATTTGCTGGATTACCAATTGCAATACTGACGCTCGGTTCGGCAGGGGCGGCTTTAGCTGTTGGCCGTTTATCCCAACGCTTTGGTCGAAGAATTGGACTTGCGTCAGGATTTTTTGCAGGGGGATTAGGGGCAATTGGTGTCATATTCGCAGTAGTAAACAATAACGTATTTCTATTTTTTGCGGCTTTATTAATTTATGGTGCAGGGACTTCAACCAACTTGCAAGCACGGTATGCAGGTACTGATTTAGCAAATGTGAAACAGCGAGGAAAGGCAATTAGTATCGCAATGGTTTCAACTACCCTTGGTGCAGTTGCAGGACCAAATCTGGTTGGAGTCATGGGCGATTTTGCTTTATCAATCGGCGTTCCTACCTTAGCCGGTCCGTTCATTTTAGCAGCATTCGCATTCATTGTTGCTGGTTTTGTACTTTTATTATTACTTCGCCCAGATCCTTTAATCGTTGCTAAATTTATTGCTGAAGCACAAGAGGAGAACAAGGGAACTAGTACGGAGATCTATGAAGGGACGCCATCTAGCGATAGATCAGGCATAGCTTTAGGAGCAACTGTGATGGTCATTACCCAAGTTGTGATGGTTGCCATTATGACAATGACGCCTGTACATATGAGAGACCATGGACATGGTTTGAATGCTGTAGGGATGGTTATCAGTATCCATGTAGCTGCGATGTATCTACCCTCACTGATTACTGGTGTACTCGTGGATCGATTTGGTCGACTGGCGATGACAATAGCTGCTGGAGTTACATTAATGTCAGCAGGGATTGTAGCTGCTTTCGCTTCTGGAGGCTCTTTATTCGTCATGATTACGTCACTTGCACTCCTCGGTCTAGGATGGAACTTTGGATTAATAAGTGGGACAGCGCTAATCGTTGACTCAACTAATTTATCCAACCGCGCTAAAACTCAAGGAACGCTAGATGTATTAGTTGCATTAGCGGGAGCGTCAGGTGCAGGACTTTCAGGAATGGTTGTCGCTCAAACGAGTTACGCCACACTTTCACTTGCTGGTGGGTTTCTTTCCATATTATTAATACCAGTAGTGATTCAATCCATTAAACACGCAAAGTAAATGTTTACAATAAAGGGGACTCTTCATGAATTTAGATCATGTAAAAATCGAAGAACTAAATGCGGAAAACTGGTACGACTGTTGTGGACTAGAAGTTGAACCTAGTCAATCAAAATACATAGAGTCAAATGCTGTATCAATAGCTCAGTCAAAGTTTGAACCAACATTAAAACCATATGCCATATGTTTTGAAGAAAAAGTAGTCGGTTTTTTAATGTACAACTCCGTTCAAGAGGAGCTTGAAGGGAATTGGATATATCGAATAATGATCGATAAAGACTATCAAGGCAAAGGTATAGGGAAAGCGGCAACGAAGTTAATGATATCTGAGATGGCCAAACAGCCTAATATTAAAAAATTAGTAGTCGGATATCATCCTGAGAACAAGGGTGCACATAACCTTTACGCAAGTCTAGGTTTTATCGATAATGGAGATCGTTTCGGTAAGGAAATGGCTGTAGTAAAAAATGTGAATGAATAAAAACCTTTAATTTAAAATGAACAACAAAAAGGCTGTTAGATCCCACGGGATTTAACAGCCTTTATTTACATATCAGATTAGTTGGTCAATCAAACAAATTCATGCTCAAGTAGCGTTCGCCAGTGTCAGGGGCAATACATAATACTTTTTTCCCTTTGCCTAATCTCTTGGCAATTTCGATAGCAGCAAAAACAGCTGCGCCTGCTGAAGGACCGACAAAAACGCCTTCTTCGCGAGCCAGTTTTTTAAAGATTTCCACTGCCTCATCATCTTCTATTTGCATGATTTCATCGTAAACTTTTGTATTTAAGATATCTGGAATAAAACCTGGACTAGTACCAACGAGTTTATGTTTACCAGGTTTTCCTCCGGATAATACGGGAGACCCTTTTGGTTCAACCACGGCAATATACAAATTCGGAAGCTTTTCTTTTAATGTTTCTCCCGTTCCTGTAATCGTTCCACCTGTTCCAGCTGTAGCAACGAATGCATCCAATTCACCATTCATTTGCTCCAAGATCTCAAGTGCTGTTGTCGTACGATGAACATCAGGATTCGCTGTGTTTTCGAATTGTTGTGGTATAAAACTATTTGGGATTTCTGCTTTTAGTTCCAGCGCTTTTTTAATAGCTCCAGGCATTTTTTCCTCATTCGGGGTTAGCACGACTTCTGCGCCAAAAGCTTTCAAGAGATTAATGCGTTCCTGAGTTGCATTATCTGGGAGTACAAGAATGGCACGGTAACCTCTTGCGGCGGCTACCATTGCAAGACCGATGCCTGTATTTCCACTCGTAGGCTCGATAATCGTATCGCCGGGTTGAATTAACCCCTGTTCTTCCGCCATTTTAATCATATTATTCGCTGCACGATCTTTTACACTCTTCGTTGGATTAAACATTTCTAACTTCACATAAACGTCTGCTGCATTCTCTGGCACAATCTTATTCAATCTGACGACAGGCGTATTGCCAATCAAATCAGTTATATTGTTAACTGGTTTCATCATATAACAACCTTTCGTGTTCCTTACTGGTACTTTCTATTGTAGCAAAAACCGTTGGAATTGTATCTTCAGCGGAACTTCGAAACCGGTACAGCTTTATTCTTTATTACCCAAAGGAAGGTTTGATCGAAGATGTATATTTGAATTGGATTAGTGAAACTATGTTACCATTAATATACAAATCATTAGGGATATAGAAAGGATGTTTTTTGAATGAGAAGAGGCATATGGGCTTTAGTGGTATTGCTGTTCCTAGTTCTCCTTTCGGGTTGTCAAGAAAAGGTGACACCAGAGGAGCGGTTAGCGGAATATGTGAAGCATTGGAATAAAGCAGAGTTCGCAGAAATGTATAGTAACTACTTAAATAAAGAAACGAAGAACACATTCAAAACAGAAGATTTTGTGGAGCGTCAAGAGAAGTTATATGGCGACCTAGGGATAAAAGATGTGAAAGTTTCCTATAAAAAGGCTTCTAAAGATAACGAATGGGATGTTGAAAAACCTGCAACGTTTCCGATCCAAGTGAAAATGGAAACAATAGCTGGACCAGTTGAATTTGAACATAAAATCACGTTAGTCCACGAAACACGTGAAGATTCAGAGAACTGGTATGTCGAGTGGAATCCTTCCTTCATCTTTCCTGAACTGGCGAAAGGAGATGCCATTCGTATACAAACATCAAAATCGTTGAGAGGCGAGATCTTAGATCGAAACGGATTGCCAATTGCGATAAATGGGACTGGCTATGAGATTGGCATTGTTCCTGAGAAACTTACAGACGAGAACAATAAGGTGAAGTTAGCTGATTTACTAGGAATCTCAACTGAGACAATAGATAAACAGCTGAATCAGGGCTGGGTCAAACCGAACTTATTTGTACCAGTTGGTTATGTAGCGAAAAGTAACACAGAGTTATTAGACCAAATCGCTCAATTAGCTGGGGTTACACGGATGGACACAGCCATGCGTGAATATCCTTATGGCGAAGCTCTGTCGCATTTGTCAGGATATATTGGCGATATTACGGGTGAACAACTAGAAAAATGGGCAAAAGAGGGCTATACAGAAAGTGATATTGTTGGAAGACAAGGGCTAGAGTTGCTACTTGAAAAGCGTTTAAGAGGAACTGATGGAATCCGCATTTATATTGATAAGGCGGTTGAAGGGATTGAACCAATAACCGTTGCAGAGAAACCAGCTGTACACGGAGAAACCGTTAGATTGACGATTGACGCTGAATTGCAGAAATTAACCTATGATTCGATGAAAGGGGAAGCGGGAACTAGTGCTGCTGTGAACCCTAAAACAGGAGAAACGCTTGCTTTAGTTAGCTCGCCAGGATTTAATCCAACTGAATTTATGTTAGGAATGAGTGGGGATAAGCTAAAGGAATTAAGTGAAAATCCGTTAAATCCTTTATTTAATCGTTTTAAAGCTTCGTATGCGCCAGGTTCGACAATAAAACCTGTAACCGCTGCGATCGGTTTGGCAGCAGGAACTCTTAATCCGGCTGAAGGTAGAACGATTAACGGAGAAACGTGGCAAAAGGATGCCTCTTGGGGTGACTATCGTGTAACTCGTGTTCATCCTGAAGCGCCAAACCCGATTGATTTGAATAAAGCGATGATCTATTCAGATAACATTTATTTCGCACAAGAAGCTTTAGATATGGGGAGGGAACAACTTGTTGAAGGTTTAACAGGCTTTGGTTTTGGTGAAGAAATTCCATTTGCCTATGGCATGAAGACTTCGCAAATATCTAATGAAGGAACGATTAGTTCAGAAGGTCAGCTAGCTGATACTTCATTTGGACAAGGACAAATGTTGACGAATATTCTTCATCTCGCTTCGATGTATGAAGTTTTCCTAAACGATGGGACCATGTACAAACCTACATTATTTTTGGATGAAGAAAAAGCACAAGTATGGAAGGAAGGTTTGGTTAATGCCGAACAAGCAACCACTCTCCGTAAGAGTATGCGTAATGTGGTTGTAGATGGTTTCGCACAAGCGGCAAATCTTCCGAACGTTCCTCTTGCAGGTAAAACGGGTACAGCCGAACTGAAAGCTGCTGGAGAAGAAGATGGAAAGCAAAATGGTTTTTTTGTTACCTATGACTCAGAAGACCCGCAGTTTATTATTGCGATGATGATCGAGAGTGTAGAAGATAATGACGGCAGTGCATATGTCGCCGAACGAGTTGCGGATATTTTTAAATATGATTATTAAAAACAAAAGTTAAAGTGAAAACCATCCATGCAATTGCTATCGCATGGATGGTTTTTTTAGTTTTTGTGAGAATTGTTCATTCAACGGAAACGTTTATAAAGATATTTCGAATAGATCAGGCACCCTCCATAGCCCGCCAAGTATGCGAGTAACAAAATGAAAAACCCATTAACGGTAATGGTCATGTTACCGATGTATATCTGACTAAGAATGATGTAAAGTGTGGCGCATATACCTCCGATATGAGGCGAGTGTTTCATATAGAAATGCATAGCTATGATCCCACCCACAAGTGCAATAATAAAAAAGTTGATTTTAATAAGTAGTGCCCAGGATATCGAGTGATTGACGGAGTTTTCAATAAAAAGTAATAAGTGTTGCGTCAAATATTGAAAGACTAAGGAAAGGAAAAGGACAGGAAACCAATCATATTTTCTGTTTTTCACGTACTAACCTCCTTTAAACCACTATATGCATGTATAAGGAGTAATTATTAATTTCCTTAAATTAAAGCTGATTCTCCAATCCTTCACTCCAGAAATTTTTATTGTAGGGCACATGTAGTTCCTATATACTAAGGATAATTATCCTGTATATTCAGATAATTATGAACATTCATTTAGGAATAAAAATAATCTAGGGGGTATTTCATTGAAACCATTAAAATCTTTATCTTCATTTGGAATGATTTTATTATTGGCAAGTTTAACGTTGTTTGGCTGCGGGACTGATTCATCGAACGGTGCGGGTGGAGATGACGACAGTAAAAAGTATGTAATTGCAACTGATGCAACGTATGCTCCAATGGAATATATGGATGACGAAGGTAACATCGTTGGTACTGATATTGATATCGTGAATGCGATTGCTGAGGAATTAGATATTGAGGTAGAATTCAAAAATTATGGGTGGGAACCTTTATTTACAGCCGTACAAAATGGGGAAGTGGACTTTGCGGTTTCATCAATCACAATTACTGATGAACGTAAACAAACATTCGATTTCTCAGAGCCTTACTATGCAGCGAATCAATTAATTCTTGTTCCAGAAGATTCAGAGGTTGAGAAGTTTGAAGATTTAAAAGATAGCAAAGTATCCGTACAAATTAATACAACGGGACATGAAGTAGTTAAAGGGTTACTGGGAATGACAAGCTCTAAAATTGTGGCAACTGAAACTATGCCTCTTGCTATTAGTGAAATGATTAATGGAAATGCAGATGCGGCAATTGGTGATAACGCCGTTATTAATGAATATAAAAAGAACAATCCAAAAGTGAAGTTGAAAACAGTCGAAGATTCTGCTTTTGAAAAAGAATACTATGGATTAATGGTCAAAAAAGGAAATACGGAACTAATTGAATTATTAAATGAAGGAATTCAAAAATTAAAAGACAATGGAAAATTAAAAGAAATCACTGGTTTTGATGTAGAGTAACAATTTCATAGAAAACATTTTACATCTGACAAGGGAATGGGGGTGATGGAGTTGGATTTTCCAGATATCAGATGGGACATTATTTGGAACTATAGAGAGTTATTTATTCGAGGGATCTGGATTACATTGGGTCTTACCATTGTTGGGTATCTAGGTGGAATTGTCTTAGGATTATTTCTAGGAATGGGAAAACTATCGAAAAAGAAGTGGATATATTATCCGAGTAAATATTATGTAGATTTCTTTAGGGGTACTCCATTACTTGTTCAAATTCTTTTAATTCATTTAGCGATAATCCCTGGTATCTTTGGACACTCATTAGGATATTTCGTATCAGGTTCCGTTGCCCTAATTTTAAATAGTGCTGCATACAATGCTGAGATTATTCGAGCGGGAATTCAGTCGATTGAAAAAGGTCAAATGGAAGCAGCACGGTCACTTGGAATGCCTAATAATATGGCGATGAAACACATTATTCTACCGCAAGCATTGCGACGTATGATTCCTCCTCTTGGGAATGAATTAATTGCTTTATTAAAGGACTCATCCCTTGTAACCGTAATCGCTGCAAGTGATATCCTCTATGCAGGAAAAGTAGTGGCTGGTGCCTATAATCGCTTTTGGGAACCATACATTACGGTGGCTATTCTATACTTAATACTGACATTCATCTTCGGCAAGTTAATTAATTATGTCGAAAATCGATTTAGTAATAGTTTTGTGCCAAATCAAAAAAAAGGAATGTTTTCAATACGGCGGTAAGGTAAGGAGGTTGAATGTATGATAAAGATCCAAGGTCTGCATAAATCATTTGGTAAGTTAGAAGTACTAAAAGGAATCGATTACGAAGTAAAAGAAAAAGAAATTATTTGTGTAATAGGACCAAGTGGATCGGGTAAAAGTACCTTTTTGAGATGTATTAATTTGCTGGAAGATGTCACGGCTGGAGACGTCTATATTGATAAAGTAAAAGTGAATGATCCCGCTACCGATATTAATGCCATTCGTAAAAACGTGGGAATGGTATTCCAGCAATTTAACCTATTTCCACATATGCGTGTATTGGAAAACATCACAATTGCTCCAATAAAAATCAAGAAAATGGCACAAAAAGACGCTGAAGCACTTGCTCATGAACTGCTTAAGAAGGTCGGACTCGGAGACAAAGCAAATGTTTATCCCGAACAACTCTCAGGAGGACAAATGCAGCGGGTAGCCATTGCGAGAGCGCTTGCTATGCAACCGAAAATCATGTTATTTGACGAACCCACCTCTGCATTAGACCCTGAAATGGTCAACGAGGTTTTAGATGTTATGAAGCAACTGGCTTACGAAGGTATGACAATGGTTGTTGTTACGCATGAAATGGGATTCGCAAAGGAAATGTGTGACCGAGTGTTATTTATGGACCAAGGACTCCTGGTTGAAGAAGGAACACCTGAGCAAATCTTTGATAACCCTCAGCACGAACGTACAAAATCGTTTTTGAGTAAAGTTCTTTAAATTTGTTAAGTAAGCGATCTGGTTAAGTCTTGGTCGTAAAAAGAATGTGGTCGGCTATTTCTTTCGCTTTCCGCGGACGAAACGCCAGCCTCCTCGGCTCAGCTTTCATCTGAACCTGTGGGGTCTAGCGTGTTTCGTTATTCCGCAGGAGTCTTCAGAAATAGCCGACCACTTTTCTATTGAAAAAGTCTTTATCCGACAGAAGACTCCCACCTCAAGGAATGAAATGGGCGAAGCCTAATGAGTACGTGGGAGGTGAATGTCGGTTGGCGATAGCCAAAACTTTCCTCACGATGATATAATGAGAACAAATATTCGTGTCGTTGGGAGTTGAAATCATGTTAGTCAATAAGGCATACAAATTCCGGATCTATCCAACCAAAGAACAAGAAATCCTCATTGCTAAAACAATCGGATGCAGTCGTTTCGTATTCAATCGTTTTTTAGGGCGATGGAACGATACATACAAAGAAACTGGCAAAGGATTAACGTACCATTCTTGTTCGGCTGAATTAACACATTTAAAAAAGGAATTAATATGGCTAAAAGAAGTTGATAGCATTGCCCTTCAATCCTCACTTAAAAACCTTGCTGATTCCTATTCACGATTCTTCAAGAAACAAAATAAAGCACCACGCTTCAAGTCTAAAAAGAATAAGGTCCAATCCTACACAACGAAAGAAACAAATCATAACATTGCCATTGTAGACAACAAAATAAAATTACCCAAACTTGGTCTTGTTCGCTTTGCAAAAAGTCGTGAAGTAAAAGGTCGTATTATTCGTGCTACTATTAGACAAAATCCTAGTGGCAAATATTTTGTATCCATCTTGGTCGAAACAGACGTTCAACCATTGGAGAAAACGGAATCATCTATTGGGATAGACTTAGGGATCACTGACTTTGCAATTTTTTCTGATGGTCGCAAGATGGACAATAATAAGTTCACATCAAAGATGGAAAAGAAACTAAAGCGTGAACAACGGAAACTATCAAGACGTGCACTGAACGCTAAAAACAAGGGTATAAGCTTTCTTGATGCCAAAAACTATCAGAAGCAAAAGATAAAAGTCGCTAGATTGCACGAAAGAATCATGAACCAACGTGACGATTTCCTTAACAAATTAAGTACAGACATCATCAAAAACCACGATGTTGTCTGTATTGAAGATTTGAATACCAAGGGAATGTTACGCAATCATAAGTTAGCAAAATCAATCTCTGATGTATCGTGGGCTGCTTTTGTATCGAAATTAGAATACAAAGCGAAATGGTATGGTAAAACCATCGTGAAAATAAGCAGATGGTTTCCGTCTAGTCAAATATGTTCCGATTGTGGACATCAGGATGGCAAGAAATCTCTTGAAATAAGGGATTGGACTTGTCCTATTTGCCACGAACATCACAATAGAGATATAAATGCCAGCAAAAATATCCTAGCCGAAGGCTTAAGAACCTTAGTTTTGGCTTAAACAAAAGTGTAGAACCGCAGGAATCTACGGGGATAGCTTGGTCAATAAGAGAAACCTCTGTTGACAAAGAAATACGTCAACAAGTACGCTCTGTTCCCAAGAATCTCCCACTTCAATCAGACCGTTAGTTCGATAAGTGGGGGTAGTTCAATCAAAAGAAATTCACTTGTGAAGGGGGAGTCATTTCATGCTCGATTTAATGATCATTATGTTGGAGAGAGTTGGGATGATTGTTGCAGTTGCCTTCATTTTAACGCGTTTGGGCTTTTTTAAAAACATGATTCATTACAATAAGCTTAATCGAAAACAGGAAGTTACCGCGATTCTATTCTTCGGATTTTTCGGGATAATTGGCACATACTTTGGCGTCGCGTTTAATACAGTAACTCACCAATTTAACAGTGTGGCAATTGAGATTGCATCAGACGAAGCGATAGCAAACTCTCGTGTTATTGGTGTCGTTGTAGCTGGCTTACTTGGAGGATACCGAGTTGGAATCGGAGCGGGTTTAATCGCTGGTATTCACAGGATGACTTTAGGCGGGTTCACAAGCATTGCATGTGGTATCTCTACCATTGTTTCAGGACTTGTAGCAGGCGCATTTTATCAAAGAGGGAAAGATATTAAGCCAATAACGGCATTTGCAATTGGTGCTTTTGCAGAAGCAATTCAAATGAGTTTGATTCTTTTGTTAGCTAACCCCTTTGAGCAAGCTCTATCTTTAGTACAAGCTATTGGAATTCCTATGATTTTAGCTAATGGAATCGGCACAGCAATTTTTCTGCTGATTGTCTATAACGTCATTAGCAATCAAGAAAAAGATACAGCCTTGCAAGCACAAAAAACGTTGCGTATTGCCAATCAAACATTGGGGTATTTACGAAAAGGTATGAATAATGACACAGCTCTTGCTGTATGTACCATTTTACAAAGAGAATTATCGCCAAGTGCTGTTGCCATGACGAGTCAAACCGAAATATTAGCACATGTGGGACAAGCGAATGATCATCATAAAGCGAATAGCCCTATACAAACTCAAATTACGAACGAGGTACTTAAACATGGCGAGCTTGTCGTAGCGAATGATCGTACGATTCATTGCGCAGAAGAAGAGTGCTCTCTTGGTGCAGCTGTTATTGCACCGCTTAAACAACGTGGAGAAACCATCGGAACTCTCAAAGTTTACTACCCGTCGGAAAAAGCAATAACTGACGTCAGTGTGGAATTGATTGCTGGTTTAAGTTCATTGCTAAGCGACCAGCTGGAAATTGCAAATGCTGAAAAGGCATATCAGTTAGCGAAAGAAGCGGAAATTAAAGCCCTTCAAGCGCAAATTAGTCCGCACTTTCTGTTTAATACAATGAATATCATTGTTTCTCTTATTCGCACAAATCCCGATAAAGCGCGTAAATTACTTACGTCACTCTCTTATTTCTTGCGTCAAAATTTAGAAGGTACCACAGCAATTAAGGTTTCATTGGAACAAGAATTACAACATGTTAGAGCGTATCTTCAAATAGAGGAAGCACGTTTTGTGGATAAATTAACGATTTCTTCAGAAGTGGATGAATGTATTCTGAATGAAATGATTCCACCTCTTACGTTACAACCCATTGTTGAAAATGCGATTAAGCATGGAATAAAAGACATGGAAAAGGACAGTATAGTTAACATTTCTATTCAGGATATAGGCGCTGAAATTGAAATTAGAGTAAATGATAACGGATTCGGCATTCCGCCAGAAAGACTATCGATTTTAGGGTCAACTCAAATCGATTCTACAATCGGAACCGGAATGGGCTTATACAATGTTAATCGCCGTTTAATTATGACATTTGGCGAACAAGCGGCATTGAAATTTCAAAGTGAGTACAATAAAGGGACATGTGTGTCATTCCGCATTCCGAAAATGGAGGAGAATAGTTAATGGGGACGATGATACGAACACTCGTGGTAGATGACGAACGTTATGCGAGGGAGGAACTCGTCTTTCTTCTTAATCAATTTCCTTCTATTCAAGTAATTGGAGAAGCGGATTCTGGCGATCAAGCTGTGATGAAAGCAATTCAACTACAACCAGATTTAGTGTTTCTTGATGTAGAAATGCCCAAAATGAATGGAATGGAAGTTGCGAAGGCGTTATCTGAACTAAAGAATATGCCACTTATTATTTTCGCCACAGCCTACCCTCAGTTTGCAGCTGAAGCATTTCGTATAAATGCGGTTGATTATTTATTGAAGCCTTACGATGAAGACCAGTTAAAACAAGCGATTTCAAGAGTAGAAAAGAATTTAATTCCTCAAGCGAAGGTGGATGTTGCTAGTAACTTAGGGAAGTTAGCAGTTGAAAAAGATGGAGAGATTGACTACGTTCATATTGAAGATATTTTGTACATGTATCGAGAAGAAAAGGTCACAAAGATTATTACTCAAAAGTGTGAATACGAAGTCAAGACAGCACTTAAAGAATTAGAAAGTCGGTTAACTCCATTTTCCTTCTTCCGAATTCATAAAGGGTATTTAGTGAACTTGAAATATGTGAGTCGTCTAACTCCGTGGTTTAATGGCGCGTATCACTTAGAATTAACAAGTCGGGATGAGAAATTATCCGTCAGTCGTAATTATGTCAAAGGATTAAGACAAAGATTGGAAATGTGAAACTTTGCATCTTATTACGCTAATTACGCATGTCAAACTCGTAATCTAGCATGTTAAATAAAAACGTCCTATTGATTGAAAATTTCAATTACTATAAATGAAAGCGATTTCATTTTAGGGGGGATTTTAGTGTATACATTTTTATTAGGAATAGTACTATTAGTGGTCGGTTATTTCACATACGGTAAGTTTATTGAAAAGATGTTTGGTGTAAAGGAAGATCGTGCAACACCTGCTTATGTGCAGAGTGATGAAGTCGATTATGTTCCAATGTCTACGACAAAGAACTCGTTAATACAATTATTAAATATTGCAGGAGTTGGACCTATTTTCGGTCCGATTATGGGTGCTTTATACGGTCCTGTTGCTTTCCTTTGGATTGTGTTCGGTGCTATTTTTGCGGGTGCGGTTCATGACTATTTAACAGGTATGATATCTATCCGTAACCGAGGTGCTCATTTACCTGAATTGGCAGGTCAATACTTAGGTAAAATTATGAAACATGTCGTAAATGCATTTGCTGTTCTTTTATTACTATTAGTTGGGACAGTTTTCGTTACAGCTCCTGCTGGCTTGTTATACAACTTAATGGATGGTTGGATGGCAATGGGTTATATCTTGGCAGCTATTTTTATCTACTACATTTTAGCGACTTTATTACCGATTGATAAAATCATCGGTCGGGTTTATCCGTTATTTGGATTACTTTTAATCATTAGTGCATTAGGTGTTGGTGGTGGCATGATATTTACAGGAGCTGACATTCCTGAATTGACATTGTCTAACTTGCATCCTGATAATATCCCGATCTTCCCATTGTTGTTCTTAACGATTTCATGTGGAGCATTATCAGGTTTCCATGCGACACAAACACCAATTATTTCCCGTACGACTCAGTCTGAAAAACAAGGTCGTAAAATTTTCTACGGCATGATGATTGCAGAAGGTGTTATTGCGATGATTTGGGCTGCAGCAGGTATGGCTTTATTTAATGGTCCTGTTGGTTTGAATGAATTATTAGCAGCTGGCGGTCCAGCAATGATCGTAAGTGAAGCATCGACTATGTTACTTGGAGCTGTTGGAGGAACTCTAGCAATTCTAGGAGTTATCATTCTTCCAATCACTTCTGGAGATACTGCATTTAGAAGTGCTCGAATGATTATTGCAGACTACTTTAAATTAGCTCAAGGTAAAGTGCTAAGTCGCTTGTGGATTGCTCTTCCATTATTCGTCTTATCATTTGCTTTAACAAAAATCGACTTTACGTTACTTTGGAGATATTTCTCTTGGGCAAACCAAACGACCGCTGTTATTGCGTTGTTTGTAGGTGCGATGTATTTATACATTGCGAAGAAAAACTACTGGGTTGCTCTTATTCCAGGAACGTTTATGCTTTACACAACAATGACCTATATTCTTAATGCGCAAATTGGATTTAGATTACCAATGAATGTAGCTTATATTGGCGCATCTGTAATAACAATTGCATTAGTAGCATTATTCTTCGTAGCAGCAAATAAAGCCCGAACTGATCAAATTCCTTTAGAAGAAGATGTATCAGGATGGGGAGTTAAGACAATATAAAAATTAACAATGAATACATGAAGAAGAGGCTGTCCCATAAGGTCATGAAATATGACTTTAAAGGGTGGCCTCTTTTTTATTTCAAATGAGATGTGTCTATTTTTATGGGCTACTGAATTAATGAAAGTTCCTTCCGCGAGAATTTGCGGTTTGGGAGGTTGGATAAGAAATATAGAGGATGTATAGCTAACTCTCTATTTACCCATACTTGAAGGCGTAAGGGAGCGTGTATTTTGTGAAGACTGATTCGAAATTCAAAGTTCATTTTTCATTGCTTTTACTAGTGATCGCTGTATTAATTTGGTCTGTGATTAAACCAACTGAATTTCTGACATGGGTTGCTGAGTCCAGTCCATCAATCGTTGTATTGATCATCTTAATCGCTATTTATCGAAAGTTCCGATTAACGACACTTTCCTATACGATTATTGCTGTCTTATCTATTTTGACATTCATAGGTGGTCATTACACCTATTCAGAAGTGCCTCTATTTAATTGGCTACAAGATACATACGATTTAACACGGAATCATTATGATCGATTCGGACATTTCCTAAAAGGTTTGTCGGCAATCGTTGTAATGGAGATTTTGATAAGGAAAACGTTATTAAAAAGGGATGCATGGCTAAGTGGGATTACCATTAGTATTATCCTCGCTATTGCAGCGCTTTATGAAATCGTGGAGTGGTTGAGTACGAAGTTGCCTTACGCCCAAAAAGAAAAAGAAGATTTCTTAGGAATGCAAGGAGACAAATGGGATGCTCAATGGGACATGTTCCTTGCCTTGGTTGGATCTATTTTAGCTTTATTCATTTTTTCGAGGTTACTCAATAAGCAGTTGAAAAAGATAAAACACCCCAACTAGACGCAAAGTTTGCGGAGAGTTGGGGTGTTTTTTCATAAGACAATAACAATCTTACAAAAATTGAATTTAATTATATCGCTTTTGTAAAATTGGTTTTAGTCGGTATCCAAATAGTCCAGCTAAAACAGCTAATATCAAATCTTTAGGCAATGGAACGACCATCCATGCCCAAGCCATTTTGTATGAAAATCCTTCAGGTGCTGAAAACCAAAGTTTATAAGCTGCATACATCCAATTTGTACCGAATACATAGTTGAAAACAAGGCCAGCTAAACCTGCAACAACGAACCCCACTTTTGATGGGTACTTTTCTACAATATATCCTGCAATATAAGCCACAAAAATGAAAGAAAGAATAAATCCGAATGTTGGACTAAGTATCGTATCTAATCCACCAGAAAAGTTTGCAAAGACAGGTAAACCTGCTAAACCGATAAGAGCATAGACCAGCATTGCCATAGCACCTTGGCGTTTGCCAAGTAACATCCCAGCCAAAATAGCGAAAAACGTTTGAAGAGTAATAGGAACGCCACCGATAATTAAAAAGGAAGAAATATTAGCGCCGATCATCATTAATGCAGCGAACATCGCTGTTTGTACCAGTTGTAAAGTGCGTGAATGATTGGTTGATCTAGTTGCAGTAGAGCTCGTCATGTTAAACCTCCATTAAGTCAATTTAGCATCAGTATAATTGAAGTTTAATTTATAAGTCAACTTAACATTTAAATTAGTTAACACAAAAGTATTGAATATAATTCAGATAACTATATTTCTAATAATTAGAAAATGAGTATAATGTATAAAAGATCTATTGTTTCCAATATGTACTAAAGAATCGATAGAGAGAGGGATAAGAAAAATGAAAAATAATTTCATTGCTATATCAATTGTTAGTTTAGGTATCTGCATTCTTATTGGGAGCTGGTTAATAGCGGATGGTTTAAGTGAAGTAAATAAACCATTACCTATTACAACAATTGAACAAGCAGACTTTTCTAAAGCGCACCTCATGACAACAAAAGAAGTAGCCAACTATTTAGGAATCGATCAGGAAGAAATGGTTAAGTTAGGACCAGTCGGAGGAGAGGGATATTCCTCGAGTATCTTACCTTATGTGAAGATTGGCAACAAAGTCTATTATTCCAGACTAGCGATTGATATGTGGTTGCAAAATGGCGAATCAATTAGCGTAGAGTAAACAAGTCGTACATTTTTTGGAGGGGGAAGTATGAAAGGGATTAACAATTCAATCACAGGATTTAAAGGAATAGAGGTACCATATAGATTTATTAAACAAGAAAAAACCTCGAATCAGTTAGCCATTTTCCTACCGGGAGAGGGGTATACGAATAGTCGCCCATTATTTCATTTTACAGAGGATGTTTTCATGAATCATGCGACTGATCTATTGGAAATAGATTATCAGTACAAAGAAAAAGCTTATGATGATTTCAGTATGGAAGAGATATGCGAGGCTGTCCAATATGATGTAACAAAGGTGCTAGATAGCGTTCTCGCAGAGACATCTTATGATCAATACTATTTTGTCGCCAAATCATTAGGGACAATTGGGTTAAGTTCAATTATTAATAAACCCGAATTTGAACATGCTAAAATCATTTGGTTAACTCCTTTATTGATAAGAGATGAAGTTTTAGAAGCTATGGTTCATAGTCAGCACAGCTCTTTAAGCTTCTTGGGTACGAACGATCGAAATTATGAAATGCCACGTTATGAGCGTATGATACAAAATCCAAATATCGTTTCGTCGCTAATTCCTCATGTAAATCATGGAATGCAGTTCGAAGGAGACACGCTTGGATCAATCGATATACTAAAGAAAGTCATTGGAGATATCGAGAGGTTTGTGAAAAAAACGATGATTGAGAATGAGTGAGAATGAAAAATGCCGTCATGGAAATTTACCATGACGGTGTTTTTTTAATTGTCTATTATCTTAAAAAAATCATTATAGAATTCATAGGAAATAGTATTCAAGTGTTATCAAAAGTGATAATCTGAATTTAGAATATTCAAAAACTATTATTCAACAAATGATTTGATAGGGTGTCAAATTTCGATAAAAGGTTCGGTGCCAATATGGAGCTTCTCACAAAGGATTTACTCATTAATTTTTTGTTCATCATCTTGCCTTTGTTTTTATTACAATTGTTTTATTCTCTAAGATTTGTCTATAAAATTGATAAATTAAAAGACATTTTATTTACAATCCTTTCTATGCTTTCAATTGGATTATGTATGGTCTTTCCGTTCTCTATAGGGGATGGATTAGTTTTTGATTTGAGAAGAGTTCCGTTTATTTTAGGCGTACTATATGGGGGACCTAGAATTGGTATGCTTTTATTGGCTTTTCTTATTGTTACTCGTGGTTTAATAGGAATAGATATTGGGCTTTATATTTCCATGTTATCCTTCACTGCGTCGACGATTTTTTTAAGTATTGTATCAAAGTATTATATCAAAATGACTTTGAATAAAAAGCTTGTCACAAGTGGACTATTAGTTGCCGTATCAATTCAGTTGACCTATCTTTTAATTACAAAGTTTGCTTTGTTGGAATTACCAACTTACATTTGGTTCCAATATTTTGCAGTTAACATTATCGCCACGTTAATGGGGACGTTTCTAATTGAAATCATACGCATCAATGCTGATTTAATAGAGAAGTTGATGAAAGCAGAAAAACTAAAAATAGTCAGTCATTTAGCGGCGAGTATTTCTCATGAAGTGAGGAACCCCTTAACAACTTGTAAAGGATTTTTACAACTTTCACATCAAGAAGAAACCTCCCCACATTTGAAAAATTATATTGGAACTGCCATTCAAGAATTAGATCGAGCTTCTAATATTATTAATGACTACTTAACATTTGCAAAACCCGCTCCTGAAACCATGGAGAAAATTTCTGTTTGTGTTGAAGTCCAAAATGTAGTAAATATATTAACTCCGCTAGCCAATATGAGCAATGTTCAACTCAAAACTTCAAAAGTTGAATTTATTGAGTGCTATATTTTAGGTAACCAAAGGAGATTACAACAATCTTTAATAAATATTGTAAAGAATGGTATTGAATCCATGCATGCTGGAGGGGAATTAGAGATTAATTTATCATCTGATTATTCAGCAGTACGCATTGAGATCCGTGATGAGGGTAAAGGAATGAGTCAGCATCAAATTAATCGATTAGGAGAACCGTATTTCACCACAAAGGAAAACGGGACTGGACTTGGTATGATGGTGTCGTTTAGTTTAATAAAAGGAATGGGTGGGCAAGTCAACGTAGATAGCGAAGTCGGAAAGTGGACATCATTTTCAATTGAATTCCCAGTGGTGCAGTAATTCAAGACGTATATTTTTCCTATATTTGATATAAAAACAGTGGCTGAATTTACATCTTCAGCCGCTTTTTTGTTGAACCACATTCGTGTAGAGTTGTGTGTGGATAGCTTAGGAAGTGGTATGTAGTTATCTACATTTAACAATTAATCGAATATAAAGGAGAAAGTGCATGACAGGAAAGACTCACATCATTGGCGGATTGGCAGCAAGTCTTGCAGTTTCACAGTTTACAAATTACGATCCCGTTCTTTTAGTAGGAGCGGGAGTTATCGGTGGACTGATTCCTGACATTTGTCATGGAGGTAGTAAAATCGGTCGAACGTTTCCATTGTTATCGAAATTGATTAACATTTTGTTTGGACATCGTTCATTCACGCACAGTTTGCTTTTTTTGGTCATTGTCGCAGCACTTTTACATACGTATACACTAAATGAAGCGGTGATTGTAGGGATATTAGTTGGTATGATAAGTCACTTCATTTTAGACATGTCTACAAAAAATGGGATTAAATTATTTTTCCCATTTACAATTAAGGTGCGTTTTCCTATGACAACACGAACTGGTGGGAAAGTAGAAGAATTAGTTTTGGCAGCATTGTCTTTGATTTCCGTTTATTTTGGATACGAAGCGTTTGGTTATTATTTTTAAGGCTATGCTCGATCAAAAAAAATGGTCGATTATTTCTTTCACTTTCTTCGGATGAAACGCTAGCCTCCTCTGCTCATCTGTCTAAGACAGCTGAGTAGAGGAGGTTTAGCTTGTTTCTTTATTCCGCAGAAGTCTTTAGAAATACCGACCATATTCTTTTGAAAAATGCAGGTCTTGGTTGTATAAATTCCATCAAATTTCGAATCCTAATCCATGGTTAAATTAAAACCCACTTCAATTAGCAGCATCAGGGAATATACGCTTAACAAGCATGCTGAATTCTTCACCTAAACCTTCAATTGGTTCACCAGCTTCGATTTTATCAGCGTAGTCGGTCATTCGATCAACAAAGTCTGGATTCACTGACACATATACGTTTTCCAAATCCGTATTTATCTCTTTAACTTGATCACCAATTTTAGCATTAATTTGCTCGATTTCTTCAGAACCTTCTACTACTTCTGATAAATCATCTGTTAATACTGCTGCTACATAGGCATTGTTATCTGTAATGATTACCGTAGCACTTTTTACTTCTTCTAATTCCGTCACCTTTTTCTCAGCTTCTTCGGCTCGTTCTAAATTTGCATTATCCATTTCATCTTCATTTTCCATTTCTTTATTCAAGGTTTCATCTGGCTCTGCATTGTTGGCATTATTATTTGTCGTTTCGTCCGCTTCTTGTGTTCCACACCCTGATAGTGCTAAACAAAGAATAAGGGTTGAAAGGAGTATCCATAATTTTTTCATTAAGTTGTACCTCCAAAAAGTTTGATGCTTTAGGTTGTTCATATATCTTGTCTTTACTCTTGGTTTTATTTGGGGATGCAGATGACAAATCTATGAGAAAAGCGACTGAAAGGAAGCACTCAGTCGCTTTTTTTCAATTACTATTCAAAATTTTTTTGTAAATCTACTCTAATTCAGCCGATTGAATTACTTTTTGCCCATCAATGATGACGTAGAAAACTCTGATTTTTACTTTTGATTCCAAATCATCGAAAAATGGTCTTGCTACTTCGGCAAGTCGCATTGCTTCAATCTCGTTTTGTTCGTTGACCACTTCAATGGAGTTTAAATCTTGTCGACCATTATAAGTGACGACCTCTTCTTCAACTTTTAATTTTGCATCACTTAAAGTTGTAGCAGTAGCACCTTCCCAAATGATTTCCTCAGATACCTTCCAGTCTTCTGCTTCCTCTGCAGTTGACCATACCTCAAGTGTATAAGTCCCATTTTCTAGGGAAGCGAGGCCTTCAGAGGCATCAACATCCATTTCAAGCGTTTCGCCAGGTTTCAAGACGCTTTCTTGAAGCATTTGCGTGTACATTTTGTTCTCTGAATCCTTGTAAAGTACATCACCGTTTTCATCAATTAGCTGATAATCGAAAAATTGAGCGCTGTTCATCGTTAAGGTTACATCTTTCTCTGTGTCATTTTTCAACTGGAAGACATACTGATGAGCACCTGCTTCATTCTTAATTAAGCTTGGGGCCACAGCACCTGCAACAATCCCTTTGTTTTCATTGTTGCTTCCTGTTTTCGAATCATCACTTTCGCCAGTTGTTCCACAAGCGGCTAACAATAAAACTACACCAGCAGTCATCATCATTTTCCACAATTTCTTCATTGGAATAAACCACCCTTCATTTATATATATTAGTCCGTAGTAAGAGTAGAAGAGTTACAACAAAATTAAAATAATTATGTGTTGTAAAAGACATTGAAACTTTCATAGGCGTCATCTCGTATCAGGTATCAAATGGTTTATGGAAGGAATTTGTAGATGAAAAACAATGTTATCTTGCTCGATTTAATTTTTTATTTAGCTTTGCCCTTATTTGTATGGCATGTGTTACGCGACCATGTTGGTGACTACTATGCCATGTTGTTGACGAGTGTACCAGGCATTATTTATACCTTATATCGATTTAAACAAACGAAGAAACTGAATGTTACCGGAACTTTTATTTTGGCGACTTTAATCATTGGAACTGTGATTGACTTATTATCAGGATCTGCACTAAGACTTCTATGGAATAACGTGTTTTATTCACTTGCTATGGGCGTGTTTTTTATCGGAACAATGCTATTTAAACGTCCGCTGGCACTCTATTTCGCATTAGATGTGGCTGAATTACAAGGTCATGATCGGAAATTTAGTAAGCATTTATTTTATCACAATCCTCTATTGCTTATTTTCCAAGGAATAACGCTAATTTTAGCTTTAAGAAGCGGTTTGTTCGCAGGTCTTAATTCATGGTTAATCTTAGAGTATGGAGTCGAGGCTTTTGATAAAGGAATATTATTAAAACAAGTATTAGGTTGGGTAATAACCGGTGTAACTGTTATCGGATTTTTCTATGTAAGTAAAGTGATACAAGACTCGCCGGAATTGATTAAGAAAGTGCAAGCTGATCTTGCAGAATCGTAATTTTAGGTTTTGTTGAAGAGGAATAGGGAACTCTTATTACTAAAAAAGGAGAGGATTTCTATGCCTTGGAATAAAAATGATTACCCAGATTCATTTAACAACTTGAATGCAGATGTTAGGAATAAAGCAATCGAAATTGCCAATGCATTGCTTGAGGATGGTATGGAGGAAGGAAGAGCCATTGCCATCGCCACTGAAAAGGCAAGAGAATATGTCACTGGCGACAAGAAGCAAGAGGTCTATCAAGTGAACGCACATACCGATGGGTGGCAATTAACGAAAGAATCGAGCAAGAGAGCTATTTTTGTATCCGAGACGAAGGATACATTACTTGATAAAGCCAAACCATATGTGAATGAAAGAAATGGTGTGTTGAAGGTTTATCATGAAGACGGATCCTTGCAAGATACATTGTATGAAATAGATTGATGTTGAGGTTGCCTCGTTAGGAGGTGACTTTTTTTGATGGTCGCCAAAGATTAGAAAGTTGCTAATTAATGAATAAAAGTTGGTACTTATTTAGACCACAGCCACTATTTCTAGCCCGTCAAATTGTTTGAAAATCATGAATTTTAGAATGTGGTACTCGAATCCTAGAATTGGGCACTCGAATTCGAGAATAGCCCCATCCAAATGGAGAAAAACCTCATCCAATCCTTGAATACCAACCGCCAAATCGAGAATGCTCCTATTTCAAGACAAAAAAAGCCTCTGCCGCAGCAGAAGCATCCAAATGTAATTATAAAATTTTGTCCAAAAAGTCTTTTGCTCTTTCAGTCTTTGGATTAGTGAAGAAATCGTTCGGTTTGCCTTCTTCAAGTAAGACACCGTGATCTAAGAACAGAATACGATCGGCGACTTCACGAGCAAAACCCATTTCATGTGTCACGACAATCATGGTCATGCCTGATTTCGCGAGGTCTTTCATAACATCCAATACTTCTTTCACCATTTCAGGGTCAAGTGCGGATGTTGGTTCATCGAATAACATAAGTTCAGGTTCCATAGCTAGTGCACGAGCAATAGCCACACGCTGTTTCTGGCCGCCAGATAGGCTGCTTGGATAAGCGGATTCTTTTTCAGACAAGCCAACTTTGTGCAACAAGCTTCGCGCGCTTTGTTCAGCTGCTTGTTTTTTCACGCCTTTTGCTTTCATTGGTGCGTAGGTTAAGTTTTCTAAAACCGTCATATGTGGAAACAAATGAAAATGTTGAAAAACCATGCCAATTTGTTGGCGCATTTTATGGATTGGCGTTTTTGAATCGGTTAAATCTTGATTTTCAACGAGAATTTTCCCTGATGAAGGAGTCTCTAAAACATTTAAGCATCGAAGGAAAGTTGATTTTCCGGAGCCGGAAGGACCGATTATTGCGACAACTTCGCCTTTTGAAATTTGAGTCGAAATATTAGTTAGCACTTCATTTTTCCCAAAGCTTTTGGATAGATTCTCAACTTTAATCACTGACCTTCAACCTCCTTTCAATCACTTTGCCAATGGAGGATAGAACAAAGACCATCAACCAGTAAATGAATCCGACAAAAAGCAAAGGTTCAAAACTACGGTAGATGTCTGATCCCACTACTTGAGCACGACGCATTAAGTCTAATACCGAGATCGTTGATACAAGTGCAGACTCTTTCGTCAATGTGATGACTTCGTTCATAAGCGCAGGTAAAATATTTTTAAAAGCTTGCGGTAAAATGATATCTTTCATCATTTGTTTATAAGGGATACCTAGTGCCATAGCAGCTTCTGTTTGGCCTTTATCGACTGCTTGAATGCCCGCGCGAATAATTTCGGATATATATGCAGCTGAATTTAGGCCGAAAGCTAAAATAGCTGATAAAAATGGAGAAATATCATAACCAGTCAGTTGCGGAATAGCAAAATAGAAAATCATCAACTGAAGGATTAACGGCGTGCCTCGAAAAATGGATGTATAAACGATGGCAAACCAATTTAATAGTTTAATCGAACCAATCTTACATAATGCTAAGAGTGTTCCTAATATAAACCCGAAAATTAATGCAACAAATACAAATTTTAACGTTACCCAAATTCCTTCTAACATAAAAGGAATATAAGGCGTGATTTGACCAAAGTCTAAATTCATGCCTTACACCTCATTTCTATATTTTACTTTCACGCAAACTTATTCTTCTTTCAACCATTTGTCTTTCAATTCTTGTAGCTTGCCGTTTTCTTCAGCTTCTTTTAAGATTTCATTTACTTGGTCAACCAGTTCACTACCCTTAGGGAATGCAACTGCCATACCAGGAGAACTACTTGTTGGATCGTCGAAGCCAGCTAAGCCTTGTTCTTCGATGTACCCTTGAGCTACAGCCTTATCCATATAAGCAACATCAATTTTTTTAGACAATAACTCTTGAATCAGAACGTTTGAGTTATCCACTGCTTTCATTTCAAAATCTACTGTTTCTTTTTGAATTTTCTTAGCACCATCTTCTTGAATTGTGCCTAATTGAACGCCAAGTGATTTGCCTTTTAAGTCTTCGATCGTTTTAATATCCGAATCTTTTAGTGTAATAAACATTTCACCTGAATGATTGTATTCTGTAGAAAAATCGACATTTTCCTTACGTTTATCTGTTGCTGACATACCGGATAACACCATATCAATTCGTTCTGTTTGCAATGCACCAATCAAGCCATCAAATTTCATATCTTGTATTTTTAATTCATATCCCAATTCATCGGCGATGTAATTAGCTAAATCGATATCAAAACCTTCAAAGTTCCCTTCAACATCTCGTGACTCGAACGGTGGGAAATCAGCTGAAGTTGCCATTTCTATTACCTTTTTCTCCCCATCAGTTGAAGAGTTTGCATCCTCATTTGTAGAAGACTCTCCTCCACAAGCACCAAGAAGCAGTGCACTAATTGTTATCGTTCCTACTAGACCCCATTTTTTCAACATGTATATTCCTCCTTGTTAATGTATATTTATGCGATTAAATGGATTTTAACACGCTATTTATAACGTGTATAGTATTTTTATTCAAAAATTAAAAGTTCCATAATTCTGAAAACTGATGATTAAGCATATGTATTGGAGAGGTTGAAGGGACTAAAAGAGTTTATTCGAAATGATATTGTGAATAAATATGCATAAACGAAGATTTGATTCATTGTCGAATAAAACCCCGCAGGGTATATGTTTTGACACGGGGCTTTGTATCATTACAATAAGGATTAGAAACAAATACGAATGTTGGAGGAAAATATGAAAAAATTAGTAGTTTTGATTGCCATTGTTACATTATTTCTTGCTGCATGTGGATCAGAAAATAGTTATGAAACCATTGAAATAGATACGATTCCACAAAAAATCGAGGAAGGGTACCAAGTGTTAGATGTTAGAGAGCTGTCTGAATATGACATGGGACATATTGTTGGTGCAGAAAATAAGCCGCTTTCTGAATTAAAAGCTGGTAACTTTGAAGGTTTGGATTCAAGTGAAAAGTATGTGGTAATTTGCCAAAGTGGGAATCGATCTAAAGAAGCTAGTGAAATCTTAACTGGTGAAGAATACTCAATCTTAAATGTTGCTACAGGCATGTCATCTTGGACTGGGGAAATCGAATAGTATCGACCGAATTGTTAGGTATTTCAAGTTTTAGCATATTAACTAGTTCTATAAGTTGAATTCATTTGCCCGCTTGAGCATACTAAATGAAAGATACATAAATTCATTTAGTAGGATGTGAAGCGATGTTTTTGGCGTGGAATGAAATTAAGAAAAACAAACTCCGGTTTGTATTAATCACTGGTGTGTTAATGCTTGTTTCTTATTTAGTCTTTTTCTTATCTGGTCTAGCAAACGGACTAGAGAGCTTGAATCGAGAAGCGGTCGATAAGTGGGATGCTACGGGGATCGTTTTAACAGAGGAATCGGATAAGAGCATGCCTCAATCTTCAATGACAATTGAAGATGCAGACACGATTGATGCGAATGAAATTGCTATTATTGGTCAATTAAACGCAGTTGCCACAAGTGCAGAAAATAAAGCAAATGTCGCCATTTTTGGGATTGAAGAAGACAGCTTTATTATGCCTGAAGTAACTGAAGGTGAAAGCTTCTCAAATGAAAATGAAGTCATTGCCAGTGATACATTACTAGAAGAAGGATTTAAACTTGGCGATGAATTAGAATTATCATCTACTGATGAAGTGTTGAAAATTGTCGGATTTACAGAGTCAGCAAGATTTAATGCAGCACCAGTGTTGTATGGCGATTTATCGACTTTCCAACGAGTGAAATTCGGTGAGGCAGCTGACGAAAATGAGAACCAAATTAATGCAGCGGTTATTCGAACGGACGATCTGTCGAAAGTAACAATTGATGATAACTTTGAATTAATAGAAACCGAAACATTTATCGAAAATCTACCTGGTTATACGGAACAAAGTTTAACACTCACGTTTATGATTTATTTCTTATTTGTTATTTCATCTGTGATTGTGGCAATATTCCTTTATGTATTAACGGTACAAAAAATAAGTATGTTTGGTGTAATGAAAGCACAAGGAATATCAAACCGATATCTTGCGAATTCTGTTGTTGCCCAAACATTTATATTAGCAGCAATTGGGGTAGTGGTAGGATTTGGGTTAACATTGTTAACTGGAGCATTTCTACCCGCGGCAGTTCCAGTAGCCTTTGACCTTGTAACCATGATGATTTACGGACTAGTATTAATAGCAGTTGCCATAGTTGGCGCAGTATTTTCTGTCTGGACCATTGTGAAAATTGATCCACTGAAAGCGATAGGGGGCTAAACCATGGCTGTATTGGAATTAAATCAAGTTACGAAATCCTTCGGTGAAGGTCATAAAAAAGTAGAGGCTATGAAAGAAACAGAGTTTAAAGCTGAAAAAGGTGAATTGATTGCCGTCATCGGTCCTTCTGGTTCAGGGAAAAGTACATTTTTAACCGTTGCTGGAGGTCTTCAAACTCCTACTAGTGGAGAAGTGATTATAAACAATCAAAACATTACAAAGCTGGCTGAAAAGAAGAGGTCAAATATTCGATTACAGGAAATTGGTTTTATTCTGCAGTCTTCAAATCTTGTCCCGTTCCTAACAGTGGACAACCAAATGCGGTTGCTCGATAAGGTGAAAAAAGGCAATATGACGAAGGAAGAGTTAGAGCAATTGTATAATGATCTAGGGATTTATGACTTGAAGCAAAAGTATCCGTCAGATTTATCGGGTGGTGAGCGACAACGTGTGGCAATCGCCAAATCCTTATATAGTAACCCATCCATCCTCTTAGCAGATGAGCCGACAGCATCTCTTGACTCAGATCGAGCATATGAAGTAATGGAGCTTTTGCAAACAGAAACGAAGAATAAAAACACCACAACGATTGTCGTTACTCACGATACTCGTCTCATCGATTATTGTGATAAAGTATTCAAAATGACAGATGGTGTACTCGCCTTACAATAATAATAAAAGGACCTTTCCATTATCGGGAAGGTCCTTTCATGTTGTCGATAATTAAGAATGTAAATTCCATTGCGACGGACGCTTTCCGCGTGCACAACTTCAGCCGCATCCCTCGCGATGCTCAGTCTAGGGTCTTCAGTTCGTGCTGATTGAGGCCACTGAAAAAGACATGTTTTTTGGCTATCTATAAGTTTGGAGTATCATAAAAATAAAAAAAGGGACTTTA
>NZ_JBHZRU010000019.1:0-73269 GCF_043641925.1 Paenisporosarcina quisquiliarum
GAATAGTATGAAGAATGGAGTCAAAGTTGTACATATTTATTCAAGCGTTTTAGTACATTGTTAGGTTATCATTTATAAATAACTTAATATCGTCGATATTAGACAACCCTTCGTACGCACTCTTGCTCTCTTCAAATGATTTACATATGATGGCGATGCTATTATAACGAAGACTTCGTAAAGTTTCGACCTTAGATACAATGCTGCGATGCAGCTCTGTGTGATCGAACACTTGTGTTAGCTCAGGTCGCTCCCCATCTCTCTCAAAGGGGATAATCCGGTTTCCATTAGGTACTAGTTTGTTTGTGAATTCGATAATCGGTTTGGTAGACCGGTAACTCCTTGTCATGTTTATGACTTCCGTCTCATCTTGTCCGTAAAGGCTCATTAGTGTGTTAAAATCTTTCATTTCACTTGCATGTGCGAAAATCGCCTGGTTGAAATCACCTAGTACAGTCAGTCTGGCCCTTGGAAATAAACGCTTAAGGAACTCGAATTGGAAAGGTGAATAATCCTGCGCCTCGTCAACAAGGACGTGCTTGATAGATGAGTTTGTTTGAAAACCTTGAATCAGCTCTTTTATAAGTAGGTACGGAGTAGCATCTTCGTATGAAAGTTTGCCTTCGTTTAGCATTTCCAGTGTCGCACGACAAATCTCCGCCCACTCTTTAGGTGGTTCACCATTTACCCAGCGTTTGATTTGTGATGGTTCAACAAAAAGCTGCTTATATATCCCACTTATGTCGATGAAACCGAATGTTTGGATTCGTTTACGTAAAGGCTTCAATTTTTGTTGAATAATCAATTGAGCAAGATCTTCAGACTGAAGCTCATAATCGGTCATCGATTCTCCTCTTAAACCTCGTTTTTTCGCAAAGTAGATTTGGGCTTTATGGTACTCATCATTACTCAATAGCTCAATTTTTTCGAATACCCATGGTTTTTCCATTTCAGTCTTTTCCGTTTCATTTAACTTCTTAATTAGCCAATCCTTTAATTTTTCCAATCGATTATGGAAGCGGAGTGTTGTGTCGTAACTATAAAATCTTTCTGTTATTTGTTGAGCAGTCACAATCGGTTTTCCTCTGAAGTTCAAGTCCTTGAATAACATGCCAGATAACTCTAAAGACTTTCTATAGGATTGGATTGCTTCGAAAAAAGTAGGAGATGCTTTGAATCGAATGCTCGCAACCCTTGACCTGTAGGAAGTAGTACCTTTAGCAGTTAACACATATTCCAATTGATCATAAGGATTTTCTACTTGAAACTCTTTACTTAGCCGATGATTTAAATATTCTTGGAAAGTGACTTGTTGCATATTCTCTTCTCCCAGTTCAGGGAGTACATTTGACACATAACTGTTAAACATTGAGTTAGGTGAAAATAGAATAATCTGATCGGCACTTATAATTTCTCGATATTTGTAAAGTAAAAAAGCTATCCGCTGCAAGGCGGCTGATGTTTTCCCGCTACCAGCTGCCCCGTGCACAATGAGCAGTCTCCCCCGATCATGACGAATGATTCTATTTTGCTCTTGTTGAATGGTAGCCACTATATTGTGCATATGTTTGTCTGTTCCTTTTCCTAGCACTTGTTGTAAAATCTCATCCCCAATGGTGAGACTCGTATCGAACATAGACTCTAGAACACCGCCCCGGATAAGGTATTGCCCCTTTTTCTCCAAGTTGCCTTTAATTTCACCACCAGGCGTTACATACTTGGCCGGCCCAGTTTGAAACTCATAGTAAACACTTGAGACCGGTGCCCTCCAGTCATATATAAGAAATTCCTCACCACTAGCATCGGTAAGTGTAGAGATTCCAATATATATTTGTTCCGGAGCGGAATCCCCTTCTTCAATAAAATCGATTCGACCAAAATAAGGAGCCTCTTGCATACGTCGAAGCTTGGATAATTTTTTGGTTACCTGTCTAACGGTGCTTTGGCTTACTGATAGAACTTGAGCCTCTTGTCTCAAACCGATGATGGTCTCAAGATAATCATCGAAGCTATCAACATTCACCTTCACATCATCCCAAAAATGTTTACGTATCGTAACCAGTTCGTTTCGACGCTGAGAATTTTCTTCCTCTAACTTTTTGATTTCCTCTGTTATTGTTTCTATTACACATCCCACACGTTTTTGTTCCTTTTGAAATTCTGAATCCATAAAAAATCACTCCTAAAATTGATGGATTTGACAAACGGAAAACTTTGATGTATAATTTAAAATAGGGAAACAATAACCTTTTTTAATTTATACGTATAACTATATAAATTTACCATATGTCCACAGTTTTTTCAATGTATTGGACATGTTTTTTATGTTTGGTCCTTCTTATTGTTTTTTCATACTTTAATCGAATACAAATCAAAAACACCCACTCAAAGGGACTGACCCCCAAAAATGAGACAGGTCAAAACACCTTTTAATTAAACTGCCAGTTGTCGGTATTGGACCGGTGACTGGTAGTTTAATTTTGTTTGAATCCGGATATTGTTATAATAATCAATGTAGTCATGCACGGTACTTTCTACGATTGCCGTCGTAGTCCGTGTTAAATTGTAAAGATAGAACCTTTCCGACTTTAATGAGGAGTGAAAGGATTCAATCGGGGCATTATCAGCGGGCGTTCCCTTTCGGGACATGCTCATGGTAATGCCTTTTTCTTTTACTGCAGCTTGATATGCATAAGAGGTATAGACAGAGCCCTGGTCACTATGCAAGGTACAAGCATTTAGCGAAGGTGGAAGCTGATTCAAGGTATCTAAGACTAAATTGACATCTTGTCTATCCTTTATTGTGTATGCAACGATCTCACCATTATATAAATCTTTTATGCTTGAAAGATAAAGCATCTTCTGGCCAAAAGGCAAGTAAGTAATGTCAGTTACTAACTTTTCGAACGGTTTAGTGGCGGAGAAATCTTGCTTTAATATATTTTCCACAATGTGATAGGGCTGTCCTGTGACCTTGCGTTTCTTAACTTTCACACGGCATTGCCAACCGTAGGTTTGCATAATTCTTTGAACCGTCTTATGGTTCACGAGCATCTCTTTTCTTAAAATCCCTGTTATCGTGCGGTAACCATACGTATAGTGATGCTTCTTGCATAGTGATCCAATTTTGTTTTCTAGGTCAGTTTTCTTCCTCGTATTCGGATACTGATCACGCCATCTATAATAGGTGGATCTAGGAATGTTTAGTAAGCGGCATATCTTTGTGATAGTCATTGTTTTCTTCAGTTCATCAAAGACTTGTAACGCTACTCTTGGAACCACTTCCTCTCCAACTCTTTGTACTTTTCTAATACCTCAATGTGTTGTTTCAAATAGCGATTCTCCGCCTTCAGCTTTTCTACCTCATCTACATATTCCGGTCCTTTACCGAAGGTATATTGCTTGCCAACTGGTTGTTGAAGTCGGTGTATTTCTCCGTTTCTATACCATCTCATCCAAGTTTTTATTTGTGATTTATTTTTCACCCCAAGACGATCCATCACTTCTGCGACAGGAACACCTGCCATTCTTAAACGAATAGCTTCTTCTTTTACTTCCACTGGATAACTGACTCTTGTACCCATAGAAAAAACACCTCCAAGTTGGATTTAGGTAGTATATACCCGAATTTCAACATAAAGGTGTTTTTATTTGTCTCAGCCTATGGGGTCAGTCCCAAAAGAAAAAGCGGGTGTTTTTTTGAACGGAATTTTACTGTGAAACGTATTGTCTCCAAATAAAAATTTTTTCTGTCATTTAACTACCATGGCTAACACAATTAGTTGCAACATAACCACTTCCCTCGCAATAAAGGAGCGGAGCCTAATTAGAGTACAATCTTTTACATTTTTATTTACAATAAGATCGGCTACGTGATCACAACAAATTCTTATTTTCCTCTCATAACTTCTTATATACATAATCAAAACATAAAGTTTGGTGCCTTAATTACTTACAGCGACTTCAGTTACTGTTTGATCTGGATTCACTACATACTCCCAGACCTTTCCGTCATCGCCTTTATAAAAATAAGAATACATAAACGCTTTGTTGTCCACAAAGTTAATAAATAATTGATAGTGTACGAGTTCATCTTTTATATCTTGAAAAGCAACCGTTTCTAAACTCTTTTCATACTGATAATTATTTTTAACCTTGTCGTACATCCAAATGTCACTACTATCCACAAAATCTGAAACGTAATTTTTACCAAATATTCCTTTGACTCCTTGCTTTGTTATACCTATTTCCGCATTGCTTTCTAAAAATTCTTTTGTTATTGCAAGGGTTGATTTAGAACCATTTTTTTCATACCCTAAAACTTTCCCTTTTATTTCATCGATTGGCAGTGCACCAAAACTTCTACTATCAGAACTTCTCCACCAACTATCACCTAATACAAACACTGAATCATTCGGAATTAAAAGAGATTTCATATCAGTAGAAAAATATTCTTTCTGTCTTTCCTCATCTGCTTTGCTGTCATCTGTTGATTTTGCAAAATATTCTTCTTCACTCATCCCAAAGTAAGTTACTGTTGAATAGAAATAATCCAATTTTCGATCGTTAATAAATACTTTCCCATCCTTAATTTCAATCGTTTCTCCCGGCAAACCAACGACTCTTGAAATTTGAGAATCCTCTAAATTTAAGTGTGGGTTTTCGCTCTCGAATTCTGGTGTATTAAAATAGATTACATCCCCGCGTTGTACATCCATGTAATCCAAATCCACAACGAGACGAGAATGAACATACGTATCATAATCGTGATTGCCTCTATCCATATTGTCGCTTGCCCAATCTACCAGAAGAAAATTCCCACTCGGCTCAACAGATTTTACGACCGGTTTTGTGTTGTAACCTTTTGCGGGTTCTTCTATAGGTGTCTCTTCAGTTGTACAAGAAGCTAATAAAAGGACTACTCCTACTAATAAATATTTTTTCAACTTCATCATCTCCTTCACTTATCATATACCAACATTATCCATTCAACGGCCTTTATAAGTGAATATTCTGTGAAATATATAATTTTAGAGTGATTTTGAAGATCACATGACTTTCCGAGAATTATATTGTAATTGCGCTTGCACCTTTGGTGTAGAAAATGAGTATGAAGAGGGTGTAAATGAAGTGTTAAGACTATTTAGAAATTGAGAATTAAACATTGATACAATTTTAAGCAAATAAAAAATCCAGCAACTGATTAGTCTGCTGAATTCTAATGAATTTTTAAATAATTGAGTATTTATTCCTAAACAACTGATCCATTTCTTCCAATCCTTTTCCTTCTCTTGTTTCTTTCTGTACTTCCAAAGCTTCAGGCATGTCTTTGCCTGAAATAATTTGAAACCAGAGCTGGTCAACGATGTACATATGAGAAACAACTTCTGAAATAGAAGAGAATACACTATTAACTTCTTGATGAAAAACGTCATCTGAAAGTTCCTTTAGCCGATTAAACAGTATGTGATTTGCCCAAACATGATAGTCGTACATAGTTACCGCAAAGTGAGTCATCGATGTTTCCCCCATCTAGTAATTAGATTATCAGCGTTCTGATGGCCACGCCCCCTGCATTTTTCTGATTAGCATAATTTGGCCAGTATGGTACGCATCATGTAGCATGATATCTAATAACTTTTCCTCATGTGAATTTTCGCCCAACTTTTCAGAAGACGTTTTACTCAGAATATCCCGTAAATTTCTCTGGGCAATTTCTGCCCGCTCCACAACTTTACTCCATTCGTATTCGTCTCCCGATTGTTCCGTGAGGAAGAAAGTTTGGTCGCCGTCCAGAGGATTGTTCCATTCACGCCCAGCTATGTTGACTGCTAACCTCTCTTTATAGTAAATAAGATGATTCACATTCTCCCAAATCGATTTAGTCGCTTCGCCCGACGGCTTCCAACTCGCCTGTTGCGCGGTCAACCCCTCAATTGCAGCCTTGAATGGCGCATACCAACTCTCTTTGTCGTACGTCGAATCCAGTACCTTTACAAGTAAATCTGTTCGGTTCATATCGATTTCCTCCTTAGGGAGTGTTTAATCTAGTGAAGATATCCGTAATTTTCAGAATAAACAAAATTCTATTAATAACTTACAATATGTAATTTATCCAGTCAAGTAGACCCAGCATTCAACTCATTGCATGGGGTATTTATCACATCAAAAAACGCTTCTACTAGTTGTAGAAACGCTAAATTTATTTGGTTTATTTAACTCATTGCGCTAATATCTTTGTAAACATGGAAGGATTCGATTCCCGATTACATCAATTTTTGCATAAACACTTGTTAATTTTCCAAATTCTATGTCTTACATTAATTACTCCTTGGTTTACAAGACGATAAATAATTTCATTCATTTTTTCCATTTATTTAGTCATCTCTAGCTAAAAATCTCTCGCACATAATCTAAAACAAGATTCTGAATTAATAAGAACAGCAACCAACCACATCCACCTAAAGCAATTGAGAGAAATAGATGGAGAGAATTTTGCAAAGCGATGTAAACGATTATTAAGAGAATTGCAGTTGCAGGAAATCCCCATAATACCCCTAATGCAAACTTGCTTAAAGTGGCTGAATGTTCTCCCTGAACATAAAGCCAAATGATACTAAGTAAACTCACGAGCGGGAGAGCTGCCAACACTCCCCCATATGATGGGAATCTTCGAGAAATCTCCGTGACTACACCAATCACAATCGCTGAGGCGATAATCTTCATGACTACAAACATGTTTTTGCACGCTCACTTAAGATTTTGAATGCCTGTTCTACTACCTCTATTTCGTTGTCCACTAATTGGTTCAGTATTTGTTCCAGTTTTTCTTCATCTAGGCTTGTATTTCGATGCAGAACATTTTTCCCCAATTCTGTAAGTCGTAATATAACTCTTCTTTCATCAAGCAAGTCCCTCTCTTTGGTCAAAAAGTTCTTCTCGATCATACGTTTCACGTGTTCTGAAGCCGTATTCTGAGAAACTTGGAGGTAGGAGGCAATTTCATTCACCCCAACCTCTTCCTTTTTATCAATAAGCTGCAGAATACGAACCACTTGGTGGGAGATTTTTTCTTTATGGAAGTAATGCAGATGAAAATATATATCTGTCCAGTAACGATTTAATTGTTTAACTTTGTTGTGCACAGCTAACACCCCTTTAAATATATCTTTTTTTACGATTGTATCGTATTTTACGATATAATAAAAGAGATTACACAAATAACTAGTTTTTCTAAACCTTCAAAAGTGATTTACCCAAACACTTGTCCCATGCTACACTTAAAAAACCACTTGAAAAATTCCCCAATGTTGAAACACATATTGTATAGACCAAAATGACTGCGCAAAGGATGAGTTAAATTGAAACACGCACTCGTAATCGGGGGTACAGGTATGCTTGCTCGAGCGTCTGTATGGTTATCAGAAAATGGATATCATGTATCTGTAATTGGTCGAAACGCTGAAAAAATGCAAGTTCTATTAGACGAAAATCCAACTAGAATGACACCAGTTTTGGTTGATTACACAAATCGTGTTGAATTAATGGAGCAATTACATCGCATGCAAAATGAGAACGGCCCAATCCAGTTAGTCATTGCCTGGATTCATTCAACTGGACAATATGTCATTCCTTGTTTATCAGAATCACTTTCTCATTCACATCCATGGAAATTATTCCATCTAAGTGGCAGCAGTTCAAACTTAAAAGAGATAAAATCCAAAACTTCAATTCCCACACACGTTTCTTATCATCAAATTCAGCTAGGATTCAAGATAGAAAGCGGTATCTCCCGGTGGCTGACTCATGCGGAAATTTCCAATGGTGTCATTAAAGCCATTTTGGAAGAAAAATCTGAGCAAATTATTGGAACGATTGAACCGTGGGAGAACCGACCATAAGAAAACTCTTGTGGCTATTAAGAAAGAGCTATCCTCGATGGATAGCTCTTTCTTATTATTTGAAGCGAATTCGCCCCTATTCTACATGTCCCCTAAAAATCTGTTCAAACCGTAAGTTGTTGATCTAGTTCATACTTCTGACGCAGATGATGACGAAAATGCATGCCAACAAGAGCAAACCACTCCTGTGCATTTAGCCAGCCAAACCCTCCATGTTTATCTTTATAATTTGGGTTTGTTTCATCTACTATCTTTTTTAATTCTTTCATTCTTTTCATTAGTTGATCAAGCTCGAGCATGATGTCCTCTTTCATTTTTGAATTGTTAGGTGGTGCATTCATTTCATCTGGTAATTTGATTTTAATTGGTGGAAAGCCTCCAATATTAAATAAATATTCGCCAAACTCTGTTTTCCCCTTCTTTTGCTCTCCAGCAGCTAACGCACATGCTTCAACACTATCCAAGTACTCATGAGCTACGACAATTAAATGATCATACATTTGATTGATAGACCAAACCCCTTGTTTTGGTATATGTCTTAGTTGCTCAGGTGAATATTCTTCTAAAAAACCTTTGTATGTTTCAATTAATTTCAGATCACTCATGGAAAATCCTCCTCTTCATTTCAAGGATTGTTTGGTTACATTATTAATAAACCTGCACATCTGTACTTACATGAATAAGTACTACAAGAGATGCAAAACATGTCACTTATTTTTGCTTCAATCACTCTATTATTTCAGGTTAAAGATGCCTTTTCCAGATTGCATATCAATCGGCAATGATGAATGCTCGTGTGTGATTAGCCAAGAGTCATTTACTTTTTTCAAGCCAAATGTGAAACGGTTGATCATTTGACGATGTTTATCTTCAGTATTTCCTTTGAAAGCAGCGAAAGTCACAGCGCAATGCACGAATGCAATATGAGTATTTTCCTGAATCGATATATCATTAAAATCAACTTTTAGTAAATATCCGTCTTCATTCACACCATTAAACCATTCAGTCACACTTTCCTTCCATAAAGAGATCCCCTTACTCTCCCAGTTTCCCCAGCAATCATAAATATGTACGTCATCAGCATAGATTGATAGGAATTTTTTCGTATCTAGTTCATAAACAGCACTCTTGTAAATATCCAGAACGTCTTGGACTAAACTCGCTCCATTCGTCATAAAAATCAGCTCCTTAATAAAAAATGTAATTCTTTTCGATTGGGAATAAACTTTACTTTGTGTCTCTGTTTCCCACCAAATTAAACGTTTATTTTTGTAGTGTCTATCTTCCTATATGCATTACACTATGGCTCACAACAAGGGTTGACACCTTTCATTCATACGAGATATTCTATTTATCATTCTTAAAGTAATGGACAGGACGAATTTCGATGCGCCACCCAAACTCTTCTCCTTTGTTGACTTGTGTTGTCGGATGAATCGAGGCTATTCGAATCGCATCATCCATGTTCTCAGCTTCAAAAATGAATATGCTACCTATCATCTCTTTTGTTTCTGTAAACGGACCATCTGTGACAACTACCTTCCCGTCCACACGACGTAAATTCTTAATCTCTGATTCTAGCCCCGCATCAAGCAGCACTTTACCACTTTCATAAAATTTCTCCGTGTGCGGCTGGCATTCATCCATCAAAGCCTCAATTTCCGCATTTGGTCGTGCATGCATTTTTTCAGAGTTAAAATAGCCCATGCATAAAAAGATCATGATCATCTCTCCTATTTCATTCAAATTTTGTATCTATACATACAACGATCAGCAAATCGAAAAATCGACAAAACTGCTTTTTTTATTTCATACAATCTTCAGCCTGTTTCAATAGGAATTTCTGTTCCTGTGTATTTTGTGTTAATACCGCAGCACGTCGAAATTCTTCTGAAGCTTCCATCTTTCTTCCTAGCTTTAAGAGAAAATTCCCCTTTACACTTGGAAGTAAATGATAGTTTTTCAATGTCGGTTCCAAAAGTAAAGAATCGACAATTTCCAAACCTGCCAATGGTCCATTAACCATCGAAATCGCAACTGCCCTATTCAACTCAACGACGGGAGAAGGAGAGATTTTAGAAAGTGCTTCATAAAGTACAGAAATTCGCTCCCAATTTGTTTTTTCTGGCGTGTCTGCTTTTGCATGGCAGGCAGCTATAGAAGCTTGCAGTGCATACAGTCCGAATGTGCCTCCCAAATCCTCTGCTTTTTTAAGTGCAGCAACACCTCGCACTATGTGCTCTTGATTCCACAACGACCGGTTTTGGTCCATTAATAAAATCATTTCACCATTCGTATTCGTGCGTGCTTTAAAACGGGATACTTGTAGCTCCATTAGAGCAACCAGACCATAAACTTCCGGTTCTATAAGAATGAGATCTGCTAATACTCTTCCCACTCTTAATGCTTCATTACATAGATTCATTCGGATTAAATTATTACCTGAAGTAGCCGAATAACCTTCGTTGAACATAAGATAGATCACTTCCAATACAGAAGAAAGCCGTTCTCCATAAGCACTCTTATGAGGAATCTCGAAAGGAACATTTGCCGTCGCAAGCGTTCGTTTTGCCCTAACAATTCGCTGTGCAATCGTCGTTTCAGGTACAAGGAATGCATGTGCAATTTCTTCTGTTGTTAGCCCCCCAACCAATCTCAATGTAAGAGCTACACGGGCGTTTTTTGATAGTACTGGATGACAAGTCATAAAAATCAGCCTCAGCACGTTGTCATCAATTTCTTCATCAATTTCTTCGGAGAAATCGTAATCATTGTGGTTGTTCATTTCATAAGCTATTTGTTCATATTTTTGATCCAGTCGTTTTTTCCGTCGAAGTATGTCTATGGCTTTTCTTTTAGCCACAGTCATCAACCAGGCACCAGGGTTATCCGGAATACCAGAGACTGACCAACGCTCAATCGCTATAATCAGTGCATCTTGCGCAACATCTTCCGCTAAACTGATATCCTTCACCATCCGAGTTAAGGAAGCAATGATTTTAGCTGATTCCAATCTCCAAACGGATTCGATCCTTTGGTGAACGAAAGATTCATTCATATGCTTGTTCCTCCTTCGATTACCTCCTCTATAAAGAAAACGAATGAATATTCATTCTAAAAACACTTTTTGTCTGCTATCTACTTATTCCCATAAATAGATTCATTCCTCTATTAATAAAAATGTGACCATTCTTTTTTTAACTATCAAATAGATCCGTTACACTTAATTGATCAATCCAAAAAAAATTTTTGAAAGATCTCATTCCTAATGGGTGAACCGGGTAGTTTAAGTGAAATTCTTTATATACTTGACTTTATCTTAACATAAATATCCAAATATTCTGTTAAATTTTTGGTTTTTGAAATAAGAATGTCTATGAACAGGTAGTAAAATGCATCCTATTCGGAATCTGTTCCTAATAATTTGTATATGAAATTGAAAAAACCGACAGTCTTGTTTTAATAAGATCGTCGGGTTTCATCATTTATACATTTGGTCTATTATTGTTTTCATAATACGTCATCTGGTAGCTAACAGCTCAATTATTTTTATATTGAGCTATCCAAGCAGTTTTTAGTAATTCGAAAAAGAAAATGTCTCATCCTTAATCCCTTCAGTCCAATGCACTGGATGGCACTTTATTTATTCCATTACAACTTCATTTATAGGTTTAGAAAGAAGTTCCAATAAGCTAAACCGATAAAAACAAAAAACCAAGAAACAAACCCGAAAACCGTGACAATAACATTTTCGGACCACCTATATTTTATGCCAAAGTGATAGTGAATCGGCGTCATTTTGAAAATACGCTTACGAGTAAGTTTAAATGACGCGACTTGTAAAGTAACAGAAAGTACTTCAGCAAAATATATGATGAACAAAATAGGAATTAAAATCTCAACTTTCTCAAGTACAGCAAGAAATGATAACGATCCACCTATAGCTAATGATCCCGTATCCCCCATAAAAGCTTTAGCAGGAAATATGTTGTAAACGAGAAAGCCAAGTAAACATCCAATCATAATTAGACTAAAAAGTTGCACCTCTGCTCTTTCTGAAATCACAAAAAAGAAAAAGTAAGTTGGGATTGCAACAACTCCTAATAGACCGTCTAAGCCATCCGTGAAGTTAATGGCATTTGCAGAACCTACAACAAATAATGTGATGACAAAAACATATATCAACATGGGAAGATCCAAGGAAATATTTTTAAAAATATGAATGTTGGTGTCTACGCCGAGTTCGTTGATCATGTAATAAAGTAAACCACCAGTAAAAATAAATTGGAAAACAAGTTTGGTCTTACCCGATACCCCTTCTGGATCTTGACGAGAAGCTTTCCAAAAATCGTCCAAGAACCCAATAAAACTAAAAAGAATGTAGGTTATAGACAAGAAATACATTAATGGAGTAGGAGAAAAAAGAATTGATATGATTATTCCGACAAAAAGAATAATCCCAAACATTAAAGGAGTGCCTTTTTTTAACTGATGATTTGAAGGAAGTTCTTTTCTGATCGGTTGAATGAGTCTAAGTTTTTTCAAAACAGCAATTAAAATGGGAGACAAAATTAAAACAACTACAAAAGAGATTAAAGCTGGGATTATTTGATTAATCATTTTTCAATACTCCTTTTTTCTTTATTATCTATAAGTAAGTTCTATAAATCACATTCATTTCCTCTATTTTACAAAACCCAATATTCTAATATGTATAAAGTTAGGTTTAATAGAGACTAAATTAATCCTCCACATAATTGAAAAAGCTGCCCAAATTATATCTTCGGCAGCTTGCTTTATTCCGTCCGCTTCCGTCCCGCCACCATGTTCATCACGAGCAAGTGGCATTCCGCAACTTTGGCAATTCTTGAATTGTTTTTCCATTTCTATTCTCTTACTACAGGTGCTATAATTTATTTTATTTTGCGTTCACATCAGGTTCGTGAATTCCAAATATGTTGCCTTCGGTATCAATATAGTATCCTTGCCAAGCCATCCCAGGCAAAGCATATTTGGCCATTGCGACCTTGCCACCATTTTCAATTATTTTAGCTTCCGTTAAATCGTAATTTTCCACACTCATTGTACAAGCAAATCCATTTAGAGCTTGACCACGTTCCGGTGGCGCACTTTGACGTTGCATTAAAGCACCATTGATTCCAGGTTCACTTTCATCACCTGTCACCACTCCAAAGTAAGGCATTCCTGCATATTCACTATAATCTTGAAATGACCATCCAAATACGTCACCATAAAATTTCGTTGCTTGTTCCATGTCATTCACATGAATTTCAAAATGAACTAATCTTCCCATAATAACCTCCTATATTGACGTTATGTTTTTCTTACCTATTCTCTTTCATCCTAAACAATAGAAACAAATCCATTTTTATTACTAATACCGTACTAAAATGGAATTTCTATTATGTAAGTATTCCCTATCTATTGGTTATATCCTTTTCAACTATATTAATTTCTTATAAAACATAAGAGTTTATGATTATAACGCAAAAGACGATTTACCTTTATAGAGGCAAAATCGTCTTTTGTATATTTGCTGTAAATACGTCTACAAAGTTTGAAACCAATACGAAGGTTATTCTCTAATCATCTTGATGACCAATTTGACTGCGCCTTTTGTTCCCTGCCAGGCAGAACCTGCCATAAAAATTTGGCTACAGGGTTTGAAAAATTATATTTTTTTCCATCTTTCACGATATTATATTTCCCATTACAATCAACGTCCTTCTTGCCCAAGCTCACTGCAAGTGCACATTGACCATTAAATTCGGCATTAGATAAAGGTTTCATAAAATCCTCCTATTGTTTTGAATTTTCAAAAATATCTCCAAAAACTATCATACCATTTTTGTGACCCATATAATTGAACTTCTAAACAATAAAAACTCCAACAACGGACGGGTTGTTGGAGTTCGTTTATATTTACACTATCTATTGCTGTTCAGTACCTAATTCGCGGGTGCATTCTTATTACTGTTTTTGTGATCCATTGATTGTATTCGAATTGCTAGGAGAATTAACAGTATTCTTTTTAGCCTTATTAGTTGATCCGTTAACCATCTTAGCCGTTTTATCCACTGTATTCATCGCTGCAAATTCAGTCTTTTCCAATGCCTTGTGCACTGCATGAAATGCAGCTCCAGCCGTGTTTTTAACACCTTTGGTAATTTGATTTCCTTGTTGATTGGTATTTTTTTGATTTGGCATATTTTCACCTCCTGGATAGAGTTTAGGATATGTCATTTAAGTAACTTTATTCAGAAAGTGAAAGTTGTAAATTAAAGCATGTATGTAAAGACTAAAACTCCAACAACCGATAGGTTGTTGGAGTTATCATTTATTTTCATACAATTTATTGTGCTGTATAACCACCATCGATGACTGCTGCTTGTCCAGTAACACCTTTAGCTGAATCACTTGCCAAGAACAAAGCATAGTCCGCAACTTCAGTCACATCAAGCAAGCGTTTTTGTGGCACTAGAGGAAGAAGAACTTCTGCCAGTACTTTCTCTAACGGCACGTTACGAGTTTTCGCTAAGTCTTCCATTTGTCCACGAACAAGTGGCGTATCTACATAGCCTGGGCATAAAGCATTCACTGTAATTCCATGTTCTGCCCCTTCAAGAGCTGCCACTTTCGTTAATCCGATTACGCCATGTTTGGCACTATTATAAGCCGCTTTACCTGCAAAACCGATAACGCCGTTAATAGAAGCAATGTTGATGATACGGCCGAAGCCCTGTTCCTTCATCACCGGGAATACCGCTTTGGTTAGCATAAACGGAGCAGTTAACATGATTTTGATCATGATTTCAAACTTTTCAGTAGGGAATTCCTCAATTGGTGAAACATGTTGCAAACCAGCGTTGTTGATGACAATATCAACTGAACCGTAAGTTTCCTTAGCTGTGTTTACCAAGTTTTGAAGTTCTTGTTCACTAGTTACATCTGCTTTTACACCGATTGACTCAAATCCTAATTGTTTAAGCGATTCTGAGGATTCTTTCACCAGTTCTTCATTGATATCAGATAGAACGACTTTCGCTCCATTTTCTGCAAAACGTTTTCCTATTTCAAAACCAATTCCTTGAGCAGAACCAGTGATAACGACAACTTTACTTTGTACCATGATTTATTCCTCCAATAAAATATATTTATTCACCAATGTTGATTACACCAATCCCATACCACCCATGATGATTCCGACGATTACAGCAATTGTTGGGATTACTAATGCAACCACAAAGACATCTTTATACGTTTCTTTGTGCGTCATTCCAGTTACCGCAATTAGCGTTAACAAAGCGCCGTTATTTGGAAGAATCGATGCACCGGAAGCAACCGCAGCCATTCGATGGAATACTTCTGGGCTGATCCCGGTTGTTTGAGACAGTTCATAGAACGTGTCTCCTAGCGTACTAAGGGCAATTCCCATACCACCTGAAGCAGAACCTGTAATCATCGCCATAATTTGTACAGAAAGTGACTCAGCTATTAATGGATTATCCGATACATTCAGGAGCCAGGAAACGATGTCGTCAAATGCAGGAACAACCGCGATGACTGCTCCAAAACCAACAGCCGCACTTGTATTCAATATCGCCATGACCGAGCCTTTTGCTCCATCATTAATAGAGGACGTAAACTTTTTGTAATCCTTGAAATTGATCACCATAATACTCAAGACACCCAGTATTAATGCATAAATGGGTTCCATTTTGAAAACATTAAGCAAAACCACCACAATGACAAGGGGAATTAATGACAACATCCAATTCGGAATGCTTTCGTCATTGTTTGCTTCTTCTTCAGATTCCTCGGTTTCAGTGAACCCTTCACCCTTAGCAGAGAGTGTTTTCTCCCTGTAAGCTAACCAAAGATACCCACCGACCGCCATGATTAATGTCGTCACAATCCCAATGATCGGAGCCGCTGTTGGGGACGTATTAAAATACTCCATTGGAATTAAGTTCTGAATCTGCGGTGTCCCCGGCATGGATGTCATCGTGAAAGTAAATGCCCCAAGTGCGAATGTAGGAACAAGCAATCTTCTTGTTACATTCGCTTCACGGAATAACTCAAGCGCAATCGGATAAACTGCAAATACGACAACGAACAAACTTACGCCACCGTATGTCAATAAAGCTGAAGCAATTAACACACCAAGAATGGCTTTCTTTTTACCAATCAGCTGCGTTACCTTTTTAGCAACTGCTTTCGCAGCACCCGTTTCTTCCATTAACTTCCCAAAAACTGCACCGAGCAAGAAAATCGGGAACCATTTCTGAACGAACCCAACCAAACCTTCCATGTAGGTTCCGGTATACATATCAAAGACGTCCAAGCCGCTCATTAAAGCCACAACAGCAGCTGCTAGTGGCGCTACCCAAATAATCGACCATCCCAGATATGCCAACGCCATTAACAGGATCAAACCCACAATAATACTTAACAAATGAAATCACCTCTTTGTATTTACAGTAAATAAATCTTTGCATCTAGCAAAAATATATTATATTTACATATCTTTCTAATTTGTTTTATTGCTACTCACAAACAAATATAAATAATCTTATTTTCATGAAAACCTCTAGAAATATTAAATAAATTATCGATACACTTAAATTAAAGTACCCAGTTCACATTAAAGTATGCACAAATAATTAATATTTTATAATAATATTAATTCGAATAATTCAGTGTTTTTTGTTATAAGCTCAAGTTAGTAAAGCTGTTTTGTCGTTTTTTTATATGACTAACAAGGGTGATTTCCTAGAGAAAAAATCGAGTAAATAAAAGAGCAAAGCCATTAGGCTCTGCTCTTTTATCTAATCCCAGAAATTCTGATACAAGGCTATATTTTAATGAAGAAGCGTTTCTTTTATTTGTGGATTAGATTTATATTTTGTCAAACTCTTTCTTTGCTCACTCCAAATTCTTTGAGCATTAATAAGGATTTCTTTTAAAAATAAATAAGAATTGTAATTAGCATCTACATCAAGCTGTTCAAAGTCCGTGTGTTCATGTAGATAACCAGCTGAAAGATTGACACTTTGAATATTATGAGATGCCCAAATACTTGTATCGCTAGAACCTCCTCTTACTGACTTCCAAGGACCCAATTCATTCGTGTTTGCAATTCTTTCTAAAGAGAGACCAAATTCATGGTTACAAAACTCTTGTGAATTGTTATGTGTAACAATATCATTTGTTCCTCTACGATCAATCACAAAAGCCATTTCTGTATTCCATAAGAATGATTCATTTACTTTTCGAGCACCCACTAAACCAATCTCTTCTTCTACCGTAAAAATAATTTTCAAGGTACCATTAAATTCATTTGATTGAAGAGATTTTAGCGTAGCCAGTATGACATTAATACCTGCTCGGTCATCGGCACCTAATATCCCCTCGGTACTGGTCCAAATGTTTTCTTCTTTTAAAATAGTTCGAGACTCTTTAATTTTTTCCACTGTATCAAGATGTGCGTTCAATATAACTGTCGGACCAGATCCAAATCTTTTTTCAGCTAAAATATTCCCGTAAAAATCAGTAGTCACAAAGTCAATATAAGGAATCATTTCTTTTAAGACATGATTCCTTATTTTACTTTCTCTTCGACTCTCACCAGGAATATTTAATAACGTTTCTAGTTGATCATTAAAAACATCAATACTTATTCGTGAGTCTGAATTTAGCATAATCGTTTTCACATCTAAATCCGTATATTTAGATAGAGTTCCTGCAACAAGTGGTAATTTTTTTCGATTGATACGGATACTTAACTTTTTACCTCTTCGGTGACAATTGATATTTAAATGTTTTAAAAGAATTTCTGCTTTTCTTGCCATCTCTGCATTTATAAAGTGAATGTTTGGCATACGTTTATCATGACCATCACATGAGTAAATAGTAGGTAAGTCTAATCTAATAAATTGCGATACTAACCCAGCGATAAATAGATCTAATTTTATTACCGGTAATTCATCAGGATTAAAACTCATCTCCGTAATACCATCCGTAAGGTTACCTTGTACCTCTTGCCACTTTTCTTCATCAATAACTTCACCAAGGATTTCGATTGAGTTCGGTAAGCTTTGATAATGCACGTCAGCGTTTTTCAGTAAAAGTTGCAAATATTTTCGATTCTCCTTTGATAATTCCTTTACACCCAACGCCAGACCATTTTGCGTAGTTACAAATCCATAACGATTTAATAATTCTAACCATGTATTTGCCATTAGAGCAACACCCCTTTTCTTTTGTTACTCTAATTAAACAAAATAACCGGTTACACGCTTGTAACCGAAAAAAAAACCTTCCTGAATTACTCAGCAAGGTTTGAATGAAAGAATTGATCTTCCCTGTATGCAATTTGATAGCTAACACTCGAAATATAATAACCATCTTTATATAACAGGATATCATTGAATCCTGCGACTCTTAATACATGCCTCAAACGTGAAATATTCGTTTTAACGGTTCCTGGGCTAACTAAATCTTGATTAGTTTCTGAATCAAACTCTAATGGAAAGCGGTTCATCTTAATGGGTGATTCCGCTGATCCATTCTCAAGCAAATACTTTAAATAATCAGCAGATGTTTTTGATATCCTTGTTTCATTCACCCCATATAACATGATCTCATTGTCACTGAAGTAAAGGTACAAGTGATTAGGATTACTGTGTTCAACTAATTCATCACAGTCCTTTTTTGATACATGTTCTTGCTCGCCATTTGTATTCAGTATATATTCAGTTTTTGAAAGTTTTTGTTTAATTTGTTTTGATATATCTTCTATTTTTACACCATGATAATTCGTAAGTTCACCAATATCTTGTTGAAGAATATTCGCTTCTTGTATAGATTCATGCGCTTGTTGTAATGCACAATAACTAATAAAAAGATTAGCCTTCACAAGTTGATCATCTTCTAATTCAAACAAGTCGCTTCTTAGATTCAAACGAATAGCAGCATCAAAATGTTTAATTGCTTTTAGCCAATTTTTTTCTTTTTAGAAAATGTAACCGAGTCGATAATGTGCAGAGGAATTATTTTGATCGAGTGTTAAAATACTTTCAAATTCATGTTTAGCTGCTTCTTGGTTTTTATCAGATTCCGTTTTTATATAAAATGCATAACTCATTAACGTTTGAATGGCTGCTACTTTTTCATCATATGATAGTAAATTCATTCTTTTATCTAATTGAAGTAGCCTTTTAGTTAAAGATGACGTTTTATAATTATAAACACCCGGCTTAAGAGCATTTTCTTTTTTTATATCATCCCTAAGCTGGAGTAACTTTTCTTTGTTAGTTAAATTATTCACTTTTTTTAGCATAATCTGAAACATCCTCATATACTTGATAAACGCAGATTAAAGAATACAAATAATTACACTTCATAATTGTTTCTGATGTTCCCTTTAAATCTAGCTTTATTTGCACTACAGTACTTACCTACTTTCTCAGACACTTTATTTCCACAAGTATGGAAAATTTGTTATCTGTTGTTCTTTTGAATCTTCAATAGTTGCACTTGATTTAATCTGTTTAACATGAATTATTCTCAGATGTGGATACGTAATTCGACGGTACTTTGTTTTTATTTCACATAATTTATTAAATATTCTTCTACAATCCCTCTAGACAATATATCGTGACAATATTGATTTGAGTAATCCTTTAAACAACCATAACAACTTGTTTCTTTACCACATTGGCATGACGAAACTAGTTCTTTAGCTGATATTATTACTTTATCAAGTTGTCCATATACTTCATGCATATAACCCGCCCCACCAGGTACCTTGTCAAACAGAACAAGCGTCGGTGTAGCTAAATGATTGTACCGGACGCACCCATCAATATCACGTCGGTTTATTCCGAGAGAAATGCTGATTCCATTTAAAAGAGCATAAAGCAGTGAATCCCATGCATCTGCGGAGACAGAACTGTTTTTAAATTCAATTTCTAAAATATCGCTGATGAATTCATGGCCCAAGTGGACCATTCTCTTTTCAATCGTACCTTCACAATTCTTATTCATTTGATTTTTATGTTTGCCGTCCTTCGTTAACATCATGGATCCACATAGCGTACAAATACTGTATCCTCTTCCACTTCTTCCTTTACTAATAACAGATAGTTTTCCAAACGAAGAGTATTTAATACGAATTTCATTAGATTTCATACTAAATATATGTTCTTTTTCCATCGCCTGTTGATGTTCTCTAATCGCGGGTTCCTCAGAGTAAAAGTATTCTGAAAAGAACACTCGAGATCGATTTTCTCTCCCTGGCTTTCTGTCGCTTGCTTTTTCTAGACGTTTTGCTGTAAATCCAAATTTCGGAATAATCATTTTGTAAACCTCGTTTATTTCTTCACAAACTTCACATTTTGCTGTTAGACTACGATGATTTGGATTAATTCGCTCAATGACCTTGTACGATTTACAATTTTTACAATCTATATAGAAAAGTGTCGGCACCTCCAAACCTTTAACTTTTCGAATTCCAGTACTTTCATAAATAGTGCCGTTAGCTACAATTTGAGATCCTGGTGCATATTCACCTATCGCTATAGAAAGATCCCTACTTAATCTTATATCGTTTTTTTCTGCTTCTGTAATTATCATTTCAACTACATCTACTGGGAACCCATACTTAGGAATAAGGTTTGCAGTGGATAAGAAGCTGATTAAACCTTCACTTTGAATACGATTTAATACTCGATTTAATTTATCCGTGTTTCTACCTTTTTTAAAATCTTCTACTTTAATTTTTTGAAGTTCCTCAATATCTTGGTAATAAAGTTTAGATACTTTTTTTAATAGAGCCGTCTCTTTTAACATTAATTCTTCTTTCCATGCTTTCATTTCAGGGTGCTTAATGATTTCTTCATAATTAGGTAATACCTTTTTGATTGATTGCTCTAAATCATATGATATTTCATTCATGAACTTATCTAATAGTTTTGGACCTGATTTCAGTGTCATAGAATCTAAGAAAAAATCTGATACTTTACCAAATAAGCTATCATTTTCTCTGAAGAATTTTGATAAGACTAATGAGTTTAAGTGCCTCTTTACAATTTTAGGGTTATCCATTTTAAGTACCGGTGGCTTTATTATTCCAGCGATAATATTACCTGGATCTTGATAATAAGTTAAATCGTGAGACTTCCGTTGGGCAAAAGTTAAAACGAAAGCAACAGATGCTTTCCGTCTACCCGCTCGACCTGCTCTTTGAATATAATTAGAAGTCTCTGGTGGAACGTTTCTTAGAAAAACTGCTTCTAGACCGCCAACGTCTACTCCCATTTCAAATGTTGTAGAGCAACTTAATACATTAATTTCACCATTAACAAACTGCTCTTGATAATGCGAAGCATTTTGTGGAGATAACTGTGCAGTATGTTCTTTAACACTCATTTTTACCGGTATGATACGTTTATATTGATTAATATAATGAGATTTCAAGTCATGTTTTTCAATCAACTTTAATTGCCCATAGCAACCATTGGTCATACAAACATCTTTTACATTATATGAAGTAATTGATTTACAATCGCTACATTGAAAAAGAGGTTTATCTCTACGGACACGCCAGTTGGAATGTAACATTAAATTATTTCCATTTTTACTTTTAAAGAAGCTTTCATAAAAACGTTGTGAATTTATCAAATCCCAGATTACACTTAACGTTTGGTTAGCCATATGAGCAGCATTTTCTAGTGATAATCCTTTTCTTAAAAAAACTTTCTTCAAATAATCGAGTCTTATATTGGATTGCTTAGGCATCCATGCACTTACATAACCTTTTTTATCCGTACCTTCTTTATTTAACGAGTTTTCATAATTTACCGGCTTCATACGGTCAGAATTGTATTTACTTCTTTCTAAGTGAGTAACCGCATTTTTATGTCGGACTGTACTTAGAAGAACTTGTAAGATATTTTGAAATTCGCTTCCACTTTCAAAGTCTAGTTTATTAGCAATTGCATCTAAATTTATCTTCATTAATTCTGGTAAATCTAGTTCATAAGATATTAAACCTGTACCCTCAAGTGATATACGCACATTTCCTTTAATGAATTCTGACATTACATACTCTTCTGCAATTGTTTTACGTTCTTCCTTATCCATAAATGGGGTGTATACTTCCCATTTTAACGCTTCACTATAAGCATCTGCAGCCCATGTTTTTAAACTAATCGACTCAACATTATCATATTTCTCAAGAGTTCTATATAAAATGGAACGCCATAAATCTCGTTCATATGTATATTCTAAGTAAGGTGCAAAAAATGCAGCTTCTTGACGAGAATCAGAAAAGACAAGTAGTTTCTGAGCTTCATACTTATGTTCAAGCATTTGTTGTTGCGTATTTTGTTTTAAAGTATCTTGGAATAAATCACCAAAAAGATCATTTAGAGGCTTCACATTTTCATTCTTTATTGTTTTGCGTGAATCAATAACTAATTGTTGATATAGAGAAGTGGTTAAGACCGCTGCCGGACCGTCACTTCCAGTTAGAAATAGTTTAATTGGGTTATATTTCTTTTTCCCGCAGTGATTACAACTGGAATGACCCGAAAGTTTCATTTCTTCTTTAATAAGTGTTATTAAATTGATGTTCTTCTCTTCTCTTTCCTTACAACAAACTGAAGTATCTTCTCCTTTACTCCAAATGGTGGCACAACATTGGCACATTTTAAATGTCTCTTTGTCCTCTTCAGTTAGTTCCTCTTCGTCTTCATCTACCGCTAATTCATATTCATTATCTTTAATCATATATGTTGTGTAATTGATTAATCCATCCGATTGATTAGACTGTTTTCTTTGAATCAGCTTATTATTGTCTTCTTCTCCTATTAAGTGAACTTGTCCACAATTTGAACAAACACCCATTTCAAAATATGGATGGTTGGTTTTTTCATCCACTTTTTTTGCTTGTAGAGATACTTTATAGGTAGGATATAATCTTAAGTAACATCCTTCTATTGCACGAACGAAAACATGATAACGTGCAGGTAAAAGAGGCTCTTGTGAATCATTTGGCGAAGTTTTTCCTGCAACACTTACAAGATTAATTAATCCTTTTTGAATTTCCTCTTCATTAATATCGGCATACTTAGCTTGAATTGCCATTAGCCTAGAAAGTAAGTTTTGCAATTCTTGGGGCTTTGTTTTCAACAAATCTCGTAAGTCAAATAGATTTTCGTCTCCACTTAAAAACTCATATAGAAAAGTAGTTGTTTTCAAATCTTTTCCGAGCCACTTTTCAATATTCGTTACACCATATTCCTCAAGTTTATAAATATCCTCTTCAGATAACATATCTTCTTCAGAGAGTTCTAGTAAGTAGGAATATATGGACCAAGAAGGACGATGTAACACTTGATGTTCTTCTCGGTAGTCGATTCGTTGCGATTCGATTAAGTCATTTTCATGCTCTGATTTATATTGGAACGGCTCGTCAAATATATTTTGTGCGAAGTTTAATACCTTTTGTTTCGAGTCTGATCCAGAACCCAAAGTAGCACTTGTGGCTATACATTGTAAACTACCATTAAAAGGACGATTCTTCAGTACACGATCTTTCAATCGACGTAAAAGCATTCCAATTTCTATTCCACTTGCACCATTATAGGAGTGAGCTTCATCCAATACGATAGAATTCCAATTATTAGAATATTGACCATCAAAAAAAGCAGTATCTGTTGGTCTTAAAAGTAAATACTCTAACATTGCGTAGTTAGTAACCAAGATATGAGGAGGATTTTCCCTCATTTCATTTCTTGATAGTAATTCATTAGGTAATCGTTTAACCCCCGGATTTTGTTGATTGTATTTATTTAATGCATTTGAATCCAATTGTTCAGTTTCTCCTGTATAACGTCCAAAGGTAATTTGAGGTGTATCCTTTAAAAGAGAACGTAATCTTTTAACTTGGTCATTTGCCAAAGCATTCATTGGATAAATAAATAATGCACGTACACCAGGTGTAAGTGTACCTTTTTCATATTCACTAAATAAATTATTCAAAATAGGCATCATAAAGGACTCCGTTTTACCACTACCTGTCCCTGTAGCAACAATAAAATTCTTTTTCTCTTTTGCTTTTCTAATAGCACGTTCTTGGTGAGCATATAGCGGTCTATTTGATGGCATTTCTTCTTGATTTAAAGTTAGAAAATATTTTGATAGTATGCCTTCTGAAACCAGTTCCTGAATTGACATTCCTTTTTTATAAGGTGCAGTGACCTCTAAAAACGGACCTTTTGATAAAAGGTTTTCTGCTTTAAGTTCTTTTTGGAAAGCATCTTCAATTATATGGTTATTAATTGGAAAAGTAGTTGCTAAGTAATCACGATAGTCGGAATCAATTTGATTTTTTCCATGCAAAGGATGTATGCTCATATTTTGATTTCCTTTCCTGTTGCTCTTGAATTTCTTGGTTATCACTTAATAATTTATTCTTCCAATAAACGAGGTCATGAAGATACCAATTTTCTTCAATTTCAAATAAATTAGGTATAATCTGCTTAATATCAAATAATGAAGTTGATTCCATTTTACTTTCATGATCTATTATGAGCGCACTTGAAAGAGCAGCCAAACCAATATAATACGGGAAATTATATAATTCATTTGCTACAGAGAATTTGCGTTTGTTCAATTGTGCATTATTTTCTTTTGTAATAACTCCACTTTTTGTAAAATCACTATGAATATCTTCAAATTTTCGTTTGAATTGTTTAAAAAAACTCGCCACATCTCTTCTATAGTCCTTATCGAAATCTACTTTCTCAAACAAAGCTAAATACTCATGTTTAATACTGAAGTCACTTATACATTGCTCAGACTTTTTAGTTCGTTGATAGCTAAGTGCCCTTTCTCGTCGAGACATCTTTTCGATTAAGATTAAATTATCTGGAGCATAGACGACTTTGTTTCCCTGTGGAACAAGTCTATATTTCACTGCCGTTTTAAATGAATCTGAATCCCAGTCATGGTATCCAGAAATTTTATTAATAAAGGTGATAAAAGACTTATCTTCGTTAGAATGGAATATACTAAGTAATTGATCAATATTCTGCACGCCAAAGTCACAGCATGAGTAGTAGTTTTCTAACAATAGAGGCAATGATATTAATTCATGCTTCCATAAATGTCTTAAAAGCGCTTCTAATTCATTTCTTCCCCATTCTCTTTCATCCCCGTATTCATCTTGTAATAAGAGCCATTCAGTGAAGGATGGGAGCTTATTATAGTAATCTACTTTAATTAGTTTGTTATGTTTATTTAACGAAACTGGAAATTTAACCTCATCTAAAAAAGAAAAAATATCGTCTTCTTCATATTCTGCTAATTCAAAAATATAGTAACCTTCTTTTAATTCTTTCATGTCCACGTTTAGAGAATCTAAAGAATTATCCACTTTCTTCTCTAAAAAGAGATTATTTTCGACACGAAAAGACCATATTCGTGCGGTTAACTGCTCGGGTTGGAAAGAACAATTCCATGACAATTGATTATTCGTCAATGATGGAGTATGTACTGTTTCTAAAATCCACTCTGTCTCAACAGTTACAACTTTTTCCAATATATCTAACTCTGGAATCGATAAAGCAATTGTTCGTTTGCTAGCAGTACCATGTAAATTTTGAAAAAAATCTAATTCTAATACATGTTTTCTTCCTTTTCTACAATTAAATGTTTTTGATGCATACTCACCAGTTTTTAATTTCTCTTTGAGAATTACCATTAGTGTATTCTTATCTTTAAATAAAGATGGATTTTCCAAATCTAGTAAAATAGTGGTTTTATTAAAATCAAAATGTGTTGTTTCTACTGTTAGTCCCATGGGTTTGGTCTCATTTTGCATCCGTATTTCATAAGAGATTAAATTGGTATAAAGTATTAACTCTATTCTTTCATTTGAAATTTTATTTAATAAATTTCCATTTACGTATTGAGGATGTGTAGGTATAGAAAACGATTTAATTAGATCATTTCTTGTCTCAACTTCTAAAATCGTTGGAATAGTAAAATCATAGGATTCAGAAGTAGTAACATACATCTGCGTCCCATTATTTATCGAGAAATTAAAATCATTTTCTGATAAATAGATGAATTCAATTGATTCGTCAAATCCTAATACTCCAGTTAAACTAAGTGAGTATTTTCCAGAGACTTCCCCCATTTCATAAAATAAATCAGATAAATTAATGCTTATACCATTTGTTGAAGTACAATTTATTTCATTAATATTTTTTCGTAGAGTCTTTTTTGTATAAGTATGACTAAGTCGGATATTCCACTTTGATAAGTCTTTACTAATTGACTGAATATCAGCATCAATATTTACAAATGGTTGATTAATATAAATAGTAGTATCAGATTTCACGTTATCAAATAATTCACCATTTATAGTCATCAAACTTCGAAGTGGATTTAATAATACTGTATTGGTCTCAAATTCTAGTGAATCTATTTCAGTAATAAACAAGTCGATTTCATAGAAACCTAACCAGTATCCACTTAGAGGTCTCACTATGTATTTATTAATTCCTTTATCAATAATGTTAAAAGCTTGTTCGTTAACGATTAGTAATACATTAGGAATAGTTATGAAATTTTTATTTATTTGATTGTAGGTTTTAACATCAAACACAACTTTTTCATCGAGATAGAAAGCCCATTCACCATCAATTTTTCCATCAATAATTAAATTTACTGTATAATCACTTAAAGGTTTTACAGGGTGCTCTCCGTTTTTTCGATCAACAATGAATTCTACTTCCCCGGACTCCGGAGAAGAATATTTTTTTGTAACTACATGAAAATCTGTATCTTTAGAAAATATTCTCCACTCTATACTTGATGGTTCGTTTTTCCCAAATCGTTGGATAGGAAGTTTTATAAAAACATTTTGGAACTCTGGAGAATAACTTAAGATTGGTCGAGCTATTCTAAAATGTTTTGAACTTGTTCCAGATAAAGCTTTTTGGTTCGCGTAACCTTCAAACTCTTCCAAAATATGATCTGGTAAATATGATCTGTATTTTTCTGTAAATGGTCGGTCATTTTCTTTCCATACTTCAAGGCAACGTGAAAGTAAGTTATTTGAAACTAAATTATCTAAACGGATAAAGTCTTTTACACTTTTATATAGTCCATATGTTTTTACTATTGAACCATCATTTCTCCCCTTTTTAACAGACTCAATAATTTCTTCAACATTGAGATCATAAATTGCCGCGGGTTCAATTACATTTTTTATAAGTTCATGTATGTTATTTTTAGGAATGCCTGCATGACCTAAAATATTCTCCACATACTTTTGAGCACTGTTTTCACCAAATATCACCACAGACTCAAATTTAAGTTGTCGAAGAAAATACACCTTCCAATCATGATCTTTTATTAAAGAAATCTCATTTTTGAACTTACCCCAAAAATTCCCATCATAATTATAGATTGCATAATTCACAGTTATGACCAAGCACGTCTTTGGTGCGTTTTGCCATAAGACTCCCACTATTTTAGATTGTTTTTTTGCATCATACCGTTCTAATATCTTTTTGAAGTTTCCCAAGATTGTAAGATAATCTTTGTAAGTTATTTTAACCTCACTTAAAATCTGGATTTCCTGAAAAAGTATTTTCATTTTTCGTTCAGTTTTTATCAGATACTCCTCAATCCCCATCTAAGAACCCCCCTTAATTTGTACTGTTATGAATATTTTACCATGCAAGAAAGTGAAATAGACTTAAAATTGAGAAATTAAAAAAATCTATCACTTTTTTCTTTGTAGTAATAAATTTTTGTTAATAAAAAAATCAAAATGGTTCCTGGTGAAATAAACACAATAATCAAAGCTTTAACATTCGTGTTTGTTTATCATGGACGTAGTTTAAAGATTAATAAAGGAGAGACCCTCGGATAATTATGCACAGCATTTAATTGTTTACCGTTTCCTTGTCGCTTAAGACTAAACCTGACTCCACTATAATCTTATAAATGAAAAAACGAACTGCGACATGGTCACAGCTCGTTTTTATTTTCCTATAGACAAATCCTGCGGTAGCTTTGCGACTCAACTTGCAATTTAAGCTGCTCATGGAGTTCTTATACCTTTTCAAAACCCCTACTTTTATTTCCTCAAACACCAAATGGATTACCAATTTATTCTCATTTTTACTAGTAGTATATTGTCTGATGTAGGAGGTTATCTAAATGCTTAAAAATTTAATAAATAAAATAATGTCAAACAACTCCTCTGATCAAACAGAAACTATTCCTTCACATTTCCAAACACAGAAAATCTATCTTTTTGAATCTAATCAAAAAGAGTTAGAGGATATTATTAGTTTCCCAATGACTAAAGGGGTGGCTCCTGGATATGTTTATTTCGTTCAAGAGTATATGAATGGGACATTTAAAATCGGAAAAACCAAACATGTAGAAAAACGCATGAATCTTTTTGGAGTAAAATTACCTTTTGAAAATAAACTCATCTATCTAATACAAACTGCGAATTACCATCAAACACAAGTTGCATTTCATAATCATTTTTCCGATAAACGATTAGAAGGCGAGTGGTTTGCATTAACCAAGGAAGATATCTCTTGGATTAGGTCTGGAAAATATACACATGACATTAAACAAACGCTCACTCCTCTTGAAGAAGAGAATGAAGAGATTGCAACTAATAATGACACTAATGATGAAAAACCATTAACAATGAAACAAATTGAATTTGCAAAAACATTGATTCAGAAATTAGATAATGAATATATACTTAATATTAGCCCTTCCTCTTTAACACAAACAGATTTAAAAAGGTTAAGCGTTTACTTTAGATTTAAAAATAAGTGAGCCTTAACAAATTTGATCAAAAGCGGTGTGTTAAAAGCCAAATAAGCTACAAAAAGAATCCGTCCTCAGTTTAACTTGGAGGCAGATTTTTATTTAATAACACTATTATCTAAAATATTAAAGACGAGCTCCGATTTATCAGGGCTCGTCTCTAATTTTTTATACTAAATAACTATGTTTAGTGTTCTCAAATACTCTCATTAATCTTCGTATTAGATTTTGCATATTCGCCTTCTTCAACACCTAATTCGAGAAGAACTTCATTTAGTTTATTGTATAGATTCGGATTTCCTCTAACAGAGGTAGGATTATCGTTGATACTTGTAAGCTTACCATTAATTTCAAAAGCGATTCGGCTGGTGTGTCGGAATATACGAAGTCCATCTATTATTGCTGACTTTTCATTGAGGTAAGTCGCCTTAAACCTACCGTTTTGGATTGTCTTTTTTTCCACAACTTCACATCCTTAATTTATCTTCTCAGAACTCAACTCTATTCACATAAGCTTCCTTTACCAATTAAATCTACTACATTATCAAGTATCGAAAAATTTCATTTTTAATTGTTCTTATCAAAGAGGTCTTTTCTTCTATTTTTGTTATCACCTAATCCGTAAGTCTGATTAAAATCGAAATGTGATTTCCTTATCCATCGATGACTCTATAATTTCAAGTATCCAAAAGAAGATTAAGCGCCGTTCGCTTTAACCCTGCTTTATTTCTTAGTTTTATATCTTCTAATACTTGATCGATTGATACACTTTTTAAAAAGAGACAACCAGAATGAACAGCATGTTTATTCAGTTCAATCTTATTTGAGGTTATATGCTCTATGCCTTTAAATACCGGATATACGATTGTTGCTTTATAGATATCAGCTTTTTGAAAGTATTGCGCATAAAATGCAAGTTGAAAAATATCTGATGTTATGACTTTTTTAAAGTCATATGCCTTATATTTTGTATCAATCACATATGTTCTTTCGAGGCGTTCATCTCTAACAATAATATCGGGTATTACATCTCGGTAACGTAGACCATCAAGTAACACTGCATTTGTTATTCGCTGTCCTTCTGTGACCCGAAAATGCGGAGGCAAATATCTCTTTAAAACTGCTCCTACAAATCTTTCAAACAGTTCATTCATATCTACCAAAAAAGCAAAGTGATTATTATCAGATGCAGTATAGTTCTGTAAAAAAAGTTTCTCGAAAATAAACCGGCCAAAGGTGTGCACAACCCTATAATTATCATTTAATCGGTTGTAGGAAAGTTCAGGCCATTTTCTTTCCTCATATGGAACACAAATACTCGAAAATTGAATTTGCAACATATAAATGCGATGTTTCAGGTAAGATTCTAAGGGTAATTTATCAAGCAGTGTTAAGACTTTTAAAATTAGTTGATTTTCCACTATATCTTGAGTCAATTCGTCGAATTCACAATAGATATTGTTAGGTAGATTATAATTATGCAGCGCATTCTTTCTAAGTGAAACCTTTCCCCGCACTTGTTTTAAGTTTCCAGAGTGCTCCACGTAGTCTTTTTTTAAACCTTTTTTCAAAAGGTTTTCTGTTTCATTTAAAAACTTTGAAATGAGCATTCTAAACAGTTCACTTTTCTCCATACTTCCCCTTGTTTCTACCTCTGACCAAAAGGGTCTCCCATTTGCAAAAAGAGCCATGTTGATTACTTCAGTAAATGTATCATCAAACTTAGGTTGAATAATGATTCTTAAACGTTCTAATTCAATTAATCCGACAAAGCTTGTCGTTCTAATTCGCAACCCATCCTTCAATTCATCAAAATAAAACCGCTGTTCCCATGGGGTGTTTTTATGTATGGTTGCATAGTGTCGCAAATAAGACCTGTCTATTTCGCTACACTCATATCCCATAATAAGTCGTTCATTGTATTCCTGTATCTTTATCTCATCTTTCATCATCATTCACCTGGAAATGACTTTCAAGGGCTTCAATAAAAGCTGCATCATGATCACTAAAAATTTCACCATTGATTTCCTGATTGTGTACATCAACAAAACTCTCACCAAATATCTCTGCAAGCATTGAGTAATTATCAAAACAATACTCTTGGACAAGTGGAACTATATCGTACTGAAAAATATCTTTTAATTGGTCTACAGTCGAAACAACCGTTCCACCATCCATAAAATACGCATGACCAATTTGCAAATCACGACCTTGTACCTCAACTATCTTTTTATTTAGCTCTTTTAGAATCTGTGCAGGTGTAATATTTAGCATGTCTATTGGTGCATCCAGCAAATCATATTCAGGCATGCACTCTACAAAGGCAAAACGGCGTTTAATCGCAGCATCCATCATTTTAATACTACGGTCAGCTGTATTCATTGTCGCTATTAAATAAACATTTTTCGGAACGCTGAATGGATCTTTACTTTGAGGTAGCGTCAAAGCCATCCCTCGTTTATCTTTTTCTAACAGTGTGATGAGTTCGCCAAAAATCTTCGGTACGTTTCCACGATTTAATTCATCAATTATGAAGTAAAATGACTCACTTGGTGATTGTTGAGCACGCTGGATAAATTGTTTAAATACACCATCTTGCATCTTAAAAGAAACGGTCCCATTTTGTTCAACTGGTTTGAATCCCTCAATAAAGTCTTCATATTGATAGGAAGGATGGAATGTACAAAATTCAAGTTGAATTGGTTTTTGTTCCTCTTTCCATCTTAAATATTGAAGTACTGTATAAGTTTTCCCTGTACCTGGAGGACCATATAGAATAATTTGACCTTTTCGTGCTATAGCCTTCTCGATTATAGGAAACAATGTATTATTGTTTTCAATCTTCTCAGTTTGAATAGTTATTATAGAATTTGTCTCGCCTTCAATCCAGCCATCAACCGTTTTTACAGGAACCTTATCGACTGTGACCGTTTTCCACTTTTTCTGTGCAGGTATTGTTAAACCACCTTCATATATGGTATCCCACGTTACCCCAACTGTATGTTGATATCTCTGTAAATCTGTACCATACTTATATCCTTTTTCATTAACAGTACCGATTGCCAAAACTTGAGTTGTTCCTTTGTTCGCTAGGACACGGTCACCAGGCTGTAAATTATAGAAATCCCAGACCTCATTTGCTTTCCTTGTATTTGTGGAAGCATTGTCGTAAAAACCTTGCTGAATAAATGCTTTTTTAAATTCCTTGAAGTCATTATACTGACTTAAATCTCCGACATCATTCCATCCGAGTGTGATGATAGAATTTTCTTTACAAGAATCCCAATTTTCAGCATCTTTACCTGGTGCAATTTTATAAATAACGTCTTGCTGCATAAATGTAGTATAAAGAAAATTAGCTAGCACGATTTCATCGTATTGCTTAAATTCAGAGTGCTCATATAGTTTCTCATGTAATAATATACTCAGTTCGATTGTGTCACGTGTTATCAGCTCATCTTCTTTAGTACCGAGCTCACTTAAAAACTTTTTGAGGTGTTGTTCTTGATAAATAGGCATTAGTTTATCTGAGGAATATAGGTAGGAAATTTTACCTTTTAACATGTTTCCACGATTTAATAAATTTGTGGAAACAAGTGGTTCATAGTCTCTTTTGTTTAAATGATCGATAGTTTCTAATATATCACTGCGTAGTCTCTCCCAAGCATCTTGCTCATTTTCAAATTCAGGTGGATAAATCCATGTATTCTCTTTCTTTTTATAGTAGATAATATGTTTCCCCGCATTACCACCCTTAATACTTCCTAAAGGGATTGTGTTATATTCTAGCCACCAACTGAATGACCCTTGTGGATTTACCCCTAGTGCGTACTCTTCAAGTGGCATATTCTTTAACTTTTCATATGGAAATAAATTTAAAAACTCCTGATGCAGTTCCTTCTTCTTAATCAAACTATCTAACCCTAGATTTGCTATGTATTTTTCAAATAATTCAATCACATTTTTCAAATAAACATCTCCTTAAAATAACTGGATTTTATTACATATTACTAAAGTTTCCTGAAATACTCTTAATTACTCTTTAACAGTTCGTCAATTTAATGATTACAAGGTATTGTGAACGTAAATCATTAATTTCGCGTTGTTGAATGAAAAGATAGGATTACTTTTCTGATCGCTATACTTAACTCATCACGTGTCATTGACTTGATATTTATAAATCTGTTTTTATCCATCTGATTATGAAACTCTGGTAAGTAACCTACAAACAAATACCCATTCCCCGTTAAATAAAGTTCTTTTATTACTTTTTTTCTTTTTATGGGACTACCCGGATAGGAATAACTTACTCGATTTTTCGTGCATTCCCGGATCATCTAAATCTTGGTGAGAAATAAATATATTTTTACAGTACAAATTTTATAGATGATATGACCATTAACTTCAGTTGTTCTGTATAGACATCCATTTGCAAATTGTTATAAATCGTTTAACGAGGAAAATGTTCTTTCGCTATTAATTCTAGGAGCTTACTCACCTACCATACCGTCATTATCATTATCGCGCATGAAAGGATATAACCAATGATCACTCATTATTGGCATACTGAAACCTGCTGCTTTTGCTTCTTTAATCGTCACCTGTCCATTACCGTTTGTATCAACACTAGAAATATCACCGTTTGTGTTTGAACTAGTTGATTCAGAAGGCTCAGTACTTGTTAAACCAAGAGATGCGTTTACTTCATCAGGGTTCACATTGTAAAATGTATCAACGATTTCGTTACCCATTAAAGTATAGGTATACTGATAACGTGAAGGAATCTGCGTTTCCGTATTCGGATATGTAATAATTGCTTCAAAATTAGTAGCTCCACCTGTACTACGGATCACGTCTTCCATATAAGCTTGATCACCATGTCGGTTGAGTGTACTATCTTGTGGTGTAATATTATAAGCATTCGATACCCCTCCGAGAGAATCAGCAATGATATGTCCTTCATCTAAAACGTCACTTACGACACCAGGAACCTTTGCCTCATCAGAATAGTATCTGCCAGATGATAATACAGGTTCGTTACTATCATCTTGTAGAATGATTTCATCAGCAATGACACGTACTAGTTGTCCGTATTCATTAGTAAATGCCCAATATTCACGGTTCCCATAACCAATGTCAACGGCAACGTTAGGTTCACGATATCCAGACAAATCACCACCAGCAACTTCAATAAGTTTGTACCCTGAGAATAATTCATTCTTGGGTTCGGTTGTTGTTTCCTCTACTACGACATCTACTTCTTGTTCCTCGACAACCGTAGTGATAGTTTCTTCTTTATCTTTATTATTATTTGTACCAACTGTAGTTACTTCTTGCGGTTTTAATTCTACATTTTTAATGGAATTATCTCCTGTATTGGTACAACCAACCATCAATACAGTTATTAAAAGAAAGATTAAATAGTTCATTTTCTTATGCATTTTAAAACTCCTCGTATCTTAATTTCATATTGTTCACTCTAAAATCTTAGAATATACACAAAGATTAATGTTGTTAATCTTTTGTTAATAGTACATTCCAAACTACTTAGAATTACTAAAATTCAATTTTAGTAAAACACTATTTAGTAGAATGAAAAAATGTTATTACCTACTCGAGACTTGGCTACTGATAATTCTTCAAATAGAGATTACTCTTTTAATAGTAAATTCAATTTTGAATAATTGTTTTCAATTTTTCTTCTATTAATTCCCTTTCATTACTGCCAGTAGTGCTTAAACGGATGATAGGTAATTTATACTTCGCTAAAATAGCATCTTTCATCCGATCACGCTCTGCTTGTCGTGTGCCTTCTTTATGATAAGAATAACCATCTACTTCAACGATGAGGACCGGTGTTTTATCTATTTTGTTAAACATGACAAAGTCCAAATGTGTCCAGGAATTTTCTACATACTTTCTTTCTTCTTGCGTCAAAATTGTTCGCTCCTTAATTAACATTCTTAAGGGAGGGTGATTGCTAATAGAAAGGAAAGAAAACTCCTTGTTTTTAATAATGTCATCTAACAATTTTGCGGTTAAATTTTCGGAATCATATGTTGAAACTTTCTTTTGTTTTGCTAAGAGTACTTTACGCTCTTTTTCAAGTGAACGGTATAGATAATCAAATATAGAATAAAGTTCACTATGACGTACTTCGAAATTGTTATATCGAATATAGCGGATTAAATCACCTATATATGTTCCAGCCCATGTTTCGCTTCCATCAGCAGTGACCACAATCAATTGGTTTACGGCACGGGAAATAGCCACATTTATTAAATGTGCGTCATCAGCAAAATCATTGGCTTTTAATGTATTGACTACGGTCGAAAGAATGATAATATTTTTTTCTCTTCCTTGAAATTTATGAACAGTATCTGCTTCAAGTGAATATATCTGCTCCAACTGTTTCAATTTATTAGCTTGCTCACGAAATGGTGAAATAATGCCAATGGACATGTTTTTTTGATTATTATGAATCTGTGGAAGAATTTCAGTAGAAATAACCTCGATTTGTCTTTGATTGAACGTGCCCCGAGCATGGTTACCTTTTCCTGTCTTCACCACTAGAAGTGTATCTGTGGAGGGAAGCTGTTCTGTTAAAATAATTAACTCATTGTTATAAAAACGTTGGTTACAAAATTCAATAATCTGCGGATGGCTTCGATAATGCTCTCTTAAGAGAGTGACGGGTGCGTCAACAAAGACATTTCGAATAGACTGTAACAAACTGTTTTCAGAATAACGAAAAGCAGATGATATTTGAAAGCTGTGAAATACTGCGTCTGTTTTTTCTTTCAATTCTTGTGTAACAACATTAGGTAGTTGTTTTTGATCCCCTACAATGACAGTTCTTTTTGCAGCAGAAAGAGCAAGTGCTCCTGAAACTAAATCCACTTGGGATGATTCATCAATTAATACATAATCAAACAAGAAGTCTCGTCCAGATGATTGTTTAAGTGAATGGGTTGTGCTTGTAACAATCGGATATTCCTTCACTAGTGAAGAAAAGTTCTTCCACAAGACATCTTTTGTAAATGCTGGTCTTTCAGATCTACCTGAATATACTTCATATAACTTTGCATGCAAAAGTTGCATCGATAAAGCACTATATTCATCCATTTTTTCTTTGAATTGATACCCACTTAACTGGTTCTCAATTTTAGTAATACTTACCTTTAATTCCTTCATGCGACTTAAATAGAATTGTTGTTGCAACAGTAACCGTGTTGTTGATGACCTCAAATCAACCTTTTTAGAGTGGAAGAGTTTATATTTAAAATAAAAGATGATCCTTCTCCATATGCTTAAATTGCTATCAACTGGTAACTGATCAATGGCATTCAATAATCGTAAAGTTTGATTTGATGTTAATTTTTGAAGAGACAAAAAAATTGAAACATCTGGTTTTTCATCGTTCAAAAGGTCATCAAAATATTGATATTCACGTTCAACCGTTTCTAATTCCTGGCTGAGCTTCGCTTTCGTGTTTCGAAGTTCTAACATCTGGTTTAACATGTGTTGCATAGATGCCAAATTTGTTTTAAGGTGCTGGATTTCCTCAGACTTTCTCTTCCAAGTTGTCATATCTGGATAATTTTCAATCTTGTTAAAGAAGGCAGTTTGCTTTTGTTGATTGCCAAGAGTAGCAACAAGAAAATGCAATTCGTATTTCTGAAGTTTCTCTACTACATTGTCTGTAGCCGAATTGTTATTCGATACTACAGCAACACTTTGATTAAAAACTATCGCATTCGCGATGATGTTCAAGATGGTTTGAGTTTTCCCAGTGCCAGGAGGACCTTCAATTATGCTTATATGATTTGTAAATGCATGTTCTACAGCCATCTTTTGGCTTAAGTTAAAGCTAAATGGATAAATGTAGTTTTGGGCATGTTCAATTTTTTGAGGAGAATGTTTTTTCAAGTAGTGAGCAAGAACACTTTTAGGATGAATAAATTGCAGGCGTTCATATTGTTTTTCCAAGAAAGACTTCTCGATTTCATTGGGGGTATCTATTACAGTAGAGAGCATTTTAAGATAGGAAAAAGTATTTGCGACAACCGGCTTTTGTAATTCCGATTCTATTATTTGAATTGAATGACTTAGACATACCTTTTTGTAGCCTGATTTGAAGAGAATGCGTGAATGAGAGCCAAACTGTAAGAGGATAACTGCACCATCCATCAGTTCCCCACATACAAATACTTGTGAAGTGCTAACAGTCTGCACGTTTGGTTGACGTAGCCATTTCACATTTTCCCTATTATATGAAAAAGTTTTATTGTTTTCAAAGGTTACATTAATCTTTTGTAGGTTAGATTGGATATTCCGAACAGATTCAGTTTGATCTTGTCCTTTTATTAAAACTAAATTTTCGTTGGGATTCATACTAAACCTCCAAATGCTAATGAGCGCCTATTGTTATTGATGGTAATAATGGTAACATTAGTAAGTTCTAAAACCAATTGGTAAGAGTCCCAGCGTACCCCTGCTGAATTTTCTACTAAGTCATATTATGTAACACTTTGAATAATTGATTGGTGAGTAGAAATTTGAATGCAATGGAAGATCTAATTAATATAGGCTTAGGCGGTTTGCAATAATTTTAGCTATATATAGAAAAAACTTATTAAATACTTAAAAATCACGGGGGATTTAAATAATATGGTAAAAAAATCACTGTCGATTAATGATATGAAACAATCTGCTGCTGAAAGAGGGGGGTTGGGGCTAAGCCCCTTTATTTCCACAGATTTGATCATAAACAGACCTTCTTTTATAAATTTTACCATTTCTGTTTTATAAGTATATCTTTTTATTATTTAAAATAAGTATCGATAAGATGGTTTATCGCAACTTAAAAATCTCCTTGACGAATTTGAATGTTATTTTTATTCATTAATTTGAGGGATAAACAATGGTAAAATTCGAATCTTAATGAGAAATAGTTTATGTAATAAGTTTTGACATAAAAATGAAACAAAAAAGAAGGAGAATTATCTCTCCTTCTTCGCTACTTCACGAACCATCGTTTTTGGAATACCTTACTTACGATGAAATTCAATTATTTTTGCTCCGGATTATCTTTGGCAACCATCGTAAAATCCTAGTAGTCATCAAAGAGGGTATCTTGAACATAATGACTAGCTTTAATTTTTACTTCGTCCGAGATATTAAGTGTCGTCCTTAATTCATCGAGAAAAGATTCTTTTGTGCGCTCATGATTGTAAAATGGAAGGCCAACGATACGATAATGATCATCATCTACTAGAAGACCACCTTCATCTTTTTCCTTAATTTTCTTCAGAAAAGCTTGTTTCCATCCCTCTTTACCATTATCGAATTGCCCATTTGAATCTAGAAATTGACTTCCTTTCGGCTCTATAAAGAATTGCCAAGAAACATTACCAGTTTCTGCATCATTTGCAAACATGACAAAGTCGGGCTCAAAAGCATTACCTTTATCAAAACTATATATTTTTATTGATTTCTCATTACGAAGCAAATAGATATCAGTTAGTTTTGTTTCAAGCTCAGACATGTGATGTTTGATGGTTCTAACTACTAATTTTTCCTCGCTTGTACCAAAGTTATCTGTATAAGCATACCAGTCAAGTTTATCGATATCCTCAAAGATTCTGGTTTGAGTTAAGTCTTTTTGAGAAATACCATTCTCCTTGTTGCTATTCGAATCAATAACATACTTGCGTTGTATTCTCTTCTCAAAAACATCTTTAATCTTCACTGCTTTGAATTCCAATGTTCCTTCATACTGTTTCTCAACATTAATGTACTCATCTGCAATAGCCTGCAGAATTGCATTTGAAATAAACAGTTTGTGAACTTGAGAAAGAGTTTTGACATCCTCTTCATCACCAAAGACAATAACAGACACTTTGTTTTGAATTTCTTTCAATAATGCTTCCAATGTTGCTAGTCCGACATAAGATTTATGCAGTTTTTCAAAATTAAAATCTTTATTTTTATGGTTTACTGCTGCTCTTAAAACATTGAGAGTGATTTCTTTTCCGACTTTGAACTTTCGGTTATCTTGCTTTTTCTTAACTTGAAAAACCTCTCTATCTTCTCCTTCAAAGGCTGCAAAGTCGCCCATACCAGAAGTCGGAAGATGTACTTCCAATTCTTCTGGAAGAATGATTTCCCAATCATCCCCGAATAAGGATCCTTGCCCTGTTATAAAGGACGGCTTCTCAACTCGACTGTTGACCCATATGACACCGTTCTTATAAGTGCCGGTTTTCCGGAAGGATCGTTTCAATTTGATTTGCCTTTCAACCATTGATTGGTCATCATAGATTCCGGATTCACGAAGAACTTGCTTCAGCTCTGAAATATACCTCGGGTTGTCTTTCGAATGGTAATGAAGTTGTTCAATCACGCGTAGTTCGGATGCTTCATTATGGTCAAATTTCCGCTTATATTTCATAGCTACATCATTATTGATAACAAATGGATAATAACGAGCTCCACGACCAATAAGTTGCTTCTCTGCATTAGTTGTCGCACCGGGCTTGAATCCAGCTTTCGTCGTCTTCCCATCACGAGTATCGTAAAGACGCACGATATCAAATAGATTTAGTACATCCCATCCTTCGTTCAGCATATCAACGGCAAAGACAGCCCGAATCTCATTTTTAGGATCTTCCAGAGTATTTAATTCAGCCAACTTATCACTCGTCTTATTATCACTATCGATAAGCATTAATCGTTCTTCGCGGAAGTCTTCTTTTAATTCAGCAATTAGGTTCTCGTGAGTAATGCCATTTTCATCAAAAAAGTCAAACGCCTGTGTCAAAATACCATCAAGATTCGTTGCGGATTGTTTTTGTTGTTCAATTTGATCAGCCGTTAGTGCATCCAAAATTTCAAGGAAATCAGACAGATTCTCTGCACTTTCTGTCTTCTTTTGTGATTTAAGTAGAATTAGTGGCTTTAAGTTAATCCCATTTTTTAATGCGACTTTCTTTCTGAATTGACTGATGATTATTGCTTGAAGCATACGCACATCAACTTCATTATTTACCAGGTGGAACAGAACATCTTTACTATAACCATCTAATCGAAAATCTTTCAAATCATATTTATACAGTAATTGCTTTCTGTACTTCGCTGCAATGTCAGCATCTGATAAATCTATCGTTGCAGTGAACTCAAAAAGAGAAGAGTTTTTTGCATTTCTTTGAATATTGTCAACTGTCGCAGTCCAACTGGTATTATCCTTTTTCTCATCCGCATTGAGTCCGGCATTCAAATGATGTGCTTCGTCGGCGAGCATTACAACGGAAATGTCCTCGAACTGTTCATAAGAGAGGCGATTTTCACGAGGTGTATTCAAGTCGATGTGCAGTTGCTGGATAGTTGTAAATAAGAGGTTAATTGTATCCTCGTTCGAATCTGAAAAATCTGTAACTTCCCGAATTTCTACCAACTCATCAGCAATCATTATGGAATCAGCAAACAAATATTTCTCTGAAGTTGAATCGAGAAAGTTAGCTCGCGTTTTTTCGATAATGTTAGAGTTATTTACAAAGAACAGAAAGTTTCTTTCGCCCTGCTTGTATTTCTCCAAAATGATTGCAGCCATCATCATCGTTTTACCTGATCCAGTTGCCATATTAAAGAGCAATTGTTCGGGGTAGGTTCGGTTTTGTTCATCCCTATGCTCATAGTTCAAATAGCGACCAATACCTTCTAATTGATACTCGCGCAACTCATGCCGCAGATTTTCAGATATATATTTAGGAACTTGATTCTTAAAATAGTTGGCAAAAATTCCTAGCCCTCCATCATATTTTTCGTATAAGAATTGTTCCATATCTACTCACCCCCACCATAGAATTGACGGTTCAACACTTTATCTTCATCACTAATCCCGTACGACTGATCCTCAATATCAGAATAATTCACATACAAGTTATTATTATCGATAATTTCTCGAAGTAATTGCTTTTGTTCTGCAAATGATAGTTTTTCAAACTCCGAAGACTTCATTTTCTTAGGATCAACTCGATATGAAATAAAAGATGATTTCTTCGCTAATTCAAACAGTTCAAGTAGCTCGCTATTATCGCTCGCTTCCTCAATTCTATCGACAAATTCTTTAGCATCATTTTTAATTTCAAAGTATACAAATGAACCTCCTCCAGTCCATCCTTGTATTTTAGAAATGCCACTTTGGTCTCCGTTTATAACTGATTCTAGTCGAGGGATAGCAAGTTCATCAATATAGTCTAATTGCTCAACACCAATGTATCTTCGTCCAAGTTTATGGGCAACCGCACAAGTTGTACCACTTCCTAAAAAGAAATCCATAACTATATCATTCTCAGAATCAGTACCCATCTCAATAATCCGCTTAAGAAGTTTCTCAGGTTTTTTGCCACCTTTTAGAACTACTCCTCCTTCAGATGCGATCCCTTCATATGGTGTGTCAGTCCACATGTTTGTTGCTTGGACACTAGGTACCATTTCACCATTTATATATCTAATTTTTTTCTTATAAAACGCCAGTTCTTGCCCTTTATTTACATACACATCATATTGGCCTTCTCTTCTCACTAAAAAGATTTCGTGGGGACTTAACTTAGATTCATCTCTTACTTTTTTGATTTGTGCTCCTGCTTTATTACTAATTGCGACTGGCCGAAATACTTTATCTGGATTCTTCAAAGCATATTCCGCCATCAACCCCAAAATTAACTTGCCATCGTATTTTTTCTTGAAATTTTCTAATGTCAAACCTAAGTCATTAGCTATTACTTCTTTAATATCAACGATGTTCCAATTCTTAAAATCCTCATCAATATTCGTTACAACCCATTTGTAGTTTGCATCGTAGTCGGCTTCAACATATTGGCGATTATACGTCCACTTGGATTTATTTTTTGCAAAGCCAATAATATATTCTGCAGTTTCAAAGACTCCAGGATTCACACTCTGAAAACCTGAAGGTGATTTTGTTTTTACTGTAATCTTATTAATAAAGTTGTTGGTTGTTGGAGTGTTAAAAATCTCTTTCATCAACAAATGTAATTCTGCAACACCATCATCACTAATTTGAGCAAAAATTGCACCATCCTCTGCTAATAACTGTTTTGCGAGTTCTAGACGATTTTTCATAAAAACCAGCCATGTTGATAATTTGAAATTTGAATTGTATCGAAAAGTATCCTCAGACTTATTGGCGTTAAAATAATACGGTGGATCGATATAAATCAATTTAATTTTTCCTGCGAATTTTTCTTTTAAACTGGAAAGAGCTAAAAGGTTGTTGCCTTTTATTATTAGGTTTTCATCCCCTGAAATTTTTTCTAATTTTGAAACACCAGTCGAATCATGGAGAACAAAATTTGAAAAAGCTTTTGGTTCCATCAACCTGGTCACCTCTGTTGGTGACAAAACTTCATTGAAAAATAATTCATCTCGCTTCGCATCTTCCTTGTGTTGCCCACCTTCAAGAATACAATCCTTGTAAGGCCAGTTAAGGACGATTTGTTTATTTTGTGAAAGTAAATCTACCTCCCCCATATTTGCTAGTCCGATTTTTTGTTTATAAATTGTATAGCTGTCAGGTAAAAATGCCTTGTTATTCAAGAACTGAAGAAAAACTTCCAGTTTAAAAATAAGTCCTCCCTCAGTTAAAGCAAAAAAGTGACACTTAATCTTTTCGTTTGATTGAAGTGCATTCAATAGGCCAGCATCGTAATTTCGCGCAAGCTGGCCCACCAAGTTTTTGTTAAGCGTCCCCTCTACAACATATTCTTCCTGCGAAAGCAGTAAATTTTGTAATTCTTTATTCACGAGAAAATCCCCCCTGGTATCATTTTGGTTTAATTCTGTTGCAATAGAATCGCATATCACACTCACGACAAACAGAATAATTTGTCGTTCGTTGACTAAATTCTTTTTTTTCAATCTTATGAACCACATCCGTGAATTCCTCAATCATCTTATCGATTTGTTGGTTATCTTTTTCAAATTCTATAATCGGGTTTTCGTAAGCGCTTGGATAGTAGAGCTTTAATTTTGAAACAGTGACATTTTCCTTATCTTCGACAAGCCTTGCGTAGACTTGAAGTTGTTTCTCATAGTTGATGAGCAATTCATCACCTGGTTCAGGTTTATTCCCAGTTTTAAAGTCCACAATTTCCACAGTATCGCCTTTTCCTTTAATCATATCAACCTGACCATTCAAGATGAAATCCTTCATAGGATAGCTTAACTGTACTTCAGCTTTCCTGATATTTTTCCAAAGGTCTTCAGAATTTTCAAAGTAATTTTTGACATGCTTAAGTGCGGCATTTCTTGAACTCGGTGCTAGATAACTATGTTCACTCAGCACAAGGCTCTGGTAGTTGTTATTAAACCAAGTTTCAAGATTACTAGGGATAGATACTACTTCATCCCGAAGTATCGCATCATGAATATCCTCAATTGTCTGATGCACTAGAGATCCAAAAAGTGTAGAACCGACACGTATCTCAGAGAACCCTAGTTCACGAAACATTTTATATTCAATTGAGCACCTTTCATATTTAGAAATGTCAGATGTGAAAGCGTAAGACTGCTTCAAATCTGATGCCTTAACTGGTTTAAAATCAAACTCTTCAAATGAGTAGTGATGTTCATAATAGTCTTCTAGGTCATTAAAAGCTTTCTTAAACATTGTACCCGGCATCGGCCAAGCGCCACGTGCACGAATTGGTGTAGTAAGAATAAGTAATTCTTCTGCCCGTGAGTACGCGACATAATAACGTCTCCAGAAGTCAAAAAACTTAATCCTATCAGTTGGCTCAAACGATTTACGATGAGAATAAGCATCGTATACTTGTTCTAGAATTCCTTGATTGTCATCTGCTGGCCTATCATATAGAGAATCAGTGAAAACGATTGGAAACTCCATGCCTTTAGATTGATGAATCGTCATAAATGAAACGCAACCACTCGGAGCATATTCTGATTCATCTTGGTATTCTTCAATGCCACCACCACCATGATTGCTTCCAAAAAGGAATCTAAAATACGTTTCAAATAGCTTAGAAACGATCTGATCCTTCTTAACATCAGAGATGACATCAACATTTTCACTCGCTTCATATTTTGCAAGTACGTTTGTTAAAATGGCGAGATTTCGTATTGCCCTTTGATCAGCTACCCCGGAGGCCAAATCAGTATCAATAATCTTTCGGAAGTAATTGAAGCTAAACAGTTGATACAACAGTTGTGTGAATGCGTAATCCGTGTTTCCAACAAGTTTATCCAGCTCATCTTCTCTATAACTAACCCAATCTTCTAAATCTTGATCATCATCCATTAGTTGCTCGGCAAAGTCCAAGCACCGGTCATAATAATCAGTTAACTTTTCAAGATATTCTTCAGGTCTATCAACTAACTCATCCGAATAGTCACCAAAAATTGAAAGCAATAAACCAATCGACGCCATTATTTCTTCACGCTCGAAGAACATTTTTGACCTTGGAGAATAAACTGGAATTCCTTTGCCTTCAAGGTAGTTCGCAAGTTCCTGAGTCTCTTTCTTCGTCACAGAACGGAATAAAAAAGCAATCTGATTATAGTTACTTATGTATCCTTTATCTGATAGCATCTTGATGAATTTATAAATTCTTTCATGCCACTGTTCAGTCGACTCTCCGGCAATTTTTATTACAGGGGGTGTCAACTCTTTGTGGTTTTTCCCAGGACTAGGTAAAATTGTTTTATCAATTCGAAACTCATCCCACGGAAAGTGAGTCTCTGAATACTCCTTCATCCACCTATTATAGAACTCGATTATCTCAGGGGCCGAACGGTAATTGATAGAAAGGTGGATAACGCTGCACTCACCTTTTTTAAATTTATTTTCAAACTCCAGTATATTTCGAATCGTAGCGCCTCGAAAACGATACATTGATTGGTCATCGTCACCAACCACACATATATTATTTGTTTTAGATAGTAAAAAGATCAATTGTTCTTGAATTGAATTGGTATCTTGATACTCATCAATCATCATATATTGAAAAATGTCTTGATATTTTTTCAGAATTTCCGGATTTTCACTGAGTAACTGATAGGCAGTCAGCTGAATCGTCGCAAAATCCAGTCTATTTTTCTCTTGCAATAGTTCATCGTATTTTTGTTTGATTTCACCTAAAGCAACTATTTGTGGATTTGGATCCGTAAGTAATCGCTCAGGGTTTATTTTTTCTTCCGATAAGCCGTTAACTAGATTTGCTATTTTACTGACATTTCTCCATACACCTGAGGTTTCACTGATTAGATCATTAAAGTGTGGCAAATGTCTAAAATCATAATAATATCGCTGGTAGATGAAGTACTTTTGGTCAAAATCATCCATTAAAGTGAAGTTTTTCTTCAAAGTCGGGATAAACGCTAAGTTATCCCTTACAATTCTTAGACAAATTGAGTGGAAAGTTCCAATATAAACATCATTCAAATCAAAGTCAGGAATTACAGATGAAATACGCGTAACGATTTCCTTTGCCGCTTTTTCCGTAAAAGTAGCCATTAAGATATTCTCTGGTTTGACGCGATGATTATTCACCATATTGGCATATCGTTTAACTAGCGTGGCCGTCTTACCTGTACCGGGTCCGGCCGAAATCAATACTGGTCCATCTATCGTATCAATTGCCTTTTGTTGGTCACTGTTAGGAGTTACTTTTGCCATAACAACATCTTCTCCAATTTATTATTTAGTCTTTTATAATTGATACTTCGTCGCCGATGTCCTCCCTCAGATTAAGACATCACAAGTTACTCAATGGACACAGACTTATTTTCTACCATTTTTGCGAGGACGATGCTACCTACTTTCGCAGCGTCTTACAATTCATTTTTACTCATGTTTTTATCGATAATTAGAGTTCCATCACCCTACTCTATCTGCCATTTTCCCAAAATTTCTTTTCAAAACCTAATTCTACTGTTACCGTGTTGTTTCCTCTGTGTGCTATATCTTACATGTGCTTATTATATCAGTTAATTTGAACTAAGAACCCTCCGATAACAAATTACACCATTTTTAACAGTTACATTCATACTCTATGTAAGGGTAATTCGGTATTGTCACAACCTATTTTGATACGAAGATATTGAAAAATAATAACAGCACAGTTTATTAAACTGTGCTGTTATTATTTCGGGTGTAATATAAGCACACGTTAACAAAATATATAAAAGCTGTGTGCTTACCTACTAGTTTCAATCTCCGTACCATGGTTCACAACCTACTCCATCCCCATCTCGGTCAAGTCCAGGATGGTAGCCTGGGTCATCTTCGTATACAGGCTCAGCTCCATATTCCCTTGCTTCGTCACAGTTTTGGTAAAATACAGGAACTCCCCGGTCATTTCCATGTACAGGTTCTATCTCTCCACCAAACAATGGAACTAACAAAATGATTAATACTCCTGCCCACTGTGCTACGAGTGAACCCAAAGTCATGGCAATTATATCATCTCCTTTAAAGCTTGGATCTTCCATTACTTCAGAGAGTAGATAGTACCAATAGCCGAAATAAACGACCACGCTTACCAAAATGCTTACAATTAACTGTAGGAAGTTGGAGTGAACGTCCCCCACTATCCCAGTTTCAAAACCAATGTTGCACAGGGCTGAAGCAATACATGCTGCCCAAAATGATTGCATTGAAAAATCTGGTCTTTTCATTTATATTTTTTCTCCTCTGTTAGTCCAACTGGTCCATTTAATTTCTCTTTTTCGTTTGAAATCAATATATCGTTCAAGAGCAAGGACATAATGATTTTTTTAATTAGGAAATTCTTTTTCAACAGCTGCTTTCAAAATAGGAGTCATCTCATTTTCCTCCTTATAAATACCTCTATTGACAATTCTGTTGAAAGGACCGACATAGTCTTTGGCAGAACTTTCACTTAAACAATATTCCTGTATTAAAAAGTCCATAAATTTCATCTAGCTATCCCCTTTAATTTCTTCCACGTTTCTCATAATCAGCTTTCCGTTAAACAAAAACAAGTCACTGCCCTATACAAAACGCCTATCGTATATTTGATAGATACTACAATCTACATCCTTCAATCCTATTAAAGATTTTACCAATATAAGTAATGTTACCCGCCTTATTATAACTAGTTCGACATTCTTTCGTTTATTACCTGTTTAATTGTATGGAGGTGTTTTGAATCGAATGTAACGTTTTCCTATAAGTGTTACATTCAATTGAAATCTACAGCACATTTATCTATCTTTAAACCAGTTCCATCAGTAGAACTCACTTCAAAATCATTAATTAAGACATTCTCCTAATGTCTCAACTTATTGACATTGAAGATTAATACGCTACTACTTTCCCGAAAAACCTCCTACATTTGTTGATGTAACCTTTGAAGAACGATTGATTAAAGTTTCACGAGAATCTTCTTTTCTATAAACAAACCTCGTATTTTGAACAAAGTTTGATCAAAATACGAGGTTTTACCAGTTCACTTCTATTCATTTTAATAAAAAGATTAATTATTTCGGGAAGCGAATATTTAACTCAAGCACCCGTTAGCCATTCATGTAGCAAAAATAATAGCTACACCACAGACCATGAAAGAATATTACGTTCTTTCATGGGAGTTGAAGAACAATAGGCTGAATTGAACTCCACGTTCCTATTGTTCAGGACAAAAACCTGATATGTCTCCTATGGGACAGCGGCAACATTACAACTTTTCCTTTAATAAGTCCGCTATATAAAAGAGAATGGAGATTAAAACTGAAAGTAAGATAACAATGATGGTCCCAAAAATATAAAGCGGTGGTTCATAAGGAATGTCACTTGAAAAGAAACTTCCTAAAGCCAAAAACAAGAAAAAACTAACCATAATAATTAAGATAACGATACTTATATATTTCCCCAACATTCACACCCCGTTTCAAGTTTTCTTCTACTAACCTGCGTTAGTTTAAGTGTCCTCTCGCAATGAACAATTACCTATATTTTACCATATATATTAAGCAGCTACTCAAAAAACTTTGGTTCAATAAAAAGAGAGTTGCCTAAGCAACCCTATGATCTTTACTAAGCACCCGTTAGTTCACTTATTTGTTTTTCCTCGAAACAAGCCTTCTTCATAAACGCCATCTTTCCAATAAATATTTACTTCATTATCATAGGCTTCAATTTTAAGAGGGTCTGGCTTACCACTGTCAGCTATTTCTAAAGCATCAAATGTTGCATACCATATTCTTTTCCCTTCGTTTGTTTCAATAGCTGTCCGGATTGTGGTAAACCCATGCTAGAAGTAAATGGTAAAAATGTCAGGATCGTGAGTGTGGTCACCGTAAAAATGTCGCAAGAGTTCCAAATGCTCAATGTCCACAATGCTAGAAAAAACTTGAGCTTCGAGGTTAGGGTGAGGGACAAATCTTCACTTGTAAATGTGGCTATCGTGAAAAACTATCCTCCTTCGAACGCGGGAAAAAAGGGCAAACAAAAAACGTCTCTAAACAAGACGTTTCGAGATATATGAAGCAACAAGATAAGCAGGAAGAGCCAGTTAACAACTCATTAGCAGAAGCATTGAAAAAGCTTAATCTAAATTAATAATCTTCGGAATTATATTAAGCCGATTTTAGATGAATCGGCTTAATATTCTCATTAAAACTAGTTCTAAGAACTACTCATTCATTTCTAATATTTTTTCTGCTAATTTAGGTTCTAATATATTTATTGTAAACTGAGTTACTAAATTTATGAATCCATCAAGCTGGTGAGAGAGCGCTGGTTCATTAGGATTATTCATATAATTATTAAAACTATTCTTATCACTGTAACCACTTCTGATTTCAGAAATAAAATCCCCAAGTTGCTTATTGAACTTATTCACATGTAAAGAAGTATCTTCTACATATAACGATAATCTACTCATTTTAAAACTAGCTTTAGTAAAAATATGAATCCACTCATAAAATTCCGTTTTGAGTTTTTTTATCTCATCTTTGTAAATCAATTCTTCTTCCTTTGTATATACATCGGTTCCACCATATAATATATGGCTATAAGTAATATATCTTGTAAAATCGTTTGTACATTTAGTTACTGAATCCATGGTCTCCTCGATTAGCTCATAAAATTCTTCGATTTTTTCCACCTGATTATGAAAATGATATTGTTTCATCTCCCTTTTTAAAGCATTATTATGTTCTTCTCTTATAGAATCCAATTGAATTTTACGTTGTTCTTTCACCTGTATATTGGTTACTAAATATACTATGGCTGCACCAATTAATGCACCCAAATAACTCCCCCAGAAAGCAATCCAGGAATCAGTGGATCCCTTAGCAAAACTAAAGAAAGAAAGATTAATTAAAAAGGACATTAATATGGGCGGTATTAATAGTGATATAAGTATAGTTATTTTTTTCATTCCGCAAACACTTCCAATCATAAAGGTATATTGCTGTACCACCTTCAAAAAAAACATTTAAGTAAATATACTTTTGTAGAGATATTTCTTACTGTAGGAAATTCCTTTTCAAGAAAAATTCCTATCTGGTCTAAAGATATTAATTGGTACTCATTAGGTCTCAGTATTCGGCTATTAAAACTCCCTATAGTTGAATAACAACTTATCCTTCAACCATTTTTAAATAATTGTTTATATAATTACGGAATATGTATATAAAATCCTTGGTCTGTCATTACAGGGTATATCCCAAACGCATTCCATGTTTTTTCCACTACAACCGATACCGGTTCAAAATCAGACATTCTAGTCCACTTCGGATAAGTATTGTATATCTCAGCCAATGCATCCCAAAGGTTTTTCCAAGAGTCCCCAAAATAACTTTCCTTAAACAATTCATCTTTTAGGCTAACGACCATATCCTCCGGCAGCCACTTTGAACCGTGGATGTTCCCTATGACCGTAGCAGCCATTTTAATAAGAAAATAAACACTTTCCTCAAATTGGGGGAAAAATTTCCCCATATCACCATGGAACCGATATTGCATGATTTCCTTTCTAATCTTTTCTTTTGTATCCTCAACCACATCTACTAAAAACGGAATCAAAAGGTCTGAATCCTCCGGTAATGTCGGGGCAGATGTCCGGAGGGCAAAATATTCAGACCAGGCCCCCCATGCGTGATCATATAGCCGGGTGGATAGTTCAGTATCACCCAAGAGCTGAGATTCAGCGCTGAATATATTCATCTTATTGAAATCATCATGTACATGGCAAAGCTCGTGGTGGATGGTATTAATAGAAAATTGCTGTGTTTCTTCTCCATATAATCCACCAACAATATGCTTGTCCAAGAATATGGTGCATCGTTTTTTACCATTAACCTTGTAATCCAACACCTTAGCGTAAGCCTTCGCGTGTTCATTATGAGTAAAACCCTCTAAAAGATGATGTTTCCTTTGAAATAAGATTAATTCCTTTTCGAAATCATCAGGTACGACAAAGCTCTCAAGCAAGGACAAATCCAGCTGTGAAAGCTCTTGGAGTTGCAATATTAGAGTTTTTAGCCTCTCTTTTAACTGTTGGATTCCTTCTTCATTTATTTCAAAGAACTTATTAATAACAATTTCCATTAGATCATCCCCCCTGAAACTAATTTTACAATATTTTATAAGGACGGTTAATTTTAAACAGTCTGTTGTAACCAGAAATATATGTGAATTAATTTCAAAAGCCTTTTTTTACTTCAGATAAGAAAAGAGTTCCTAAATATTCTAAACTTCTTCTACTAACCTGCTGCGTTAGTTCAACAAGCATATGGCTTTACCTCTAATTGAAGTAAAACACACGTTAGTTCAACAACTAATTTCAAAGTATCCAGTTTCGTGGGGAAAATCACTTCGGGATAAACTTTGACCTAAAATCAATTGACGATAAGAAGTGATTGTCCCATCGTGAGAAACAATATAAATTTTTTCGTTTTTGACAGTTTACAGACCTCAATAAACTCTTCTGCAATTTTCACAAATTCACTATCCGAAATAACGTTGATACCTGAAGACCAAAAATCAAGAGAAGCATTCATATCAATTTCGAAAGTAGGATAATCTTTTATTATTATTTCTAAATCCATTGTTTCATCACAAGGCAATGTCTTTTTGCGTGGAAGAATAGGAAACATTCGTGGAGAGACAAATGGACTTACAATCTTACGACAATCTATAGTCTCACTCCAAATAAATGCTGTTTGAAGCGATCTTCTAATAAGACTTATAAAAACAATTTCAGTATTAGTTAAAGGGAATTTATTTCTTAACAATTCCGCTTGTTTCACCCCATTAGGCTTTAATGAAGGGTCTTTTAATTGTAAACTTCTTGGTACATCCATAGTATGTTCTCCTTGACCGTGACGAATAAATACCAACTCCATTTAATCATCCCTTCATAAAGAATTTCTCTTGTTAACTCAACTAACCTGCTGCGTTAGTACAATAAGTTCAACAAAAAATGCGTTAATCCTTCTTGGATCAACGCACCCGTTAGTGTTAAATCATAAACCTGTCCATTGTATTGTACTTGAACCTCCAAGGAGTCTTCCATTCTGACCTTTTGTTGCTAACAAGGGAATCCACCATTTCTCAATTGACACAATAGGTAGCCCTGTAGATGAGCAAGGTTTTTCTGCGCCAAATATTAAACTATATCCATTTGTTTTTTTCAAAATGTGCTCCAATATACTTTTTAGCCCTTTTTTCCATTTTAAATAGCAAGTCTACAATAAAAGGTTTATCCACTTCCTCCGGATAAAGTATCCCATTGGATATAGCAACTTCAATCGATTTTTTCATACCACTTCTAATTCCCATAAACCGTAGGAAGTACTGGCTCGCTTCTTCTAAAGAAACCTGGTTCTTGAATTGATCTCTCCAAATGTCTTGCTCAATAACGCCAATCTTTTTTAAGTAGCGATTCTGCATGTAGTACGGGACTTGTTTTCCATCTAACAAAAGTTTCACTTCTTTTTCCCGTTCTTTTTCAGTCATGAAATAGTCGTCGTAGATGAGAATCAATGAATGAAACATCATTCCAAGATAGACAGGATTAGCTGCAAATTCGATTTCTTTGCTTTGTCTTTTCGTTAGAAGCTCTTCCCATCTAGCTGTATAAACACCGGTGACAATCATCGGCAGAACTTCTTCTGTCGGATTCGAAGGTCGATGATTCCAACGGACATCCAAATTTAAATGTTCCATTTCCAAAGGAATTAGGTTGTGCAAATACATTGGAATAGACAAGTACATTTCTCCATTAACCTGATAATACGTCTTATTGAGTTTATTGGCATAAACCATTTCCTTTACCGGATAAGTTAATGCCATGCCTTCATAATATTCATTATCCTTTGATTCTCTTACTTTGAGATAGTCCTCTAAAGCATACGGCTCTCCCCATCGGTTAAAACATACCTCATTTAAAAGGCATTGATAAACATCGTTCTTTATAAAAGAATTTTGATTTAATTGTTCCAGTCCCCTATAGATTGTTACTTCCTCGTTATCAGGATTAAAAGTAATCAAGGATTCCATTTTAAAAAAATCTGCGAATCTCAATTCTTGAGCAGCATTCAATAAGTTCACGGTCACTAAATTATCACTTCGTACCAAGTTTTCGCCTGCAATCCAGATGTCATTGATGTTTAAGCTTCTATAAAGGGCTCTTCTTCTCTGAATGTCTTGGATGGGAATGTTGGACCGCTGGTACTCAATCACCCACCTTTCGCCCGTTTTGAATTGGATGAAGATATCAGCAATTTGTTTTGTTTCCGGTATAAAATGTTCGATATCTATGATTTCTAATTTGCATGCGAATACTTCTTTAAAGTAATTGAAAAGCTTAATTTTCCCTGCGTTATGCTCTTCACTCTCCCCTAAACCATAGGTACAGTCTTTTTTGCTTTTGTGTTTAAAATGAGGAATCTTTTTGGTGGGAATTGCCCAATGAAGCCCTACAGCTTCTTTACATTGTGGGCAAACAAAATCGTTTTTCTGTAGGTCGTGTTTTAAATACTCCCTGCTCTCTTTCCACACTTTTTCAATTAAATTTACCTGTCGATTTCTTAAAAGGGCTTTTTGCATTTTTCTTACCCCACCTTATTTCTGTATGAATTACTACATTTACTAACTTGTGATTGTTGTATTCTGTCTTCCAAAAACGACTGTGCTTTGATTAGCCAATTCCCCTATTTCTTTTAAGTATGTATCTGTGTAGTAAGGAATCACTTCTAGATGAATGAGCTAGAAAATGGCTGTTCCCCCCTATCGAGAATGCGTATCTTTATCGCTTCTTTACTAGAGATTCAGAGATACCAAAATCACACTCCAAAACGTCTTTTTAATCGCAATCCACTCTAATAAAATCTTTTAGTTTAACATACATTATAAATTATTAATTTACAATATACTCCATTTTTTGAATTGGAATTATCATTAATTAATTTTATAATAGAAGGAAGTTAAAATTGTAACTAACGCTATGACTTGTAAGTACGACCAGAAACAACGTACTTCTTCTCGCTTACAAATTCCTCTTCCTTTCTTAAAGGTGATTACATTTATATCTAAAATAGCTGTATTTTTTATCGTTCGGCTTATTTTAGGAGGCAATTAGGAAGCGAGATAGTAAATATCCGGTCTTGTCATAACTAATGAGAAAAATGAACAGAGAAAAAGACGTTTTAACCCTATTAGGGGTAGCGTCAGGAAAATGCGGAATTACATCGACAACGATAAGGAAATTCCAAATTAAAAAGCCCAACTTCTCTATAAATCAAAATAGAGAAATTGAGCTTTTCAGTTACTTCATTTATTTATTGAATTCATTAACTGGAAGAAGTATTCTGGTTTATGAGTCTTGTTTAGATTATACCATGAATGTAAAGCATCTGGTGTAAATACATGTAATTTTTTCAGTACTTCCATCGCAAATTCCAGAGGAGCTATTCCTGATGCAGTAACTAAATTCGCATCAGATATCGCAGGTCCCATCTCATAGAACTCCTCCCCTTTATAATTAGGGCAGACCATTTTAGTATATTCCAGGTTATTGCTTGTATGCTTTCTAGTTTCCAAATATCCCATATTCGCGAGGGCCTCAATTGCACCACAAATTGCAGCAACAATTGTGCCAAGCCTTAAAGCTTGTCCAATTTTTTCCAAGATAGGTTGATGAATATCTTCACTCCAAGTAGTCCCTCCTGGTAAAATTAAAAGATCTTTACTCTCAAGAGTACATTCATCCAGGGAAATATCTGGTTTTATGCTTAGTCCTCCCATAGTAGTAATCATTTCTTTATTAGCTCCTACTGTAATTACTTTTAAAGGTGCTAAATCTTTTTTGAAGTATCTTCCGGAGTTTAGTTCAGCAATTAAATATCCATATTCCCAGTCTGACATTGTATTAAATACATATAGAAAAACTTTCTTTGTTTGCATCCAATAACACCCCAATCACAATTTATATAGCTATTATAAAATAACTTCCCTGACAGTTAACGTCAGGGAAGTCATCATACTTCATGAAATTTTATTAATTCCGACAGAACTTCAATAAGTCGTTTCTTTAGACTTATTGGTTCAATAACCTTAATGGATTTATTGTACGGTAAAAGTAAATAAGGTACATATGTATGTATTACATCTATTTCAAGAAGAAAAACTGCTTGATTTGAAGTCCGTTCTTGTAAATAATGTCCTAAAAACCAATGTTGGCAAATATCCGCTAATACACCTTTATCCCCGCTAATAACCAAAGAACTAAGCCCTTCCTTATCTGCCATAGTTGGAAGGAGATTTTTTATAAAAAAGTCCCGTGCTGAAAAATTTTCTGGCCGGTTAAACTTGTTTTCGGTTAGCACTACACTTTCAATTCGATCCACTCTAAAACTGCGGATATCATTCCTAAGATGACAAAATCCAATCACATACCACTTATTATTCCAATAGAGTATTCTGTACGGATCGACCAATCGATCATTTAAAAGCTTTTCGCCACTTTTCTGGTACTGAATTTTTACGGAGTATCCGTCAGCTACGGCCTGCTCCAACTCCTTCAAAAAAGGTTCCACAGAGAGTGAACCTAACCGGCTTATTACTTCAAGACTGGTGAGATGTTGGTTTATCTTTGTTTCCTGCTCTTGGTTTGAGTGTTTACTCAGTTTTGAAATGGCCCTATCTAGTGCTTCACCTCCATAATAGCCGGCTTCTTCTGCAAAAACCGCAGCGTGAACCAGTGAAGTTTGCTCTTCAAAATCAAAAAAAAGAGGAGCTTTAATAAAATCGTTCATTAAAGTGTATCCACCGTTATGCCCTGGTTCTGAAATTATAGGTACGCCACTTGTTGAAATTGTATCAATATAACGATACACAGTCCTTATATTCATCTCTAACTTTTCTGAAATTTGTTTTGCAGTAATTTTTTCACCTGAACGAAGCATCCACAGAATTGCTAACATATTGTCAATTTTAGGCATGTAATTCCACCCCTATACAAAATTTATTTTCTATTATATATTTCCGATTTTTGGTATAACTCATCAACTATTCCTTTCCGATACAAAGATGAATGAATAAAGGAGAAGCCATGAATGGACTGGCAAGAGCAATTTTTTTGGAAATCAAGGAGAGCTTAGGAAACGAGCCATGCAGCATCTAAGAGCTAGTGCTCTAGATATAATTATAAATGCGATCAGTATCTGAAATACTCTACATCTAACTAAAGCAGTTAAATATCAAAAGCGGATAGGTAGTTTTAATGAAGACTTATTGCACCATATGTCACCTTTAGGCTGGGAATATATTAATTTGCTAGGAGAATACGATTTTAATTCGGAGAAAGTGATCTCATTAGATTCTTTAAGACCACTGAAACTTTCTTAACGTTGTTAAAACGAGAAAATCGTCAGGAAAATAGGCTTTGCGTTGTAAATCCGCATTTTCATGGCTACATGGAGGACTAACGGGTTCTATTTGTATTGAGCTGTTGAAGTATTTAGTCCGGCAATAAGGTCATGTCCTAACTTATGAAAATTTAATTTCTCATTTCTTTATTAAATTTTCTTAAAATCAAATTTTTATTTTCAATAAATATCTCTATTGAATCACCTTTTCTTATAGCTAAAAATTCAATAATTTCTTTGGGTATTTTTAATCGATTTGCTGAATCTATTTTCCTTATATATGTATTCATAAATAACTCCTTAAAAGAAAAAATCTATTATGATGACCCGTCATCAAAACGGTTTCTAAAGACATTAATATGGGAATTATTTCAATAATATCATTATTTAAAAAGAATTGAATGATATAATTTGTTATTATCGAAAAAATTATAATTTCCTTAGGAGATTAACTATGCCTATTTACAACAAACTTGTCCGCGACAGAATTCCAGAAATAATTGAAGCTAATAATAAGAAATTCTCAATGAAGATTCTTGAACCAAGTGAACAAGCAATTGAAATTAAACGTAAATTTGTTGAAGAATTAACGGAATACCAAGAAACAGTAAACAATGAGGATGCTATTGAAGAACTAGCGGATTTAATGGAACTTATTTATGCTGTTCTACCAATGCATGGTTCATCAATGGAAGAGTTAGAGAAAGTACGATTAGCGAAGCGTGAGAAACGTGGCGGATTTGAGAAGGGATACTTTCTTATCGAGGTACAAGATTAAGTAAACCCCTTGGAATAATTACTATTCCAAGGGGTTTTATGCAGGTGTCCAGCCTTTTTCGAAACCATTTAACTCTGCATATTCATATAGTTTATTGAACTTTTTAAATTCATATTTCTCCATATATTGTTTTACATAGACATCGCCAATTTGCATAAAGTGACGGTTTCGTTCGTCTAGTTGTTGTAAGTAGCGTTCTGCTGGTAGCTTGCTCCCTTTACTCGAATTTAGCGTAGATGAGGTTAATACAAAATTCCACAATTCATCACTATGCACAAAACTCCATGGTACAAAATGATCTACAGCAATGATCCTTTTTCCTGCTGCCAAAGGCTTTCCGGTATAAAAACAATTGCTTCCTGAATGCTCCACGAGTAATTTTTGAAACTGTTGAAGTGACTCTCTCTGGGTGATATTTTCAATTTCTTCAAGTAAAATCCCTTGGGTCACAAGTGGGTTTTTCTTTTGTAAAAATTTTGCTAACTCGTAATTCACTAATTTAAATACGGTAGTTTGATATTTTAGTAAGTACTCATATCCTGAAGATGTGATTGCTATTTTTCTTTCCTTTTTAGAGAAGCCATATAAAACGCCATCCGTATCTGCATATAATGCTCCTACTACATCCTTATGTAGAATTTTACGTTCAATCGTTTGCATAAGAATTGACTGTTGGTCTACTGGAATAGAGTCGAACCCAACGCCATCTGGTATTACATACATTATTTTAAAATTTATTAGCTCTTTCTCTATTTGAGATTGATGTCCTTGTGAGTACCCATTTCGAATGACTAAGTTCCAATACAGTTTGGCGAACGATTCAGCTAACTGGATGAAGTTCACTTCCAACTTGTCGTTTACCTTATATAAGTTTTCTAAGATTGCTCTTAGCAAGGCAAATTTATAAGAAGTTGTCTTCTTAGACTGTGGAGATAAAACTTTCATAATCACTGTCCACACATGATCTTCTGAAACTACACCATAATGTGCTTGTCCTTCTTTCAGCTTCCATCCTTCACTCAAACTACTCACCTCCTATTGGAATAATTAGTTACGATTAATTTTATCCTAAAAATACCATTTAGAACATTCTACTTTTATGAATAAAGCAAATATCAATTCAAAGCAAGTGACGGCTGAAATAGCATCTTCAGCCGCTCCTTCTATATAATAAGCGTCACTGCCCTCTTAACCTGCCTAAAGTGAATATTGACTCGTTTTCATTGTAGGTGATTAGGTACATTAGAAGAATTATTATCAACTGTTTCAGTGAAGATATTGGTTTCGGTTGAGGTTTTGTTAGATAGATCCGTTAAGTTACCTGTTTGGATTAACTGAATGAGATTTTGAATGTCTTCCTTTGTAGCAGGTTGTTTTTCTTCTTTTAACATATATCCTAGTTGCCCGCTGGATTCGAGTGTGGCAAATTGAACATCTTTTATTTCGGAAATACCTGATTGTCTTAATCTGGCTTCTAATTTATCAACAGTTAAGCGTAGTTTCTTTAGGTTCTTTTCATTTATGGTCCCGTTTATAATGACCGGTACAGCCTTACCTGCAATCAGAGACTCGGTCATATCAAATTTTAATTGGATGTATTCGGTAAGGGCTAGACTGATTGTTAATACGAGTGCCACCCCAAATGTTGCCCAAAGTCCTCTTCCAGTGACTGGTTGAATCAGTAATGAACCGATTGCGATCATAATAACGACTTGTGGAATCGACATTTGAGAGATCGATTTTCTTCCACCAATTTTCAAAAGAATGGTTCCAATTACAAATATAAGGACTGTTTGCCAAATTAGATTAAAATCCATCGCTATTTTTCTCCTTTTTAACTAAACATTGATGGTGTGCTATAACTCTACATTTAGTATCTTTTGTATTCTTTCCTGATGTATACATTCATAATATAAAGATTCATTTAGAAGAAGTACTATTTCTACATTTTCTTAGGTGGTTATTGATAGATCTGCATCCACACTATTAGGAGATTAAGAGATGGTTTATTAAACACAAAAAAAGCGCCATCGTACTCGGCGCTTAAAAGATTTTCTTTTGTACTTGGTCTTCTTTTAACATTTCCACTGCTTCTCTAAAACGCATGGAATGGACGTTTTCACGCTCACGTAGGAAACGTAAGGAATCGTTAATATACGGATCATCCGAAATATCGATTAACCATTGATACGTTGCACGTGCTTTTTCTTCAGCCGCAATATCTTCATATAAGTCAGCGATGGGATCACCTTTTGCTTGAATATACGTAGCGGTAAATGGTACTCCTGCTGCATTGTTATAAAAGAGAGAATGGCCGTGACTGACAAAATGTGCGCCTAATCCTGCTTCTTCTAATTGATCGGGCGTTGCATCCTTCGTCAATTTGTAAATCATCGTTGCAATCATTTCCAAATGACTGAACTCTTCTGTAGAAATATCATTTAGTAATCCAATTACTTTATCTGGCACCGTATATCGTTGATTCATGTACCTTAATGCAGCTGCTAGCTCGCCATCTGCACCACCGTATTGTTCCATTAAATATTTTGCTAACGTTGGATTTGTATCGCGGACTTCTACTGGGTATTGGAGTTTTTTATCATAGATCCACATCGACTATCCCCATCCTTTCAAACATGCCATGGCCAAGGCGTTTCATTCTTTTTAGTACAAGAAATTGGGGTGAGAAATGTCAAAGGACCATATAGGGCTTCATACGATTTTCTCGTTTTGGCAGCAATCTTCATCGCTTCTTTTTTCTTTTGACACCCCACAAGATCATCCGGATGCGTGTGCATATAGAGCACCCACTCGATTACATTGAAATCAGCAACTTGAAGGGCCAGTAACATTTTTCGCTGATCTTCGCTCATGAGATCCCTTCCTCTTTCGAATATCCATCGACTAACATCGGCCAAACAGACCCCTGTACAAAGGCATCTTCAGGCGAGAACTCCGGACTATACATCGGTTGCTTTTGCCACCATATAGGTGGCGGCAATACAAACACTTTTGGACTTCCGCCATAAGGCACATATACGCCACGATAAAAAGACGTATTCATATCGCTCACTCCTCATGATTACCATATGATGACCTTCATGAAATTATTAAAGTTTTATAACCTGTTTCTGATTTGATATCTACACTTATTCACTTAATCTAAATCAGTTTGACTACACAGATGACTGTTTCAAAGTTGAAAGGAAAGTTTCTAGGGATTTTACAAGAACTCTTTAAAAGCTTGTTTGCTTTAGTACAAGTATTATCTATGTTAGTCTTTTTGGAGGAATGGTTTTGATAGGATTATGTCAATTCAAATTAGAAGGAGATTGATCTTATGAAAGTATTCGTAGTAGGAGCAACTGGACAAATTGGGAAGCATCTTATCGACATCTTACAAAGTAGTGAGCAACATACAGTTCGTGCCATGGTTCGTAAAAATGAGCAGGCTGAAGAATTGAAGAGCCAAGGTATTGATGTGGTTGTTGCAAGTCTTGAAGGAAGTGTTAATGATATCGCAGATGCTGCAAATGGTTGTGATGCGATTGTTTTTACTGCAGGGTCTAGCGGACATACGGGGTTAGATAAGACATTGCTAATTGACTTAGACGGTGCGGTTAAAACGGTTGAGGCTGCTGAACAAGCAGGTATTAATCGCTTTATAATTGTCAGTGCACTTCAAGCAAACCATCGTCAAAACTGGAATAAAGAAATGGTTCCCTATTATGTCGCAAAACACTATGCAGATCGAATGGTGGAAACTAGCACTTTAGATTACACCATTATACGACCAGGCGGATTATTAAATGAAGACAGCACTGGAAAAGTTACTGCATCAGCAAATCTTGAAACAGGTTCAATTCCTCGTGAAGACGTTGCTAAAACGATTTATGCTGCTTTAGATGCACAAGAAACATTTAAGAAATCCTTTGACCTCATTAGTGGGGAAACAAACATTAAAGAAGCCTTAAAAAATATATAAGCGTTTAAAAAATCCAAGTCATGAAATTCCATGGCTTGGATTTTTTCTATTTTAAATTTGTGGACTCGTTAGGTTCTTGCCCAGCCTCCGAAAACCCAAATCCTCTTTAGGAGTTCCAGACTTTTCATTTTACTTTTGGCAATAAAATTTCCACACTTGTTCCTACATTCACTTGGCTGGTAACGTTAATCGACCCTTTATGGGTTTCCATAATGCGATAGCTCACAGTCATTCCTAGTCCAATGCCTTTTTCTTTGACACTATAGAAAGGTTCTCCAATGTGTTTTAAACGAGTTTCGTCAATTCCGCAACCATTGTCTTCAAACTTAACTGCAAAGAAGTCCTCATTTTTGTCTTCGATTGTTATTTTGACTTCACCATTTGTGGTGATTGCTTCTAAGGCGTTTTTTAGGACATTGATAAACACTTGTTTTAATTGACTATCGTTACAATAGGCATCAAATTGATCAAGTTCAGTTAGGTTGATTTTTGTGTTTTTCAGTTTTGCTTCTGTTGATAGTAGGTGTACGACATCTTTTACAATGGTGTTGACGTTTTTATTCGCAAAAATGAGTTCTGTTGGTTTTGCTACAAGTAATAGGTCGGTACAAATGCTATTGATGCGATCGATTTCATCGACTAAGACGTCAATATGGTCCTCAATCTTAATGGCTTTATCTTGATGCATTTGCATGAAGCCTTTGATAGTTGTCAGTGGATTTCGAATTTCATGCGCAATCCCAGCTGCAAGTTCACCAACGACGGACATTTTTTCAGATTGTCTTAACATGTTCTCTGTTTCTTTTAAATCGGTGATATCTCGTCCAATGACTAAGAGTGCTTTTCTAGAGCCGTCTTTATGAAAGATAGGCAATTTGAGCGCATCAAATGTTTTGAATGAGCCGTCTCGTGTCGGAATCGTTTCTTCACAGCGACTCATTTTCCCAGCCTTCCATGCTTCTTCGTCCGTATCGATACAGTAAATCAAGGCATCGTGATAGAATTCGCTGTTTGCCGCTAACTCTTCGGTTGATTTCCCTTTGAAATCGAAGTTCCCTAGTTCGAATAACTCTGCTCCAAATTTGTTTAGCTCTAGACAATTTCCTTCGCCATCTTTAAACGACACGAGGTCAGGCATTGTATCAATCAACAAAGTCAGCTTCTCTTTTTCTTCTTCGATTTTTTTGGTATGACTTAAATTTCTCAACAGCACATATAATAATGCAGCGGTAATGACGATGAAGAGTAACCCTTTAATGTTATCTAGCAGCTGAATTTTTTCAGCAGATAAGTTGGATGTTTTTAATACATAATCTGTCCCAAAAACCCATATGGGTCCTACTATTAAATAAATAAACGGAATGATCCGGAAAAATTCTATGCGGTTTTTCATGGTTTGCCCCTTAAATATGATTAATTAGCTATTTTCGCATAGAATACCCATTAGGGCAATACAAATTTTACATTATTTTGCATTACTGACGCTAATAATCATTACATGAAACTGTGAAAAGCCCTTCATCCATTATTGATGAAGGGTTCTTTCCTAAAGTTTGTCACAATTTATTTACTTAAATACTCACACAGTGCTTGTTGTAATGTTCCGTAGGTTACAGTATCTTTGTCGAATGTGATATTGAGGTGAATCATTTTTCGCACGACTTCGGATCTCAATCCAGTAAGGACGGTATGGCATCCCATCATGGAAGTTCCGTTTATGGTTTTCATGAGGTGATGAATCACTTCTGATTCCATGTCGGCTATTCCAGAAAGGTCAATGATAAGTGTTTGAATACGTAATCGGCCAATTTCCATGAGCACTTTTTCTTCTAATACACTCGTACGGAATGAATCTACTGATCCAATTAAAGGTAGGATACAGATCGTTGTGGAAATCGGAATGATCGGCACCGATAAGTTCTCGACAAGTTCTCGTTGCGCTGACAATAAAGAATCTTTGTAAGTTGAATACTCAATGAAGAATGTGTTTAAAAACTGATCGACGTGATTGTTTATTTGTTTTTCCAATTGGAAGAAATAATCGGTTGTTTCTTCACGTGATACTCTATTATATTCCTCTATAAAATTCCATATGGTTCTGCGAATGGCTTGTACCCACTCTAATTTAAAAGCCAAGGTTAAGGAGTAGGTTGCCCAGGCGATTCCCTCCTGTTTCGCAAAGTCTCGCAGTTTTTGTTCTTTGTTTTCCAAGATGTAAGAAACGAGTTTGTGCGCATTATTGATTAAATCAATGTCTCCGTATTTTAAAATATCGTTAATCTTATCTCTTACATTCACCGCTTGGTTTAATAAGCTTCTTTCAAATTGTTCACTATTTTCTTGGATGTATAATTTCAGTTTCATATCTAATAAAATCGCTTCCATTTGATAATCAATCCTAATCTGTCAACATAAGTACAAATTAAGTTTACTAAAATTCTATTTCTAAATAAACTGTAAATTGAAAATATTAAAGATTTTTATTTACATACGACATAACGCAAAGGGTTAATAGCATTACATCTGCTCTATTTTTACCTGTTAAATTATCCTTCTGTCCCTGTATCTTATCGCTTCAAATCGGATTATAATGCATGTAAGAACACTATTTCAAGGAGGTGTACGTGATGGATTGGATGAATCATAAGTTAAAAGAATGGCTTGATGCGGGGGTTATTGACGAATCGACACACGATTCGATTGTGGCGTATGAACGAAAGCAGCCGCAGAAACGCAAAGTGCCCTTGTTCTTAACGATTGGGTTGATTTTCTTTGCATTAGCTGTGTTTAGCTTTATCGCGGCGAATTGGAGTTTAATCCCGGATTTTTTGCGAGTTGGTATTATGCTTGGATTAATGTGGGGCTTTTATGTACTGGGTCACTTTGCCGAGATAAGACATTTTGGGTGGCCGATCCTGTTCCGTTTACTAGGGCTAGCCATGTTTGGAGCCAGCATGCTCGTTACCGCACAAACGTTTCACTTTTCGATGTCTGATTCGCTCGTCCCTTGGGCGATCTATTTAGCTGCCATCGCTCATTATTTCATTTGGCGACATCAAGCATATGTGATTGTCGGATTTGTCTTTGGCGTATTCACATTAGTGTCATCTATTTCTTCCATTGGATGGGTTGAATGGCTCTTATTCATCGCAGTGACGTTTGGTTGGTTTTATTTCAGTAAGGCGATTGAGCCGATGTTGCTCAGTTGGTTGTTACTGTTTGGTTCCGGGCTCATGTTATGGAGTTTACTAGATTACAAGAGTTCGCTATGGCCGGTATGGACATTGTTTGTTTTGGTAGCTCTTCTCTTATTGGTGCCGAAATTTGAATATCGACTTCGTCCCTTGTATTTGATGGTTGGTGCAGTCATTTTGGTCGTCTATTTAGCCATTCGAGGCGAGACCGATTTGACACTGGTCGATGTGAATTGGCCTGAAGCAATTGCCCTTGCTTTGTCTGGAATTGTCGTTGCAGCAATTACTTGGATCAAGTTCCGCTCGATTGTTTGGGTCGCCATTTTAGGAGCGATTGGCCTTCTTTTATTCGACGAAACGGCCATTGGGCTTGCAGTTGTTGCAGAGATTAGTGCGCTCGCGTATTTGATGATTGCGCAGCGACAAGATCAGCCACTTACTTTAGGGTTTGTTTACTTCATCGTCGTTCAGTTTGTGATTTACTTTGTGTATGCCTGGGAGCGACTCGATATGTCGTTATTCTTCCTACTCGGTGCCATCTTGCTATTTGTTCTATCCGGCATCGGTTGGTGGCTGAAGCGTAAGAAAGAAGGTGTTGCATCATGAAAAAGTGGATGATGCCGATTGTTCAAACGCTTTTCGTGATGTTCCTTGTTGTTAGCTTTTACGCCATTTCGTTGGTTGGGGAAGAATACGTGTTACGTGCTGAACCGTTTGACCCGTTCGATCCGTTTTACGGAGAGTATGTGATGCTTCAATATCCTGACTTGAAAGCTCCAGCTGGCGTTACACAAGGCGATGTTTATTTCACCCTAAAACAAGGGGAAGATGGATTTGCCGTTATTGACCGGATGGAAAACGAACCGTTCTTTGGTGGAATAAAAGGCATGTATTTCGACCGCGTGATGGCCCCGCAACTTGAACAGTTTTACGTGGAACAAGGCGTAGGTCCTGAACTTGAAAAAGCGCGTGATTTGCAAGCTACTGTTTACGTGGCGCCTTGGGGATCCATACGACCGACAAATTTAGAAATACGCGAGACCAAATAGAAAAAACACCTTTACGTTGTGAGCTAGGATTTAAAGCTTACCCGCAGCGTAAGGTGTTTTTTTTATTTCTCTTCTATCATTATTTCCTTGATCAACCTCGCTGGATTTCCACCAACCACGACATTGTTCGGTACATCTTTTGTGACGACAGCTCCAGATGCGATGACCACATTGTCACCAATTGTGACACCGGGGTTGATGATGGCTCCCCCACCAATCCATACATTGTCTCCAATCGTAATGGGTTTCGCGTATTCAAACATCGTGTTGCGTTCGATTGGGTTTAGCGGGTGTGTGGCTGTATAAATATGTACGCCTGGCGCAATAAAGCAATTCGCTCCAATTCTTACATCACATACATCCAAAATGACGCAATCGAAGTTCGCAAAGAAATTTTCTCCGACATGAATGTTGTAACCGTAATCGACACGAAGGGTTGGCTCAACGTAAAGTTGATTCCCACTTGAACCGAATAAGCCTTTTAACAGTTCGACTCGTTTGTCATGTTCCGTTTCGAGTGTTTCGTTGTAAATTCGAATTTTCTTTCTTGCCGTCTCTCGATCTCGGACTAATTCTGGGTCTGCAGGGTTGTACATCTCCCCTGCCAACATTTTGTCTTTTTCTGTTCGCATGGTTGTCACCTCTTATAATTTAAATCTTTCTTGAATCAACTTCGCGGTTTCGGCTGCGGTTAAATGGGTGTTGTTAATTTTGATGTAGTTTTCATTTGTAATTTCACCGTCTAATGAGTTCAGTCTATATTTATGTGCCGCTTCTTTTAAATGGGCTTCTGACCATTCGATGTCTCGTTTTGTGGCTTTGTGAGTTAGACGATGGTCTGATTTGTTTCGTTCGATTCTTTCTTCGAGATCAGCATGTAGTTCAACCATACAGACTTCTACTCCTTTAGATTCAAAGATCGCTGTGGTTTCTTTTACATAATCCCAGTCTGTTTGATGGTCGAATGCCCACACCCATGTGAATATCACACCGTACATATCACTTTTTGCAAATTCCTCAAACATTTCTCTTCGGAATAATTTGACTAGACGATTCCCCGCTGGTGTTCCATAGTCAAAGAACGGTTGAACCAGTTCAATTGTTAGGTGGTTATGGAATAATTTTAACTTTGTCATTTTTTCAAGTTCGTGACCGACTGTCATTTTGCCGACCGCTTGCGGGCCGACAATGAGGACGAATTTTTTCATATGTGCTCTCCATTCTAGGATGTAGTTGAGTTGGGACGGCTGAAATGGCATCTTCAGCCGCTTTTGTATGGTTCGAAGGTGGCTCTTCTTTATTAACCCAAAAAGGGCTTCAGGTTTTACAGACGTGCTTTTCTAAATCCGTCGACTATGTCGATGACGGTGAAATCAGTGTTTTAGAATAATCTTCTTGAAGTATTCCATAAATAGTACAGTCTTTGTATTGACTCTTGGCATTTCGAATCATATGTCTGATGATTCCTTCTTGAACCATCCCTGCTTTAACTAATACTTTTCCAGAAGCCGGGTTATCAGTATTATGTGCTGCAGCAATTTTATGAATATTCATTTGTCGGAAGCCGAATTCCACAACTGCTCTTAATGCTTCGGTCGCATATCCCTGGTTCCACCATTCATATCCAATAGAATAACTTACCTCACAGTTTCCGGTGGTATTATCAAAGTCATATAAATCGATTTCTCCAATTAATTCACCATCAGCTTTTCGCTCAATAGCCCACCAACAAAAATCTTTATTGATATAATCATCGACTATCTTCGCTACTCTCTCGATTGTTTCTGAAACGCTCTTGTGTTCTGAATTGACCCGATTGTCAGATATCCGTTCGTCCGAAAGCCAGTTATCGAAAACCTTTTGAGTATCAGAAAGCTCCATCCTTCTAAGAATTAAGCGTTCGGTTTCTATTTTCGGTGTTCCTAAATATGTAATCATTTTGTCACCTTCTCAAATAAATTCACGATCTAATAAGATTCATTACACGTATCGTATATACTATTAATCACTTTTGATTAATACCAATTATTTCAAATCGACTCATATTTATCAATCCTATAAGTCTCTTTGATTAAAATATTTAGGATAATGATTGAGGGAGTTTCTAGTTCATGAGAGTTATTTGGCGTTTGGCGGTGGTTTATTGGCGTTTGACTTGGATAATTTGTCGTTTGGAATTGATAATCTGGCGCTTGTGTTGGCTTTTTGGATGAGGATTTATAGGATTTGATGGTTGTTACTTGATTTATGTTCCAACCACAGTATAAATAGGAAGTGGGCGGCTGAAATGGTATCTTCAGCCGCTCTTGTTTGGTTCGAAGGCTGCTCTTCTTATTAACCCAAAAAGGGCTTCAGGTTTTACAGATGTGCTTTTCTAAATCCGTCGACTATGTCGATGACGGTGAAGATTAGGACGACGGCGATGGTGATTCGGCTTGTTTGGGTTGCCCACGTTTCTACGTTTTTGTTGATGCTCAGTGCTTCGTTGAACTGGATGATAAATGTGTCGTTCCAGAGATTCGGGTTGGTGAAGATGACGATTAGGATGCCGAGTGCAACGATTTGGGTAACAGTGTTAAAGATGGCGACTTTGTTGGTCCATTGTTTTTTGAGTGCTTTGTATATGGCTAGCGCGATTTCGAGTGCAATGATTAGCACGATGAGTAGCCAGTACGATTGGAGCACATCTTGGTTGAATATAGGCGTTTCGAATGTTAGTTCTTGGCCTCGGTTGGTGTAGATGCCAAGGAGGTTAGAGGCGTTGAAGTAGACGGTTACCCATATGGCGGTCCATAGTAAGCTTCCGAATATATGCCATTTGGTGATGCGTTTTTTTATAGGTATTGGTGTGATTTGTTTTAGGTCATCGGGTGTCCATGTTTTGAAGTTCATGGTGACTGGCATTTGGTCAGCGACTTTATCGGTTCGCTCAATGATGGCAAAGACGAGTGTGATCCAGAATATTGTTTGCATGGCTGTGTGTAAGAGTTGCACAAATCCTTGTGAGAATACCCCTAAGACGATGGTTGCCACAGTTTGAGTGCCCGAGGAAGAGACAATTAATGTACCAATGTGGATGATGAGTGAAATCGTCATGGCAATTGGTAGGACTAGTTTTAATAAGTTGATGTAGACGTCATAGTATTTTGGACCAATTAGGTGCATCGGGCGGTCAAGATAGCCACTTGCCATAACGGCCGGGTTGCCGAGTTGGGTGAGGACTTGTTTGACTTCGACTTCAGTTGGGTCGTCTGGTAGCATATCGGCAATGGTCGACTGTAGTTCAAGTGCGATGTCTTCTCGGTTTCGTTCTGGCAGTCTGCGCGTGACTTCGTGGATGTACAGGTCAATCAGGTTCATGGCGATTCTCTCCTTTCATTAATAAAGATAGTTCCTGCGATGTTTTTTCCCACTCTGCACGGAGTTGGTTGTAGGTGGTGATGCCGAATGCGCTTAAGACATAGTAGCGACGGGGTCTGCTTTCGGTTGTGTCCCAGGTGCTGGTGACGAGTTCTTGTTTTTCGAGTCTGCGAAGTAATGGGTACAGGGTGCTTTGGTCGATCGTGATGCCGCAGCTTTCGAGTCGCTGGACGAGTGAGTATCCGTATTGAGGGGTTTTGAGTTGGCTAAGGACGGCGAGTGTTAAGGTTCCGCGTCTGAGTTCAGTGGTTAAGGAGTTGAGAAGTTGGCTCATTGGTTCACCTCTTTTGTTTTAGTGTATGACGTACAGTGTTGGTTTATACTGTGTATCATACATTATCGTATGTTGAATAGCAATAGGTGAGTTGGGTTTTTATGGGATTGGGGGTGAGGATTTGGCGTTAGCGAGTTTTCGAGGTTACGTTGATCGTTTCGCTATCCAATAATGTCTAAAAGTTTTTCTTCTGTTATTTTTAATTGACGATTACACAAATAGATGTTAATTTGTATATACAAATGAGAGGGTTGATATGAAATGAAAGAAGAAGAACAAGTATTAATTCATTGCCTATATTTTACGGCAAATCGTTTCGCGCGGAACATGACTAAATTGGCGGAAAGTACGTTTGACTTCGATGATTTAGCGCCTTCGTATTTGTATATGATTATGACTATTCAATTCCATCCAGGAATTACACAAAAAGATTTGTGCCAAAAGTTGTCCATTGCCCCTTCTACGAGTACTCGATTTATCGACAAATTGGAGAAGCAGCAATTGGTTTTACGTAAAGTAAACGGAAAAGAGACTTCCATTTCTTTAACTGCGTCTGGTGAAGAGGTTTATAAGCAGTTCCGGTTATCATTAAAAGAATTGTTTGATGCGTATTCAGATGTTCTCGGACGTGAATTTAGTCTCGATTTAAGTAAGATGCTTCACGAAGCAAGTATAAAAATGGAAAAATGATATCATTTTTCTTGGCATTTCATTTGTATATACAAATATAAAGGATGATGAAAAAGTGAAAACGTTAGTTATTGTGGCGCACCCTAATTTAGAAAACTCGGTTATTAATAAGACTTTGATGAATCGCTTGCAGCAAGAAGAAGATATCACGATTCAAGATTTGTATGCGACATATCCGGACAGACGCATCAATCAGGAGCATGAACAACAATTACTGCTTGCCCATGATCGTATTGTGTTCCAATTTCCGTTTTATTGGTACAGTAGCCCATCTTTATTAAAAGAATGGCAAGATGTTGTGCTTTCTTACGGGTGGGCTTATGGACCTGAAGGCAAGCAGTTACAAGGAAAAGAGTTTATATTGGCCATTTCAACTGGAGGACCCGAAGTTTCCTACCAAGCCGGTAGTTATAATCAGTACAGCATGAGTGAATTGACAAAACCATTCCAAGCTACCGCTAATTTAACAGGCATGCGTTTTTTACCTACTTATAAAATTCATGGAGCCCGTTTCTTGAACAACGAACAAATTCAAGAAAGTGCAGAAGCGCTGGTTCAACATTTGAATAAAACGTATTAATCACCTTGGTAATTAATGGAATTATTAATTACTTTGACAGCTCATCTAAGTGTTAAACTCGACATTCCTGAATTCTTTATTAAAACCCCTTACATCTACATGAAATGTAAGGGGTTTGATTAACTATTTATTATCGTCACTTTGCTCCAAGTGGCTGGCCAGTTTTTTTGATTCACACGATGTTCGTAATAGCTTCGTTCAGGTTCTTGTTCGAAGCTCGGTGTTGGTTTTATTTCAAATCGAAAAAGGTCTTCCAGTCCATGTGGCGCGGTTAGCTCAATTTGTTGTCCATTAATTCTTACACCGAGTGCGGTAACGGTTTCTGGAAATTTGGATATAGCGTCAACTGAGGATGCATACGGTGGAAACTCGTTGACGATATGCATTCTCGCTTGGTTTTTGACTGACCAAGGCACATTTGGCATCTTGGTGTGTAATTGTTGTTCTATCTCTTTTTCTATGGATTCGTCGAGTTGTGTGTTATCAAAATAGATGACGTCGACATCTGCGAGTTCTGTTCTTTTTTCAAAACCGTGTAACTCATCCCATACTTTCGAGCGAACAAATCCGGCACATACCCAGCAATCCGGTAAGCCGAGAGTTTCAACGGTCTTGAGTACTTTCATTCTCCACGGATCCTTTTCAATCATGTCAATGACTTCGTTTTCAAGCATTCGCTCGTTCCCAAATTTCTTTGTAGTCTAATTCCACAATCAATTCTTCGTCGATCAAACGCTGACGAATGCCGGCAACGAGTTGGTTTTCGACTTCATGTCCAACTGAGAGATCCATTTTTTTATGGAAAACTCCGTATAAAGTATAATCGCGTAATTTCAAATAAAGCGGTAAACGTTCTAGCCACTCTAGTGACAATGGTCGTTCGCTTAGGTATCCGTCTAAGAAGTGTTTCAAAAAGTCGGTTCCAAATGCCGATCTAATTTCCAGGTTTTCATTTCGAAGCTTCCACCACGTTGCGTAGTAAAGTGGAATGGCGATGTCACTGACGTAGTGAAAATGCATGGCATCATCGAAATCGAATACATGAATTTGTTCGTCGTGAAAGAAAAAGTTACCCATGTGGATGTCTGAATGGATTAAGCCAAACACATCGCTCGTTTCCGGTAGTTCTTGAAGTTCCTTTACTAGTTGTCGATTCCCTTCAATGATGACCGCGTCTTTTTCATTGTCGATGTATTGATCAAGCTCAATTAGATCGTCTTCATCCCAGCGTTTGCGACCCGTGTTGGTTGCTGGGTAGTTTTCGGTATGGCGATGCATCTTCGCTGTGATTGCTCCCCATTTTTTAAATAGTTCAGGACCGAATTCTGGACTGTTTGGTTTTAATGCAGCACCAGGTGCTTTATCGAATAAACAGATGTAAAAGTAAGAATCGCCTACTGACAATACCTCTACTAGTTCGTTGTTTTCTGATTTATGAACGAGTGATACTGGAATGTCGTGACTATGTAAGAAATTGATCCATGTTAATTCGCCTTCTACTTCTTCTTTTGAACGGTGTGAAGAATGTGTGAGACGTAATATGTATGGTGTTCCGTCTTTAATGACTTCATAAACGTAGTTTTCAAAGTCGCCGAGTTTTCTCGCATCATTTGCATCCGCGCTATAAAATGCAGCGGCTTTGTGTAGCACTTCTGTTGAAAATAAATCCTCTACCCATTGTTCCATGTGAAACTTCCCCCTTACCTATGTATCTCCTATTTTACATGAAGTGCTCCATTTTTTACTAATGGTTAAATAGGAGCTAAATAATCAGTATATAAAAATACCCTCAGTTTTATGTCACACTGGTGCTGCACCCTAAAAGTTAGAGTAAAAATCTAACTTTTGGGGTGTTTTTTTATATGGCAAAATATAGCGTTGAATTTAAATTGAAAGTTGTGAGGGCCTATTTAGAAGGTTCCTTGGGATACAAAGCTTTAGCTAAAGCATTTAATATTTCTAGTGAATCTCAAATAAAACGATGGGTACGTGCTTATAAAGAATTCGATGAAGCTGGTTTGCGTAGGAAAAGTGTAAAACAGGTTTATTCTGTTAAATTCAAACTGGATGTATTAAACTTTATGAAACAAACAGGTGCTTCTTATCAAGACACAGCGATTCAATTTAACATGAATAATCCATCGTTAATAGTGAATTGGAACGGTAAATTTTTTAAAAAAGGGATAGAAGGCCTGAAAGAAAAAGTGAAGGGACGGCCTCCTATGTCTAAAAATCCTAAAATCAAAGCTGTAAAACAAGAAAGTACAGAATCTCGTGAAGAACTGTTAGAACGTGAAATTGAGCTCCTTCGTCTTGAGGTCGCCTATTTAAAAAAGTTGAAAGCTTTTCGGGAGAAACCGGACGTCTATCTCGAAAAGCACAAGCAGCGTTGGCATTTGAACTCAAAGAAGAAGGATTCCGATTAAAAGATGTAGTGAAACAAGTAGATATTCCAGAAGCGACGTACCATTATCACATCAATCAAATGAACAATGAAGATCCAAATCAAGAATTGAAAGAGTTAATTTCAGCCCTTTTTCACAAACATGAAGGAAGGTATGGTTATCGCCGAATTTACTTAGAATTGCGAGGGCAAGGCTATATCATTAACCATAAAAAAGTACAACGAATTATGGGGGAACTGAATTTAAAGTGTGTGAAGTTCAAACGTAAATCTCGTTATAATTCCTATAAAGGAAAAGTTGGCAAAGTCGCTAAAAACCGTCTAAACCGTCGATTTAAGACACCTTATCGTCTCCAAAAACTCGTAACGGATGTAACAGAGTTTAAGTGTACAGGCGATGAAAAGCTGTATTTAAGTCCGTTTCTAGACCTCTATAATGGCGAAATTATTTCTTATGGGATTTCGAAAAGACCAACATTGGATTTTGTCTTAGCACCACTAGATCAAGCAATTAAAATCATTAAAAAGGAAGCCACCTATCGAACAACGATTCACTCCGATCAAGGCTGGCATTACCAGCATAGTAAATGGGTGAAAACATTAAAAACGAACAAAATTTTTCAAAGCATGTCTCGAAAAGCAACGTGTGCAGACAATGCGACGATGGAAAACTTCTTTGGCTTACTAAAGCAAGAAATGTATTACGGTGAAGAATTAATGTCGTATGAAGAATTGAAGAAGAAAATTGAAGGTTATATCCATTACTATAACCATGAACGGATTAAACAAAAACTGGCCGGCATGAGTCCAGTAAAATACCGAACTCATGCCAACCAGTCAGCTGCATAAATAAAACTCTAACTTTTAGGGGTCACTACCACTGAGGGCATTTTTTGTTTCATCGCGGTTATTGGTTTTAGTGTTAATAGAATTAGGGGTATCTTAAACGTCATGAGAAGTAACTTTTTGGAACACCCCTCTTTCATGTAAAAACAGCGCATTCATTTCAATCATCAAAAGCAGATTAGAATTGTGTGAAAAAGATGAATTTTAGAATGTAGAGGCTGAATCCTTGAATAGGCTGGGCTTAGTATAAAAAGTGTACACGTCAAAACGGAATTCCTTATAATAAGAAGACTAGGAAAAGGACGTGTTTAAT
>NZ_JBHZRU010000020.1:0-69508 GCF_043641925.1 Paenisporosarcina quisquiliarum
GATTTCAGTTCTTCAAGGATAAATGAAAAATCAACAAGGTCATTCATTCTACGTAGTCTATTATCTTTTGGCACAACGACATCGTAGATGCCCGACCACTGGCTTAGAGGAAGCTCTTCTTGAGTTGGTAACATGCAGACCACCACCAATCATTTGTTAATAATAGTATAAACAAAAAGACATCCTTAAGAAATCCTAAGAATGTCTTTATGTTAACAGGGGGTTTTTCAGTGCCCTCGTGCTGATTCCGCTGGAGTCGCCGTCTCCATTCCATTCAAATGAAATAGCTGTATAAATTTATCATGTTCATTTTTGCTCATGACAAGTTAAGCACTTTTGATTTTATTACTTCCAACAACATCATTTGTTTATAAATAAGATATTACTTTCAGTCTTATCGGCTAGACTATCTTATTTGCAAAGCAGTATTATCAATGTCTGGTTAGACTATAAAGCTATCATGCTCCAATATAGTTGTAATAGACGATATATCAAATAAATATCTTAATAAATAATTACTTTGTCCATCTAAAATTAGTGATTTTTTAAAAAGATATACACTATACATACCTCTGCTCGCTAATTTGTTAGGAAAATGGTCGGCTATTTCTGAAGACTCCTGCGGAAAAACGAAACACGCTAGACCCCACAGGCAACGAATTGTGTGCAATTCGTTTGCGACGAGTAACCGCAGGAGCATAGGTTATTAACAGCCGAGGAGGCTTGCGTTTCGTCCGCGGAAAGCAAGGAATATAATAATTCAATTTTAATATCCTTTTGTCTTTACTGATTTGAAAAAAGGGTATTGGAAAATATAATTACATTGCTTTCACATGGTTTTTAATGAAATTAAGGCTTCATGAATTAATTGAAGTTTCGTTTCGACACGGTGCATCAAATAGAAGGACACGAAAATCGGAAACCCAACTTCTTGGATAACAGTAAGCCATTCGTTCATTTGTTTTCCTCCTTTTTTAAGATAATGTGTGAAAAAGGCTGCACACAAGGAAATTGTGGCAGCCATGTATACTGATATGAAAGTGTGGATTTTTGGATATCAGTATTTGAATAGACATAGCTTGCACCACTTTTGGGTGCAAGCTATATATTGATTACAATTCAGTTACGTTACGTTCAACAATACGTGCCTGATCAGCAGAGACTAAGTTAGCACCGTCTGCGTAAAAGACATTGCTAGCTAACACGCCTTGCATACCACTTACTACTTCTGCTCCAGTAAGGTCTGCACGCGGCTCGTCCACCGAAATCGTAAACTTTTTACCTTGAGCTGTATTAAACAGCATTTCTAAAACTTTCGCCATTGGTCATTTCCCCTTTCAAATTAGTTTTGGATGTTTCCTGTTTCAATCTTTTCTGCAGCTAATAATGGACGAGATGAGAATCCAGCTAAAATCGTTGTGACATCTAATAACTGATCTGCTGTAGACGCTTCATTTACGTTGCGATATGATTTCGATTTTCTGATAACCTTCCCATCTTGAGTCATACCTGCTTCAAACGTCAATCGAACAATTCCTTGTTTAAATTCGATGTTTGCCATGTTTACCACCTCCTTTCATAACATACATAGAAAGGAAGTTTTGAAAAGTGGACAAGTTTGGAAAATAAAACTGTAAATATCTGAATCTTTAGATACGGAATAGAGAGGATTTGGTATTCTTATTAATATAGGGATTAAAACTAGGGTATAGAGAAGGGGTCTTTTATTAATGGTACAAAAGAAAAAACCGAAAAATGAGATTTGGGAATGGTCGAAGGCATTAATAATAGCTTTTGGACTCGCATTTATTATCCGTTATTTTTTATTTACACCGATTGTAGTAGATGGAGAATCCATGATGCCGACTTTAGAACATGGGGAGCGAATGGTTGTAAATAAAATTGGCTACCAAATTGGAGAACTTCAAAGATTTGATATCGTCGTATTCCATGCCTCACAAGAAAAAGATTATGTAAAACGTGTGATTGGATTGCCTGGTGATTACGTTGCGTATAAGAATGACCAGCTCTATATAAACGGTGAAATACAAGAAGAACCTTATCTAGATTCATATAAGGCTCAATTGCCTTCAGGAACTTTAACGGAAGACTTTACATTGGAAGAATATACTCAAAAATCCGTCATTCCGGAAGGGTATGTTTTTGTAATGGGGGATAATCGACGAAATAGTTTAGATAGCCGTGAAATTGGATTGGTTTCCATTGAAGAGATTATTGGAGACACAAATGTTGTCTTTTGGCCGCTTAATGAAATGGGTCTTGTAAAGTAAATAGGAGGAACACATGAAAACAACAAATCAGTGGAATGAAGTAGATAGTGTCTATATTCGAAAAAAACTCAATGAGTATAACCTCACAAAAATACCTGAGGAAGTAAAACATGCTGTGAAAAATGTTAGTTCAATCCTAAGAAATGATGAAGGGGATATTGTTGGAGGTATTACTGGAAATATTAACTGGTATTGCTTACATATCGATTTTCTATGGGTAGATGAATCTCTTCGAGGAAAAGGTTTTGGAAGAGAGTTAATAAAGAATATAGAGGAAATAGCAAAAGAAAATAAATGCCGTATTATTCAATTAGATACTTTTAGCTTTCAGGCGCCGGACTTTTATGTCGCGTGTGGATATAAAATAGTTGGAGTGATTGAAAATCATCCAACGGATTCGATGAATCAATACTATTTAGCGAAAAAATTACTTTAACTTTTATTGAAATGAAAGACTCACCCAAAGGAGCTGTGTTATCCATGTATGAACAAAAAACAAAGGAAACAAATCACAGTGTCATTGAGTTTATTGAAGCTGTTGAGAGTCCTAAAAAACGTGAAGATGCCTATAAGTTATTAGATATTTTCACAGAAACAACAGGGCATGAAGCTAAAATGTGGGGTCCCTCTATTATTGGGTTTGGGAGTTACCACTACAAATATCCAACGGGTCATGAAGGTGATGCACCACTTGTTGGGTTCTCGCCAAGGAAAGCTAAAATCAGTTTGTATTTTGCGACAGGCGATACAAAACGTGAAGAGTTACTTCAGAAATTCGGAAAGCACACATCTGGTAAGGCATGTGTTTATGTCAATAAAGTAGACGATATTGATGTTGATGTTTTAAAGGAATTAATTACCCAATCTATTTCATTTTTACAAGATTTATATCCAACAACTTGAGAATCTTTGATTACACTTCAAAATAGAGGTGTTTATGAAGACTACACCCTGGGTTAAATGAACTTTTGCAAGAAGGACAAGTAGAGTTGCAAGAAAGATAGTCTTCAATCGTCAGTTCATGGCCACAAGAACCACATAAAATGGCTTTTTGATCGAATTGACTAATAGGCCAAACTTGTGGTGACTCGCAACCAAATTCATCGTGACAAGAGAAGCAAGGATAGTACGTATTGCAACAATAAAACTTGATAGCGATTCGGTCTATTTCAGAATGGTAATGATGGCAACGTGTTTCACTGTCAACGTCATTGCCTTTTACTAGGTGTCCGTGAATAATCATTTAAAGTCCTCCAAAATTAATTGTTCATACTAAAAGAAAATCGTTTCCAAAAGTATACTACTTGCCAAAAATACTTGCATCCATAATCTTTTTCACCTGTCATATGAAAGCAGTAATTGACAGGTGTTTGTTTCGAAAAAAAGTTAAAGTGGATATACGAGGTGATTACATGAATTGGATAGAGTCGCTACAGAAATCAATCGATTATTTGGAAGATCATTTAGATTCGGAAATCAATGTGGAAGATGCAGCAACGGCAGCAAATGTTTCAGTCTTTCATTTCCAACGAATTTTTATGGTTCTTACAGATATTAGTGTGATGGAATATGTGCGGCGACGGAGATTGACTCTGGCTGCGCAGGAGCTAGCATTAAAGACCGTTAAAGTAATCGATGTAGCATTGAAATATAGTTATGAAACACCAGAAGCTTTCGCCAAAGCATTCAAGCGACAGCACGGCATGTCACCGAGTGATGCTCGTTCTTCGCAAAAAGGATTAATCACGTATAATCGTTTAGTCATCTCAGTTCAGTTAAAAGGAGCATATCCAATGAAGGTAAGAATTGAAGAAAAAGAAGCTTTTCAAATTGTAGGTGTTAAGAGGACTTTCTCTTGTGAAAATGGAGAAAACACGAGAGAGATTCCGAAAATGTGGCAAGAAGTTCATCAAAATGGCATCAATGATGAATTGACCCATTTGAATAATGGGGCAGTTAAAGGGATGTTAGGTGTATGTCGCATGATGGACACGTCAACAAGCACAATGGAATATTGGATTGCCGCAGCAATGGAAGGTAATGAGATTCCAGAAAGATATGAAGCGTTTGAAATTCCTTCAGCAACTTACGCAATATTTGAAGTGGTTGGTCCGATGCCGGAAGCGATCCAAACGATGTGGGAAAAGATTTATAGTGAATGGTTCCCGTCTAGTTCATACCGTCCAAGTGGATCAGCTGAATTAGAAGTTTATTCAAATGATAATGCCACCAAGGCTGATTACTATTCAGAGATTTGGATACCAGTAGTAAATAAAGAATCAAAATAAGTAATTGTGGCAGAACATTGAATGACTTGAGGACGAATTTTGATTAATTGTCGGTACAATTCTGTACACCTTCTCGTGGACTATTTATAATGAACGATGTAGAAGCGGGAGGTTATAATGATGAAACGACCACTAGAAAAGTTTCGTACGATGGGATTAATAGAGGGAGGTTCTCTATTAATATTAGTATTTTTAGCGATGCCACTGAAATATTTTTTTGATTTTCCAGAAGCAGTTAGTGTAGTTGGCGCGATTCATGGATTTTTATTTGTCACGTACTGTTTATTCATTGCTTATATGACATTTGTGGTTAAATGGCCATTTATATATAGCGTAATTGCTGTTATTGTCGCATTTATCCCGTTCGGGAATATTATCTTAGATCGCCGACTTCAAAAATTAGAAATGGCTTAACAAAAAGAGGCTGTCTCAATCGTCATGAAGATGATTTTTGAGACAGCCTCTTTTCTATATATATATATATATATATATCAAGTGTTGATCTCCATTGTGGCGGACGCTTTCCGCGGGCAAGACTTCAGCCGCTTCCCTCGCTTGCGCTCAGTCCAGGGTCTTCAGTTCTTGCTGATTCCGCTGGAGTCGCCGCCTTCATTGCGATCAACTATATTACCAGTAACTATTTGCATGACAACAACGTCTGTTTCACTCATATCATAGCAACATTTGAATTGATAACTTGCCATTTTATTAATATCTATGAAATATTAGTCTTAACACCTGTAGTTTACTTAATCTATACCTACTTTTGCCTTTTTAAGACTAAATACACAGTTATTGCAGCTGTAGCTGCATTTAAAAAAGTCCCCCAAAGTAAATCCACTACCGTTATGAAGATTGGCCAGTCACTTAACGTTGCTAGATTAGTTAGATCATACGTTGCATAAGTCACAAGCCCGAAAAATCCGCCAGCCAATAAAGCATATCGAACGCTCTTTTGTTCGATGGAAGGTCGAATGACAAAGAACACTAATCCTGCGATATACAATAAGTAAAAAAGTGCAGCAGCTAACCAATTAACGTCATCTTTTAATAAAAAACCAATTTGATCTTCATATAATTTAGTAGAAATAAATGCTAGCCAAACAATGTCGACCAAGAAAAAAACGACAAGTGTTAAACCATAGATTTTCAAATGTTTTGCCATGTTCATTTTCACGTCATTATCACTTTATTTGTAAGACGATCGTATCAAACGAAGGCTATGAAAATCGACTTGTAACAATCGGTGAAAACACATTGCATTTTTAGCTATTTAACACTTTAAGTGTAAATGCTTTTACATCTAGAGCTGTTTCTTCTTTTTTAACATCTTCTAACATCACGTTTCGGAAGTAATCAACACTTGCAGGTAATGGTAAATTTAATAATTTTGTTAGAGCTTCTTGATACATTAAGACAAATTCAGGGTCTGTATTTCCTCGCTTTAACTCTGCAAAGGATTCATAGAACTGGTCGAGCTTATCAGCAAATTCTAAAATTCTTCCTTCGATTGTGGCATCTTTTCCTTCCTTCATTCGATCAAAGAAAACCGATTGAAATTCTTCAGGAATCTCTTCAACAATAAATTTTTCCATCATTTTTTCTTCTACGTGAGCAATCATTTGCTTCAGTTCAGGAGAAGCGTGTTTCACCGGAGTTTTTATATCGCCAATAAATACTTCAGCAAAGTCATGATTAATGGTTTTCTCATAAAGTGCTTTCCAATCAATCACTTCACCATTTCTCTCTTCGATCGTGGCGAAAAACATAGCATATTGTGATACTTTCCAACTATGGGCTGCTACATTATGTTCTTCGAATTTAAACTTACCCGGACACCGAATAATACGTTCTAAGTCATTCATACTTGTGAAAAATCTATGGATTCCCATGAAATAATCGTCCCTTCTATTGTTCATCATCTGAACGTCTATTGTTAGATTCTTTCTAGTATACCCCGTGAGTCGAAACATGCATCCTATGAATTTTTTTAAATCGAGAAGATATGCAATTACAACTGAGAAGGCGATTTCTTTAACTGAGATTGTCAAAATTCTAACTGAGACCGCGATAACTCTAACCAAGAATCCCAGAGTTCTAACTGAGCGACTATTCACCAAACAGAAAAACCTGCCAAGCTTTAGCGGGCAGGGACAATTAAGATCTTAAACCATTAATTGGTGCTGCACGCTTCGCTTACGCAGCATTTACTGTTGGCATATCCAATTGAACAATTACAACTGAGATGGCGATTTCTTTAACTGAGATTGTCAAAATTCTAACTGAGACCTCGATAATTCTAACCAAGAACCGCAAAATTCTAACTGAGCCACTATTCACCAAACAGAAAAATCTGCCAAGCTTTAGCGGGCAGGGCAATTAAAATCTTAAACCATTAATTGGTGCTGCACGCTTCGCTTACGCAGCCTTTACTGTTGGCATATCCAATTGAACAATTACAACTGAGAAGGCGATATTTCTAACTGAGAGTGTCAAAATTCTAACTGATACTTCGATAATTCTAACCAAGAACCCCAAAATTTTAACTGAGCCACTAAAAAAAAGGCCACTAGTCAGTTTTCACTGACTAGCGGCCTCTTTGAAACATTATTTTTTCTTTTTAGAAGCTAATTTACTTAATGCTAATGCACCAGCAAATACGCCGATTGTTGTATTTGTGCGTTTGTTAAATACTTGTTTGAATACCAAGTTAAGATTTTGTGGACGCTCAGCTAATCTTCTCATGAAGTAGCCATACCAGTCATCTCCAAAAGGTACATACGTGCAGAAGTTATAACCTTCTTTAGCTAAGGATACTTGCATATCTTTGCGGAAGCCATATAGCATCTGGAATTCATATTTATCTTTAGAGATTTGGTTTTCTTCAACAAATTTCTTCACATGATTAATTACGTTATGGTCATGTGTTGCAATTGATGTGAACTTTCCATTTAACAAATGGTACTCAATTAATTTAATGAAATTGGCATCAATATCTTGAGTTGTTTGGTATGCGTATTCAGCAGGCTCTTTATAAGCACCTTTTACGATACGTAAACGCAAATGTTTGTAGTTCTCAATGTCATCTTGAGCACGGAAGAAATAAGCTTGAATTACTGTTCCGACATTGCTGTATTCTTTTAATAAAGCATCCATCAAGTCAAAAGAAGGCTGAAGGTGACCGTAGTCTTCCATGTCTAAATTAATATGCATGTCGTATTTACTTGCAGCAGCAACGATTTCTTTTAAGTTTTCGTAACAGAAATCATAATCGATATCTAATCCTAATTGTGTAGGTTTAAGTGAAATATGTGCATCAACTTCATTTTCATGAATTGCTTCGATTACTTCCAAGATGCTATTTTTTGCTTTAATCGCTTCTTCTCTTTCGAAGACAAATTCACCTAAATTATCGACTGTTGCACTAATTCCTAGTGCGTTTAATTCGCGTATACTTTTGATCGTTTGTTCAACATTCGTTCCAGCAACTACCGTTTGTGCACCTAATTTAAGACCGTATTTTTTTGCAGCAGTCGTTAGCAATTGGTTTTTTGATAACGCCATGAATACATCTTTTAACATGTTTTTTCCTCCTGAAAATAAATCATTCTATGTCATCTTACTTACAATTAATAAGAATCGGTATAGGATCATGTGAATCATGATTAGGTCTTATTATAAATCTTTTTAACGAACATTCCTATTACAAAAATTGATAATATACGTTAATTGTTTCAGTATCGTGAATTTATTTTGAAATGTGCACCGCAATAGGCTTTATAACGGAACAATATCAGAAATTACTGAAAATATGAGCGTGAATTAACTGATTTGGAATGCGTCTGATTCAGGTAAAGCTTCAATTAATTCAGGACCGAAAAGGGACGAAGGTGTATAACTTCCACCAGAAACTTTTTGATTTAATAATCTCGTGACAACCTCTAACGCACCATAAATAGTTAAGGTGTACACATTTGCAGTTTTTATTCGCACGGTTATTTTTTCGCCTCTTGCATTATGTGCTTCGCCCCAAATGTAAGCAGGAGAATTCTGTCGAGAAGATAGACTTGGACCGCTTACTTTTGTATCGATCCATTTATGCAAAAATCGTTGAATAAGGGAAGAAGCTATTACTGGTTTGAACTTGTTTAACACTCGAGTAGCATGCATTTTAGTTGGGGACATTGGAATCCAAGTGTTGATATTAGGAATTCCTGTAGAATAGAAAGCCGTCGAGACATCACCCCAAGGAATGGCGACTGCTGTCTTTGATCCTCTTCCAAAATCAATGATACGATTCTTGGTTCCAAGAGGGAATTCTTTGATGATTCCATCTTGACGTTCTGCACTACCCGAGGCGAGTCCTTGTATCATGGTTTTGAAAGTTCCACGAGAAATTCCAGAGTCGGAATCAAATCCTAATGATAAATGAGTAGCAGATGGGAGTAACTGTTGCAATTTAAGCGCAACACAGTCCGTTGGAATGACATCGAAACCGACACCCGAACATAGAACGATATTTGCTCTTATGGCACGTTCGGCTACTTCGTTTGAATGGACGTGCTCAAAAACATTGATTTCTCCTGTAATATCAAGATAATGTGTACCTGCACTAAAGCAGCCCTCAATCATAAGTGAACTTGTTTTTGAAAATGGTCCAGCACAATGAAGAACTAGATCGATTCCAGATAATCCAGCGGTTAATTGATCAAGTTGTTCTAAAGGGAACACGCGACTTTCCAGTTGTAGTTTTTTAGCTAACGCTTGAATTTTTTCTTTATTTCTTCCAGCTAAAATAGGGGTTAGACCTCTTTTGGCGGCCATTTCTGCTATTAGATTTCCAGTATAGCCATTGGCACCATATATCATCCAAGTACGGTTCATGTTCTATTCCTCCAATGAAGATATTTTGAGAGTATTGCATCCATGTGTAAAATGAAAGTAGGAAATCTATTTTGAAAAAGGTGCTTTTATGAAAACATCCATTATTATTGGAGCTGGAATTCTAGGTTCATCTACAGCCTACCACTTGGCGAAAGCGGGAGCGAACGTGATTGTCATTGATCGTAAAGATCCAGGTCAAGCAACTGATGCTGCAGCGGGAATTATCTGCCCTTGGATTTCTCAGAGGCGCAATAAAGCCTGGTACACGCTAGCAAAAAATGGCGCAGCTTATTATGAAGAGTTAATCGAGCAATTAGAAAGTGATGGGGAACACGATACTGGTTATAAACAAGTCGGGGCAATTAGTCTTCACACCGATGAGGGCAAACTTTTAAAAATGCAGGAAAGAGCAACAACTCGCCGTGAAGATGCGCCTGAAATAGGTGAGATTCATATGTTAACAAGTGAAGAAACGATCGCTTCATTTCCTTTATTATCAGAAGAATTTAGTTCCGTTATGATTACAGGAGGAGCTCGAGTAAATGGACGAGCTTTACGTCAATCATTTGAGAACGCGGCCAAGAAATACGGAGCGAAATTTGTTGAGGGCTCAGCGAGCATATCGCATGACCAAACGGTTTTAAAAGGTGTCTTTGTGGGTGATGAATTTTATAAAGCAGATTCAATCATCGTTACGGCTGGGGCATGGGCGGAAGAATTGCTATTCCCAATGGGAATAAACATCCACGTGTCAGCCCAAAAAGCACAGATTGTTCATCTCCAAATCGAGGATGAGAATACAGGCAATTGGCCGGTTATCATGCCTCCAAATGATCAATATATTTTATCATTTGATGATGGCAAAATTGTAGTTGGCGCGACACATGAAGATGACCATCATTTTGACCAACGTGTCACAGCAGGTGGATTGCAAGAAGTACTGAATAAGGCTTTAGAAGTTGCGCCAGGTCTACTAGAAAGTACATTCGTTGAGACACGAGTAGGCTTCCGTCCTTTTACGCCAGACTTTTTACCGGTCATCGGAGAAATCCCCGGATTTACGGGTCTTTTATTCGCCAATGGTCTTGGTGCTTCAGGTCTAACAGTGGGTCCATACTTAGGTGCTCAACTAGCGAAATTGGCGTTAGGGAAAGAGGTTGAGATAGACTTATCGCTATATGATGTATCGAAAGCGATAAGTGAATAAAACCTATCTTGTAAAATTACACTGAAATTGAAAAAGCCATCATCCGGTCCCTAATTGGGAGAAGATGATGGCTTTTATTATTGAGGATTATTCGGGTCTTCAACTATTTCAATATGATTTTCTCCCCATGAGCACATGGCATCTAGAATCGGTCGGAGCGACCATCCATATTTAGTTAGAGAATAAATAACTTTGGGTGGCACTTGGTCAAATATGGTTCGGTTCACTACACCGTCGTCTTCTAATTCTCTAAGTTGTTGTGTCAACATTTTTTGAGTGATATTAGGCATGAGTTTTTTTAATTCACTCGTGCGTTTTTCCCCGTCAATCAAGTGACACATTATAACAACTTTCCACTTTCCCCCAATTACATCTAGGGTAGCTTCGACTGGAATATTGTAAGCCATCTATAAACCTCCTTGGAACATTTAATGATCGGTTTTATCTTTACTAAATCTTAGCATATTTCACTTTACACATACTCTCCGAAAGATTCTATAGGTACTTAAAAGTGCCTACATTACTTTAAAGTGCGTACTGTTCATTAAGGATTAAAGCGAGCATAATTAGGATTGCTTAAGCAGGAAGCATTTATTTCAAAAAGATGTAATTTCAAGGGAGGAATAAAAATGAGTCACTCTCATACAGTTCAAGAAACACAAAGAAATGGAAAATTGGCATTGTGGGCTCTCGCAATCAGTGCTTTCGGGATAGGAACAACTGAATTTGTTCCAGTAGGTTTGTTAGCAACAATTGCAAATGATTTTGATATTGGGATAACGGTAGCTGGCTTTCTAATTTCAGGTTATGCAATAGGAGTAGCTGTCGGGGCACCTATTTTGACGGCTCTTACAAATCGAATTAGCAGAAAATCTTTATTAATGATGTTGATGCTCGTTTTTATTGTTGGAAACATAGTAGCGGCCTTGTCAAATTCCTTTGAGTTATTAATGGTAGCTCGCTTCATAACAGCATTTTCTCATGGTGTCTTTTTCGCAATCGGCGCTACCATTGCTGTGCAGTTAGTTCCTCCACAAAAAAAGGCAAGCGCTATAGCTCTTATGTTTACGGGATTAACCGTAGCTACGGTTACAGGTGTCCCTCTAGGAACGTTAGTAGGACAAGCATTTGGTTGGCGTGCAACGTTTTGGGGAGTAGCTGTACTAGGAATTATTGCGATCGTGGCAATTGCATTTTTGATTCCTAAAAATCTACAACAATCACCTCCCGCGAAGTTTAAAGATATGTTTAAATTGATAACGAATACACGACTTTTGCTAGGATTTTCGATTACTGCTCTAGGATACGGTGGTACGTTTGTAGCATTTACTTACTTAACACCGATTTTAGAAGATATTGTTAAAATTGATGTTAAGTTAGTAAGTATCGTTCTTCTTGTTTATGGGGTAGCCGTCGCAATAGGAAATGAAATAGGAGGCCGTTTGGCTAATCATCATCCTGCTCGTGCATTACTTTGGATGTTTATGATCAATGCGGTAATTTTAATTGTCATGACTTTTTTAATTCCTTTTAAAGTGATTGGGTTAATTTCCATTATATTTATGGGCTTGTTCGCATTTATGAATGTGCCTGGTCTCCAATTAAACATTGTTCAACTTGCAGAAAAATATGTTCCAGCGGCTGTAGACGTTGCGTCTGCACTAAATATCGCTGCTTTTAACGTTGGTATTGCAATCGGTTCAATTATAGGAGGGATTGTTATTCAATCAATTGGATTGATTCATACTCCTTGGATTGGGGGAGTCATGGTGTTAAGTGCTGTGGTTTTGACATTCATTTCCCTTAAACTTGAAAGAATATAATCATAAACAACAAAAAACCACGACTTTTATCGAGTCGTGGTTTTCTTGTCTAATGATCCAAGTACTGAATCTAATATTCCTTTACCATTCCCACTTTTAGAGAATTGGTCAACTTGCCCTTTTAACTTGTCTCGAGATTCCTTGTTGCGCATGAGGAACGCTGCACCAAGTCCTAGAGCTGCCATAGTTAATGTATTTCTTCTCATTGAGTAACGCCTCCTGTTCATTTGGATGTACTGGTTTTATTCCCCAAAATAGCTCCAATAAACGTTTTTTTGAAAATTGTTAAATTTTGATGGGATGACACTTATCATATATCTTGCATGATACATGCTTCTACTCAAAAGTCTGACCTTTCCCCATAATTTAAAATGGAAGCGTTTATGCTGAAATTTTTCATATAAATAAAGGGGTTTTATAAATGAATTCTTCAAAAATTGGATGGGTTATAGATTCCACCGCTACACTTTCGGCTGATTTTATTGAAAAACACAATATACATGTAGTTCCGTTATTCGTCATATTCGGAGAAACTTCTTATAAAGAAAATATTGAAATAGGATCAAAAGAGTTTTATGAAAAACTGGCAGATTCAAAAACGTTGCCAAAGACTTCACAACCTTCACCCGGAGAAATGATCGAGTTATTCCAGGAATTAAAAGGAAAGTATGACCATGTCATTGCCATTCATGTAACAGGAGCATTGACCGGTGCCTATTCAGGAGCTATTGCAGCTGCGAAGGAAGCAGGAGTAGATGCGTTTGTACTCGATTCACAAATTGGTTCATTCCCGCTTGGAAAAATGGTTGAACGCGCAGTAGAGCTAGAGCAACAAGGTAAATCATACGAAGACATTGTTGCTGAAATTAAAACCTATCCTGCCAAAGCGCGCTTGTTTTTAACACCTGGTAGTTTAGAACAACTTCACAAAGGTGGACGAGTGACTGGAACCCAAGCTGTATTTGCGACGTTATTGAACATGAAAGTAGTTATGAAATTTGATGAAGGTCGAGCTGTTTTGTCAGATAAAGTTCGCAGTCATAAACGCGCAATTGGCAAAATGGTAGACTATTTAGAAGAAGAAAAGAGTCATGTGAAAGAAGTAACAGTCATCCATGCAGATAATTTGAAAGAAGCAACATCTTGGAAAGTGGAGCTTGAAAAGCAATTTAAAGACATTTCGTTTTCTATTACTGAATTAAGCCCAGTACCTGGATCACATACAGGTCGAGGAACAGTTGGTCTTGCCTGGCTTGGAGAATAAATTGAAAAATCGCGATTTCCGAAAAGGAAATTGCGATTTTTTTGTTTATATTTAGTTTTCTAAATTGCGGTATAAGGTTGATTTACTAATTCCTGTAGCCTCTTTAATCTCAGCCAGTGTATATTTTTTACTTTCATACATCAAAATCGCTTTTTGAACATTCGCATCTGGTTTTTTAGGTCTGCCAGCATTATTGCCTTTTTTCTGAGCCGCATTTAGACCGCTTTTTGTCTTCTCACTAATAACATCACTTTGAAACTGAATCAGATGTCTTAAAACTTCTTGAAAAGAATAACCCTCCACATGTTTCGAATCAATATTTTCATTTAAAGAAATCACGGAAGCTTTCTTTTGATGTATTTCATCTAATAACTCATTCAAGTGCCGACTGGAATCCGCTAAATGATAAAGCTTGGTCACATATATCATATCTTCAGGTTGAAGGTTGTGAATCATTTGGATTAAAGCGAATCTTCGTTTCGCAGAGTCATGCTCTTCTTCAATAATTTGAATGCCTTCTATTATAGACAGATGTTGAATTTGTTGAGACACATCTGGTTCGTCATGGGTTGGTCTTACATATCCGATTTTCATCATTCCGCTCCTTTAATGACAAGGTCATGATTAGTTTAACATAAGTCATTAGAATTTTGTTCTAAAATGGTTCCTTTTTGGGAAAATACATGATACACTACATCTCGTGGATTTAGATCGCGACTATTATGAGAGTTAATAGCCAAAAATTATTTTATTGAGGTGATAAAAACGTGTTAGAAAAGATAAGATTAAATTGGTTTTCAAATGTACGAGCAGATATTTTGGCAGGAATTGTTGTAGCATTAGCGCTAATTCCTGAGGCTATAGCATTTTCAATTATTGCTGGCGTAAATCCAATGGTCGGATTATATGCATCATTTAGTATCGCAGTCATTATTGCGTTTGTTGGTGGACGTCCAGGTATGATTTCAGCTGCGACAGGTGCAATGGCTTTGTTGATGGTACCTTTAGTCAAGGATCACGGCATTGAATACCTACTTGCTGCCACCATATTAACTGGAATAATTCAAATCATTTTCGGTGTATTTAAAGTAGCGAAAGTAATGAAATTTATTCCTCGTGCAGTGATGATTGGTTTCGTTAATGCACTTGCTATTTTAATTTTCATGGCACAAGTGCCACATTTCTTGGGCATCTCCACGATTACCTATGTGTTTGTTGGAGTCACTTTATTAATCGTGTATATCCTTCCAAGATTTTTGAAGTCTATCCCAGCACCGTTAATTGCAATTGTTGCACTTACAGCACTAGCTTTATTTGCTGATATTGAGATGAGAACAGTTGGGGATTTAGGAACAATTACGCAATCCCTTCCGTCATTCTTCATTCCAAATGTGCCTTTCTCTTTCGAAACGCTCATGATTATTTTTCCGTACTCCATTGCATTAGCCATTGTTGGATTGCTGGAAACATTATTAACGGCTACCATTGTGGATGATATGACAGGTACAGAAAGTAATAAAAATAAAGAATCCAGAGGACAAGGTATTGCCAACTTCATTAACGGATTCTTTGGTGGGATGGCAGGCTGCGCTATGATCGGTCAATCTGTTATTAACGTAAAATCAGGTGGTCGTGGTCGTCTATCGACATTAACTGCAGGATTATTCCTGATGTTTCTCATCATCGTACTTGGTGAATTAGTCGTTCAAATTCCGATGCCCGTTTTAGTCGGTATCATGATTATGGTATCCGTCGGCACATTTGACTGGTCATCATTTACGTATCTAAAGAAAGCACCGTTGACGGATTCCATCGTTATGGTCACTACGGTATTGATCGTTGTATTTACACATGACTTGTCGAAGGGTGTAATTGCTGGTGTCATTTTAAGTGCGATTTTCTTCGTTGCAAAGATTTCTCAAGTAACTGTGATGAAAACGGTTATAGGTGAAACTTCACACTTCAAAGTGGAGGGGCAACTATTCTTCGCTTCTGTCGAAAGCTTCTTAGAAGCATTTGATTTCACGGTAAGTGATGAGAAAATAATCATCGACTTCTCAACCACTCATGTATGGGATGATTCAGGGGTTGGTGCAATAGACAAGGTAGTTTTAAAATATTATGAGAATAAAAACGAAGTGAAAATCGTAGGATTAAATGCAACGAGTCAGCAACTTGTGGACAAACTTGCGATTTACAATAATGATCATGCTAAAATGTCAGCTCATTAATTCATATAAGGGGTGTTTAGGATGTACAAAAAAATCTTATTGGCAGCAGATGGATCTGACCATTCGATCCGTGCAACTTCAGAAGTAATTAAAATTGCTTCTATGAATGAAACATCAATTGTTACGGTCGTGTTAGTAGCTGACTATTCTCAAGCAAAAAGTGATGTTCTTCATAGTGGGAGTTCTGTAGAACTCGATATGAAACGAAGAAGAAAACTAATGCCTGTTGAAGAATTACTTCGAGCAGCCAACATCAATTATCGAGTTGAAATCCTTCATGGTGTACCAGGACCATCGATTGTTGAGTTTGCGAATAAACAAAACTATGAGCTACTCGTTATCGGTAGTCGAGGCTTGAACTCACTACAAGAAATGGTTTTAGGTAGTGTTAGTCATAAAGTGGTGAAACGAGCAGAATGTCCAGTAATGATTGTTAAATAAATTAGAACGATTCGTATTTACATGCGGATCGTTTTTTTATTGGCATAAGGGAAGGGACCTCATAATTGAGGGGAGCCGTTAACGCCAAATTATCACCACGTAACGCCAAAATATGGATTGTGAACGACAAATTATCGTGTTCAATCGCTAATAAACTACTTCCGAACGCCAAATTATTCGTTCCAAACGCCAAATTAAGTATCCATCTAAGCGACAAAAGCTAAAAGAAAGCATCTGCAAGGCAGATGCTTAAATGTCTAACCAATCAAAAAAGATTCCACGAGACAATGAACTCTCGTGGAATCTTTTTTAGTTATGCGATAACATTCGTTTTCATTTCGTTAATTGTATCAAATCTTTCAAGAACTTCTTCTTCTGACAATCCGTGTTCTACGATGTAGCGATTACGTGGATGTGTGCGACATTCGTCCGAACAGCTGCGCATATATAGATGTTCGTTTTCTTCTGAACACAAAATTTTGTCGTTACATTCAGGATTTGCACAGTTTACATAGCGTTCACAAGGTGTGCCGTCGAAATGGTCTTTACCAACAATTATGTGTTCAACTTTATTGATTGGAACTGCAATACGTTGGTCGAACACGTACATTTGACCATCCCAAAGTTGACCTTTTACTTCAGGGTCTGTTCCATAATTGTGAATTCCACCATGGAGTTGTCCTACATCTTCATAGCCTTCTTTAACTAACCAACCAGAGAATTTTTCACAGCGAATTCCGCCAGTACAGTAAGTTAATATCTTTTTTCCTTCAAACTGTTCTTTGTTTTCGCGCATCCATGCTGGCAAGTCACGGAAGTTTTTGATGTCTGGGCGAACGGCACCACGGAAATGACCTAAGTCAAATTCGTAATCGTTGCGTGCATCGATTACGATGGTGTCGTCTTGTTGCATTTTTTCATAGAATTCAATCGGAGTTAGATATTGCCCTGTAATTTCGTTTGGGTTAATGTCATCTTCGCCGAGTCCAAGATGTACGACTTCATTTTTTGCACGCACATGCATTTTTTTGAAAGCATGCCCATCTGCTGCATCGATTTTCCACATCATGTCTGCAAATCGCTCATCGCTCTTCATCATATCCATATAAGCTTGGGTTTGTTCCAAAGTTCCTGAAACCGTACCGTTGATGCCTTCATGCGAGACTAGAATGCGACCTAGTAAACCAATTTCTTTGCACGCAGCTAAATGAGTTTGAGCAAATAATACAGGTTCATCTATTAAAACGTATTTATAATATAACAACACTTGATATGCTTTGTTTTCCATTTTATTTAACCACCTTACATTTATGCTAATTCAATCAATAAATATAGCATAAGTCACAATTAAAATCAACATACCCCGCGTGGTTAAAATGCTTATTTTGCTGTTCCATTTTTATGTTTAATTGAAGCCAAAATGATTGCGCCAACTAAAAATAAGCCGAGGTAGCCGACAATTGGATAAAACAAGCTAACTAACTTTGTAAATCCAACAAAGCTCGCAATGTAAGCAGAAATTCCAACAATGACTACAAACATCTTGAACTTTCGAGTGCCCATTTTAACAAATCGAGCAGAAAAGGAGAAAAGCATACCAACTGCTGTATTGTAAATCATTCCAAATAAAACGAAGGACATGAAAATTCCTAGGAATGGATGAATATCATCCATAATTTTGAGCATAGGCATGTCAACGCCAGCTACATCATCAATTTTTGAAAAGATGGTGAAGTGACTCATTATAATCAATACCCCAAGACCAAGTCCGCCAATAAAGCCTCCTTGAGAAGCAATTTTAGTATCTTTCTCTGTACCGCCCATCACAATTGCCATAGAAGCACCAACGGCAATATTGAACGAGACATAATTAATTGCTGACATCCACCAGTTAGGCAAAGTAGTAGGTTGATCAATTGCGATTGTATGTAATTCTTCAAAACTCGTATCCATTGTCATAAAACTATAAACCGCTAATCCGACAATGACTAACGCAAGGAATGGTGTCACTCCACCAATAATGGCAATCACTTTTTGCACATTTAACATGATGGTAAAAATAACAGCGATTGCCATGATGGTACTACCGAGTACCGCAGATAGACCAAACTGTTGAGAGAAAATGGATCCTGCTCCTGCAATCATAACAACGCCGACACCATATAGCGTTAAAATGATTATTCCATCGACAATCCGTCCAAAGAATTTTCCACTTATACGATACACGACCTCTTTATGAGAAGTAGTCCTCATTCTACTGCCAAGGCTAGTCAGATGCATGCCGAGGTAGCCAAAGGCGATGGTTGAAATAAATGCTGCGACAAACCCCATGATTCCAAAGCTCGTAAAGTACTGAAGTATTTCTTGTCCTGAAGCAAAACCTGCCCCAACAATGATGCCAATAAAGGCACTTGCCATTTGTAAACTTTTCTTCATGATGTCCTCCCTAGATGTCATTCTCTTTGATAGAAAATACGCACAAATTTCTAAATTTAGAATATGAGCCTTGTAAAAAGGTATCAACAATCCACAGTTAATTCAATGACCAGGTGGATTTAGAAGTGAAGATTGCTCCTTTATTCACAAATATTAAAAATGTACTCCTACTTTTCATTCATTCGTATACAACTATTTACCACTTGGAAATAATGAACAGAAGATATGAGTGAAGAATATTTGTAATTCATAATTGGTTCTCGTACAATGACCTATTCTAGAATGCCACGAAAGAAGGGGAGACCATGTTTGGTTTTAATGATATATGGAAGTTTTTCTTTTCCTTTTTCCTTGTTTTGCCTTTAGTAACGATTCTTCATCAATTAGGGCATATGTTTTTTGCACGTTTATTTGGAGGGAAAGTCAATATGCATATAGGTTCAGGGAAGATTTTAACGAAAATTGGCCCACTGCATATTCGTCGACTATACTTTTATGATGGTTGGTGCGAGTATATTTCGTTATCAAAGCACCGAAAAAGATGGAAATTAATACTCGTCTATTTAGGTGGTTCATTATTTAATTTAGCAGGAATTTTACTATTGAATGGATTGATTTTAATCAGAGAAATAGAACCAAGCATTTTCTTATACCAGTATGTCTATTTTTCTTTTTACTTTATCTTTTTTTCTCTGTTTCCAATTTGGCATGGGGAGAATCCAAGCGATGGAATGGCGGTTTGGAATCTCATTCGAAACAAACCGTTTGACAATAATCCGACGATGTAATTATGCTATGTGCTCACAAAAGTTTGTTTGGTTGTGATAAGGGTAAACAGAGGATGTGTGAAATTTACTGAATGTAATTGGAAATCAGGAATTTTAAGGAGGAATAAACATGACAAAGAAAATATTAATGGTATTAACAAGTGCAGATACAATGGGTGATAACAAACCGACAGGTACTTGGTTATCAGAATTCTCGGATGCCTATTTAGCTTTTATTAAAGAAGGCTACGATGTAACGATAAGTAGTATTAAAGGTGGAAAAGCACCTGTCGATCCAGGCAGTATTGATGAAAATACACCTAAGGAAACGTTGGATGCTGAGAAGTATTTAACAGATACAGTTTCTGTGGAAGATGTAAATATGGATGATTATGATGTTCTATTTTTACCAGGTGGTCACGGGACAATGTTTGATTTCCCTGGAAATAAAAAGCTTCAACAATTACTCCGTGAGTTTTACGAGGCAGACCGCTATGTCGTCTCAGTATGTCACGGTCCTGCAGGATTAGTAGGCGCAACGTTATCAAATGGCGAACCTCTTGTTAAGGGGAAAAAAGTGAGTGCATTTACAGATGCTGAAGAACGAGATACTACATTTGATGATATAATGCCGTTTTTATTAGAAAGTAAATTACGTGAACTTGGTGCTACAGTTGAGACTGGTCCAAATTGGTCAGAGCAATCTGTAGTAGATGGCAAGCTAATAACAGGTCAAAACCCACAATCTACACCGTTAGTTGTGAAAGAATTAATTAAAAAATTAGGTTAATGTTAAGCGCTAGATTCTAAGGAATCTAGCGTTCTTTTTAACACCAATGCTTAACGGCGTATGGTTTTTGTGTTTGTGACAAGTAAACGAAGGAGCAAGAGAGCGAGAGCGGTTAAGCTAAATCATCTAAACGCATATGACATAGAAAAAGGGAGTCCAGTAAGTCATCTTTCGTGACTTACTGGACTCCCTTATGTTTTTTAATGTGAAAATAAATCTGTAGAATGTTTTACATGTTTCTTTGTTTCAGGTTCAACGAAATGCTTGGCTGAATTAATTGCGATTGGTGCTTCACCAAATCCACATGCGATTAATTTTACTTTACCAGCATAAGTATTACTGTCACCTACAGCGTACACACCAGGAAGTGTCGTCTCCATCATCGAATTGACAACGATTGACTGACGCTCCATCTCCATGCCCCACTCTTTCATTTTCCCGATCGAAGAACGGAAACCGTAATTGACGATTACGTGATCAGCAGGTAACAATTCAACTTCCCCTTCAGAGCTACGAATAGCTACATGAGTGAATGCTTCGTCTTTAGGTTCGAAATGATCGACAACATATGGGGTTTTCACTACTACTGAAGACTGACGAAGTAGTTCTAAGCTATGTTCATGCGCTCGGAATGAATCTCTACGATGGACAAGGGTGACGCTTTTCGCGATTGGCTCAAGCATTAATGCCCAATCTACTGCAGAATCTCCGCCACCAAATAGAACAACATCTTTTCCTGCGAAAGTACCCATATCGTCAACAAAATAATGAAGTTGCTTTCCTTCATATTTTTCAGCTTCTTCTAATTCTAAACGTTTCGGCTCGAATGCACCGTTACCGTTTGTAAAAATGACTGTCTTCGAAAGATGTTGGCCTTCGTTCGTTGTTAATTGCCAAGTTCCATCTTCAAGTTTAGCTAAATCTTCAACAGATTCCCCAGTGACAATAGTTGGTGCAAAAATAGAAAGTTGTTCAGACAAATTGTCTACTAAATCTTTCGCTCGGATTTTTGGGAAACCAGCTACATCGTATATATACTTTTCTGGATAAAGCGCTGTTAATTGCCCACCGATGTTTGGTAAGCTTTCAATAATTTTTACTGACATTTGTCGCATACCGCCATAAAACGCAGTAAATAATCCCGCAGGACCTGCTCCGACTATCGTTACATCATAAATTTTCAAGTATATTCACTCCTAATTTAAAATCAGACTAATATGAGTTTACCACTTGTCAATCAAACATAAGTGAAAATTTGTTTGATTTCAGTCTAAAGAATGAGAAAGGATCAAAATATTATATCTACTATCCTATAATACATCACATTTCTATTAAAATAAAAGGAACTATTTACTCCTTCTAGAATACAGTTAATAGCAAAAAATACATAGAAATGAATGAGGTGCATTCAGTGAAAGCCGATGTTGTGGTGGTTGGTGCAGGCTTGGCAGGTTTAGTGGCGATGGCAGAATTAGTAGCAGCTGGACGTAAAGTGATGTTGTTGGATCAAGAACCTGAAGCTTCATTAGGAGGACAGGCTTGGTGGTCTTTCGGAGGGTTGTTTTTAGTAGATACACCCGAACAACGCCGTCTAGGAATACATGATTCACATGAACTCGCTTTGCAAGATTGGTTAGGATCAGCTGGATTCGATCGAGAGGATGAGGATGAATGGGGAAGGAAATGGGCAAAAGCCTACGTGGATTTTGCGACATATGAAAAGAGAGAATGGCTACATAGTTTAGGAATTCGTTTTTTCCCTGTCATAGGATGGGCTGAACGTGGTGGGTACTTGGCTGAAGGGCATGGTAATTCAGTTCCTAGATTCCATATTGTGTGGGGTACGGGACCTGCGATTATTAAGCCTTTTGAAAACCAACTTCGAGAAGGAATTGAAAAAGGCTTAGTTGATTATCGTCCAAGACATCGAGTGGATGATTTAATTATGCAAGATGGTCAAGTGATAGGTGTGAAAGGTAGTATTCTCATTGGAAGTGAAGCGAAACGAGGTGAAGCAAGTTCCCGAGAAGTAACAGGGGAATTTGAATTTACAGCTCCATCGATTTTAGTGACAAGTGGCGGAATTGGAGCGAATTTTGATTTAATTAGAAAAAATTGGCCAGAGCGATTAGGTACACCACCAAAAAGAATGATTTCTGGCGTTCCAGCGCATGTTGATGGACGAATGCTTGGAATTACAGAGCGTGCAGGTGGAAGAATCGTTAACCGTGATCGAATGTGGCATTACACAGAAGGAATTCAAAACTGGAATCCAGTATGGGAAAAGCACGGGATTCGTATATTACCGGGCCCTTCCTCTATGTGGTTTGATGCAAAAGGTCAAAGATTTAAAGCCCCGAACTTTCCCGGCTTTGATACGTTAGGTACACTCGAAACCATTCAAGCCACGGGATATGATTATTCCTGGTTTGTTCTGACACAAAAAGTCATTGAGAAGGAGTTTGCGTTATCTGGATCTGAACAGAATCCAGATTTAACAGGCAAAAGCATAAAACAAGTTCTTTCACGCATTTTGCCTGGTCCCACGTCCCCAGTTAAGGCATTTATGGATAAGGGAGAAGACTTTGTAGTGGCTAACACACTTGAAGAGCTCGTAGAGGGTATGAATCAACTTACCGGCGAAAACTTAATCAATCATGAGGATTTGAAAAGACAAATTCTTGCTCGTGATCGAGAGATAACTCATAAATTTACAAAAGATCTTCAAATAACAGCACTAAGAGGAGCTCGAAATTATATAGGGGATAAACTGATTCGGGTAGCAACTCCGCATAAATTTCTTGAATCGAAAAACGGACCTTTAATTGCAGTTCGGTTAAACATCATTAGTCGCAAAACACTTGGTGGGTTGCAAACTGATTTATCCGGACGAGTCATTAATGCTTCGGGTGAATACATTCCAGGACTGTATGCAGCTGGTGAAGTGGCTGGATTTGGTGGGGGTGGAGTACATGGTTATCGTTCTTTGGAAGGGACTTTTTTAGGCGGATGCTTGTTTTCTGGAAGAGAGGCTGGAAGAGCGATAGCGAATATAAAGGTATCAACTGAGTGATAGATAAGCATCATTTTAGAAAGGATTTTGTCTCATTTATGAGACTAAATTCTTTTTTGTTCCTTTTCAATGAATTGAAAAAATAAGAGTTCAAGTCGATTTCGTGGTAAGATGATGAAATTAGATTTTGAACGGAGTCGATTTACCTTATGAAAAATAAAATGATTATCGGTTTATTTTATATAATCGGTTTAAGTTTTTTAGCTTTAGGCATTAGTGTCATGATTTTAGCAGACCTAGGAGCTGGTGCTTGGGATGCTATGTATGTTGGGCTGTCTGATCACACAGGCTTATCTGTCGGCACATGGATTTTGCTGATTGGTATTTTTCTTATCTTATTAAACAGTTTAATTTTAAAAAAAATGCCTGAATTTTTATCAGTCATCACGATCTTGATTATTGGATCTCTCATTGATTTTTGGTTAATTGTTGTATTCGCATCATTTTCACCAGAAGATTTTGCTCTACGGGTTTTGATGTTTATCGGCGCGATTCTCATTATTGCACTTGGGATTTCAAGCTATTTGCAATCAAATTTTGCACGCAATCCAATGGATACGTTAATGATGGCTATCCAATATCGAACAGGAAGAAGCTTAGCTTTTTCAAAAACGGTTATGGAGGTAACAGTGTTAATTATCGCTTTACTTCTTGGTGGACCTATTGGCATTGGAACATTTATCGTCACGTTTTCAATTGGACCTCTCATCCAATTATTTATCGGACCAATTACAAAGTTTAGAACCTATCTTTGCACAGGTAAGGTTGGAAAACCGGAAACATCTAATTACTAAAAAAGTATTGATTTTTAAGGAATCTCTATAAAAGTCCAGTATCCTTGAGCCACCTTATTTTGATTTGTTGAGATAAGGTGGCTTTTCATACTTAACAGTTCTTATTAAAACAATTTCGTGAGTTTCGTTACTATGCATCTCATTTTTACGGAGGATTCTAATGAATTAGCACATCAAACGTTTTTATTTAGTGTGATTAGGGAATACTAATGAAAGTACATTCAATTTGAGGAGGAGATTTTATTGACGAAAAAAGATAATTTTCCCGAATTTGAACCTGACCATGTGAAGAAAGAAGAACGTGAGAATCAGAAAGAGAAAATCGACGAGCATGAGAAGCATGAAAACGAAAAGACACATAATCATGAATTTGAAAAACAAGAAAATGATTTTAAAACGTCGAATTCCTTTGAAGTGGATCAAAATAATCAACAACAATCTTCAAAACAAGAAACCGATTTGAATAACCCTGCAACTGACATAGCGAATAAACAAGGTAGAAATTTCAATGCCTAGATGATAGTTGCTTAATGAACTACAGTTTTACCTAACTAATGCATAATAATTGACTGCATATGGACCAACTTATATACTTGCCGTACAAAACTGCAAATTCAACTTCCTATAAGGGGAGTAGCTATACAGCAAAGTCGTCAATACGGGATGTGAATCCTCGGCTTTGTTGGCAACGTAAGTTGTTTGCGAGACCTTACCGCATATTTGGTGAGGTCTTTTATTTATTTTGAGACGTTAAAACCGGATATTTGGTTCTAACGTCTTTTTACTTTGCATTATGATGAATAGGGGGTTACCACATGGATGCCTATCAGCAACTAGCTAGTACAGTAAATATATCAAATAAAAACAATCGGCTTCTGTCCTATGACGATTCACTTACGTTAATAGGGACTGGCAGAAGTGCGTATGTTTTTCGAATAAAAGAATCTGATCAAGCGATTAAAATCTTTTTCCCCGAATTTAGACATATTGCAAAAGAAGAAACAGAAATATACTTAAAATTAAAAGGGATATCCTATTTTCCTACAATCTACGCTTTTGGAGAAAATTATATCGTTATGGATTACATTCAAGGACGTACTCTATTTGAATGTGTGAATGATGGGGTAGCAATTAAGGAATCTCATGTTCAAGAAATTGATTATGCTCTTGCTTTGGCTGCTGAAAGAGGTCTGAATCCATCAGATATACATTTGAGGAATTTGTTTATCACGACAAATGATGAAGTTAAGCTGATTGATGTGGCTCGATTTAATCAAACGAAAAATTGTAGTCAGTGGGACGATTTGAAGTATGTGTATCATCGCTTTTATTCAAAGAGGATGTTCCCGAAAAAAATTCCCACTGTTATCTTAAATATATTTGCTTATTTTTATAGAAAACCAATCATTACAAAAGCGTTTAACAGTGCTAAAGCCAAATGAAAGCGAAGCAGCTTTCGGAGAGTTCTACAAGCATATTTAACAAATAAAACTATAAAGAAGACATCAACAAAAGTCATGTACCTACTGATTTTTGTTGATGTCTTTTTACTTGTATTCATCTCGAATCGATAATAGGTAAAATCGTTGATTGTTTCACTTCTCGGAGTGCTAAAGTTGTTTGAATTCGAGAAATGCCTAGTTTATTTAGTTTGCGGATAAATGTTTCTAGATCACGTCGATCTTTGTTCGCAACCTTTAGAATGTAATCGAATTCTCCAGTCAGACATTGGCATTCCAACACTTCGGGCATATCCACTAAATTCTGTTCAAGAACCTCCAGTTTTTCAGCGTGGTGAATGTCGGTACTTATAAATACGAAACTGAGTAAATCAAACCCAAGTTTTTCTTGATCTAAAATAGCCACTTGTCGATTGATATACCCTTCACTTACTAAACGTTTAATACGCGCATGCGTTGCAGGGGGTGACAGATTAACTCGTCTTCCGAGTTCGGCATTACTAATATCTGATGAACGTTGCAAGATATCAAGTATAAATAAATCAAGATTGTCTAAATTTTTGTCACTCGTTGGTTCCATTGAGAAAACTCCTTTTTAATTCTTCTGTAAATCCGCTTGGAATAATATTTATTCAGAATAAAATTAAGTTTTTTAATAAAATACGTTTGTTTATTTTGAATTTATTAGCATATACGAAATGATATATGGTTTTGTGTACATTGGTGATAGAATTATTCTATCGCAAGAATGACGAAGGAGCAATCATCATGCCGTATATCTATTATTTGTTGTTATTATTTACGAGCTTACTTTGGGGTGGGAATTTTGTTGTAGGCAAATCACTCATTGAACATGCTTCACCGTCTACATTAACCTTATTACGCTGGCTCATTGCGGTTTCCTGTCTAATTCCAATTGTATGGTGGAAAGAAAAATCACTAAGACCAAACAACAAAGCGATTATTCCTTTAGTTTTAATGGGGGGTACGGGCGTTGTATTGTTTAACTTATTTCAATTTGTTGCACTTGATTTCACCTCAGCCACAAATGTTGGTCTGATTTCGACTTTAAATATGTTTTCTATTGCCTTAAGTTCTTATTTGTTTTTGAAAGAGAAAATCAACTTGTTTCAATTAATTGCCATGCTGGTTTCTCTAGGTGGTGTTCTATTAGTTTTGACAAATGGGCATCTCGAAACTTTACTAACTTTTCAATTCAATAGAGGAGATTTATTCATGATGGCAGCTGTAGCTGTTTGGGGTTTATATGCTGTATGTAGTAAGTGGGCAATGTCTTACACGACTCCTCTGATGGCAACCATGTATTCAGGCATATTTGGTGTACTCATGTTAGTTCCTTTTCATCTTCGTGATTTTACAATCGAAAAAATCGATGGATCTTTTGTTCAATCGATTCTATATACTGGAGTAATTTCAACAGTCGTTTGCATGCTATTATGGAATATTGGTGTTCAAAAACTCGGTGCAACAACATCCGGTATTTTCTTGAATTTCAATCCAGTTTTCACGGCAATTCTTGCTTTTATGTTTTTAGGTGAAAGCATGAGCGTGGTACAAGGAATCGGGAGTCTTACAGTTATCTTAGGTAGTGTCATGTTTACGATGGTTAAATCAAATCCTCTTCGATTGCTAAAGAGGTTCGATTGGAAACGCATTCCACTCGCTGATTCATCTGCGTCATTAGCCATGAAGAAAGAATAATAAAAGCCGATTGTCCATGAAAGAGGGCAATCGGCTTTCGTTTATTTTGTTGCTACGCCTTCAATTTCTTCTGTAAGCTTAATTAATTCATCAACCAATTCCCCGATATAAGCAATCGTATCACGAAGCGGTTGTTCAGTTGTTACATCGACTCCAGCCATTTGTGCTAACTCAACAGGTGTTTTTGTTCCTCCTGCTTGAAGTACTTCTAACCAATCTGCTACAGCCGACTCGCCTTCAGACAAAATGCGTTTAGATACTTGAGTTGAGATTGTAAGTCCTGCACTATATGTGTATGGATATAATCCCATGTAGTAATGAGGTTGACGCATCCAAGTTAACTCTGCTCCAGGAGTGATCTCAACCGCATCTCCCCAGAATTCTTCTAACACACCTCTTTTGATTTCATTCAAAATGCCAGCATTTACGTTTTCACCTGCATTCACACGCTCATAAACTTTACGTTGATAGGCTGCCTCTAATAGATGCGTCACAAAATTGTGATAGTACGTGCGAGCAACAATTGATGAAATAACCCAGCGTTTGAATTTTGGGTCATCCGAGTTTTCTAGTAAATGATTCGCCATTAACATTTCGTTCATCGTTGAAGGTGCTTCAATGAAATATAAAGATGGACGAGAGTTGAAAACGTTTTGTTTCTTATGTGCATTATAGAAATGACCAGCATGTCCAAGTTCGTGTGCCAAAACAAATACTTCGTTCATACGACTAGACCATGAGATTAAAATGTACGGATGTGATCCATATGGACTTGAACAAAATGCACCGGTCGATTTCCCAGTGTTTTGAGCAAAATCAATCCATCGCTCATCAAACGAACGATTGACCATATCTAAATAATCGTCTCCCATAATTGCTAAAGCGTCATTCATGTATTTTTTAGATTCTTCAATCGTAATTTTCGGTTCATAAGACGGATCCAATGGGATTTTCAAATCAGCAAAAGTCATTTTATCAAGGCCATGAACATCTTGCAGAAGTTTTGCGTATTTTCTCATATGTGGTGCAAGCTCACTTGTAATTAAATCAATTTGACGATTGTAAAGTGATTGATCGACTTCTTGATCGAATAATAAATAGTCGAAAATGTTGTCATATCCACGTAAATCCGACGTGGTTTTTTCTATTTGCAACTTCATATCATACGTTTTAGCAGTTGTGTGTTGGTAGTTTTTTATTTGTTTTGAAAAGGAATCAAAAGCAGCACGTCTAATTTCTGTATCGGTTTCAGCTTCCCAATCCCCTTCAAATGAAACATAACTTAATGGATATTTCTTGCCATTCACTTCGAAGTCTTCAAAAGATAAATCGACCATTTTAGTTGTATTGTACAAACCATATGGTGCTGAGAAAGATGAAGAATAGGCAGCTAATGTCTTTTCAACCTCAGGGTGCAACTGATGTGGTTTTTGTCGAATTAATTCTTTCAAATAATGAGCGTATTCCTCTGATTTATTCATCGCTTCATTCAACTCATCCATTGACAACTCAAGTAATTCACTATCCACAAAAGATAATTTACTGCTTAAAGATGCAGCGATTGAACTAAATTTGCCTGAACGCATTTGTGCTTCGTTATCTGTTTGGTCAGTGCTGAAAGCTAGACTTGCATAAGCACCAATAGGTGTGAATTTTTCATAAACAGCAGCATACCCTGTTAGGGCTTCTATTGCAGAATCACTGTCTGTAATCTTCCCTTTGAAATTCGAGTGAAATGAATCTACTAACTGAACTAGCTCAGAAATTGCATCTTGATATTCTTTCTCTGAAGAAAACAAATCCTCTAAATTCCAAGTTTCTTCAACTGTTACTTCAGAACGTGTAGGTAAACCTTTAACCATTTGCTCATCTCCCCTTAATGTTACGAAATACGAACTAATTAATAGTATAAAGGTTTCTATATGAAATGTGTGAAAATTAAATTATTTTATTTTCGAAAGTGTAAAATAATAGTAGATAGGTGATTTACATAGAATCTAGACTTAGAAAAAACGAATGGAGGAGAAATGGTGAGTCGTAATTTTTATTTAACTGATGAAACACTTCAACATATTTTGCGCAGCGAATTAGATACACCTTTTTTTCAATTTGCAGATAAAGAATTAAAAGCTTTTGGTGAGCAAGTGGCGAATGAAATCGATGAACGAGCAAAGCATACCGATCGCATGGGAGAACCAAAATTAATTAAATACGATAAATTCGGAGATGATTCTTCGACTGTTTGGGTGAACGAGGGTTATCGACAGACGGTCAAAGAAACGTATGAAACGGGAATTGTTGGCTATGTACACAAAGAAATACCTGAGCTAAAGAGCCAAGGGAATTATTTGTACAGTTTTGCACAAGGCTATGTATTGTCTCAGGCGGAAGCCGGGTTTTATTGTCCGGTCACGTTGACGATGGCCACTGCTTTTTTACTAGATCATTATGCAAGTGACGAGTTAAAAGAAAAATTTCTTCCGCATGTTTGTGCCACAGGAGATGTTGAGCTTTTTGAAGGAGCCACCTTTTTAACAGAACGACAAGGGGGGTCTGATGTTGGAGCGAATGTCGTTCGCGCTGTGAAGGACGGAGAAGACTATCGATTATATGGTGAAAAGTATTTTGCATCAAATGCAGGAATGGCTGGAGTTGCAATGGTGTTAGCTCGAATTGAAGGGGCTACTTCAGGTTCAAAGGGATTAACACTATTTGCGGTTCCGTGGCGTAATGAAGCAGGAAGTTTGAATGGGATATCCATCCGACGATTAAAAGATAAGCTAGGAGTACGTGCTGTTCCAAGTGGGGAAGTCGAGTTTGATGGAGCGATTGCTTATGTAGTTGGTGATCCTGCAAATGGACTGAAATATATGATGGAAGCATTGAATTTGTCACGTATATGTAATGCTGTTGCCTCTCTAGGAATTATGCGAAGAGCATTAACTGAAGCGCAGGAATATACTGAAAATCGTGATGCGTTTGGTCAAAAACTGATTAATTTCCCTATGGTTCAAGACACGATTGGACAGTTAACGGCAAAGCATGAAATTGAATTATTAACGGTTTTTGACTTAATCAAATTGTATGATCGTGTGGTTGCTGGAAATGGAACGTCAGAGGAAATCATTCTAAATCGACTGTTTATTGCCATAATGAAAAAAGAGTCAGCAGAGCAAGCGATTCATTTTGCTCATGAAGCCATTGAACTGCACGGAGGTAACGGATATATCGAAGATTTCGTTACACCAAGATTGCTTCGAGATGCACAAGTGCTCACTGTTTGGGAAGGAACTGCAAATATTTTAGGGCTTGAACTTGTGCGTCTAGTGCGGAAATTTGATGCGCATTTGTTATTCGTAAAATTTGTTAAACAAAGACTTTCACATATTAAAACACAGAATAGCAGATTTGAGATTGTTCAAAAGGAGTTAGCTAACTTAAACGAAAAACTAGTAAAATTTGCGTTGTTGGATGAAAATACTCAAACCCTTGAGGCGAAATTAATCGCTAAGCAAATGGCTTGGGTATATGAGAGTTTAGTTGCAATTGAGGTAGCACATAAATTGGGTAGTAAATATGAATTGCTCGCTGACATTTACTTGGAAAACACATGGAATCTACGAGAATTTGGAGCTGAAGCAAAAAGTTTAAAACTGTTTCTTTAAACGAATCATAACTTTTTCTGTATTACACACCCTAAAAGTAATCGTCAAATTAATGAAAGTATTCTAAATAGTTCGCGTTTTAAAAGAATAAGCAATTTATTTTGACGCAAGCATATACTTCGGATAAGATAACTAATACCAAGTAAGTTTATCTGAATTAGGAGGAATACAAATGAAAAAGTTTAAATTATGGTTAGTTTTATTAATTGGAGTCCTGATGTTATCGGCATGTGGAACTTCTGAAGAGGATGCAGCTGACAATAAAGATACAGGTTCAAAAGAAGAAACAACTGATTTATTGGCAAAAGTTAAAGAAGATGGCGAATTGTTAATTGGAACAGAAGGAACTTACCCTCCATTTACTTATCATGATGAGAGTGGGAAGTTAACAGGCTTTGATGTTGAGATTGCGGAAGAAATTGCAGCACGTTTAGGTGTTGAACCGAAATTCATGGAAACACAATGGGACGCTATGTTTGCAGGACTTGATTCTGAACGATTTGATATGATTGCGAACCAAGTAGGTATTCGTGAAGATCGCCTTGAAAAATATGCTTTTTCTGAACCATACATTTCATCTGCAGCTGTTTTAGTTACACATGCAGATAATGTAGACGTAAAAAGCTTTGAAGATATCAAAGGTTTGAAAGCTGCACAGTCACTAACAAGTAACTATGGAGAAATTGCAAAAACAAACGGCGCGGAATTAGTTGGCGTGGAAGGCTTTAACCAAGCAATTGAACTTCTAAATTCAAAACGCGTAGATGTTACAATTAACGATAAACTTTCTGTGTTGGATTTCCAAAAGCAAAAACCTGATGCGAAAATTAAAATCGTAGCAGAAGCAGACGATGCAGCACAAAGTGGATTAATGTTCCGCCAAGGGAATGACACGTTAGTGGAAGCGGTAAATGAAGCATTAAAAGAAATGATTGAAGATGGAACGTACGACGAAATTTCTGAAAAATGGTTTGGCGAAAATGTTTTGGAATAGTTTTAACATAGAGCCCGATGAAATGGAGCGATATATGGATATTGCTCAAACTTCCCTCCAGCCTTTGCTGGAGGGTCTAGTTGTCTTTACCCTTCCTTTAAGTATTATTGCGTTTATTCTTGGATTAATTCTTGCTGTCTTCACAGCATTAGCTCGTATTTCAACCGTTAAAATATTTCAATGGGTTGCACGATTTTATGTGTCGATTATTCGAGGAACACCCCTATTAGTTCAATTATTTATTTTATTTTATGGACTTCCTACATTAGGAATCGTTATCGATCCTTTTCCAGCAGCGATCATAGGATTTTCATTGAATGTAGGAGCTTATGCTTCTGAAATTATACGTGCCGCTATACTATCCATTCCAAAAGGTCAGTGGGAAGCGGCTCAAATGATTGGAATGACATATTCCCAATCGTTACAACGTGTCATTTTACCGCAAGCTACACGTGTGTCGATTCCACCATTATCTAACTCGTTTATTGGATTGGTGAAAGACACGTCATTAGCTTCGTTAATTCTTGTTACGGAAATGTTTAGACGTGCTCAAGAAATTGCAGCAACTAATTATGAGTTCTTACTTCTTTATGTTGAAGCAGCAGCCATTTACTGGATCATTTGTTTCTTCCTTTCTATCATTCAAGGCAGATTAGAACATCGATTTGATCGATACGTAACAAGATAGCTGAATTGAACAGATGAAAAAGAAAGGAGTACTTTATGATTACTATAAATGGATTACACAAGCAGTTTGGACAATTAGAAGTGCTAAAGGGAATTGATCTGAAAATTAATAAAGGGCAAGTAGTTGTTGTAATCGGACCATCTGGATCCGGTAAAACAACCTTACTTAGATGCCTAAATATATTAGAGGTACCAACGTCGGGGAGCATTACAATCGACGATCAAACGACTGACTTTTCAACGAAGGTACCCAAAAAATCGGTTGAGGCTTTAAGAAAAAAATCTGCGATGGTTTTTCAACATTATAATTTATTTCCGCATATGACTGTTCTTCAAAACGTCATGGAAGGACCGATTATCGTGAAGAAACTTTCGAAAGTGGAAGCACGTAAAAGAGCTGAGAATTTATTGGTTAAAGTGGGTCTAGGTGATAAACTCGACTTTTTCCCTCATCAACTCTCTGGTGGTCAACAGCAACGTGTAGGCATTGCACGTGCCTTAGCTCTGGAACCTAAAGTGATGTTATTTGATGAACCTACCTCTGCTCTAGACCCTGAATTAGTTGGAGAAGTGTTACAGGTCATGAAGGATTTAGCGGATGAAGGGATCACAATGGTCGTTGTCACCCATGAAATGCGCTTTGCGAAAGATGTTGCAGACGAAGTTATTTTTATGGATCAAGGAAAGATTATCGAACGAAGCGAACCTAATGAAATGTTTACACAACCTAAAGAAGAACGCACACGTCAATTCTTAAATCTTATTCAAGTACATTAAAAGGGCTACCCAAAAGTCAGTGACTGACTTACTGGGAGCCCTTTTTGTTTTAATCATTTTCCGGCAGTTAGTTGCGGAAAATAATGTAAATCATGTATACGATATAAGACAAAGCTAAAAATAATCCTTCTCTTTTACCTATTGTGTAATGTGTTAATGCAAAGACAAGAACGATTACTGTAAAGACAAGTAAGACAATGACATCCGTAAATAAGGAGGCATTTACTCCGATTGGAGAAATGGTAGCAGAAGCCCCTAATACAAAAAGAATATTGAAAATATTACTTCCTATAATATTACCAAGTGCGATTTCACTTTCTTTTTTCAACGCCGCTACAATTGACGTAACGAGTTCTGGAAGCGATGTACCTACAGCGACAATGGTGAGCCCAACAAGTGCTTCACTCATACCTAGAGACAAGGCAATTTCAGTGCTGTTTTTTACCACGAAATCTCCGCCAAACACAATAGCAGCAAGTCCGCCAATGGTGAAGACTGTATTTTTGATCCACCCGCGATCTTTTTCTTCTAAAACTGTTTCAGGTTCATCGAAGTTATTGCGACTTTTTCGAGCTACTTCAAAAATATAGTATAGGAAGACAGCAAATATAAGTAAGAGAACTAAACCATCACTACGAGTCAATGCATTTCCAGTGAAATCTTGTAAATAGGTATCAGCCATTAAAACAAGCAAAGTAATAGTAGCTAAAAATGAAAAAGGGATTTCTTTACGGATTGTCTGGCTATTTACTACCAATGGAGCAATAAATGCAGTAGCTCCTAAAACAAGTAGGGTATTGAACATATTACTTCCTACTACATTCCCAAGTGATACATCATCATTTCCATTTAATGCAGCAATGATACTAACGGTTGCTTCAGGAGAGCTTGTCCCAAATGAAACAATGGTTAGGCCGACCAATATAGGTGGAACTTTAAGTAATGCAGAAATATTCGAGGCACCTTTGACGAAATAATTGGCACCAATCATAAGTAAAACAAACCCGACAATCAATAAGAGATAAGTCATTGCAAGACCTCGTTTTTATTTTTTATAGTAACAAATAAAAATAGGGGTTACGAGCATTAGGAATTGGGTAAACAAAATGGTGTAGTTTTTGATAACGGTGATGTAATTATTTGCAAGAAAATCACAACCGAAATGGTAAAAAAGTAATGTTTATAAATAAAAGTAATCTAAACAATCGTCAATTTCGTTAGCCTATCAAATGCAATGAAAGGAGGTGAATGACGACGTGCAAAAAAGAATATGGCAGACTGTAATTCTTTTTAGTGTTCTCAGTATTCCAACATTTGCTTCTGCAGAAGGTGAATTGCTTAAAAATACGTTAACTAATACGACTGATATTGTGGAGACGGCAACGAACCAAGTAGTTGAAACTACTTCTAAAGTGGACGAAGTGTTACCTGTTGAAAAGAATGAGCCTGTATCGGCATTGTTGGAAACCGTAAATGAAACCACTAAAAGTGTCACGAAAACTGTAACCGATGAAAAGCCACTAGTGGAAGTGAAACTATCAGAAAAGCCATCAATTAAAGTCAATGCAAACGTAATTGAGGCAGAAGTTTCAACTAAACCAGTATTGAAGGTGGAAACACCGGTTTCAGAAATTAAAGTAACTGAACCTGTTCAAGTTGATGTAGAAACAAAAAATATTCCAACGGACCAAATAAATGAAGAAGTTGAACCTATCAAAGAAACTTCATCTACTGTAATTGAAAAAGCAGTAGGGAGTGATGTGGTAGAGACCAATCCAACGATAGTAGAACCAAATGTAAAGCCTGAGTCCGTTGATATTTTTGAGGAAACAGAAACAGAAGGTATTCAATTGAGTTCAGAAGACACTAAGACTGAAGAGTTTGATTTGCAAAATGAACTACCATTTGTTCCGTTTAGAGGTATGGAAAACATTGAACAAATCAAGGTAATTCCCGCGATTCCTTCAGGTCCTAGCACGCAAAATAGTCCGAGTTCGACAAATAATGGGCTAACATTAGGGATTTTTAACACGTATGAAGTCGATCAATCGTATAAGACTTTTTCATACTTTGGAAAAGAGCGATTATTTTTTGATCAATGGTTAAATGCACCACCGTCACAACCACCTCAATCTTCTCTTTTTACTATAAGTCGAATTTAAAAAACTTATTTTAAAAGGAGAGAATTATAAATGAAAAACGTATTCAGAACTTTAACAATTACAGGTGGATTAGCAGCAAGTCTATTAATCGGAGCAGGTACAACATCTGCGGCAGAAAATGATTCTTTATTAAACTTAAATGATGGTTTAGTAGAGAATTTGAACATTTTCGATTCAAGTGATGAGAATAATTTAGTGATTGATTCGCAAAACAACAGTAGTTCAGATGTGAATGCTGAGACTACAAATGATTCACTAGACACGACAGTTGATGGCGCTACAGAAGGTTCAGTCGGAGCGGTAGTTGAAGGCGAAGACGAATCAGCAGCAGTAAACGCTGACGGCAATGCTGGTGTTATGAATGAAACAGTCATTGATGAAGAAAGCGATACAGTTTCTTCAACAACAGAAGCGACTACAGAAGGTTCAGTCGGAGCAGTGGTTGAAGGTGAAGACGAATCAGTAGCAGCAAACGCTGGCGGCAATGCTGGTGTCATGAATGAAACTGTCATTGATGAAGAAAATGATACGGTTTCTTCAACAACAGAAGCGGCTACAGAAGGTTCAGTCGGAGCAATAGTTGAAGGCGAAGACGAATCAGCAGCAGTAAACGCTGATGGTAACGCTGGTCTTATCAACGAAACTGTTGTCAATGAAGAAACTAATTCTACGACTTCAACAACTGAAGGTAATGTCGGTGGAAACCTAAATGCAATCCTTGAGAGTGATGATTCAACATCAATTTTAGGTGCTGACAACAACACAACAATCACAAATGTTATTGAATCTAATGGAGAAAATGATTCATCATCTTTTGCACTTGGAACTGAGTCTTTAACAAACTTAGGTCTAAGCTCTGAAGAAGCTGATAACGAAGAATCTGCAAAAGTTATGGCAGCTGTATCAGCGTTAATTGAAGCACAAAGCACAGAAAATTCTTCACGTTTAGGAACTGAAGTAGATGTTGCATCTATGGTTGGTTAAGATTCTGAAGAAGAAAATTCTTTTACTTCAATGTTAAATGCAACTGCTGGTTTATGGGTACAATCGAATGATGAGAATGAATCAAGCGAACTTGGACTAGATATTGGTTTAGGATTAGCAGGGATGTCACAATCATTCAATCAATAATATTTCTTAAAGAAAAACGGAACCCCATGAAAGAAGGGGTTCCGTTTTTTTGAATGTAAACAAAATCACTTCATCAATCTCTCTGCTTCTTCAGAAACCACAAACGCTAAGTCATCATTGCCAAACAGCTGAAGAACTTCAATTAATGTTCCAGTATCGATTTCTAATTCAAGTGGTTCGTTTTGGTCAATAATAACTTTCATGGCTTCGTTCGTACCTTGAGTGGGATAAGCTTTTTGGTAAAGTGCAAAAGAATCGATCTCGTGATTTTGGCACCATTGAACAAATAGTTGAATCATAATTTGTTCATCTTCTTGATATTTTTGAATGATATACTCGGTCATCATTTTTTGGTCCATGGGAGAATCCTCGTTTCGGGAAGTTGTGACGTTTTTGACTCTTTATTTAAACCAGCCTTTTTCTTTAAAACGGGAAATCGCTTCAATGCGATTTGTCACATCAAGCTTATCTAAAATAACTGAAATGTAATTTCGAACTGTACCGGTTGTGATGTATAGTTCACTAGCTATTTCTTTTGTGTTTTTGCCTGTGGCAATTAATTCAAGAACTTGATGTTCACGTTCTGTTAAAGGATTATCTTCACCGCTATAAGCCAGGTCAACAAGCTCTGGTGCATAGATGCGTCTTCCATCCATTATCAATCGAATGGAGTTGGCTAAATCCTCACTCGGACTGTCTTTTAGTAAATAGCCACTTACACCTGCTTTTCTCGCGCGTTCAAAGTATCCTGATCGTGCAAAGGTTGTAAGGATTATGACTTTACATGAATGGTCTTTTAATTCCTCAGCAGCATCAAGGCCGCTCTTAACAGGCATTTCGATATCAGTAATAAAAACATCAGGATTTAACTGTTTAACTAATTCAATGGCCTCGGCTCCGTTTGGTGCTTGGCCGACAACTTCTAAATCTTCTTCTAAATCTAAAAGAGATCCTAATGCTCCAAGCATCATCCGTTGATCTTCAGCGATAATTATTCGAATCATGACAGTTCCTCCATTTCAGATTGCAGGATTACATGAGGAATACGAATGTTGACCGTCGTTCCTTCAGTTTCTGATACATAAAGAATCCCATTTACAAATTCTAGTCTTTCTCTCATACCTCTTATTCCATTGCCGTCTGTATTGTCATTATCTCTACTTAGTCCAACTCCGTTATCTTGAACTTGAAGAAATAACTCAGTGGAAGACTGTTTGATTAAGACATGACAGAATGTTGCTTGGCTGTGCTTGACGACGTTGTTGATGGCTTCCTTCAAACACATGCTTAAGACATTTTCAACGAGTAAAGGTGTATCTTTTAATACGGGATTTCCTTTAACGCGAAAATCGATTTCAGCAGCTTTTAGAATTTGCTGAACCCGAACCAATTCGTCTTCCAACTTTCCGACTCGAATGTTGGAGACGAGGTCTCTAACCTCTTTTAAAGCAATACGTGCAGTGTGATTGATATCTAAAAGTTCATTTTTTGCTTTTAGTGGATCTTGATCGATTACTCTTCTAGCTAGGTCGCTTTTTAAACCAATTAACGATAGTTTTTGGCCTAACGTATCGTGAAGATCTCTTGCAATCCGTTGCCTTTCTTGTATAACCAAAAGCTGAGAAATTCGTTTATTCGCATCCTCTAATTGACCTTCTAGTTTCTCTGTTTTAATTTGATTGTGAGAATTAAAGGGCAACAAAATCACACCAATCACGCCGATTAGTATGAAAGGAAATTGTGTAACGAAAAGCTCATACTGCGTGAAAAATCCAATACTCACGGATACCATTGTCGTCACGAGGTGAATGACAAACATTGTAATAAAACCAGCTCTGTTGCGTATGTTTCCAATAAAAAAGGCTAAGAACAATGAAAAGAAAAAGTATCCGAAAAGTATGATGAGGGTGATGCTAATCACAATTTGAAAGGCAACCCATACATACATGCGCCATCCTTTTGAAATGAAAGATTGTCTATAGGAAAGGAAAAAACCGACAACAAGTAAAAGGCCCAATAGACTTTCTAAAGGTGAATAAGACTTGAATATATAAAATAAGGGCAAAATACAAAAAATAATCCATACGTAAATACTGATGTAAGGATTTTTAGGGAAAATGTGATACCACTTTTGCATAGAAACCTCCAGGACATGAAAATGGTTGTATAGATTATTATAGAATTTCAAGAATTCATCTTGTTGATACAATCGTACTCTGCTTTTCTAAATAGTATAACAGACAGAAAAACCATTCCATGAGCGGAATGGTTTTCTAAACTCTTATTTTTCTTGAACGCTAGAACGCTGAAGTGTTGTTTTCGTGTTGTTCAGTAAATGTTGAATTTCTTTAAAACCAACGAATGTTTTCTTCGTTTCATCGTATAGACGGAATCGAATTGATTTCAAACTTGTTTTAAGTGTTATGGTTGTTGCTTGGTGAAGTGGTGGTGTTAGTTCATGTGCTTGTTCTAAATTATAATTTGGCACTCGTGGGCTTAAATGATGCACGTGGTGATAGCCAATGTTTCCAGTTAACCATTGAAGTACTTTTGGTAACTTGTAGAATGAGCTACCATCAACTGCTGCTTTCACGTAATCCCATTGATCTTCATCTTCGAAATAAGAATCTTCGAATTGATGTTGAACGTAGAACAACCAAATTCCAAATGAACCAGCTACGATTAAAATCGTACCTTGGATAATCGCGAATGCTGGTAAGCCGATCCACCAAATCATTCCGCCATATAATGCAACAATTGCTGCATTAATGAAATATGTGTTATTGCGTTCTTTAGGACGAGCATCCTTGCGGTTGAAACGGTTAGATACTAAGTATAAAAATAATGGTCCAAGACCAAACATAACGATAGGATTTCGGTATAAACGGTAAGCAAAACGTCTGCCTGGTGATGCTTCGATATATTCATCAACTGTCATAACCCATACATCGCCTGTTCCGCGTTTGTCTAAGTTACTGCTAGTTGCATGGTGAATAGAGTGATCACGTTTCCACTTTTCATATGCAAACAGGGTCATAATCCCTGTGATTGTGCCTAAAATAGCATTTGCTTTTTTGTTTTTAAAGAAGGAACCGTGTGTGCAATCGTGGAAAATGATGAATACACGAACGACGAAACCTGATGCGACAATTGCTAAAGCAATTGTTAAGAAAATGGAGATGTCTAAAGCTTGGTAAGCCAAAAACCATAAAATGAAGAACGGTGGAATCGTGTTAATAATTTGTTTAACACTAGCAGCCGTATCTGACTTTTCAAATTGAGCTACTTGTTTGCGTAATTGCATTGTTTTTTCTTTACTCATAGCGTCCTCCTTGAATATCTGTAATGTTTGAATTTTCATAAATAAATCCTGTTCCTTAATAATAGGCATTAGGAGCAGCTAATAAAAGACACAAACGTCAAGTGAAGAGTATGACAAGTGTCATATAGGTACGGAGTCGGATGGTTTTAATAATTCAGTATAGTGGCGTATGATTTTACTTAAGGTGTGTGGCTTTTAAATAGAAAATACGTAGATAAAGGAAGGAGTTTTTATTCATGGAATTCAGAACTGAAAGAGATTCTATTGGAGAGATTCAAGTACCTGCAGATAAACTTTGGGGTGCTCAAACACAACGAAGTAAAGAAAATTTTGCGATAGGGTCTGAAAAAATGCCAATGGAATTGATTACTGCCTATGCCGTTTTGAAAAAAGCTGCCGCCATCGTTAATCATCAGCTGGGCAACTTATCGGCTATTAAAAAAGATGCCATATGTAAAGCGGCTAATGAAATTATTGAAGGTAAATGGAATGATCATTTTCCTCTTGTCGTTTGGCAAACTGGAAGTGGTACACAAACCAATATGAATGTAAACGAAGTCATTGCTAATCGGGGTAACCAGTTCTTAGTAGAAAATGAAAGTGACGAACGTTTACATCCTAATGATGATGTCAATCAATCTCAAAGCTCAAATGATTCTTTTCCAACAGCCATGCATATTGCAGGTGTCATAGCGGTTAATGAGAATTTATTGCCAAAAATAAAAATATTACATGACACGCTTTCTAACCAAGTGAAAGCTTTTGAATCCATCGTTAAAATCGGCCGAACTCATCTGCAAGATGCAACTCCTTTAACACTTGGTCAAGAAGTGAGTGGCTGGAAACATATGATTGCAAAGTGTGAACAAATGATTCGGGAAAGTCTTGTTCATGTCCAGGAACTTGCCATTGGTGGCACGGCCGTTGGGACGGGGATTAATGCACATCCTGAGTTCGGTGAGCGCGTAGCTAAAGAGATTAGCCAACAAACAGGCTATATATTTACCTCTTCTGAAAACAAATTTCATGCACTGACGAGCCATGACCAATTGGTCTATGTTCATGGGGCAATGAAAGCCTTGGCTGCTGACGTCATGAAAATTGCGAATGACGTACGCTGGTTAGCGAGTGGGCCGCGTAGTGGGATTGGGGAAATTACGATTCCTGCAAATGAACCAGGTAGTTCAATCATGCCTGGTAAAGTGAATCCAACTCAAAGTGAAGCGATCACAATGGTTGCAACTCAAGTTATGGGCAATGATGTGACGATCGGAATAGCTGCTAGCCAGGGGAACTTTGAGTTAAACGTATTCAAACCAGTCATTTTTTATAATTTCATGCAATCTGTTCGATTACTGAGCGATTCCATTGGTAGTTTCCATGATCATTGTGTGGTAGGGATTGAGCCAAACAATGAGCAACTAGAACAGCATATGAATAATTCTTTAATGCTCGTTACAGCTCTAAATCCGCATGTAGGGTATGAAAAAGCTGCAAAAATTGCGAAACTTGCACATGAAAAAGGATTGACATTAAAAGAAGCCGCAATGGAAACCGGGTATTTAACAGAAGAAGAATTCGATCGATTTGTAGATCCGTCGAAAATGGTGAAGTAGTACTGAAGGAAGAAAGGATGAATCCAATGCAAAAACAAATTATATTAAAAAATAGACCAAAAGGAACGCCAACACATAATGATTTTGAGGTAGTAAATGTGCCAATAGCGCAACCAGATTCGGGAGAAGTCTTAATTAAAACAGTCTACATTTCAGTTGATCCATATTTAAGAGGTCGGATGAACGATGCAAAATCATATATTCCATCATTTCAATTGAACGAAGTTCTAACTAGTGGTGTTGTTGGGCAAATTGTAGAATCCAAGTCATCCTTTTTTGAAAAGGGTGATGTTGTCTTAGGGGCACTCGGATGGCAAGAATACTCAATCGCAAATGAAAAATCTGTTAGAAAAATTGATCATTCAATAGCACCAGCTTCAACATATTTAAGTGTGTTGGGGATGACGGGCTTAACCGCATACTTCGGATTATTAGATATTGGAAAACCACAAGCAGGTGAAACAGTGGTTGTTTCTGGAGCAGCTGGTGCAGTAGGCTCTATCGTAGGACAAATAGCCAAAATTAAAGGTGCACATGTCGTTGGAATTGCAGGATCAGACGAAAAAGTGAAGTTCTTACTTGATGAATTAGGTTTTGATGAGGCAATTAATTATAAAACCCAAAATGTGAAAGAAGCATTAAAGGAGGCATGTCCTAATGGAATTGACGTGTACTTCGAAAATGTAGGAGGAGAAATTTCAGACGCGGTCTTCCCGCTACTGAATAATTTTGCGCGAATTCCAGTATGCGGTGCTATTTCTTCTTATAACAATGAACAATTAGACGTTGGTCCTCGTGTTCAAGGTTATTTAATTAAAACAAGTTCACTGATGCAAGGATTTACAATTGGTAACTACTCGTCTCGATATAGTGAAGGGGCAAAAGATTTAGCTACATGGTTGCAAGAAGGTAAGCTCAAATATGAAGAAACGATTACAGAAGGATTCGATCAAACAATTGACGCATTCTTAGCATTGTTTGAAGGTGCAAATATAGGAAAGTCACTTGTGAAAGTTTCAAATATAGATAAATAAAAATGAAACTTAACCGCTCTGGATTTGTATCCGAGCGGTTTTTTGACCAAATAACTTGTGGTTTTGAAACCTTTTTGCAGGAGCATGCGTATGAAGAAGAGAATAGATAGTAAATACTTAATCATGAAGATAGACTTACATAACAAAAGTGGGGGTGGAGAGATGACAGGTACAATTGCAGTTATCATGATTTTTTCAATACCAATTATTGCGATAGTGAGCGATCACTTAAAATCAAACACGAAGCAAAAGGCTAAGATGCTTGCTACGGAACTCGAATTGGAAAAAGTAAAACAGCAAAACTTCATCGCCGAAACAGAAAAAATGCGACTAGAACTCCAGAAAATGCAACTAGATTATGCACATTCAGCAGATCCAATATTGATAGATCTTCAAAAGGAAAAAGCTATTTAATCTAACGTAAACGATAGTGGTTGGCTATTTCTTTCGCTTCCACGGACGAAACGCTTGCCTCCTCAACTCATCTGTTTATGACAGCTGAGCCTGCATGGGTCTAGCGTCTTTCGTTTTTCCGCAGGAGTCTTCAGAAATATCCAACCACTTTCCTGATAAAATAGCTTGCAGAGTCATGCTACGGAAGAGCTTAGAGACTTGAATATGTATCAAAGTGATTGTTTAAGTAAGTATTTAATAATATTTAGCCCATTACAACTTTGGGGAATAGCTATCATAATAGATTCGGCTTCTAACTTTCCTTAATACGACTATAAATTGAAGAAATAGATTCGAAGGTGTATATCCTTTATATGATCGAAGTTGAGAATTAATATATCTACAACGATTTCAGTTGATTGAAATGGAGACGGCGACTCCGAGGGGATCAGCACGAGCTTTAGACCCTGGACTGAGCACCGCGAGGAAAGCGGCTCAAGCCGTGCCCCCCGGAAAGCGTACGTCGCAATGGAAATCAACAGTGCTCCTAAATAGAAAAAAGGCTGTCCCAAGAATCACGAAAAGTGATTCTTGAGACAGTCCTTTTTTTGCTTATGATCTTGTGCAACTGTTTTGCAAAATATATTAATAAAGCTTCCCTTGACGATAAAGCACCGTTGATAGACGCATGACCGAATGGATAAAACAATTTTGACGTAGTGGGAATGGATCCCCAAAATATTGTGGCAAAATCGTATCCATCGTATGTTTCATCTTCGCGATTAGTTGGTTATGAACTTCTTCATCACTGAAGAACTGTGTTTCACGACCTTGAAGCCACTCTAGATAAGAAACAATTACACCACCGGCATTTGCAAGGATATCAGGTAGGATGACGACTCCTTTTTGGCTTAAATAGGCATCAGCTTCTTCAGTTGTCGGAGCATTTGCCCCTTCAACTATAATTCCTGCTTTAATATCGGCTTTATTTCCATCATGTAATTGATTTTCTAATGCAGCTAAGAATAAAACGTCAATATCCATCGTTAAGATATCTTCTCGAGGCTGAATAGTTGCTTTGATACCGGCTGATGTCAATTGTTCTTCAGTGCTTGGTAAATCGCCGCGGTTTGAAGCTGTAAAAGCAACTAATGCTGGAATATCAAGTCCTTCCGCATTATATAGAGTCGCATTCCGATCACTCACCGCAACCACTTTATTTTTTATATAATCGCAATTAAAAGCTTCTAGTGCTGTGACCGAACCTACATTCCCGAAACCTTGGACTGCTACTGTTAATGGGCGATTAGCATATGATAGAGCTGTTTTAGCAAATGGATTTGTCGATACAGATAAATTATTGGCATTCGCATTCAAATAGTCATGCATTAAATAACGGAATGTAAAATATACCCCTTTACCAGTTGCTTCACGACGTCCAAGTGATCCACCGTTTGCGACACTTTTGCCGGTAAAGCTTCCTAAATAAGGTTTGCCGTGATTAATTTTTTTGTATTCTGCCATCATCCAATCCATTTCACGTTCACCTGAACCAACGTCTGGAGCGGGGATGTCTTTATCAGGTCCGATTACATGATTAAAGTATCGAACATATTTAACACAAATTCGGTGCAATTCCTTATCGGAGAAAGATTTAGGATCGACCACGATGCCACCTTTACCTCCACCGAAAGGAACGTTGTGAAGCGCATTTTTTAACGTCATAAGAAATGCTAAGTTCGTAACTTCTTCTTCGTTAACGCTCTCGTGAAAACGGATCCCACCTTTATAAGGTCCTAAAGCGTCATTATGATGAACGCGATAAGAAGGTATCCGGACGACTTCGCCATTTTCTAAAGGCAACCTTAAAAACGATTTATGTATTTGGTTAGGTGTCGATAGAATGGCGTTTAAGGATTTGAAAGCTTTGACCCTCATGTCCTCTTTTAAATCAGGCAAAAACAGTTTATTGTCCATTAATGCATCCAAAGATTGTTGAATAATCGATCTTGTTTGTTCTTCCACTAGTGAAGCACCTCCGCTAAAGTAAGTTCTCTTCTATCTATACCCAAAGAAGACTTCAATAACCAATGATCTTTATCAAATCTAAGCATTTTCAACTCTTTTTAAATCCATTGCTTCTCTTCAACATCAAAATTCTTTTCAGCCCAAGCGATGCCATCGTCTACGGATTCCACTTTGTAATCATCTTGAACATCCCAATTTTGATCACACATGAAAACATAATAGTCGTTTTCTTCTTCATAATGAACAATCGCTAAACTCGTAATTGTTACTTCTGTTGTTGATCCATCATTTTCTTCAAAAAACATCATGCCTAGCTTTTGATCTTCAGGACTTACGGTATGTTTTATGACTAATCCACCGTCCAGTTCTTTTGGTACTTCTTGCATATAAATGCACCTCTTTCTGTTGTAAGTAGCTTGTCCTTTATTTTTACCATAGTGTAGGTTTGATTACCATTAGAGCTAACATTAGTGCAAGTAAACCAATATAAGTCCATGTCGATGTTTTTAATTGTTTGAGTAATAATTGTTTTTCTGAATTCGATTCTTCCAATTTCTTTAGTTTTGGCGAAAATGCACGGGCTAAAAAGAAAATCGAAATGACCATTAACGCAATGGTTGAAAGAATCCAAGGGGTGTTCCAACTCCATGGTCCCATTATAACCAATAGAATGCCTGATCCAACGAGCACGTGACCGGCATGTTTAATTAAACGTACGATAGAACGAAAAATCGAAATGTATGCTTTGTCAGTGTGATCATTAGAATGATGCATTTTACGTATAAGTGAAAATAAAACAAATAGAGGACCAATTGAAACAACGGCACTCAAAACGTGAATGAAAATAATTGCTACATACAACTCGTTCATAATTACTCCCGAACCTGACTAAATTCATGAACCCATACCTTCATAGTAGGTAACCAAGGCATTCCTGGATGATAAGACAAAATGGATTGTTTGTAAGCTTCTACGGAATCATATCCTTCTTGTTGTGCATGTACATCTGTTAGTTCTCCGAGTGATTGATGATAGACTTGATCCACTCTAAACGATTGACCATCTAACACCATAATCTCTCCCACATCCGCATAACGACCATTTCGGCGTGTGGCTGTTTTTTCACCCTTTAATACTTTTTCAATATCAGATTTCATTGTCACTAATTTTTCGATTGAACATGTTTTTGCTGGTAATTGAGTATCGTGTTGATTTGTCATGTGCTTTTCCACCTTTAATTGTAGTTAGTTAACGTGCATTCATGGGTATCTTGTTATAAAGCATGTTATTACATATTGTACACGTGAAAATGATCAGAACCAAATAGCGCATATCTCAAAAAGGGGGAATTTCCATGATTGAAAACACAAATGAGACCGTTTTGGCAAAACAAACGGTCAATCGAATAGAAGAAATAGCAGGGACTTACCCAGGATATCGACGTGCACATGCAAAAGGTGAGATCTATGAAGCTGAATTCTCACCTTCTGGATCAGCTGCTTCGTTTACTACAGCTGAACATTTACAAAACACTAATGTGAAGGCATTTGTTCGCTTTTCAAATGCTTCACCTAATCCGTCGACACCAGATCATCTATCCATCATTAAAGGGATGTCGGTCCAGTTTCACTTACCTTCTGGGGAAATAGCTAATTTAGTAGGTGTTACGATTCCGATTTTTGTAACCAAATCACCACAAACATTTTTTAAGATTTTAAATACAGTTAAATCTTTTAAAGAGGGAAAACCTCATTTAAGAGACATGGTAAAACTATTTGCATCCTATCCGGAAAGTCGAGCGGCAATCCAAATAATTCGCAAACTTGAAAACACAAAAAGTTATGCAACAGCTGCTTATTATGCGATGCATGCATTTTATTTGGTTAATAAAGAAGGGAATCGTGTACCCGTAAAATTCGAATGGATACCTGAAGCTGGGATCGAGACGTTGACCGTAAAAGAAATGGTTGGTTTACCGAAAAACTATTTAGAAAAAGAAATAGAAGATCGACTGGAAAATGAACAAGTGAAGTTTCGATTGGAAATTGTATTAGGTGAACCCGGTGACTTAACCGATGATCCAACAAGAGAGTGGCCAAAAAATCGTAAAAGAATAGATGCGGGAGTTTTATCGATTAAAAGGGTTGCGACTGAAGTTAACGATGATCTCATATTTGATCCTACGGTAGTTCCTAATGGAATTGAGTGTTCGACTGATGAAATCCTATTATTCCGAAAACACGCCTATGCTGTATCTCATGAAAGAAGAAGTAAAGGAGAGTAATACTATAAAATGGACGCCTATCGAAGCTTTTATGGCTTCTGCTATGAGCGGATTCCTAATAAAATGTATTGATAAAAATGTGCTTTCTTAAATATCCTTTTTTGTAATTTTAAATTTATCATTTGTAGTCGCTATTTAATTTGAGATTTTGTTGAGTGTAGCGGAAAGTGGCGACTCCGGCGGGAATAGCGCGTCCAGGAGAGACCCCGCAGTGAGCGTTGCGAATGTTTTTGTATTTGCGACGAGTAATCGCAGGAGCAAGTGAGGAGGCTCACGGACCGCCCGCGGCAAGCGTCCACTTGTAGCGGAACAAGAGAATATTATTTGAACAGTCTGGGATTAATACTACCAATTCCACTTTTACCATATGCTAAATAAAGAAAAAAACTAAATGTCATCTCTTTGGCATATACTAGCAATTGGCATATGTATTTTTATCATTTGCGTAAAGGAGATTAAAATATGAGTATTGCTGTTATATATGGAAGTACACGAGAAAATGGAAATACAGAAGAATTAACAGAAATCGTCATTCAGGATTTGGATGTTGAAAAGATCGTGTTGAGGAACTATGAAATAAAACCCATTCATGATCAACGCCATGAGGACGGCGGATTCTCTCCGATTGAAGATGACTACGACGGTTTAATAGAACGAATGATGAAACATGACACACTGATTTTCGCGACACCTGTTTATTGGTATAGCATGAGTGGGACAATGAAAAACTTCGTGGATCGCTGGTCACAAACGATGCGCGATTCAAATTTCCCCAACTTCAAGGATCAGTTAGGAACAAAAAAAGCGTATGTTATAGCTGTTGGAGGAGATAATCCTCGATTAAAAGGGCTACCGTTGATTCAACAGTTCAATTACATTTTTGAGTTTATGGGCATATCATTCGAAGGGTATGTTTTAGGGAAAGCTAGTCGGCCAGGAGACATTTTAATCGACCAAGTAGCATTTGCTACGGCAACCGATCTAAACTTGAAACTGAAAGATCAATAATCTGCACCAAGTGCTTCGGAGAAAATCCGCTCGGCACTTGGTGTTTTTAAATGTCACATTCACTCAAAATTTCTTCTTTGAATGAAAAGGAGTATTATGAGATAAAATTATTTTTTCAAAAGTTTTTCAAAAGGAGATGAATGTATATGATCAATCGAATATTTACGATTCTGGTTTTTGTAGGAGTTCCATTAACAGTTGTAGCTTCTATCATGCATTGGTCCAGTATCACGATGTTTGTTATTTGTTCTGTCACGATCATTGCGATATCTAGTTTTATGGGACGAGCAACGGAATCGTTAGCCATTGTTAGTGGTCCGAGAATTGGTGGATTATTAAACGCGACATTTGGTAACGCGGTCGAACTAATTATATCTATATTTGCTTTGCAAGCAGGTCTTATTGGGGTCGTGTTAGCTTCGTTAACAGGTTCTGTCCTTGGGAACTTACTTTTAGTTGGAGGCTTGTCTTTCTTCTTAGGTGGCGTTAAGTTTAAACGTCAAAAGTTCAGTATTCATGATGCGCGACACAATTCAGGTCTATTAGTTTTTGCAGTAATTGTAGCATTTGTCATTCCAGAAATTTTTTCGATGTCCATGAATGAAGAGAAGACGTTACAAATGAGTGTGGGAATTTCAATTATCATGATTGTCTTATACTTAGCTGGGTTATTTTTTAAACTGGTTACGCACCGCGGAGTCTATGTGCATGATGAACCGACGCTGGATGGTGAACATGAAGAACCAGAGTGGTCTAAAAAGAAAGCCTTAGGAATTTTACTTCTATCTACAATCGCTGTTGCATATGTATCTGAAAACTTAGTTCATACGTTTGAAGCGGTAGGGGAACAGTTTGGTTGGTCTGAGTTATTTATTGGTGTCATTATTGTAGCCATTGTAGGTAATGCTGCGGAACATTCATCAGCCATATTAATGGCGATGAAAAACAAAATGGATGTTGCAGTAGAAATTGCAATTGGCTCTACTTTGCAAATTGCGATGTTTGTAGCACCTGTTTTAGTTCTTATTTCTTTATTCATGCCAACAGCAATGCCTTTGGTTTTCACAGTTCCAGAATTAGTGGCCATGGCTACGGCGGTTTTACTAACCATTAGTGTTTCGAATGATGGAGAATCCAACTGGTTTGAAGGGTTAACATTGCTAGCTGCGTATCTAATTATGGGGATTGGGTTTTATTTATTGTAATTATCGGTCTCTTATGTCATAAGTCCCTAGTTTAGTGAATTTTCTATTTTTTGTCGTTTTACAACTGAAACTTGATGTATGATAGAAGAACAAAAAGTGGTCATACTTGTACACTGAGAGCTGAACGGGAGGAAAAGAATATGAACGAAGCGGTTGTCTTACATCGAGAAGCAATGGACATGTTAAAGCAAACAAGCAGAACGTTTTTTATTCCAATCAATTTCTTAGAACCTACTCTGCGTAAAACAGTGGCGTCAGCCTATCTGTGTATGCGTGCGATTGATGAAATTGAAGATCATCCTAGTATGTTAGCTGAGACAAAACGGCACTTACTTACATCTATTAGTACAAGCTTAAAAACTACATTTGATCCTGAGGTGTATCGCGCATTAATTCAACCTTATCGCCATATTCTGCCTGATGTTACCCAAAGGCTTGCAGATTGGATTTTACTTTGTCCACCAGAGGTTGTAGGTAAAGTCAAAGAATCGACTGGAATTATGGCCGAAGGTATGGCTAAGTGGGTAGACCAAGAGTGGAAAATTCGTACAAAAGAAGATTTAGACGACTATACGTATTATGTAGCGGGATTAGTGGGTTGCATGCTATCGGATTTATGGAAATGGCATGATAATACAGAGACTGATCGAGAGAAAGCAATTGCATTTGGACGAGGCTTGCAAGCGGTGAATATTCTTCGAAATCAGGATGAAGATTTCGAGCGTGGGGTTCGTTTCTTACCAGATGGCTGGGATCGAGATGATCTGTTCAGTTATGCGAAGCAAAATTTATCGATGGGTAGCGATTATGTAAAAGATATTAATAACCGTGGAATTACAATGTTTTGTAAAGTCCCACTCGCTCTTGCGAATAGTACATTAAAAGCTATGAAAATCGGTCGTGAAAAAATTTCGAGAAATGAAGTTGAATCGATTGTTGCTGAATTAGAAAGCCAACATTCATAAGATAATGCCAGAGATTTTATTTAGAGGGTTTTTAAAAACCCTTTAAATTAATCTCTGGCATTTTTGTTGTAGATTAACGGACTTGAATTGATTTACCGAGCTGAGTTAGACGTGAAGCGAAATCTTCTGAACGAGTTGGGGCACCTCTTAATACATCATGTATTTCATAAGCGTTTGTCCCGTGTTCAGCATAATCTAGTCCCATCTTTTCTTCTTCCTTTGAAACACGGAGTGAAGTGAATAGTCGTATGACATATAGGCTTCCTCCAACTGTTATGAAAGTCCAACCAACAATGGCCGCTATACCAATTAGTTGAATGCCAAAAATGCTGAGTCCACCACCATACAAGGCTCCATTTGTTGTGTCAAATAAACCTACGGCAAGCGTACCCCAAATCCCACCGATACCATGGACAGAAATAGCGCCTACAGGGTCATCAATTTTAAGTTTGACATCAAAAAAGCGAATACTTTCAGTCATGATAACTCCCGCAATTAATCCGATTGTAATTGCGCCTAATAATGAAACATTTGCACATCCGGCTGTGATTCCGACAAGCCCACTTAACGCACCGTTTAGAGTTAAGGATCCATCAATTTGTTTGTATCTAAGCTTTGTGTGCAAGGCGGTAGATAACACGGCTGCAGAGGCTGCGAGAAGTGTGTTTGCAATAACGAGTGGAACTAGAGTTGAATCAGCTGCTAAAGTACTTCCTCCATTAAAACCAAACCAACCTAACCACAGAATGAAGACACCTAAAGCGCCAAGCGGGATGCTGTGTCCAGGGATAACATGAACGATTTTACCGGAATATTTTCCGAGGCGTGGACCAATCATCCACGCGGCAACTAATGCGCCGACAGCTCCTGTTAAATGAACGACGGAAGATCCGGCGAAGTCAATGAAGCCTAATTCTGTAAGCCAACCGCCTCCCCAAACCCAATGTCCAACTACTGGGTAGATGAATCCTGTCATGGCAATAACAAGGAGGAGGTAGGAAGATAATTTCATGCGTTCAGCGACAGCTCCTGAAATAATGGTTGCGCATGTTGCTGCAAAAACTGCTTGGAAAACAAAGAAACCAATATCTTCACGGCCTAATAATGCAAACCCTTCCGTTCCTATGAGTCCAAAAGTAGATGGGCCGAACATGAATGCAAAACCAACAATAAAGTAAAGCGCTGAACCAATCGAGACAGTCAATAAATTTTTCATTAGAATATTAACGGTGTTTTTTGATCGAGTGAATCCAGTTTCAACCATGGCAAAACCTGCGTGCATAAAAAATACTAAAATAGCTCCCATCATCATCCAAATCATGTCTACAGAACTTTGTACAGCTTCGATTGATTCCATTCGTTTTCCTCCTCAATATACGGCGACAACGCCGCGTTCCTTTGTTCGAATACGTATCGCTTCATCTACGGGTAAAATAAAGATTTTCCCATCACCAACCTCACCGGTTGCTGCATATTCCAAAATTGCATCAACAATTGGTTCCACCAAATGATCGTCTACAATCATTTCCAATTTCAATTTTGCAGAAAACTCCATTTCGTATACATTCCCACGAAAAAGACCTGTGCGGCCCTCTTGTCTACCGCATCCAGCAATCTCTGTAACAGATAATCCATCAATTCCCTCTAGAGCTAATGCTCTACGAACATCTGCAAACACATCTGGACGAATAATTGCTTCAATTTTCTTCATATTTTTTAAGCTCCCTTCTTTTATTCTTAATATATGTTAGGTTTCCTAACATGATAATTTAAAAATACAAATAAATCAAACTATTTTTAAAATTCGTGTAAGTTTTTCTGACATGAAGGTTTCCGCAGTGATTTTTTACATAAGCAATATTCTTTTAAGAAAATTTTTCATCGGTTATACTAAGGAGGTTTTTAAGAGGTTTACGTATCACTTTCACAGCAATATATTTGTAATTTTATTGAAAGAGGAGGCAATACATTTGGCTACATCATTAATAGGGAAAAATGCGATCATTACGGGAGCAGGACGAGGGATTGGCTATGCCGTTGCTATAGCTTTAGCTCAAGAAGGTGTGAATGTTGGACTTATCGCTCGTTCAAAAGAACAATTGGAAAAAGTCGTTAAAGAAGTAGAGGCTCTTGGTGTGAAGGCCGCTTTCGCAGTTGCAGATGTTTCCAAAAATGAGGATGTTACAAAGGCAACTGAATTCATAACAAATGAACTGGGTACCATCGATGTACTGATTAATAATGCTGGAATTGCAAAATTCGGGAATTTTATGGACTTAGAGATTAATGAGTGGGAAAAAATCATTCAAGTTAACTTAATGGGAGTTTATTATGTAACTCGTGCTGTTTTGCCTGGGATGATTGAACAAAAATCTGGAGACATTATTAATATTTCTTCTTCAGCTGGACAAAAAGGTGCACCAATAACTAGTGCTTACAGTGCTTCGAAATTTGGAGTCCTCGGTATTACAGAATCGTTAGCAATGGAAGTGCGTAAGCATAATATTCGAGTAACTGCGTTGACACCAAGTACTGTCGCAACCGATTTAGCCATTGATAATAATTTAACTGATGGTAATCCTGATAAAGTGATGCAACCGGAAGACATTGCTGAGTTTATTGTGTCGCAATTGAAATTAAATAAACGAATTTTCATCAAAGAAGCGGGACTATGGTCTACAAACCCGTAGATTTAAATAAGTAATGACCAAAAAAGCCGTATCCTTTTAGGTTAATTCCTAAAGGATACGGCTTTACTAATTACTGTGGTGTGCTAAACAGAGCTGTAAAAAGTAGAGTCCAAGAAACTCGAGATTCTTTTCTTTTATTAGTAAGTTAAGCTAGCTGCAACTAAAATTCCGACAACTATTGCAGCTGAGAAAAGGCTAAAACCAATGGCTTTGTTTCCTTTTTCAACTTCATCAGCTAAGTGCATTTTAGGTGTTAATACAAATTCGATGATCCAGTAAGCTATTACCTGAGTAGCTATTCCGACCAATCCCCAAAGAAAGGCATCTAATAAATTCACGCTATCTGCCCAAACAGTATAGATAACAATCGCTAAACCAATTGCTTTACCCCAAAGTTTTAAAGCGACCGCAATGTTTCCTTCTTGAATCAATTTAAGCTCAGAAAATTTTGTTGTAAATGCAAAAGCTGTTAAACCCAAAAACATTAACCCAATTCCAGTACCAAAGTGTGCTAAAAAACTACCTATTGCATCTAATGTCAATATTGACATATTAATCATCCTCTCTATCTTTTCGTTGAATTCCTACTGGTAAAAAATATGATTCGTTGTTTGTGATTTCACTTCCTGCTCGTATTCCTATAGCACCAGCTGATTTATTTATCAAGAAACACCCAACCATGAGATGAGCTTCTTTCGTTCCTTTAGTGGTTGTTATATTGGAAACGGGAAGTGGACAAAATTCTTGAAATATCGGTAAAGTATCACTGTACGTTTTCATTGTTTCTTCCATAGTTAAATTACCTAAGCCATTGAAAATTTCTACTGTATCACCCTCACGACCAAAACAAGGTTTTTTTACAAAAGGTTTTTGGCGTTCAATAAAAACATCAGGCTCTAAATAAGTGGGGAGAAAATATTGTTGTATAATAGCGTGCTCTGAGTCTGTGAAAAAATTTTGTTCTTCATGTAATCCCCATATTAGTGCTTGAACTGCTTTTGATTGAAGTAAAAAAGCGGATGGTGGGTTAAGGATGCTCAGATGTCCTTGCTCAACGAATTTCATTAAAGCTTGACCGACATCATCTCCAGATATTGGATCCTTATCGTTCACCAAATGTTCTACTGGGTAAGTTTGACGATACAAAATATCAATTCGCTCACCGAGTGGTGTATACAAACCCGCTTGAAGAATATCTCCATCTTCCGTTACGTCATCAGTGACTATTCGTAAATTGTCCAAGCTTACATATTCAGAAGGTAAATCTAGTTGTTCTTGCAGGTAACGGGTCGTCCATTTGTCTTCAATGTGATCATCATGTGACGTAAAGACAATCTTGGGTGTACCAGGTTTATTTAAAGCTACCCAGCTAGATGCAATGGCTTTTCTCATTTCCATATGTAAAAGCTGTGTACATTCTTCATTTGGGTTTTCTAAGTCGAAATGTCTGCAAATATAAGAATTTGCGTGGAACGTTTCCTTTATGAAAGTGGGCGTATCTGCATTGAATTCAAGAAGCTTAATGGATGACCCGTTTATGACAAAATCGAGTCTCCCAATAATGTATTCCTGAGGAATACATTTCACTTTGATATAGGCAAGTGTTTCCTTTGGAAAGCCTAATTGCAATAACGTTGAATCCTCAAGTGTCCGAAGAAGAGGTGCTATCTTTTCGAAAATAAGTCCGACTTCTCTTGCAGCCTGTCGAACATTCTCCCAATATTCTTCTGTTTGCACATGAATATCTAATAAAGCATATTCTTCTTTTTCTAAATCGGGATAAAAATAAGGGATTTCGCTATATACATGATTTCTTACTTTAGAAAATGAAGAGTTAATCACCCTCCAAATCCTCCTTTAGTGCCGCTTCCTATACCGGATTTGTAGCTTGAAATATGGCTAGAGTACCCGCTTGATTTCTTAAATGCACTTTTACTGCTAAACATATTGCCAAGGAAGTAATAACCTCCATAATGAGCAGAGCGTGTGTCATCGCAATAATACGTTCCTTCGTCATCATCCCATTCCCAGTCATCGCAATCATAGCCTGTTGGTTCGTCTTGATTAGTTTCATTTTGACTGCAGCCAGTCATGCCTAGTGCTAAAATAGATGTGGCTACTCCTGCCATTAGCTTTTTGGTTTTACTCATCTTAATATCCCTCCAATTTGTAACCAGTTTTAATCATATAAAGTACATATACAAGGCGATCCTCATCGATCTCTGCAGAGTCACGTTCCCATTCCATCTGATCGAAATACAAGTAAACACTTCCGATTTGGCTCAGAATCTCCAAATGTTGATCGAATTCATGTTTCTGAATGATTGGGTGGTTTTCTCTTAAATTAAATTCGCGAATTTCTAAAGTGAGTCTACCATTCAAATTAAATACTTCTTTTTCTTTTTCGGATTCTTCTACTTTCTTTACATAGATCAAATGTAGATTTTCTTCAATTGCTGAAGAAGTTTGTTGATACGTAATTCCATCCTTTACAAAGAACTCGCATTCTCTACGAGTGAGTATTTGATCGAGTTCAATTGAATCGTAATGAAAAAGTGGTTCAAAAGAGTGTAGACCTTTGTACAATCGGTATTCTAATGAGGCTGTTGCCAACTCTATATCATCCTTTCATTCATGCAAAATATAATACGATTGAAGAATGTTAAAGTTTCAATCACATTCACACTTTTCCAAGCGTCACTAGGTAAACACTAGAAAGAGTAAATGATAAGAAGTGACTTGGCAAAAACAAGCATAATTCATTATCTAATTATTTTAGTTAAATTCATATATTTTTCTGACATGATACGAAAAAAAAGATTACAATATAAGGAAATGATGAGCGGGAGGAAGTTGGGAAATGGAACACAAATTATACTATCAAGATGCATACATTGAACATTTTTCTTCACGCGTAAAAGAACAACACCATGATTTAGAGGGAAACTGGTATGTAACGCTCGAGCAAACAGCTTTCTATCCAACTGGTGGGGGTCAACCTCATGATATCGGATTTATAAATGAAGAGTTGGTTACGAACGTGGAAGAAATCGATGGCGAAATTCGACACTATATTCAAAATCCGGTCTTTACTAATCGTATTGAAATTGAAGGGAAAATCGATTGGATAAGACGCTACGATTTTATGCAACAGCATGCTGGGCAACATGTGCTAACAGCTGCTTTTGTTGAACTTTTTGATATTCAAACAACCAGTTTCCACTTAGGCGAAGAAACAGTAACGATAGACTTGAATTGTTCTGAAATTGACGAGGCTCAATTATTGGCTACCGAAGAGTTGGCTAATCGAATTATAATGGAAAACCGCCCAATTAAGACCAAGTGGGTGACGAAGGAACAACTGGAGCAATATCCTCTTCGTAAAAAAGTGAAAGTGGATCAAGATATTCGACTAGTGATTATTCCTGAATTTGACTACAACGGATGTGGCGGGACGCATCCACGTAATACCGCTGAAATTGCCATGTTAAAAATATTGAAAGTTGAAAAACAAAATGGTCAAATACGTATTCATTTTGTGTGTGGAAATCGTATTCGAAAACAACTACACAAAAAACAAAAAGCGGTTTTAGAAATGATCCATTTATTAAGTTCGTCTGAAGAGAAATTAGGAGATACGGTTAAAGTTCTGCTGAATCAGAAAAAGGCACTAGAGAAACAGTTGGCGGAGAAACAACAGCTTCTAATCGAGTTTGAATCAAGAGAATTGGTTGAATCTCAGCAACAGGCTTTTCCTTTAATTCATGCACAATATCATGATAGGTCCATTCAAGATTTGCAAAAGCTTGCTCAACTTGTGGTGGCGGAGTCCCCAAGTGTTATTGTTTTACTCATTGCGAGAAATGAGCAACGACTGCAAGTGGTGTTAGGTCGTGGTCGAAAATTGAATGTGAATTTGAAAGAGGTTTTATCCGAAATCTTACCTTTAATTAATGGAAAAGGTGGAGGCTCGGAAAGCTTTGTACAAGGCGGAGGAATTGATGAGATGGACGTTGTATTATTCGAAGAGATGTGCGTCAATCTGTTAAAAAATCACTTAGTTAAGTCAAATGAAAACGTTTAAAAAAGTAATATAGAAATATGCGATGAAATATGGTATGAATGTGTAAAGAAAAACGGTTTGGAAGTTGAGTTATGGAGGAGGTCATCCACTTCATGTGGGAATTGGTGTCGTTAGACATGTACCAAACCTTTATTGAAAACAGTCCTGATGCAATTGTATTGATCCCATTAAACGGAGATGCAATTGAAATGAATCAAGCTGTATATCATATGTTTGGTTATACAAAAGAAGAGTTGAAATCAAAAAAATTCTCGGATATGTTACTTCCCACTCACATGGAGATGGTGATGAAGCAAATTGAGCTTGCTTCACAAGGGACTAGCAATACGTTTAAAGCAGAAGCCCAACATAAAAATGGGAATTTGTTTCACATTCAAGTAACCTTAAATCCTTTAATAGAAGAGGGACTAGTAAAAGGTGTTTTTTGTGTTGCTCGGAACATGACAGAGCTTGTTAATATGAGGGAAACTTTAAATGAAACGACGGACCGACTAAGTGCCTTGTTTGAATCCACAGCGGATGCGATTGAAATTCTTGATTTAGATGGACATGTAATTGATGTCAATCCGGCTTTTGAAGGATTGTACGGATGGTCTATTGATGAAATTAAAGGTGAATTTTTGCCGACTATTCCGCAAAACAGATTTTTGGAAGCCAAAAGCTTAATTGAACAAATTAAGGCAGGCGACCCTGTCGTTCAATATGAAACGGTTTGTGTAAAAAAGAATGAGGAAACACTAGAAATTAGTCTTACTTTGTCACCTATACATAATAAAAACGGCGATCTTGTAGGGTTTTCAGGAATCACTCGAGATATTTCCAAGCGAAAAAATCTTGAACGCTTATTAAAAATTAGTGAAGAACGATATCGGAAATTGGTTGAACTGTCTCCAACAGGTATAGTGGTGCATCGAAATAATGAAATATTGTATGCAAATGATGCTGTACAGAAATTATTTGCAGTAGACAATGCTGTAGGAAGTTCTATTTTTGATTACATCCATCCTCGTTTTCAAGAATTTACTGAGTCACGATTATCTCGTATAGCAGAAGGTTCTCCAATTGAATTTGTTAATTTGAAGTTAGTTCGAAAAGATGGCGAACATCTATACGCAAATATTGGGACTATGAAAATACCTTATGACAATGAAACAGCCTATTTAGCGATGTTCCATGATGTAACTGAGTATAAAAAAATGAAAAGAGACTTACAAGAGAGTCGAAATTCTTATAGTGAATTATTGAAAATGTCTCCACTACCTATTTATGTTCAGTGTGATGGCATTATCAAATATATGAACGAAGCAGGCGCAAAAGCATTGGGCTTTAACCATCCAAAAGAATTAATTGGTAAGTCCATTTTAAATTACTATCATCCCGATTCTCGTAAAAACGTAGAAGAGCGTATGATTCGTGCATTCAAAAATGGGTTTGATGAAGATGATCGTTTTGAGCATCAAATGATTCGAGCAAATGGTACAGAATTTACAACTGAGGTGTCGGCCACTGTTACTAAATTCTTTGGGTCGCCAGCCATACAAGTAATTTTTAGAGATATTACAGAACGTAAACAAGCAGAGGAAGCTCTTCGTGCAAGCGAAGAAAATTATCGGTTGATGGCAGATAACATGACTGACTTAGTCTCGATTGTTGATGAGTCAGGTCTTATGAGATATGCTTCACCATCTCATGCTGCTGTTCTCGGACACTCGCCTGATTTTTATTTAGGCAAGAGTGCTTTTGAAGTTGTTCATCCCGAGGATTTACCCTATATGATGTCAGAGTTTGAACAAATTCTTCGTTCCAATGAAAGTCGAGTTGCTGAATTTAGACATAAACATGCAGATGGTAGCTGGATATGGGTAGAGGCAAAAGGGAAAATATTTATGGATCAAAAAACATCTGAAAGACGGATTATTATCGTTTCTCGGGATGTAATGGAAAGAAAAGCCTTACAAGAAAAACTAAATCATATGGCTTATCATGATGCATTGACTGATTTACCGAATCGAATGTATTTCCAAGATAAAGTGGAAGAAACCATAAAGCATAGTGTGAAAAATAATGAGAAGTTTGCCTTGTTATATATGGACTTGGATAAGTTTAAGGATATTAATGACCAATATGGACATGCGATTGGCGATCAGGTATTAATTCAATTTGCTGAAAAAGTGCAAACTTGTTTAAGGAAAACAGACACGATTGCTCGACAAGGCGGAGATGAATTTACTTTATTAATACCAAATATTAATGCAGAAAATGATGCTGTTGTCTGTGCTGAGCTAATTTTAGAGTTATTTGATGAACCGTGGGAAGTTAGGGGTCATTTAATTCAAACATCTACGAGCATTGGAATAGCCTATTATCCGCAGACTGGAAACGATTATATTGAAATTTTAAAACACGCGGACATGGCGATGTATGATTCGAAACAACAAGGAAAAAACAGAATGAGCATCAGTTAAATGTTTTATTAGAAAAATAAATAAAAGAAAAAACGCTTTAAATAGTTAGATTTAAGATGGATTAGCCTCCTTAAAATCAAACTTTTTGAGCGTTTTTTATTACAATAGACTCAGATTGTTTAATTATTAGAAAATTCAGTTGACTACTAAACTTGTAAACGTTTACAATCAAAGAGTTATTTCATAATAAGAATTAAATTGAGCGAACGCTCAGTCGAAGAACAATACTCAAAGTTTATCATGATTGGGAGGAATGGAAATTGACTTTCGAAAATTTACTAGCACCCGAACAATATAATATAACTTCAGAATTAGAACAGTACAAAAATGATGATACACGCTTAGCTATTCGTTGGATTGATGATGCGGATAAAAGAAGAGATATTTCATACAAAGAGTTAATTGAAAAAACGAATCAATATGCACAAGCCTTACTAAAACTTGGAATTAAAAAAGGTGACCGCTTAATGATCATTCTTCCAAGAATTCCGGAGGCATACATGACATACCTAGCTTGTTTAAGAGCAGGGATTGTCGCTATTCCATGTTCAGAAATGTTGCGAAAAAAAGATTTACTATATCGCATGCATCATTCGGGAGCTAAAGGAATCGTTGCACACTACAAAACGACTGCTGAAACGAACTCTATTGATGAAGATGTAGAAGCTTTACATAATAAGTTGATCGTTGGAGGAAAAGAAGACGGCTGGCAATCTTTTGAAGAGTTGGTGGAACACGAAAGTACATCTTTTGAAGCTGTAGACACACATCGCGAAGATATGGCATTTCTATCTTATACCTCCGGTACAACTGGAAATCCTAAAGGCGCCGTGCATGTTCATGGATGGGGATATGCTCACGTTCGTACAGCTGCCACTCAATGGTTAGGTGTTAAAAGTGGAGATATCGTTTGGGCAACGGCAGCACCTGGTTGGCAAAAATGGATTTGGAGTCCTTTCTTATCGACTATAACGTTAGGCGCGACTGCATTAGTTTATAATGGTGCATTCGATCCTCTTAAGTATTTAAGTATTTTAAAAGAAGAAAAAGTGAATGTTTTGTGCTGTACACCAACTGAATATCGAATTATTGCCAAAGTTGAAAACTTGAATACGTATGAATTAAAAGATCTGCGAAGTGCTGTGTCTGCTGGTGAACCGCTAAATAGACAAGTCATTGAAGCTTTCCAAAACGCATTTGGTGTTAATGTTCGAGACGGCTATGGTCAAACTGAAAATACATTACTAGTTGGAACTCTTCAAAACATGGAAGTGAAGCCCGGTTCAATGGGGAAACCTACGCCAGGAAACCCGGTCGATATTATTAATGAAGATGGTGTTTCAACTGCTGTAGGTGAAGTTGGAGACATCGCTGTTCACAGAAGCTGTCCTGCTTTATTCAAAGAGTATTACCGTGACCCTGAACGTACAAATGCGGCGTTCCGTGGAGACTGGTATTTAACGGGTGACCAAGCTTCTAAAGATGAAGATGGCTACTTCTGGTTTGAAGGACGTAGTGATGATATTATCATAAGTTCGGGTTATACGATTGGACCATTTGAAGTGGAAGATGCACTAATGAAACATAGTGCGGTTCAGGAATGTGCAGTTGTAGCAGCTCCGGATGAAATTAGAGGGAATGTAGTTAAAGCTTATATTGTGTTGCGTGACTCTAGTGCAGTTGGAGATAAAGAAGCATTGATTAAAGATTTGCAAAATCATACAAAAGAAATCACAGCTCCATATAAATATCCTAGAATTATAGAATTTTTAGATGAGCTACCAAAAACAGCTTCAGGCAAAATTCGTCGAGTCGAGCTACGAAAATTTAATTCTTAAAAGTTAGCCAGGCATTCTCGAAAGTTGAGATGTCTGGTTTTTGAATATATTTAAGAGTGAAATTTCACTAATTAGAAAAATGTGGAATTAAATTATTTTGTCGAATTAGAATGTACGTTCGTTTGGTGATATACTTTTTGTACATAATAGAATTCGAATGGGGGATGTTTGGTGAAACCAGTAATTGTTGCAGAAAAGCCTAGTCAAGCAAAAGCATATGCCGACGCCTTCAAAGTCAAGAAACAGGAAGGCTTTTTTGATGTGCAGCCTTGCGATATTTTTCCGAGTGGAGCTTTTATTACTTGGGGAATCGGGCATCTAGTTGAGCTCCGAGATCCGAAAGCTCATAACGCAAAGTGGACGAAATGGTCATTACAGACATTACCGATTATTCCTGATGAATTTCAGTTTCAAATCGCTAAAGGTAAAGCAAAGCAATTCGGGATTATTAAAAAGTTAATACATGAAACAGATACGGTCATAAATGCTTGTGACGTGGATCGTGAAGGATCGAATATTTTTTACAGTATTTTCGACTACACGCGTGCTCGTAATAAAACCATTAAACGATTGTGGATTAACTCATTGGAAGTAGATGAAGTACGAAAGGGTTTTTTAAGTCTGCAAGATAACCATAAAGACTTACTCATGTATGAAGAAGCAAAAGCTCGACAAATTAGCGATTGGCTTGTTGGCATGAATGGGTCGAGACTGTATACACTGCTCATTCAGAAAAAAGGAATTCGGGAAGTTTTTTCAATTGGAAGACCTACGTTGTATCCTGTCAATATTCAGGGTGGAATTAAACTTCCTAGTATAGATAAGGGTTGTATGAATTACGCCCAAATAGAGATGGGTGTAAAAGCATGGGAAAATCTCATTTACTTAAAATCTCTGTATCAAGTCCCCTTTTTGCCGACAATTAGAAGTTAAAATTCAGTAAATTAAACTAGTATATATTCTTTAAAAACGGAACCTTTAGTTGTTTGAAGATAAAGAAGGAATTTGCTCAAAATTGTCGAATTTTAGTAATAATGCCAAAAGGGGGGAATAAGAATGTTGGATGTAATAATTAATAAAATGACAATACATGAATTAGATTTAGTGAAAGATCGAGAAAAATGTGCAGAAAACGTCTTTCCTGTAACAAATTTATCTGAAACAGTTACCGAGTTTTTCGTAAACCATATTTCTGAAGCAAGAGTTGGGAGAAGTACAAAAAACTGTCATTTCATTGCTGAAGATACTTGGTTAAGTAGTAAAGTAAATCAATACAAAGAACAGAATACAGAGGGTGATTTTTTAAGGCTTTCTCAAAAAATTGCAGAAAGACTATTTTCAACAATGAAGTCCAGCAGCTCAAGAAGTAGTGGTTCGTTTTTTGTAATTGAAGCTTTAATTGATGGTGAAGAATTTATTGCTTTGATAAAATTAGATCCAAAAACAAGAATTCAATTTGATGCAGTAAACCTTTCACTATCTATCCAGGAAAATATACTTCCGGACGCAAAGGAAAAAATACATAAATGCGCTCTTATAAGAACTGATATAACATCAGAACAATTAATACACCTTTATGTTCTAGACAAGCAGCAAAATCAAGGTGAGGTTTCGAAGTTCTTTATGAAGACATTTTTGGAATCTCAAGAATTAGTAAATGATAGTATTTTAACAAAGGAAGCATTAAAAAGAGTCAAATCAGAATTCGTTAAAATTGTTCCCGAAAATAAAAAATTTGAAATGTTAGACGCAATAGAAAACGAATTTGCAGAAGGTCGGAATGTTGACTTACAAACCTCATTGCCACGTGTTTTAGAGCGTTTTGGTTTTGAAGATGCGTTTATTGAAGAGTCTAGTAATAACTTAATTAGTCAATTCATAACCTCTAATGCAGAGTTTCAATCATCTTTTACAGTTGTTCGAACTGATATTAGTATAAAATTTCAATCAACAAACAATGAAATATTTTTCCGTTATAACAAAAGCATTCGCGATGGTGTTAGTATTGGAAAAGATGCTGAGGGGAATACGGTTATTAAAATAGATAAAAAATATAATCTTGATTTAAAATCAAATTAAAAATCCGAAATGAGAGGTGATTGAATTGAATACCCTATTTGTAGAACTTTTTAATGAATACAATTCAATTCGCACTCATTTCGGCAAAAATGTAAAAAAAGTAAATGACGATATTGAGATCCTTTCAATTACTATTGTTAAAGTTTTTTCGAAGGTTGAGTTAGAAGAGTTTTCAGAAAAAATTAACAGGTTTAAAATATTTGTGAATCCAAGTGGAATGTTTTTATCGGATTATTTGGATGAAGTTGCTGAACAAATATACACAATCGAAGAAATAACTGAATTGAATATTCAATTGGAAAAAAGTGAATTTATCCAGTTTTTTTCAAATTTAGATTATTTCTTTTTTGATGTAGAAAGTATGTTAAAGAACCTTTCCAAAAAAACATACTCGAGTACCAATCCATATAAATTGAATATAGTGTTACCAGAAATCAATTCTTTTGAAACAATATTTTTTAATTTTACATCTATAGAAACATTAAATAGAGAATCAAAGCTTACTTTAGTTGAAACTGACCAATCCTATAATGACCCGTTAGATTTTTTTAGTAGTTTATACAAGTTAGAGTTAACGTATGGAAATACTAATCCTTTTTTATATATTATCAAGAATTTTCATATTAATACAAAAGATGAGCTTCAAAAATCAATTATGAAAAGATTTTATATTGATTTTTTGGATTTTATTAGCGATCAATCTGATGAAAATAACTTTTTAATTAGAGGCAATAAATCATTAAAAATAAATAAGAGTGTAGATTTTTCTACTTTAAATTACTATGAATTAGTCAATTTATTTATGTTCCTAATTTCAGGAGAAAAATTTCTAGAGAAGATTACAATAGTAAAAAATGTTTTTACATTATATTTGAACGATGAAATTTCAATTGGAACTTTTGATGAAAAGTTAGAAAAAATTTGGAAAACAATACAACATTATTTCCATAATTATATTACTGACGATTTAAAAGACTTTTTTAAAGATAGAGATTCATTATTCAAAGAAGCAATGACTGTTTCCAAATCCATAAAAGATCAAACAGATAAATTGTACACTGCTATTAATAGTTCATTGATAAGTTTAGTAATAGGTGTAACAATATCTGCTTATACTTCTTTTGCTAGAGATGATGTATTTATTTTAGTGGTTTCTTTAATAGTTTTTATCAGTTTTTCTGTGGTTTATTATCAGTTTTCGAAAAAACATGTTAATGAAAGAATAACTTTAATTAAAGATCAATTTAATCACTTTGTTGATAATATTTATATTTTAGAAAATACTGAAAAAGAAACATTTAAAGCAAAATATTTATTATTACCAATCAAAATTTTAAACAATGTTTTGCTAAGATTTAAATATTTGATTGTTTATATGAACATTTCTGTATTTTTTCTTTTCTTTTTGCTCGCAATAAAAACATTTCTAATAAAATTTTATGATTCTTTTTTAATGATTACAAAAATAATTATTAGAATATTAGTTTAATGGGAAATTAAGAAGAAAATAACCTCTAACTGAACTGCATCACAATTGTTAGTTGTGTCTAACAATTGGGGTGCAGTTCATGTTCATTAGTTGAAAAAGAAAAAGATAATAAGGTCTCTTTTCACATATTAGATGTTTGTTTTCTGTGAAAACTCTGTAGGGATGCAAACCTGTTTAAGTTATACTGACCAGTTTTTTTGACCGCTATTCTACTGCCCCGTTTAGCCATCATAAAGCCGAAAACGTTGTACTAGTTTGAATGGAAAAACTCCATACAAAAAGTAATGGGTAACCATGGATTCAGAAGGATATGATAAACTGGGTAATAGCTATGTTCCTGATAATGAGCCAATATCTACTAGTAATGGATTAAGTATCGAATTTCAAGATATTGGTTATGGTGATACTTACAGAGCTTCATCTGGTAGATTTTGGGCATACTTTAAATTTTTTAATGGTACACCTGTTGGAAAAAGTATTTCATTTAGTTCAGTCTATTCTCACACATTCAGTAACAGCTCAATTAATGGCTTTTCAGTTGGTCCATATTCTTTTGGACTATCATGGACTACTTCAGGGATTCATTGGGAAAAAACTAATTTTAGTAGTAGAACTTTCTAACAAAATATTATTTAGTTTTTTAAATAAGGGGTGGAAATTTGCGTTATTATATACTAGTAGTATTTCTAATTCTCTTATTTCTATCAGGTTGTTCAAATTTTAGAGATGATGATTATGTTATTAAAACTTTAGAAGAGCAATTTAATAATGAGGTAAATGCGGCAGATATAAAAAAATTAACTATTTCTAATAGAGAAATAGTTATTTATCAATCTTCTGATAAAATATTTGTATGTATATTTACTGAAAAAGAGTTATTAAAAGTAAATGAAATTGATTATAATGCTCTATCCTCGGAAAAAATATTCTATGCCTATAGTGAGGATTCCAAAGAAGACCTTTATTATGTCACAGGAGGTATAGCAAAGGACAAAACACCTTTGTTGTTATTAAATAAAAAACCTTTAGAGACAGATATTATTAGTATGGATCATGCATATATATTTATTTCCTTATTTGAAAAACCACTTGATAAGCCCGCAAAATTTGAATTAGGAGACTAAATACTCTAGTTTTTAAAAAAGGAGACCTATATGAGATTTAAACTGAACCAGTAATTTGAGACACTAGAAAAAGCATCTAGGCTGCCATTGTCCGAAATTCTAACGGAGAATGGCAGTTTTTTTGACACTATTAAGCTAGGGTATCAGCAAGACTTCTAAATTATGAAACGTGAACTACTTAAAAAAGTCCATCATCTCCCCTGAGATGATGGACTTAATTTTTTCTTATATCTATTGTATTAGTGTTATAACTTTATGAATAAATTTCTTGTGAATAGAATGTTCTTCTATTAGGCACTATGACTAATAAAAACAAAAGAAAGTTGGATTTAACATGAACCAAAACATACTTCAAATTCCTATAGATAAGAGCACAAAATATTTCGGACCATTTCATACAGAACGGCAATATACTAACACCTGATTGGGAAATCATTACTACCACCTTAATAGATGGTCTTAAGTTAGCTGTATATAATCGAGATATTGTATCCATTTTATTTAAAGATGTAGATATCGAGTTTGTATGGAACTACGAAACACGTAATCTATTAGCAAACTTTGAAAATATAAGTTTTGTGGAATTTTTTAGTGCTGTGATTCGATTTAAGTAGATGCCTTAAGGAACTAGAATTAATGGAAAGTGGCCATCCTGCCATCCAAAGACTTAATAGAACTACCGCTTAACTTGGAAATAGTCTCTCGAAAACTGAATCCTATTATCCGTCCAATTTATTCAATGAAATTGCTTGGCTAAAGAATAAATAGGCATGTAAAAGTCAATAAATATTTTATATATAGGGGGGTTAAGTAATGGTGTTAATAAGAGATAATAAAGAAATCTATTGCTACAACTGTCGCAAAAGGACCATATTTACAAATAGGGATGTTAACAATAATAGTGGTGTAGAGTTTCATTGTAGTGAATGTACATTTGTTTGGTTTGAATGGCAAAATCGAGCAGTAGAGCGAGAGAAAGAAAAATGGCTTGAATATAATGGAGGAGTCTTGAAAAACACTAAAGGTCACTGTCAAGTTTTTAATCAATAGCAGACTAGATTGCTTTTTTTAGTTTCACTTCCGTTTCGGAAAAATCAAAAACCATTGTTACCTTTACAATTTCTCAGAGAACTCATTCGTATAAATGGTTAGTATACTAACCGGTTTCTGAATAGATAATGTTGATTGCTGTAACCTTTGAAAAAAGATTGATTAAAACTTAGCGAGAATCTTCAATTTTAGGTATAAATAAACCGCGTATTTTGAACAAAGTTTGATCAAAATACGCGGTTTTACCTGTTTATTTCTATTCATTTTTATAAAAAAGATTGATTATTTCGGGAGGCGAATATTCAACTAAGCACCCGTTAGTTGAAGAGTTCAAAATTACTTATGTTGATTTAAAGTAAATTATCTCTGGATCTCCTTCGTCTAAATTTTCAACAAATCCACTTTGTATAAATCCATTTGCTTTAAATACTTCCTGCATTCTTTTATTTGATTGATTGGTTGAAGAGAATATTTTCTTAGTAGGCGATATGCTTATAAAATACTCCAGAAGGAATGTTGCGTATCCTTTTCGTCTTTCAGTCGGTTTAACTATTATCAAGGATATAAAGCTACAATCAAAAAAATGAATATCAAAAATTAAAAATCCTACAAATGAGAACTCGTTTTTAATTGCTATACATCTTTCTTCCTCAATAGCTTTTTTTATGTATTTTCTTCTGCTATCACTTCCTATTACTTCTCTATCAATATTCACTAGTTCATCTAAATCATTTAATTGAGATTTAACCAAAGATTCCATATTAAAGTTCCCCTTTTTGATATTTAACTTTATTAAAACATATCCTTCTTCAACTAACCTGCTTCGTTAGTTGAATAAGAAGGCTACGTTAAAGTTATTGGTTGATTTTGTATAGAAAAATACGTTTGGAAATGTATCGCCAAGGGCATTTATTTTACCGTCTTTTTTTATTAAAGCACCCGTTACTTTAATAACACTTTCTCTTTATTATAAGTTTTTCAATAATAGAACAACTTCTATCCACCTACAATAAACTTACCAATAATAGTCTCTCCATCAACATCATACAAAGAAATTTCTCTTGGTTTAGCTTCATTAAGTTTAACTGCTTCTTCAGGATTTTTAGGCTGTGGACCATTCAAATCCTCTTTTTTCACATACCCAATTGTACCATCTATTCCAATAGCACTAATTAAATCAGGTTCAACAAGCATTAGGTCTCCCATATTAGGACCATAGGTTTGCCCATTTTCATTTGTTGGATAGCCATCTTTTAAAATACTTTCCCTAGTTGGTATAACTAAATCTGAGGCATTCTTCCCTATATGATTGCTATTGTTATCTTCTGCCTTTGTTAATGTTTCTTGTTGCGAACAACCAACTAATAAAAGTAACGAAATTACTGCTAAGACAAATAAATTCTTTCTCATTTTCTCCCCCCTCGTATAATTAGAAAACCTTCTTCTTTAACTAACCAACCCCGTTAGTTGAAAAAGAAATCCTTTACTCTTATTGAAGTAAAGCACCCGTTAGTTTAAGTAAGAAATACTGAAATAGATGTAAGAAATAGAACCATTACTAAAATAAAGGGAACTAATGCCTTTCTTATTTCATCTTCGCTTTCAGCTTTCTTAACCTTCTTTCTATAATCAATCCAACTAAAACGTTACAATGAAAACTAAAATTACATATGGAAGTTCTTCCAAGTGAATCCCCCTATTAACCTTTATTCGTTAGCAGATCATTTAATTCCTTCTTCAACTAACCTGCTGCGTTAGTTCAGTAAGAAAAAAAAGGCTTAATTCCATACTGAAGTAAAGCACCCGTTAGTTTAACAAGGAATCTAATAGTTTTATCTAACTTCGTTATTCAATCGAGTTAGCAATTTCAACTAATGTATCAGGAGTTACCGAAGATACTCTTTTATCGATTCCAAGCATATATTGCCAATTACCATTTTCAAAAAC
>NZ_JBHZRU010000021.1:0-68878 GCF_043641925.1 Paenisporosarcina quisquiliarum
GGTTAAGTTCAAGTTTGTTTTCGATACCGACAGGTGTCGGCGGAAGAAAACGTTTTTGCTCCGATCGCCTAAGCGATCATCGCTATATTTCGTTGACGTTTTGCTGTTCAGTTTTCAAGGTTCATTGTTGTCACTTGTTTTGGCGACTTTTGTATCTTACCACCTCTCATTCATGAATGTCAACATGATTTCATAAATTTAATTGAAGAATTATTTTTTGCTTTAAGAGAGGTAGGATATCTAGTGAAATGGAGATATGTTTTCACCCTGTGTATTGTGTTCAGTGTCATATTTTTTATTCAACCAAAGGAACAATTTTTTTCTGTGTTCCGAGTAACGGATGAACCTGATGTTATCGCCTCGGGTAATAATGGAATGACGTTAACTGTTGATCTATCCTTCGGTCGAGAAGATGTTGAAGAATGGATTACGAACTTAGAATCGCCTTATCCCCTTTTGTTTTTAGATGCAGATTGGATTGAACGTTCTCCAAAAACCGTAAATCTTATCATCGAAAAGAAAATACCTGTTGGGTTGCTTGGCAGCAAAGGAGAGATGTATTTAGATACTCCGGATTTATTGACAAAAGAAATAAAAAAATATGAACAGGCTTTTGAAAGCAAGCCATTATGGTTTCGAACAGCAGACTATGACTTTCCATCTGAACTGAAAGAAAATGTGTGGGATCATGAGATGAACTTATTGAGCGCTTCAGTTTTTTGGACAACTGGAGATTTCCCGAAAATCGAACAGGGTGATATCGTCAGCGCAGCACTTCACAAAGAACAACGAGTAAATTTCAAAAAATTACAAGCGTTTCAACATGCTTATCCATTCCAAACGATAGAAGAAACTCTGTTTGCCTTTAAAACGAATACAAAAACGTATCCATGAAAACCGGTAGTTACTCTTTTCGAGGAATCTGCTACATAAATTACAACCAAGATGGGTAAAATTCTAACTGAGATTCCCCCTTTTTCTAACTAAGACCTCAATTATTCTAACCAAGATCGCCATAATTCTAACTGAGCGACGATTCACCCACAAAGCAACACCCGCCAAGCACTAGCGTGCGGGGCAATTCAGATTTTTAAAATACGAATTTGTGCTGCTAGCTTCGCTTACGCAGCCTTTGCTGTTGGCGTATACTTCTTCAACAATTACAACTGAGATGGCGATTTTTCTAACTGAGATCGTCAAAATTCTAACTGAGACTACGATTATTCTAACCAAGATCGCCATAATTCTAACTGAGCAGCGATTCACCCATCAATTGAAAACAGAGCTTGCACCGAAAAAAGGTGCAAGCTCTGTTTTTCAAATTAATATTTACGCTTTTGCTGCATCTGCACGCGCTTTGCGACGTTTCTCTAAATTAATGCGATCGACTTCTGATTTGGCATTATATTTTGGTAACTTTAATAATTGGTATGCATTGACCGCTAATATTGGGAATAATAATAACGCAACCCAGCTATCAATGTTATTTTCTCTTACCATCAACACTGGTAACCACTCGAGTGTTGTTACGACGATCATGAAGAACAATGCTGAAATGAACGCTTGTTTGTTTGTCCATTTTGCTTTGAAGTAAGCAACGATTAAAGCTGTTGCCAGTAAAAAGACTAGAAGTCCTAAGTATAGGAATAACTGATTGTTCGTTTCTGCGCTAGGCATGAAACGGAAAACAACTAAGTCAAAAATAACGATGGCAATGATTAATAATTGTACCCAGTTCCAAAGGCGAAGCGATTTAAAAATATTTACGCCAAACTGATGAACTGTTAAATATGCAAAAAAGCCCATTTGACTAACCACACTCATTGTAAATCCAACAATCACCATCCACAGAAATGCAGCTAAAAATTCGCCGTATTCTCCACTAGACAAATAAGGTGCAAAAGCATCTTCCCAACGAATAATTAATCCAAGTACACCAGTGACTATTCCACCTATCATGAGTGCCTTGAAGAAAAATATAAACCAATTTCGAATCGTCACAGCATTAAATCCTCCGTTTTTCACGAGTTTCTTCTTTAATTGTATCAACGTATTCGTAAAAAATCTATTTTACGTAAGGTTATCTACATAATCTACTCCATTTTGTGAACAATAAATGAAAAGCTCCGTACGAGAAGAGAGGGATAATATGCGAAAATGGTCAGTTCTTTTGATTTTATTGGTATTAGCAGGGTGTAATGGCGCTCCACAACAGGCACCTTCTTATGAGGAAACAAAGAAAATGATGACGGATGCGTTGCAAACGGAAGACGGGAAAAAGGTCATGAGACAAATGCTAACTGATCCCGAGTTTCGTGAGTTATTAGTGCTTGAACACGACGACGTACAAAAATCGATTGAAGGAACTCTTCTTTCAGAGGATGCGAAGAAATTTTGGAAAGATACCTTCAAAGACCCAAAATTTTCGGAGACGTTCGCCAAAAGCATGAAGGAGCAGCAGCAAGATATTATGACTGAATTAATGAAGGACCCTGCTTTCCAAAAAGAATTGGAAACTTTTTTTGGACAAGCAGATATGCAAAAGCAGTTAGAAACCATTTTACAAGCTCAAACGATGCGTAAGGAAATCCAAGAAATTGTTCAAGAAACCATTGATAGCCCGCTCCTAAAAGCGAAATGGCAAGAAATGGTGAAGTCCGCTGGGATGACCGCTGAAGAAGAAGGTGGTAAATCTGGAGGTGGAGGCGGAGGCGCAGAAGGTGGCGAAAAGAAAAAGGAAGAAGGTCAATAATCATTCAAAACCCCACTCGCATAGAAGCAAGTGGGGATTCTTGATGACTATTTTGTTGTTTTGTTGATGACTTTTGTTGCGATGTCTAAGTAAATCTTCCCGGTTGGATGTTCTTCTGCATATACTGAAGGAGCAAAATCTGCTTCATTCCAATCCGGTTGACCTAAAGGAATTTGACCAAGTAATTCCGTGCGAAGTTCTTCAGCTAGCTTTGGACCTCCGCCTTTGCCAAATACGTATTCCTTTTCATTTGAGTTTTTCGATTCAAACCACGCCATATTTTCAATAACACCCAATACTTCATGATCTGTTTGCAACGCCATTGCACCTGCTCGAGCAGCAACAAATGCAGCAGTAGGATGTGGAGTTGTTACGACGATTTCTTTAGATGACGGAATCATTTGGTGAATATCTAATGCAACGTCCCCAGTACCTGGAGGTAAATCTAACAACAAGTAATCCAGGTCTCCCCATTCAACATCTTTGAAGAATTGGTCTAGTACTTTACCGAGCATTGGTCCACGCCATACGACAGGAGCATTATCTTCTACAAAGAATCCCATTGAGATCACTTTGACACCAAAGCGTTCTACTGGAATAATGCTTCCCCCACGAATAACTGGGCTTTGTTGAACACCCATCATGTCTGGGACACTAAATCCATAAATATCCGCATCGATTAAGCCTACTTTTTTCCCTAGACGTGCTAGGGCGATTGCTAGGTTGACGGATACTGTTGATTTCCCAACGCCACCTTTACCTGATGCAATCGAAATGAATTCGACTTTATTTAACGGAGATAACAAATCTTGTGCTGCCGATTCTGTTGCCGTACCACGGAATTTAGCTAACACTTCTTGAGGCAACTCTTCAAAGCGAATACCAACTGTTCCAAATCCAGCTTCTTTAAGTGCATCTACCACTTTCATTTGCAGCTGCATTTGTTCTGCGGTATTAACTTTAGCGATCGCAATTTTTACACTTACATGATTCTTCTCTTCTTTTATGGACACTTCTTTAAGACCATCTGTTTCGAGTAATGTTTTATGTAAAAAAGGGTCTTGTAGTTGCCCAATCAGTTCTCTTACTTGTTGTTCATTCATCAATTTTGAGACACTCCTTCTATGTACATTTCGTCCTATAGTATATCATATCTAGATTTAGTAAGTTGCGTCGTAGGATTCTCTTTCAGGACAATACATATTATGAGCATCTTGTGCTTACGTAGAAATTATTGAACTTCCCCATTTACGTACGTTTCGATACCATCCGCAATCGCTTTCGCCATTTGGCTTTGATAGTCCTTCTCGGTAAGTAATTTTAATTCTTCCGGATTACTTAAAAACCCGGTTTCTACTAAAACTGCTGGAACCGTTGCTTTTTTCAATAAATACACTTGTTTAATGGCTAATGCTTCTCGCTCTGTATTTCCAACTTGCTCACGAATCGAACCTTGAATGGCTTTAGCCACGGCTGCTCCTTCAACATGACCATCCTTGTGATAGAAAACCTGTGCGCCTCTCCATCTCGCTTCTGGAACAGCGTTCACATGCACACTGATAAATAGATCAGCATCTGTGTTTGTGATCATTTCTTCACGCAGTTTTAAATCTGCCATCTTTCTTGCACGAATGGTAGGGAATGTTGCTTTTGGATTATGTTCTTCTAATGCATCCCCACTTTGAGAACGTGTCATGACCACGACAGCACCTTGTCTTTTCAACTCTTTTTCAAGCGCTTTTCCTAAGGCCAAGGTAATATCCTTTTCAATCACTTCTCCAACAGATGCTCCTCCATCAATTCCTCCATGACCAGGGTCCACTACAACTTTTATTCCTGCTAATGGGGCTGGTAAAAAGAATGCACGATCAGATGCTTGCGTTTCATACACCACTACGGTTACCGACAAAACCATCAACAATAAAATTGCAATCCATCGTTTCAACGCTGCGACACCACCTTTTACACTCACTATACGTATGTCCATTCCGAACTATGAGCAAAAGTGTCAAGCCTTCCTATATTATTTTACCGGTATTCCATCTTCCCTTAAGTCCAGGTAAAGTGAACCATCTGATTCCACTTCTGCATAGAATACTTGTTCCACCGAATTCACTCCATGTTTAACTAGTTGTTTATGTAGCCATTCCTCAGTCAATCCTACCCCATGTAAGTTTTTCAATACAACCTTGCCATCTGCAATAATCGTACAAGGCATAAATTTCGGGGTACCCGTTGGTGCTTTTACATCCTGCTTTGTGGCAGATTGCTGCGATACTTTTTTAAATACGCTTAGCTCCCCGTTGGTTTCGAGTACTGCGAAATGAACATCCTTAACTGAAAAGATTCCTTGTATTCTTAGCAACATATTTAAATCGCCTATTGGAAGCCGTGATGACTTTAATGCTTTTTCCAAAATTTTTCCTTCTTTAATGACAATTAACGGCTTATCATCTAAAAGCGACTTTGCTCTATTGGATTTTATTGAAATAAAACTGACTAAGATTGTTAACAAAGACCACCATATTAAGGATGTAATTGCGTTTAGGTAATGTGTGTCATCATGTGCTACTACTTCGCCTGCAATGGATCCAATCGTAATGCCTGTAATGTAGTTAAAAAACGTCAGTTGGCTCAATTGCTCTTTCCCCAAAATTCGAGCCAGTCCAAGAAGGACAGAAAAAGTTACGGTCGTTCGAATTAACATTTCAAAAAAACTATAGTCTTCCATATTCATTTGATTAATCCCCCTCACAAACAGACTCAACCTCTATCTTTTCCTGAAACAATCTTACTTATTCATAGAGATCATTTGGGGAATGAACAGAATACAAACCATTTTGAAAGAAATAACATACTCTAAACGTAGGGGGGTTCTACTTTGAGAGATGATCAATTTCATAATAAAATCAATTCTTCCTATACCCTTCATGATTTATTAAAAGGGAAAGACCTTGAAATCATAACAGCTTCCTTGCTTCTTCTTGGAAAATTAAAAGTGGATTACGTTTCGCTGTTTCGAAATACACCTGATGTATCTGTCACGTTAATTGGTAAATACAAAAAAACGAAGGAAGATAAGGCGAATAGTCTAACCGAGTTTTTAAACGAAAATGGAGATATTACGATGGACGAGGTTTTTGAAGCGTTAAGTAAGCGAATGAATAATAAAGGGACGTGAAAACATGCATAAAAGTAACTCTTTAAATAGATGCGAGTTTGACGGAGTTGGATTTATAAATGGGGTTTTGCTCTTAATTTTAATTTCGCTGTTGATTTTTGGTTCCACCGATCTATCAGACGTATCAGTTCCAAGTGTGAATATTCCTTAACAATTGAATTGCCCATTATTTCCTGGGCAATCTTCTCTTCTTGAAAAACAATTTGCACCAAATTAAGCATTTTCCAATACTGGTTTACGAAACTTATTAATACGATTAAAAAGCCCTACTTCTTTTGAAGCGGAGCTTTTGTTATTTCACTTTAGTTTCCGTTCAATCGTTTACAGTAAATATTGACGTGGTGTGCCATAGAAAAATACTTGTTGATATTGCGGGTAAGTGGATTCGAAGTATATAAAGATGGGTGCATCAAGTAGTTTGGGGTAATTTTTATAAAACTGAAGGTCACCGTTAACAATGCCTTTTAGAGCAGTAACCATCTCTTTTTTAAAAATGTTAAATCGAATGCCTGCAATCGTTTCACCAAACTCTCCACCGTCTACATAGGCTTTTCCCATCAAGGTAAATTGACTCTGTTCATCTTTTTTCCATTCACCAAGCACTTCATCTCTCATTTTTTGATTGATGGCTTTGTCGTTATAAACATTGCCAATATCTAAAAATAACTCACCAGTGAGATCAGAATGCGTAAGCGTGTATTTCCTTCCTTCAACAGGTTGGACGAATGTGGCTGGTGGGATAAGATTCACGGATAATTTTTGAGGGTCAAAAACTGACATATATTCTCTCCTAACGTCTTCCTTGATAATTAAAATAGGCACTTTTCACACATGACTGACCACATTTCTAGTAAATGATTGTTTATTACCATATGTAGGAGATATCAAGATTGTTCAGAAGAAAAAATTTAAAACACAAAAAAACCCCCAACCAAAATGGTTGAGGGTTTTTGAAAATCCGAAGATTAACGTTTTGAGAACTGAGGTGCACGACGAGCGCCTTTAAGACCGTATTTTTTACGTTCTTTCATGCGTGAGTCACGAGTTAACAATCCTGCAGATTTCAATGCTGGACGGAAATCAGGATCTACATGAAGTAGTGCACGAGCAATACCATGACGGATTGCGCCTGCTTGACCTGTGTATCCACCACCATTAACATTTACATGAATGTCATAGCTACCTAGAGTTTCAGTTGCTACTAATGGTTGTTTAATGATTTCGCGTAATGTAGCAAATGGTACGTAGTCTTCTACGTCACGTTTGTTGATTACGATATTACCTTCGCCCGGTACTAAACGTACGCGTGCAGTTGAACTTTTACGACGACCTGTGCCGATATATTGAACTTGTGCCAAGGGTATGTCCTCCTCTTTAATTATCCGCGAAGCTCATAAGCTTCTGGTTTTTGTGCTGCATGTGGATGTTCTGCTCCAGCGTATACGTGAAGCTTCGTGAATGTTTGACGACCTAAAGAGTTTTTAGGAAGCATTCCTTTGATTGCTAATTCAAGCATTTTTGTTGGGTAGTTAGTACGCATTTGTAAAGCAGTACGTTTTTTCAAACCACCAGCAAATTGTGTATGACGGTAGTAAATTTTGTCTGTTAATTTCTTACCAGTCAATTCGATTTTCTCAGCGTTGATAATGATCACGTGATCACCTGTGTCAACGTTTGGTGTGAATGTTGGTTTGTTTTTACCACGTAAGATAGCAGCTACTTCAGAAGCTAAACGACCAAGAGTTTGGCCTTCTGCGTCTACTACTAACCACTTACGCTCTACTTCGTGACCTTTAGCCATGAATGTTGTACGCATGTATTTTGTCCTCCTAATTCAATCTAATCTGATTTAAATTTTCTTATATCATCATCAACAACAAGTTTCGGGGCTTATTGTGGGGTTAATGAAATACCATGTGTCATCATATAACGCCAGGCATAAAAAGTCAAGGATTTTTTTCAAAACACCTGGACGTGTTGCTTCATTTCCCATAACTCACAGTTTCTAAGTATAGACCGTGTGCAGGTGCCGTTTTTCCTGCTTGTTTTCGATCCATTGCGTTGAGCATTCGCTCGATTTCAGCTGGCTCTCTTCGTCCAATACCAATCTCCCACAAATTCCCCGCAATGATACGAACCATATTGTACAAAAAGCCATCACCTTCTATGACTAAATGCAATTCCTGCAATTCTGTTTCAATCAAATCTAATCGTGTAATTGTTCTTACCCGATCTACAACTTCAGTGCGGGCTGAACAAAAACTAGTAAAATCATGTGTTCCTAAAAATAATTTAGCGGCTTTACGCATTTTTTCTACGTCAGGTTTTATTCCAGGCATATGAACGACAAAATTCCGAGTAAAAGGATTTTGAATATCGGCTAGGCTCCATTTATAACGATATACCTTACCAGTTGTCCCATATCGTGCATGAAAATCTGGCGAAACTTCTGACACATTTAGAACGCGAATGTCATCCGGTAATTGCGTGTTTAAAGCTCGTTCCCAGCGTTCTACCGGAAAGGTTAACTCAGTATCAAAGTGAATCACTTGGCCCAATGCATGGACGCCTGCGTCGGTTCTCCCGCTCGCGACAACCTTTGTGATGTTCCCTTTATGCATTTTCGTTAAAACGCGTTCAATTTCTAATTGTACGGTGCGCTTTTCAGGTTGCACTTGATAGCCGGCAAAACCAGAACCATCATACATTATTACCGCTTTCAATCGTCTCAAGTTCTGTTCCCTCCTACGAGCGCAATACCCAAAGAATGCCTGCCTTAACAATGAGTAATAGCATAATAATTGTATCCCGCCAGTCCCATTTCAATTGGCGATAACGTGTCCGTCCTTCTCCTCCACGGTATCCTCTTACTTCCATTGCAACGGCTAAATCCTCCGCACGTTTAAAAGCACTTACAAATAAGGGAATAAGTAAAGGCACGACCGCTTTTATCCTTTCCTTGATGGAACCAGAGGTGATATCGGACCCTCTCGCCATTTGCGCCTTCATAATCTTATCTGTCTCATCCATTAATGTTGGAATAAAGCGTAACGAAATCGACATCATTAATGCGAGTTCATGTACCGGCAATTTAAAACGTTTGAAAGGGTTCAATAAAACTTCCATGCCGTCTGTAATCGAAATGGGTGAAGTCGTTAACGTTAAGATAGATGTCATCAAGACTAATACTAAAAATCGTAATGAAATAAAAATACCTTGTCTTAAACCTTCTTCATACACTTCGATAAATTGCCACTTCCACAATAAATCTCCTTCCTTCGTAAAGAAAATATGCAGAAGAAAGGTAAAAACAAGTAAGAATAAGATCGGTTTTAATCCATTTAATAAAAAATACAAACGTATTTTCGATACGAAAACGGTAAGCAAGGTAAAACCAAGTAACAAACCATAGGTAACAGCATTATTTGCTAAAAACACGATGGCAATAAAAATAAATACAAAGATTAACTTAGAACGCGGATCTAATTTATGAACAAATGAGTCCCCTGGAATATAGCGACCAAAAATCATTTTCTCCATCATAATTGCGCACGCCCCTTCTGTCTTGCAAGGGCAATCTCAATTGCGAGCATTTCTTCAGTTAAACAGACTTTTGACAATGAGTGACCGAGTAACGATTCTATTTTCCTTTGGAATTGAACTGCACGAGGTGCTTCTAAACGATAGCGTGCAAGGCGTTCTTCATTCCCAAAAACGTCTTCTGCAGAAGCGTTTAATACACAAGTTCCTTCATGCATAATTGCTACCTGATCGGAATACCGAGCAGCATCTTCCATTGAGTGCGTTACAAGTATGGTAGTTAAGCCTTTTTCTTTATGTAACTGATGAAACAGTTCCATAATTTCTTGGCGCCCACGAGGGTCTAAACCGGCCGTTGGCTCATCTAATACCAATACGCTAGGTTCCATTGCTAAAACCCCTGCAATGGCCACACGACGCATTTGTCCTCCTGATAAATCAAAGGGTGATTTCTCTAGCACATCTGCCGGTAGTCTTAACTGTTCGACTAAAACTCTTGCACGTCTTTCAGCCTCTGTAGCAGAAACGCCAAAATTTAAAGGACCAAACATAATGTCCTTTAAAACCGTTTCTTCAAAGAGTTGATGTTCAGGGAATTGAAACACAATGCCAATCTTTTGACGAACCGGACGGATATGCTTCACTTTCTTACCTGCTTCAATCGATAAATCACCAAGCTTAATCGTACCTTCAGAAGGTTTTAGCAATGCATTTAAGTGTTGCAGCACCGTTGACTTCCCAGATCCTGTATGACCAATGATGGCTTGATAGCTTCCGGACTGGATGGTTAAGTTCACATCATAAAGAGCGCGTTTTTCAAATGGTGTCCCTTTCGCGTAGGCATACCCTACTTGTTGAAGTTCGATGTCCATAAATCATTCACCAACTCTTCTTCTGACATGTGATTCCCTTTTACCTCTACTCCTTGAGCTCTCAAAAGTTGACTCATTTTCATCGTAAAAGGCAAATCCAAACCTAATTGAACCAATTCATCTCCACGCGCAAATACCTCTGTAGGTGTACCTTCTGTGTATTTACGACCTTCATTCATTACCAAAATTCGATCCGCTAGCAAAGCTTCTTCTAAATCATGTGTAATGGATAGAACAGTTAAGTGGGTTTCCTCACGCAGTCTTCTGACGGTTGACAGCACCTCATGACGGCCTTGCGGGTCCAACATGGATGTTGCCTCATCGAGAATAAGAATTTTCGGTTTTAATGCAAGCGCACCAGCAATCGCAACACGTTGCTTTTGACCTCCCGATAAGTGATGTGGTTCTCGATCTAAAAACTCATCCATTTTCACTTGAGCAAGTGATTCATGAACTCGTTTAATCATATCTTCAAACGGAACTCCGTTATTTTCCAAAGCAAATGCGACGTCATCTTGAACAGTGGCTCCAACAAATTGATTATCGGGGTTTTGAAACACCATGCCCATTTGAGAACGTATCGCCCAAAGGTTTTCTTCATTCAGCGACTCACCTAATATACGGACTTCTCCACTCTCTGGAAATATCAATCCGTTCATGAGTTTCGCTAATGTGGATTTCCCTGATCCATTATGTCCAACGATGGCAATCCACTCCCCATCGTTAACGGTAAACGAAATGTTATCAACTGCTTTTCGTTTCTCGAGTTCTTCTGGTGTATATGTGTACGAAATATTTTGTAAGGATAGAATCTCGTTCATGTGTATAACCTCCTCTAACTCAACTAAGCTCATCTCTTTGTATTCTCTCATGTTGATGATTAAACAAACAAAACAAAACTCTTTTAAATTTGGCAGATTCATGATTACCGAATAGTAAATCAATTATATCAGTCAAATAAAAAAGCGCGCACCTCATTCAGAGAAATGCGCTCTTCTATCTTTGTTTCGTATTCGGTTGCTCAGACCGTCTACGTGAATGAGGTGCGTAGAGCTAGACGAGACGCAATCGATAAAATCGATCCGCTCATTGTAACGCTCAGCTTTTCATTATGTCGTATAAATCTTTTTAAAAAGAAGAGGGGGGCTTCTCAGCAATACCCCTCTTCATAATGTGATGAATTAAACTAATTCAATTACTACAACAGGTGCTCCGTCTCCACGACGAGGTCCCATTTTCATGATACGTGTGTAACCGCCTTGACGTTCAGCGTAGCGTGGTGCTACATCATCAAACAATTTTTGCAAAGCATAAACTGTTGATTCATTGCCTTCTGCGTCAGAAGTAGTTGTTAGTTCACGACGGATATATGATGCAGCTTGACGGCGTGCATGCAAATCTCCACGTTTACCTAAAGTAATCATTTTTTCAACAACTGAACGTAATTCTTTAGCACGAGCTTCTGTTGTTTGAATACGCTCATTGATAATTAAGTCAGTTGTTAAGTCACGTAACATCGCTTTACGTTGAGAACTTGTACGACCAAGTTTTCTGTAACCCATAGATGTTTACCTCCTTTGTTGAATATTGGATCTGTCTATATCAAACAAGTCGCTTAGTCTTCTTTGCGTAATCCTAAGCCAAGATCGTCTAACTTCGCTCTAACTTCTTCAAGTGATTTACGTCCAAGGTTACGTACTTTCATCATGTCGTCTTCTGACTTGTTAGCTAACTCAAGTACCGTATTGATACCAGCGCGCTTCAAGCAGTTGTAAGAACGAACAGAAAGATCAAGCTCTTCGATAGTCATCTCTAAGACTTTTTCTTTTTGGTCTTCTTCTTTTTCGACCATGATTTCAGCAGTTTGTGCCTCGTTCGTCATCCCTACGAAGATATTTAAATGCTCTGTTAAAATTTTCGCCCCTAGCGAAATCGCCTCTTTCGGACCGATGCTGCCATCTGTCCACACATCAAGAGAAAGTTTGTCGTAGTTCGTCATTTGACCAACACGAGTATTTTCTACTTGGAAATTGACGCGTGAAACTGGAGTATAAATAGAGTCGATCGGGATCACGCCGATAGGAAGATCCTCACGTTTGTTTTGATCAGCAGGAGTGTAACCGCGGCCGCGTTGTGCATACATACGCATACGCAAATGACCGTTTTTACCGATTGTTGCAATATAGAGATCAGGATTTAATATTTCTACATCACTGTCATGTGTAATGTCAGCTGCTGTAATCTGTCCATCACCTTTAACATCAATCTCTATGACTTTTTCTTCATCAGAGTAGATTTTAAGAGCAAGTTTTTTCACATTCATTATAACTGTAGCAACATCTTCAACTACGCCCTCAATAGTAGAGAACTCGTGAAGCACGCCATCAATTTGAATAGAAGTTACTGCAGCTCCTGGTAAAGACGACAACAAAATACGACGTAGTGAATTACCTAATGTGTTTCCATATCCACGCTCAAGCGGTTCTACAACAAACTTGCCAAATTTGGCTTCTTCGCTGATCTCAACCGTTTCAATCTTTGGTTTTTCAATTTCGATCATTCATTTACCCTCCTTCAAAACATCGAATGTATAGGTTCGTTCCATCATGAAATCGATAGTACTAGACTTATCGGTGATTGCACAACTCAGTTTGTACAAGAAATGATGTTCTCAATCAATTAAATTGAGACGCACCTATTACACGCGACGACGTTTTGGCGGACGGCAACCATTATGTGGTACAGGTGTAACATCTTTGATTGCTGTAACGTCAAGTCCAGCGGCTTGAAGTGCACGAATTGCAGCTTCACGACCAGCACCAGGACCTTTTACCGTTACTTCTAACGTCTTCAAACCGTGCTCCACAGATGCTTTCGCAGCTGCTTCAGCAGCCATTTGCGCTGCAAATGGAGTTGATTTACGAGAACCTCTGAAACCAAGTGAACCAGCACTTGACCAAGATACCGCATTTCCTTGCATGTCTGTAATCGTTACAATTGTATTATTAAATGTAGAGCGGATGTGAGCAATACCGGATTCGATATTCTTTTTCACACGACGCTTACGTGTTTGTTGTTTACGTGCCATGTTAAGAAGAAACCTCCTTTACCGATTATTTTTTCTTGTTAGCAACAGTTTTACGAGGACCTTTACGCGTACGCGCATTGTTCTTCGTATTTTGACCGCGCACAGGTAAACCGCGACGGTGACGGATACCACGGAATGAACCGATTTCCATCAGACGCTTAATGTTTAATGATACTTCACGGCGAAGGTCACCTTCTACCTTGTAAGCACCGATTGATTCACGGATTTTATTCAACTCGTCTTCTGTAAGATCACGAACGCGTGCATCTTCAGAAACGCCAGCATTAGCTAGTACCTTTTGAGCAGTTGTTTTACCGATTCCAAAAATATATGTTAATGAAATTATAACGCGTTTATCGCGCGGAATGTCAACACCAGCAATACGTGCCATGTGTGTCGTGCACCTCCTTCAAATTAGCCTTGTTTTTGTTTATGTTTCGGATTTTCACAGATTACCATTACTTTACCGCGTCGGCGAATTACTTTACATTTTTCGCAGATCGGTTTCACAGATGGTCTCACTTTCATCTAACCCAACCTCCTTGTTAGTCCGGAGTGCAAAAGATTATTTAAAACGGTATGTGATACGACCGCGAGTTAAATCGTAAGGAGAAAGTTCAATTGTGACTTTATCTCCAGGTAGGATGCGGATAAAATGCATACGAATTTTACCAGATACATGCGCAAGAATCGTGTGACCATTTTCCAATTCTACCTTAAACATCGCGTTAGGCAAAGTCTCTACAACTGTTCCTTCGACTTCAATTACATCGTCTTTCGCCATCAACCCTGTCTCCCTTCTGTATAAAAAATCAGGTTCTCATCATCAAATCAAACGGAATGAGGTACCAATTAGAGTTCGAATGAGCTCTATTCGTTTCAACATATGTTTGTTTTGCATGAGAGATGTTCGAAAGACACTCGTCAGGCTTCGCTTCTGGCAACCTACGGAGTAGACTGACCCGGGTGAACCTGTCTCCCTCATGTAAACACGACCGCTCGGAATGCCTTGGATGAGTTCCACCATATCCGTTACACAGATGCTTCCACGAAACCCATTATACCTTGCCAGAACTAGAAATGCACGAAAGGACAAAGGGATCCTCTTAACCATAACAAATCTTATCCTGCCAACCGTATAGCGGGCACAATAGCTTTTGCAGCTCTCGAAATAAATTTCGTTCACAAGCGTGCCGCTAGGTTCAGCTGCGGTTGCCCTCTAAAAGAGCGTTCAAATCAGCAAATACCTTATGAATGTCTTGCTGACCGTTTATATTTGTTAGTACACCTTTGTCGCCATAATAGTCAAGCAAAGGTTGTGTTTGCTTCATATTTACTTCCAGACGGTTTGTGACCGTTTCCGGATTGTCATCCGCGCGCTGGTAAAGCTCGCCTCCATCTTTGTCGCATTCCCCATCTTTTTGAGGTGGGTTAAAGACTAAATGGTACGCAGTGCCACATACTTTACAGATGCGACGCCCCGTTAGACGCTTAATCAACTCTTCTTGCTCTACTTGAATATTCAATACGTGTTCTACGTCCTTGTTCAAATCAGACAAAAGTACATCAAGTGCTTCTGCTTGAGGAACAGTTCGCGGAAACCCGTCCAATAAAAATCCATTTTCACAATCAGGTTTGCTTAATCTTTCACGGACAATACCGATCGTTACTTCATCAGGTACTAATGCACCTTCATCCATAAACGCTTTGGCTTTAAGGCCTAGTTCCGTACCACCTTTTATAGCTGCGCGGAACATATCGCCTGTAGAAATATGAGGGATTTCGTACTTCTCAACAATTTTATCTGCTTGAGTGCCTTTACCTGCACCCGGCAGACCCATTAAAACGATATTCATACGTTTTGCCCCCTGCTACAATTTGCAGGTTGAAGGAACGAAAACGTTCCTAAAACCAACTTTTATTTCATAAAACCTTTGTAATGACGTTTTACTAGCTGAGCTTCAAGTTGTTTCATTGTTTCCAGTGCAACACCGACAACAATTAGTAAACTTGTTCCACCGATTTGTGCAGATGCTGGAAGACCAGCAAAGTTAATGAACAAGATCGGCATAATGGATACTACAGCTAAGAAAATCGCGCCTACGAAAGTTAAACGATACAAAACACTCGTTAGATAGTCTTGTGTGTTCTTCCCTGGACGAATCCCTGGAATATAAGCACCTTGCTTCTTCAAGTTATCTGCAACGTTTTCAGGATTCACTTGTATAAACGCATAGAAATACGTAAATGCAATGATTAACGCAACATAGATGAGCATGCCCACCGGTTGAGAATAATCAAAAGTGTTCTGAATGAAATCCGTTACACTATTCTGTCCAAAGAAGGTAGAAAGCGTTTGTGGTGTAATGATAAACGCAACCGCAAAGATCACCGGAATAACCCCAGCAGCATTCACTTTTAACGGTAAGTGTGTTTGTTGACCACCAGTTTGACTGCGGCCCGCAACACGTTTTGCATATTGGATAGGAATTTTACGCAACGCTTGTTGAACATAAATTACTCCTACAGTAACAGCAATAATCGCTAAAACTAAAAGTGCCATGATCGCAATACGGATGAACAAATCATCACCAGCGCCATCAATTTGTTGTGCATAGATTTGGTTAGCAGCTCCAGGAATCGCAGCAACGATACCAGCAAAGATAATAATGGAAATACCATTACCAACACCTTTAGCAGTAATTTGCTCAGATAACCAAAGTAGGAACGCAGTTCCTCCTGTTAACACAATCGCAATCACAATATACGTTTGTATGCCATCGTCTTTAATTAAAGATCCGCCATACATGCGGTTAAATCCGTATGACATAGCAATCGCTTGAATGAACGCTAACACGATTGTGAAGTAACGTGTGAACTGCGCAAGTTTACGTCTTCCGACTTCACCTTGTTTCGCCCACTCCGTAAACTTCGGTACAACATCCATTTGTAACAACTGTACAATAATCGATGCTGTAATGTATGGCATAATCCCCATTGCTAAAATCGAGAAGTTAGCAAGGGCACCGCCACCAAATGTATTCAAGAAACCAATTAAACTAAATTGGTCTGTCGCTTGCAGAACTGCAGCGTCTACGTTTGGTACTGGAATGAAAGTTCCAATACGGAAAACGATTAACATTAGAAGTGTAAAAATGATTTTATTTCGTATATCTCTCACGCGCATAAAGTTGGAGATCGTTTGAAACATTATACCACCTCAGTTTGTCCGCCCGCTGTCTCGATTGCTTCTTTTGCTGAAGCAGAGAACTTGTGAGCTTTAACAGTAAGCTTTCTGTCAAGAGATCCGTTACCGAGAATCTTGATTCCAGCTTTTTCGCTGCTCACATAACCAGTTTCAAGAAGCAATGCAGGTGTTACCTCTGTACCTTCATCGAAACGGTTTAATGTATCAAGGTTCACAATAGCGTACTCTTTACGATTAATGTTCGTAAATCCACGTTTTGGTAAACGACGGAACAATGGGTTTTGACCGCCTTCAAATCCTGGACGAACACCTCCGCCAGAACGAGCGTTTTGACCTTTATGACCTTTACCTGCAGTTTTACCATTACCAGAACCAATCCCGCGACCTTTACGTTTACGTACTCCACGTGATCCTTCTGCTGGTTTTAACTCATGCAATTTCATAGGGTGACACCTCCTTATTCTTAAACTTCTTATAGTTCCTTAACAGAAACTAAATGAGCGACTTTTTTAACCATCCCACGGATAGCTGCATTGTCAGCGTGCTCAACTGTTTGATGCATTTTACGTAATCCAAGAGCTTCTACTGTTTTGCGTTGATCTGGTTTTGTACCGATAACGCTACGAGTGAGGGTAACTTCTAGTTTGTTTGACATGTCATTTCCCCCCTTAACCTAACAGTTCTTCTACTGTTTTACCGCGTAATTTAGCAACATCTTCTACACGTTTTAATTCTGTTAATCCTTGGATAGTTGCACGGACCATGTTAATTGGTGTGTTTGAACCAAGTGATTTAGAAAGAATATCTGTAATACCAGCAAGTTCTAATACCGCACGAACCGGGCCACCAGCAATTACACCAGTACCTGGAGCAGCAGGTTTAATTAGAATTTCACCAGCGCCAAAGTTACCGATGATTAAGTGTGGAGTAGTACCACGAACCATTGGCACTTCGATCAGGTTTTTCTTCGCATCTTCAACTGCTTTACGGATAGCATCTGGAACTTCTTGTGCTTTACCAGTACCAAATCCTACGTGGCCGTTTTTGTCACCAACAACAACCAATGCAGAGAAGCGGAAACGACGTCCACCTTTTACAACTTTAGCTACGCGGTTAATAGTAACAACGCGTTCTTCAAGTTCAAGTTTGTTTGGATCAATGTGACGCATGAAATGTGTCCCTCCTTCTTCTTAAAATTCTAAGCCATTTTCGCGAGCAGCTTCAGCTAAAGCTTTAACGCGTCCATGATATAAGTAACCGCCACGGTCGAATACAACAGATTTGATGTTTTTTTCCGTAGCACGTTTAGCGATTGATTCACCGATAGCTTTTGCAGACTCTACATTACCTTTACCATCGAAATCTTTTTCCATAGTAGAAGCACTTACAAGTGTTACACCAGCCACGTCATCGATTAATTGCGCATACAAGTGTTTGTTAGAACGGAATACGTTTAAACGTGGACGTTCAGCAGTACCCGTAATTTTAGAGCGTACACGAGCATGACGTTTTTTACGAACTTGATTTTTATCTTGTTTCGTAATCACAGAGGTCACTCCTTTCTAATGCTTAAGCAGCATTATTTACCTGTTTTACCTTCTTTACGACGAACAACTTCGCCTTCATAACGAATCCCTTTACCTTTATAAGGCTCAGGTGGACGTACTTGACGGATGTTTGATGCTAAAGCACCAACGCGTTCTTTGTTAATTCCTTTGATGCTGATCTTAGTGTTTGTAGGAACTTCTACAACTAAGCCATCTTCAGGAGTGAATTCAACTGGATGAGAGTAACCAACATTCAATACAAGTTTTTCTCCTTGTAGAGAAGCACGGTAACCTACACCAACTAATTCAAGATTACGTTCGAATCCTTTAGATACACCCTCAACCATGTTTGCAAGCAAAGCACGAGTTGTACCATGAATAGTACGGTGTTCTTTTGATTCAGAAGGACGTGTTAATGTAACAACGTTCCCTTCAAGCTCTATTTTAATATCTGCATTAAAAGTACGAGTAAGCTCGCCTTTTGGACCTTTTACAGTTACTTCGTTGTTTTTACCGATAGTAACAGTAACGTCTGCAGGAACCTCAATTGGTTTTTTACCTACACGAGACATTCTTTTGCACCTCCATTCGTTTGTTGCTTATTACCAAACGTACGCTACGATTTCTCCGCCAACTTGTTTAGCGCGAGCTTCTTTGTCAGTCAATAGACCATGAGAAGTTGAAACCAAAGCAATACCAAGACCATTTAATACTCTAGGCACCTCATCAGTTTTCGCATAAACGCGAAGACCTGGTTTTGAAATACGTTTAAGACCAGTAATAACGCGTTCGTTGTTTTGACCGTATTTTAAGAAAATGCGAATGATACCTTGTTTGCTATCTTCTACGTATTCTACGTCACGAACAAAACCTTCACGTTTAAGGATCTCAGCGATCTCTTTTTTCATGTTTGAAGCAGGTACTTCCAGTTTCTCGTGGCGAACCATGTTCGCGTTACGAATACGTGTAAGCATATCTGCAATCGGATCTGTCATTGTCATTACATTTACCTCCTTCCCAATTTAGGGGATTACCAGCTGGCTTTTTTAACGCCAGGAATTTGTCCCTTGTAAGCAAGTTCACGGAAACAAATACGGCAAAGTTTAAATTTACGTAAGACCGAATGCGGACGACCGCAACGTTCACAACGTGTGTAAGCTTGTACATTATGCTTTGGCGTGCGCTTTTGTTTAGCGATCATTGATTTTTTAGCCACGTTTACGCCTCCCTTATGTTTACTTTTGGAACGGCATTCCGAATTGTGTTAATAACTCACGAGCTTCTTCATCAGAGTTCGCAGTTGTTACAATTACGATGTCCATACCGCGTACTTTAGACACTTTATCGTAGTCGATTTCAGGGAAAATCAATTGCTCTTTAACACCTAATGTGTAGTTACCGCGACCGTCGAATGCTTTTTTAGAAACACCACGGAAGTCACGAACACGTGGAAGTGAGATAGCGATTAATTTGTCCAGGAAATCATACATACGCTCGCCGCGTAATGTTACTTTCGCGCCGATTGGCATACCCTCACGAAGACGGAAACCAGCGATAGATTTCTTAGCTTTAGTTACAACAGGTTTTTGACCTGTAATAGTAGTTAATTCTTCAACAGCTGCATCAAGTGCTTTTGTGTTTTGAACAGCGTCACCAACACCCATGTTGATAACGATTTTGTCTACTTTAGGCACTTGCATAACTGATTTATATTCAAACTTGCTCATTAGAGCAGGAGAAACTTCCTTAAGAAACTTTTCTTTTAGGCGGTTCATGTGTGTACCTCCCTTCTTCTTTTACTTATTTGTCGATTGATTCGCCTGATTTTTTAGCAATGCGAATTTTCTTACCATCTTCCACTTTGTAACCTACGCGAGTCGGCTCGCCAGATTTAGGGTCGATTAGCATTACGTTTGAAACGTGAATTGAAGCTTCTTGATTCACAATTCCACCTTGCGGGTTTGCCTGGTTAGGTTTCATATGTTTTTTCACGATGTTAAGACCTTCAACTAAAACGCGGTCTTTTTTCGGGAAAGAAGCAATGATAGTACCAGTTTTACCTTTCTCTTTACCAGAGATCACCATAACTTTGTCGCCTTTTTTAACGTGCATTCTATCGCACCTCCTTGATTGGCACTTTCATGTATATTAAAGAACTTCCGGAGCTAAAGATACGATTTTCATGAAGCTGTTGTCACGTAATTCACGTGCTACAGGTCCGAAAATACGAGTTCCGCGCGGGCCTTTATCGTCTTTGATAATAACGCAAGCATTTTCATCAAATTTGATATAAGTACCGTCTTTACGGCGTACACCGCTTTTAGTGCGAACGATAACAGCTTTAACGACGTCACCCTTCTTGACAACGCCACCTGGTGTTGCTTTCTTAACTGTACACACGACGATATCGCCGATGTTAGCAGTTTTACGACCAGAACCACCAAGCACTTTAATTGTTAAAACTTCACGTGCACCTGAGTTGTCAGCAACTTTCATACGACTCTCTTGTTGGATCACTTAGGTAACCTCCTCTCGGAATTTGGTGTATTCCGAACTTTATTTAGATAACTACCGCTTTTTCTACAACTTCCACTAGACGGAAACGTTTTGTAGCTGACAGCGGGCGAGTTTCCATGATACGAACTACGTCGCCTAATTTAGCTTCGTTTAATTCATCATGAGCCTTGAACTTTTTCGAGTATTTAACACGTTTGCCGTAAAGCTTGTGTTTTTTGTATGTTTCAATCATTACAGTAATCGTTTTGTCCATTTTGTCTGAAACAACACGGCCTGTATATACTTTACGTTGATTACGCTCAGTCATGCCTGAAAACCTCCTTTATCAGTTATTTGCACTGATTTCTCTTTCACGAATCACAGTTTTCATACGCGCGATACCTTTGCGTACTTCACGAATACGAGCTGTGTTCTCTAATTGACCAGTCGCCAATTGGAAGCGAAGGTTGAAAAGCTCTTCTTTCAGTGATTTCACTTTTTGTTCGATTTCTGCAGTGGTAAGGTCACGGAGTTCATTAGCTTTCATTAGATTCACCACCAATTTCTTCACGTTTTACAATTTTGCATTTCACAGGAAGTTTATGTGATGCAAGTCGAAGTGCTTCACGTGCGATCTCTTCAGATACACCAGCAATTTCAAACATGATCTTTCCTGGTTTAACTACTGCAACCCAACCTTCAGGAGCACCTTTACCAGAACCCATTCGTACTTCAAGAGGCTTTTTAGTATAAGGCTTGTGCGGGAAAATCTTAATCCATACTTTACCGCCACGTTTCATGTAACGTGTCATTGCAATACGTGCAGATTCAATCTGACGGTTAGTGATCCAGCTAGCTTCAACAGCTTGTAATCCGAATTCACCGAATGTTACTTCTTTACCGCCTTTTGCTTCCCCACGCATTTTTCCGCGATGTTCGCGACGATATTTAACGCGTTTAGGCATTAACATATTATTTGCCTCCTTCCCCAGAGTTCTTCTTAACTGGAAGGACTTCACCGCGATAGATCCATACTTTAACACCAAGCTTACCATAAGTAGTGTCTGCTTCTGCATGAGCATAATCAATGTCAGCGCGAAGCGTATGAAGCGGAACAGTTCCTTCACTGTAATGTTCAGCACGAGCGATATCAGCGCCACCTAGACGACCTGATACTTGTGTTTTGATACCTTTCGCTCCAGAACGCATAGTGCGTTGGATCGACTGCTTTTGAGCACGACGGAAAGATACGCGGTTTTCTAATTGACGTGCGATGTTTTCAGCAACTAGCTTAGCATCTAAGTCTGCACGTTTGATTTCAACGATGTTGATGTGAACACGCTTGCCAGTAGTAGTGTTAAGGTTCTTACGAAGTGCTTCCACTTCAGTACCACCTTTACCAATTACCATACCTGGTTTCGCAGTGTGAATTGTAATGTTTACACGGTTTGCAGCACGCTCGATTTCAACTTTAGAAACAGATGCGTCTTTCAAACGAGTTTCGATATAGCTACGAATTCTTAAGTCTTCGTGAAGTAGAGTTGCATAGTCTTTTTCAGCATACCATTTTGACTCCCAGTCACGAATAATACCGATTCGTAATCCTATTGGATGTACTTTTTGACCCACGAATTATCCCTCCTTCTTCTCAGATACCACGATAGTGATGTGGCTAGTGCGTTTGTTAATCGCGCTTGCACGTCCCATCGCACGTGGACGGAAACGTTTCAATGTTGGACCTTCATCAACAAATACTTCTGAAATAATTAAATTATTTACGTCTAAATCATAGTTGTGCTCAGCGTTTGCAACGGCTGATTTTAACACTTTTTCAACGACAGGAGATGCCGATCTTGGAGTGTGGTTTAAAATCGCAACTGCTTCACCGATTTGCTTACCTCTTATTAAATCAACGACTAATCGTACTTTACGAGGGGCAATACGCACTGTTCTAGCAATAGCTTTAGCTTGCATCAGGATAACCTCCTCTCAAATTAGCGTCTTGTTTTCTTATCGTCAGCACCATGGCCTTTATACGCACGAGTTGGTGCGAATTCGCCTAATTTGTGCCCTACCATATCTTCAGTCACATATACTGGAACGTGTTTACGTCCGTCATATACTGCGATTGTTAATCCGATAAAAGTCGGGAAAATTGTAGAACGGCGAGACCAAGTTTTGATCACTTGTTTTTTCTCAGAATCCTTTTGTGCATCGACCTTCTTCATAAGATGGTCATCTACAAATGGTCCTTTTTTCAAGCTACGACCCATTTTGGAACCTCCCTCAGAGATCTCACTACGGCTCTTTTGTCGAACCGCAGAAGAATCACATTATTTTTTACGACGACGAATGATAAATTTGTCGGACTTGTTTTTCTTTTTACGAGTCTTATAACCAAGAGTTGGTTTACCCCATGGAGTCATTGGTGATTTACGTCCGATTGGAGAACGTCCTTCACCACCACCGTGTGGGTGATCGTTCGGGTTCATTACAGATCCACGTACAGTTGGGCGCTTACCTAACCAACGGTTACGACCTGCTTTACCGATGTTAATTAATTCGTGTTGTTCGTTACCTACTTGACCGATAGTTGCACGGCATGTACCCAAGATCATGCGAACTTCACCAGATTGCAAACGGATAATTACGTACTTATCTTCTTTACCAAGTACTTGCGCAGAAGTACCAGCAGAACGTACTAATTGTCCACCTTTACCAGGCTTCATTTCGATGTTATGGATAGTAGTACCCATTGGAATGTTTTGTAGTGGAAGTGCGTTACCTGGCTTGATATCAGCTTCTGGACCTGACAAAATTGTCATTCCTACTTCTAAGCCTTTAGCAGCTAGGATGTAACGTTTTTCACCATCTACGTAGTTAATCAATGCGATATTCGCAGAGCGGTTTGGATCATACTCAATAGTAGCAACGCGTCCTGGAATGCCATCTTTATTTCGTTTGAAATCGATGACACGGTATTGACGCTTATGGCCGCCACCATGATGACGAACAGTTAACTTACCTTGGTTATTACGGCCACCTTTACGTTTGACAGGCTCAAGCAATGATTTCTCAGGCTTGTTTGTCGTGATTTCAGCGAAATCAGAAGCTGTCATGTTACGTCGACCATTGGAGGTAGGTTTGTACTTTTTAATCGCCATGTTTATTCCCTCCTTCTTGTTTGTTGAATTCTATAATCTTTTAAGATTAAGATTCGAAAATTTCGATGTCTTTGCTATCAGCAGTCAACTTAACAATTGCTTTACGGCGTTTGTTAGTGTATCCACCAAATTTACCTACGCGTTTGAATTTACCTTTGTAGTTCATGATGTTAACTTTCTCAACATCAACGCCAAAGATTTCTTCGATTGCGTGTTTAACTTGAGTTTTGTTGGCGCGAGTGTCCACTAAGAAAGTGTACTTTTTCTCTTCCATAATTTCTGAAGAACGCTCGGTAATGACCGGACGTTTAATAATATCACGTGCTTCCATTATCCAAGCACCTCCTCTACTTTTTCTACAGCTGCTTTAGTAATGACAATTTTGTCATGACCTAGCAAATCAAGAACGTTAATGCCTGTTGCTGATACAACTGTAACTCCTGGGATGTTACGAGCAGATAATGCTACGTTTTCATCAAGTTCAGCAGTAACGAACAAAGCTTTTTTCTCGATTGAAAGGTCTTTCAACACTTTCAAGAAATCTTTAGTTTTTGGTGCGTTCAACACTAAGCCTTCAAGAACTACGAAGTTCTCTTCTAACACTTTCGCAGAAAGAGCAGAACGAAGAGCTAAGCGACGTACTTTTTTCGGTAGTTTGTAGCTGTAGCTACGTGGAACTGGTCCGAAAACAACACCACCACCGCGCCATTGTGGAGAACGAATCGACCCTTGACGAGCACGACCTGTTCCTTTTTGTTTCCAAGGCTTACGGCCACCACCAGCAACTTCTGAGCGGTTTTTAACTTTATGATTACCTTGACGTAATGAAGCGCGTTGAGCGATTACTGCGTCAAATAATACAGAACCATTTGGTTCGATTCCGAAGATCGAATCGTTCAATTCGATTTCACCAACCGATTTACCAGTTTGATTAAGTAAAGATACCTTTGGCATTCCTGTTTCCTCCTTTCTTTAATTATTAGTTCGCTTTAATAGCAGTTTTAACAACTACTAGTGCTTTACGTGAACCAGGAACATTACCTTTAACTAGTAGCAAGTTACGATCTTCGTCAACTTTTACAATTTGTAAATTTTGAATCGTTACCATTGTGCCACCCATTTGACCAGGTAATTTCTTTTGTTTGAATACGCGGTTCGGAGCAACTGGCCCCATTGAACCCGGACGACGGTGATAGCGAGATCCGTGAGCCATAGGTCCTCGAGATTGTCCGTGGCGTTTAATAACACCTTGGAAACCTTTACCTTTTGTCACACCAGATACATCAATTACATCGCCTTCTGCGAAAATTCCAACCTTGACTTCTTGACCAACTTCGTAATCGGCTAAGTTCATGTCGCGGAATTCGCGGATGAAGCGCTTAGGAGCAGTGTTTGCTTTAGCTACGTGTCCTTTAGCAGGTTTGTTTGAAAGCTTTTCACGCTTATCATCAAAACCTAATTGGATTGCTTCGTAACCATCCGTTTCAACTGATTTCTTTTGAAGTACTACGTTTGGAGCAGCTTCAATTACAGTTACCGGGATTAAATCACCGTTCTCAGCGAAAACTTGCGTCATACCGATTTTTCTACCTAAGATTCCTTTGGTCATCCGTCACACCTCCTACAATATTTGTTTTTTTCTATTTGTTATTTACCATTAAAGTTTGATTTCAATATCAACGCCAGATGGTAAGTCAAGCTTCATTAACGCATCAACAGTTTGTGGTGTTGGGTTAACGATATCGATCAGACGCTTATGCGTACGCATTTCGAATTGCTCACGAGAATCTTTGTACTTGTGAACAGCACGAAGAATTGTATACACAGACTTCTCAGTTGGAAGTGGAATCGGACCTGATACACTTGCACCTGAACGTTTAGCTGTCTCGACAATTTTCTCAGCAGACTGATCAAGAATTCGATGATCATACGCTTTTAAACGGATACGAATTTTTTGTTTTGCCATTATTTTCCCTCCTTTTCGCCTATTTACTAGACATTCTCCACGAAAATTTTTCAACAACCCGCCATGGCAAAGCGGCCGGGTGTGTCGATAACCTCTCGTTTCATAGCAGTCAAAGACCAACATTCAACATTATACAGAATAAAAAAGAATTCCGCAAGTGCTTTGACGAAATTCTTTCTGAATGCTTTTTTATTGTAAATTGATTTTAATTTAAAGGCAATAGTTCTACTAATAGTCCGAACATTAAGTTCTTATTAGAAACGTGATCCAGATGAATTAATGCGCTGACTTATTCAATCCAGACCACTTGACTTACCAATACAACCTCACTCAGCTTTCATTCTCATCAAGAACTTATACTCAAGAATTTGATTGTGTTTTATAAAACCATTACAGCTATCCAACCAAAGACAAGCAATGGAATATTGTAATGAATAAAAGTCGGAACACATGTATCCCAAATGTGATTATGTTGTCCGTCAACATTTAATCCAGCGGTAGGTCCTAGCGTACTATCTGACGCAGGTGAACCAGCATCTCCAAGTGCTCCTGCTGTTCCGATAAGGGCAATGATTGCTAACACACTAAAATCAAATTCAACCGCTAGCGGAACAAAGATTGCAGCAATAATTGGAATCGTTGCGAAAGAAGATCCGATACCCATAGTAACAACCAAACCGATTAACAACATCAACATTGCTGCAAGTGATTGATTTCCTTCTAATATAGAAGAAACACTTCCAACCAAGGATTCAATATCTCCTGTTGTTTGAATAACTGAAGCGAAACCATTAGCTGCAATCATGACAAAACCAATGAATGCCATCATACGCATTCCTTCTATTAACACTTCATCAGCTTCTTTTACTTTTAAAGCTCCGGAAATATATAAAGTCGCAATACCTGCCAATGCGCCAATAATCATTGACTCCGTTACAATCTGCGCAGTCAACGCTGCAACTAAAGCAATTACCGTGAAAACTACGTCTTTTTTATTCACATTTACTACAAGTGTTTCTTTTACATCCATATCTCGATCATATTCTCTTGGTTTGCGATATGAAATGAAAATTGCTATAAGTAATCCAACAATCAATCCTGCCGTTGGAATCAACATCGCATACGGTATATCTTTCATATCGATTACTAATCCTGCAGCTTCCATTTGATTCGCAATGATTTCATGAAAGATAAAACCGAATCCATATGGCAATAAAATATATGGAGCCGTTAATCCAAATGTTAATACTGTCGCAATTAATCTTCTATCAATTTTTAAAAGATTCATTACATGTAAAATTGGTGGAATTAGTAATGGGATAAATGCAATATGAATCGGAATCAAATTTTGTGAGAAGACAGCCATTAAGAGCAAAGCTAATATAATAAAAGTTTTAGCTAATGCCGTTCTATCTTTCTCTCCATCTTTTTTAATCAATTTTAGAATCGTAGCTACAAGAAGTTCAGGAATCCCCGTTCTAGAAATAGCTACTGCAAAACCACCTAGCAATGCATAGCTTAGGGCTATTGATGCCCCTCCCCCTAATCCATCAGTGAAGGCCGTGATCGTATCGCTTAATGAAAGACCTCCTATTAAACCACCAGCAAGGGCTCCTACAAGTAAAGACAAAACAACATTAACTCGCAGCAAGCTCAGAACGAGCATAACTACTACTGCTATAATTACTGCATTCATATAATTTAACTCCTTAATATTACTTTAGTATAGTAGAGTGCTAATTCAACAAAGTAAATATTATCAAATTGTGTGTAGAAAGTCAACAATTTGAGTTGAATAGGAGAATGAACAGTTAATAGGAGCTTTAGTATGAAGTTCTTATCAGTCAAATTGAATCTAGCTTAAGAGTTTATCGTTCAACTTGCTCTAAATATCGAGATATATCAAATTCTCCAGTCTCACGCCTTAGCTAACTAGATGAGCAATTCATTCTACACCATCCAACAGAAAAGAGACATAGAGCCAGCACCGAAATAGCACCAATTTGAATGGTTTTGATTTTCGCTTCGCTACTGTTTAAGAGAAGTGTGTTTCATTTAGGAGGTTACTTAGTAAGTGAGACGATTTTTAAAGGGGTAATTCGTTTTAAACTATTTATCAATCAAAATGGAGAGTTTATCAATCAAATTACACATTTATCAATCAATCTGACGATTTATCAATCAAACTCAGCCTATTATCACTCAAACACGTTTCACGAACTAGTTAACTTAATGATCCATACCATCTACACCCCCCAACAGAAAAGAGACAAAGAGCCACTGGCGAAATGGCTCCCATTTAAATGTTCGATTTTCGCTTCGCTACTGTTTTAAAGAAGAGCGTTTCAATGAAGAGTTTACTTAGTTAATGAGACGATTTTTAAAGGGACAATTCGTTTTAGAATATTTATCAATCAAAATGGAGAATTTATCAATCAAATTAGAGATTTATCAATCAAACTGACGATTTATCAATCAAACTCAGCCTTTTATCAAACAAACACGTTTCACAACCTAGTTAACTAGGTGAGCCATCATCTACATTTCTCACGAGCAATAAAATGAAATGAAGTTTAAACATAAAAAAAGACATAGCTTACACCAAAAATGGTGCAAGCTATGTCTTTCCTCGTTTATCTTGAGTTCCCTCAACTATAACAAACAAAAAACCTTGCCAGCGTCCCGGCAAGGTTTTAAAAGTTTTAATTATTTAGTGATAGTAGCAACTACGCCAGCACCAACAGTTCGTCCACCCTCACGGATAGAGAACTTAGTACCTTCTTCAAGCGCGATTGGAGCGATAAGAGCAACAGTCATTTCGATGTTGTCCCCAGGCATAACCATTTCAACGCCATCAGGTAAGTTACAAACACCAGTTACGTCAGTTGTACGGAAGTAGAACTGAGGACGGTAGTTTGTGAAGAATGGAGTATGACGTCCACCCTCTTCTTTAGAAAGAACATAAACTTCTGCTTTGAATTCAGTATGCGGAGTGATTGTACCTGGTTTAGCAAGTACTTGACCACGTTGGATATCTTCACGTGAAACACCACGTAATAGAGCTCCAATGTTGTCACCAGCTTCTGCATAGTCAAGAAGTTTACGGAACATTTCAACGCCAGTTACAGTAGTTGATTTCGGCTCTTCAACGATACCGATGATGTCTACTACGTCTCCAACTTTAACTTGTCCACGCTCAACACGACCAGTAGCAACTGTACCACGACCAGTGATTGAGAATACATCCTCAACAGGCATCATGAATGGTTTGTCAGTTTGACGTTCTGGAGTTGGGATATAAGAATCAACAGCGTCCATTAATTCAACAACTTTTTCTTCCCAAGCTTCTTCGCCTTCTAAAGCTTTAAGAGCTGAACCTTTGATAACTGGAATGTCATCACCAGGGAAGTCATATTCAGATAATAGGTCACGAATTTCCATTTCTACTAATTCAAGTAGCTCTTCGTCGTCAACCATATCACATTTGTTCATGAATACTACTAAGTAAGGTACACCAACTTGACGTGAAAGAAGGATGTGCTCACGAGTTTGTGGCATTGGGCCGTCAGCAGCAGATACTACTAAGATTCCGCCGTCCATTTGTGCAGCACCAGTGATCATGTTTTTAACATAATCGGCATGTCCTGGGCAGTCAACGTGTGCATAGTGACGAGTTGCAGTTTCATACTCAACGTGAGAAGTGTTGATAGTGATTCCGCGCTCTTTTTCTTCAGGAGCGTTATCGATTTGTGCATAGCTCATTGCAGTACCACCAGAGCGTTTTGCAAGAACTGTTGCGATTGCAGCAGTTAAAGTAGTTTTACCATGGTCAACGTGACCGATTGTTCCTACGTTTGCGTGTGTTTTAGAACGATCAAATTTAGCTTTTGCCATTAGAGAAATCCTCCTCAAAATTATATTAATAGTTTTTGGTATGAATGATGAAGGTCTAGATCCAACATCATTCATAGCTTACAAAATAGTTATACTTTATAAAGAATCAAAATTCAATTATTGACCTTTATTTTTTTTGATAATTTCTTCTGAAATTGATTTCGGTACTTCTTCGTAGTGATCGAAAGTCATAGAGAATACACCACGACCTTGAGTTGCTGAACGAAGAGTTGTTGCGTACCCGAACATTTCTGCAAGTGGAACCATTGAACGAACAACTTGTGAATTACCACGAGCATCCATACCTTCTACGCGTCCACGGCGAGAAGTGATGTTACCCATAATATCTCCTAAGTATTCTTCAGGAATAACTACTTCCACTTTCATCATTGGTTCAAGAAGAACTGGTTTACATTTCGAAATTGCGTTTTTAAGAGCCATTGAAGCAGCAATTTTGAACGCCATCTCATTTGAATCGACATCATGGTAAGAACCGTCAAATAGACGAGCCTTAATGTCGATAAGTGGGTATCCAGCTAGTACACCATTGTTTAAAGAGTCACGAAGACCTGCTTCAACAGCTGGGATGTATTCACGTGGTACAACACCACCGACAACGCCGTTTTCAAATTCAAAGCCTTTTCCTTCTTCATTTGGAGAGAATTCAATCCAAACGTGTCCGAATTGACCACGACCACCTGATTGACGTACGAATTTACCTTCAACTTTTGCAGAATCTCGGAAAGTCTCACGGTAAGATACCATTGGAGCACCAACGTTAGCTTCTACTTTAAATTCACGGCGCATACGGTCAACTAAGATATCAAGGTGAAGTTCACCCATACCAGAGATGATTGTTTGTCCAGTTTCTGTGTCAGTGTGAGCACGGAAAGTTGGATCTTCTTCTTGAAGTTTTTGTAAAGCTTGACCCATTTTATCTTGGTCAGCTTTTGACTTCGGTTCTACAGATAATGAGATAACTGGTTCTGGGAAGTCCATAGATTCAAGAATAACTAGGTTTTTCTCGTCACATAGAGTATCACCCGTTGTTGTGTCCTTAAGACCAACAGCAGCAGCGATATCACCCGCATAAACTTTAGCAATCTCTTCACGGCTATTCGCATGCATTTGTAGGATACGACCTACACGCTCACGTTTACCTTTTGTAGAGTTTTGTACGTATGAACCTGATTCAAGTACACCAGAGTACACACGGAAGAATGTTAATTTACCAACATAAGGGTCAGTCATTACTTTGAAAGCTAATGCTGAGAAGGGTTGTGAGTCGTTAGATTCACGAATAACTTCTTCTTCAGAATCAGGTAAAATACCTTTAATTGAAGGCACGTCTGTTGGAGCAGGAAGGTAATCAACTACTGCGTCAAGCATTTTACGAACACCTTTGTGTTTGAATGCTGAACCACAGATAACTGGGTAGAATTCAACTGCAATCGTTGCGTCACGGATAGCCTTCTTCAACTCTGCATTTGAGATTTCTTCACCTTCAAGGTATTTATTCATAAGATCTTCATCAACGCTTGCTACCGCTTCGATTAATTTCTCACGGTATTCTTCTGCTTGGGCTTTATGAGATTCAGGAATTTCGCCTTCTGTCACTGCAGTACCATCTTCGTTACCGTAGAAAGTAGCTTTCATTTCAATAAGGTCGATAATTGCACTAAAATCTTCTTCAGTACCAATTGGAAGTTGGATTGGGTGTGCGTTCGCTTGAAGGCGATCGTGTAGAGTTCCTACAGAATATAGGAAGTCTGCACCCATTTTATCCATTTTGTTAATGAAAACAATACGTGGTACGCCATAAGTTGTTGCTTGACGCCATACTGTTTCAGTTTGTGGTTCTACACCCGATTGTGCATCTAGAACAGTAACAGCACCATCAAGTACACGAAGTGAACGTTCAACTTCAACAGTGAAGTCTACGTGTCCAGGAGTATCGATGATATTTACGCGGTGACCATCCCAAGCAGCTGTTGTTGCAGCTGAAGTGATCGTGATTCCACGCTCTTGCTCTTGTTCCATCCAGTCCATTTGAGAAGCACCTTCGTGCGTTTCACCAATTTTGTGGATTTTACCAGTGTAATAAAGAATACGCTCAGTAGTTGTTGTTTTACCAGCATCAATATGAGCCATGATTCCAATATTACGTGTTTTCTCTAAGGAGAACTCTCTAGCCATTTTGTATTTCTCCTTCCATCTCTTATAAGAGTTATTAGTGGATGAAAAATCCTACCAGCGGTAGTGAGCGAATGCTTTATTAGCTTCCGCCATTTTGTGCATATCTTCACGTTTCTTCACAGATGAACCTGTGTTGTTTGAAGCGTCAAGAATTTCGTTAGCTAAACGTTCTTCCATCGTTTTCTCTCCGCGAAGACGAGAATAGTTCACTAAGTAACGAAGACCTAGAGTTGAACGACGTTCTGGACGAACTTCGATAGGTACTTGATAGTTAGATCCACCTACACGGCGAGCTTTAACTTCAAGTACTGGCATGATGTTTGCTAATGCAGCATCAAATACTTCTAATGGATCTTTACCAGAACGTTCTTGAACAAGTTCAAACGCTCCATAAAGAATTTTTTGAGAAGTACCTCTTTTACCATCTACCATCATTTTGTTGATTAAACGAGTTACTAGTTTCGAATTATAAATTGGATCTGGTAACACGTCACGTTTGGAAACAGGACCTTTACGAGGCATGTGTTTTCCTCCTTTCGATGCAGTTTATTTTAGTTTGTTTTAATTAGCTTTTTTTAACTTTAGGGCGTTTAGTACCGTATAATGAGCGGCTTTGCATACGACCAGTAACACCAGCAGTATCAAGAGCACCACGCACGATATGGTAACGTACACCCGGTAAATCTTTTACTTTACCGCCGCGAAGTAGTACAACACTGTGTTCTTGTAGGTTGTGACCTTCTCCCGGAATGTAAGCATTAACTTCAATTAAGTTAGTCAAACGTACACGCGCATATTTACGAAGTGCCGAGTTAGGTTTTTTCGGTGTCATTGTTCCAACACGTGTACAAACCCCACGTTTTTGCGGTGATTTAACGTCTGTTAACGTTTTTTTAGAACTGTTGTACCCTCTGTTTAAAGCTGGAGAACCAGATTTAACTGTTTTAGGTTTACGAGGCTTACGTACCAATTGGTTAATTGTAGGCATCGATTATTCCTCCCTTCTTGTTATCATTGTAATACCACACATCCAGGTGGTTCATTTTTGGGTAAAAAACAAAGTCTTTGTGTTCTACACACAAAAACTGTTACACAGATATAGCAACTACCGCAGCACTTACTTGAAGACCGCAGGCTTTACCAAGTTCTATTTTAGACTCGACGAAGTTAATCTTCACACCTTTTTCTTTCGCAGCATTGATAGCTGTTTGGGTGATTCGATCTTCTGCATCGCGAGCCACGAGTATTTCTATTACATGGCCACCATGGATTGCTTTAACTGTTTGTTTAGTACCGATGATTGTTTTCTTAGCCTGATTAACTTTTTCATAAGACATATTTACATATCCTCCAAAGAGACAGACCTTCAACTATCAACCTTAAACATATTATCATCTTAAAATTTTTCTGTCAACACCATTGTGTAAAAAACGATGGGTATGCATAGGCATACCCCATCGAATTTATTATTCAACGCTAACTGCTACTTCTGTTTCGTCTTTTTTCTGATCAACGATCTTGATTTGACGGTAACGTTGCATACCAGTACCCGCCGGAACGAGTTTACCGATAATAACATTTTCTTTCAGACCAAGTAATTCATCACGTTTTCCTTTAATCGCAGCGTCTGTTAACACACGCGTTGTTTCTTGGAATGACGCAGCAGATAAGAATGATTCTGTTTCAAGAGAAGCTTTTGTAATACCAAGAATAACTGGGCGACATGTCGCAGGAATTTTCCCGTTTAATACAGCCTCTTTATTCGCTTCTGCAAATTGGTGAATATCAAGTAACGAACCTGGTAACAATTCTGTTTCTCCAGCTTCGATGACGCGCACTTTACGAAGCATTTGGCGAACCATTACTTCGATATGTTTGTCTCCGATTTCTACCCCTTGCATACGGTAAACTTTTTGAACTTCTTTTAACAGATATTCTTGAACAGTTGAAACGTCTTTAACTTTCAACAATTCTTTAGGATCAATTGAACCTTCAGTTAATACTTCTCCACGTTTAATCGTGTCATTCAGTTGAACTTTCAGACGACCATTATAAGGAGATAAATATTTACGAGTTTCTACATCACCTTGAATCGTAATTTCTTTTTGACCTTCACGAATTTCATCAATTGCAGTAATAACACCTGTAATTTCAGAGATAACCGCTTGACCTTTAGGATTACGAGACTCGAAAATCTCTTGGATACGTGGAAGACCTTGTGTAATGTCATCTCCAGCTACCCCACCTGTATGGAATGTACGCATCGTTAACTGTGTACCTGGTTCACCGATTGATTGAGCAGCGATAATACCAACCGCTTCCCCAACTTCAACGTTTTCACCAGTAGCTAAGTTTGTACCATAACATTTTTTACATACGCCGTGTTTCGTATTACATGTAAATGCAGAACGAATTGTTAACTCTTCAATTCCAGCATCTAAAATAACGCGAGCTACGTCTTCTGTAATCAATCCATCTTTTTCAAGAATGACTTTGTTAGTCGTTGGATGGAAGATAGTTTTTCGTGTATGACGGCCGACAATACGCTCGTCGAAACCTTCAATGACTTCAGTTCCGTCCATTAATGCGCCGATTAGTAAGCCGCGATCTGTTCCGCAATCATCCTCACGAACAATTACATCTTGAGCAACGTCAACTAGACGACGAGTTAAGTAACCTGAGTCAGCTGTTTTCAGGGCTGTATCGGCAAGACCTTTACGAGCACCATGAGTTGAGATGAAGTATTCAAGTACTGTTAAACCTTCACGGAATGATGATTTAATCGGAAGTTCGATAATACGACCAGCCGGATTGGCCATCAAACCACGCATACCAGCAAGCTGAGTAAAGTTGGATGCGTTACCACGCGCTCCAGAGTCACTCATCATGAAGATTGGGTTTAAATTGTCTAAGGATTTCATCAGTTTTTCCTGAATAACATCCTTCGCTTGGCTCCAGTAAGAAATAACACGATCATATCGCTCTTCTTCTGTAATCAAACCACGACGGAATTGCTTCATTACTTTGTCTACTTTGTCTTGAGCTTCTTCAAGAACTAAACCTTTGTCTGGAAGTACCACGATATCGGAAATACCGATTGTAATACCAGCTTTAGTTGAGTATTTAAACCCTAAGTTTTTCATGCGGTCTAGCATTCTTGATGTTTCCGTGATGTGGAAACGTTTAAATACTTCTGCAATGATATTCCCAAGAATTTTTTTCTTGAATGGCGAAACAAGTTCCGCTTCAGCAAAGTGCTTACGCACATCAGTTGTAGTCGGCACAAAGTATTTAGCCGGTGTTTCTTCTTGTAAGTTAGCATCAGTTGGTTCATTAATATACGGGAATGTCTCTGGCAAGATTTCATTGAATATAACTTTACCCACTGTCGTCAATAACAACATCTTGTTTTGTTCTTCAGTGAAGGTTTGGTTATTTAATGAACCTGCGATAATCGCAATACGCGAATGCAAGTGAACATGACCATTTGTATAAGCAATTTGCACTTCATTTGGACCGTAGAACGTTGCACCTTCGCCTGTTGCACCTTTACGCTCAAGTGTTAAGTAATAGTTACCTAAAACCATATCTTGAGATGGTGTAACAACTGGTTTACCGTCTTTCGGGTTCAAAATGTTTTGTGCAGCAAGCATTAATAAACGCGCTTCAGCTTGTGCTTCAGCAGATAGAGGTACGTGAACAGCCATTTGGTCACCATCGAAGTCAGCGTTGTAAGCTGTACAAACAAGTGGATGTAAACGGATTGCGCGACCTTCAACTAATGTTGGTTCGAATGCTTGGATACCCAAACGGTGAAGAGTAGGTGCGCGGTTTAATAAAACCGGATGCTCCTTGATAACATCTTCTAAAACATCCCAAACATCAGAGTTCAGGCGTTCAATTTTACGTTTGGCACTCTTAATGTTGTGAGCTAAGCCACGTTCAACTAGTTCTTTCATTACAAATGGTTTGAATAATTCAATCGCCATTTCTTTTGGAAGACCACATTGATACATTTTCAAGTTAGGTCCTACTACGATAACCGAACGACCAGAGTAGTCAACACGTTTACCTAGTAAGTTTTGACGGAAACGACCTTGTTTCCCTTTCAACATATGTGAAAGTGATTTCAATGGACGGTTACCCGGTCCAGTAACTGGACGGCCACGACGACCATTATCTATTAATGCATCGACAGCTTCTTGTAACATACGTTTTTCGTTTTGAACGATAATGCTTGGAGCACCAAGGTCAAGTAAACGTTTTAAACGGTTATTACGGTTAATAACACGACGATACAAATCATTCAAATCCGAAGTTGCAAAACGACCACCATCTAATTGAACCATTGGACGTAGTTCTGGTGGAATGACTGGAAGTACTTCTAAGATCATCCAATCAGGTTTGTTACCTGAATTACGGAATGATTCTACTACTTCTAAGCGCTTAATTGCACGCGTACGGCGTTGGCCAGCTGCAGTTTTAAGCTCTTCCTTCAGCATTTCCGTTTCTTTTTCAAGATCGATATCTTGAAGAAGGCGTTTAATTGCTTCAGCACCCATCGCTGCATAGAATTTAGTACCGAATTTTTCACGGTACGCACGATACTCTTTCTCAGACAATAATTGTTTACGCTCAAGCGGTGTATCCGCTGGGTCAACAACTACGTAAGAAGCGAAGTAAATTACTTCTTCTAATGAACGAGGAGACATATCTAAGATTAATCCCATACGACTTGGAATTCCTTTGAAATACCAAATATGTGATACAGGGGCTGCTAATTCAATGTGACCCATACGTTCACGACGTACTTTTGCACGTGTAACTTCTACACCACAACGATCACAAACAACACCTTTATAGCGAACACGCTTGTACTTACCACAATGACATTCCCAGTCTTTTGTAGGACCGAAAATACGTTCACAGAACAAACCATCTTTTTCAGGTTTTAGTGTGCGGTAGTTAATCGTTTCAGGCTTCTTCACTTCTCCATAAGACCATGAACGAATCTTGTCAGGAGATGCTAAACCAATTTTCATATACTCAAAACTATTTACATCTATCAAGGAGCCTACCTCCCTTAGTCTGGGTCTATTAAAGACTTTATCCACTTAGCTCAGGCGGATATATCAGTAAAACGGAAACGCGGACAGGTGGTTAAGGCCTGCCCTTGAATCCTTTATTTCTTATATCTTTATTCGTTTTTACAAACAAATTCTTTTATTCCACAGATCCTACAGGTGCTTCTTCTGTGTTCATCGGTAAGATGTTTAGTGCGTCAGTAGGTTGAAGATCGTCTTCTTCATCTAAATCACGCAATTCAACTTCCTCATCGGTAATGGTCATCATTTTAACGTCCATACCTAAACTTTGAAGCTCTTTAATTAATACTTTGAAAGATTCTGGAACTCCTGGTTCTGGAACGCTTTCGCCTTTAACGATGGCTTCATATGTTTTCACACGGCCAACCACGTCATCGGATTTCACTGTCAAGATTTCTTGAAGTGTATAAGCAGCACCATAAGCCTCTAGAGCCCAAACCTCCATCTCACCGAAACGTTGTCCACCGAATTGTGCTTTACCACCAAGCGGTTGTTGCGTTACTAATGAGTAAGGTCCAGTTGAACGCGCATGTAACTTATCGTCGACCATATGCGCTAACTTGATCATGTACATAACTCCGACAGAAACACGGTTATCGAAAGGTTCACCAGAGCGACCATCGTATAACGTTGTTTTACCATCTCGGTTCATACCAGCTTCTTCCATCGTGTTCCAAACGTCATCTTCATTTGCACCATCAAATACTGGTGATGCCATATGAATGCCAAGTGCACGAGAAGCCATACCTAAGTGAAGCTCAAGTACTTGACCGATGTTCATACGAGATGGAACCCCAAGTGGGTTAAGCATGATATCGACTGGCGTACCATCAGGCATAAACGGCATATCTTCTTCAGGAAGAATACGCGAAATTACACCTTTGTTACCATGACGACCAGCCATTTTATCTCCAACAGAGATTTTACGCTTTTGAACGATGTAAGCACGCACCAATTGGTTTACACCTGGTGGTAACTCATCGCCATCTTCACGATTAAAGACCTTCACGTCCAAGATAATTCCGCCTGCACCATGAGGTACACGTAGAGATGTATCACGAACTTCACGTGCTTTTTCTCCAAAGATTGCGTGTAGTAAACGCTCTTCTGCAGTCAGTTCAGTAACCCCTTTAGGTGTTACTTTACCTACAAGAATATCGCCATCGCGAACTTCCGCACCGATACGGATAATGCCACGCTCGTCTAAATTGCGAAGTGCATCTTCCCCAACGTTTGGAATATCACGTGTGATTTCTTCTGGTCCAAGCTTCGTATCACGAGACTCTGACTCATATTCTTCAATATGAACAGATGTATATACATCGTCTTTTACAAGGCGCTCACTCATGATGATCGCATCCTCGTAGTTATAACCTTCCCATGTCATGAATGCCACGACAACGTTACGTCCTAATGCCATTTCGCCTTTTTCCATAGATGGACCATCAGCTAAAATGTCACGCGGTTTCACGCGGTCACCAATCTTAACGATTGGACGTTGGTTATAACTCGTTCCTTGGTTAGAACGGACGAATTTTTGTAATTTATATTTAGTTAAATCGCCTTTTACTTCTTTGCCATCGATTTCTTCGATACGACGAACACGAATTTCTTTCGCTTCAACGTGTTCAACGATTCCATCAAACTTCGCAATAACAGCAGCTCCAGAATCACGAGCATTTGTATGTTCCATACCAGTTCCTACAAAAGGAGCTTCTGGGTTTAATAATGGAACAGCTTGACGTTGCATGTTCGCACCCATTAGGGCACGGTTGGAGTCATCGTTTTCTAAGAAAGGAATACATGCCGTAGCGGCAGATACAACTTGTTTCGGTGAAACATCCATGTAATCGATACTGCTGCGTTTGAATACCGTGTTATCTCCACGGAAACGACCTACTACTTCTTCGCTTACAAACTCACCCTTGTCAGTTAGACGAGAATTTGCTTGAGCTACTACATAGTTATCTTCTTCATCGGCAGTTAAATAATCAATACGACTAGTTACAAGGTTTGTTTCAGGGTCAACTCGACGGTAAGGAGTTTCAATAAAGCCGAATTTATTTACTTTCGCGAAACTTGAAAGCGAGTTAATTAGTCCAATATTCGGACCCTCAGGCGTTTCAATTGGACACATACGACCATAGTGAGAGTAATGAACGTCGCGTACTTCGAATCCTGCACGTTCACGCGTTAAACCACCGGGTCCTAATGCCGATAGACGGCGTTTGTGAGTCAATTCAGCAAGTGGATTCGTTTGATCCATGAACTGAGATAATTGAGAGCTACCAAAGAATTCTTTAATAGAAGCAATTACCGGACGAATATTGATCAATTGTTGTGGCACAATAGATTGAGTGTCGTTAATAGACATACGTTCACGTACTACACGCTCCATACGAGAAAGACCAATACGGAACTGGTTTTGTAACAACTCACCTACTGAACGCAAACGACGGTTACCAAGATGATCGATGTCATCCGTGTTTCCAACGTTGTGAAGTAGGTTAAAGAAGTAACTAATAGAAGAAATAATATCCGCTGGCGTGATATTTTTAATCGCATCTTCAATATAAGCATTGCTGATGACATTAATTTCACGTTGCGCTTCATCGTTAGGTGCAAAGATTTTGATTGATTGAAGTGTGATATCTCCTTCTAATACGCCACCAACTTGAGAAATTGTTTGGAATCCGATTCCATTCTCTAAATGAGGGATTAGACGATCTAACGTACGACGATCAATTACAGTACCTTTTTCAACTAAAATTTCTCCAGTTTCAGGGTCTACAAGCGTTTCAGCAACTGTTTGATTGAACAAACGGTTTTTGATGTGTAGTTTTTTATTCATTTTATAGCGACCAACATTTGCTAAGTCATAGCGTTTTGGGTCGAAGAAACGAGAGTACAACAGACTTTTCGCGCTTTCAACTGTTGGCGGCTCGCCTGGACGAAGACGCTCATAAATTTCAAGCAATGCTTTTTCTGTGCTTTCTGTGTTATCTTTTTCCAACGTATTGCTTAGGTATTCGTTATCGCCAATAAGATCGATAATTTCTTGATCAGAACCAAAGCCTAATGCACGTAAAAGAACCGTTACCGGTAATTTACGAGTACGATCGATACGAACATAAACAACGTCTTTCGCATCTGTTTCATACTCTAACCACGCACCACGGTTAGGAATTACGGTAGCACCGAATCCTTTTTTACCGTTTTTGTCAGTTTTGTCATGGAAGTAAACACTTGGTGAACGGACTAATTGCGATACAATAACGCGCTCAGCACCGTTGATGACGAAAGTACCAGTTTCGGTCATAAGTGGGAAATCACCCATGAACACGTCTTGTTCTTTCACTTCATCTGTTTCTTTGTTGTGGAGACGTACTTTTACGCGTAGTGGAGCTGCGTAAGTTACATCACGTTCTTTTGATTCATCGACTGGATACTTAGGATCAGCCAAAGTATAATCGATAAACTCGAGTGAAAGATTACCCGTGAAATCCGTAATCGGAGAAATGTCTCTGAACATTTCACGCAATCCTTCTTCGAGGAACCATTCGTAAGATGCTGTTTGAATTTCTATTAAATTCGGAAGTTCCAGCACCTCGCTAATACGCGCAAAACTTCTACGCTGACGGTGTTGTCCGTATTGAACTAGTTGACCTGTCAACTCATTCACCCCTCAATAAAGCAATATTAGGTCTTTTCTGAACAACATATTTAGTGTATGATGTCGAAAAGACAAAAAGAAAACGAGTTCTTAAAAGAGCTCATTTTCGGTTAACCAAACTTATTCTTGGTAAGTATACCCACTGATAAATTATCTTTATACAAAAGGGCATACGACCGCAAAATAATATTTTTGCATTTTATTATAATATCATAGCGATTTTGTCAAGTCAATAATCATTTGACTTTATTAGCCTTAATAATCCAGTAGCCTTTGACCTTATCTACCACTTCAACTTGACCAAAAATTTCTTCTAACTTATCGAAAGTAGAAGGAGCCCCTTGTTTCTTTTGAATCACAACCCACAATTCCCCATCAACCTTCATCTTCTTGTAAGCATCTTCATAAAAACGAAAAATCGTTTCTTTGCCTGCCCGAATCGGAGGGTTTGTTAAAATTGCAGCAAAATCCATTTCAGAAACCTCAGTTAATCCATCACTTTCATAGATTCGTACATTTTGTACCCCGTTACCATCCGCATTTTGTTGCGAAAGCTGTACCGCTCGTTCATTAATGTCGACCATATGAATCACGCGATCTTCTTCCGTCTTCGCGATCGATAAACCAATCGGTCCATAACCACATCCAACATCCAATATATCGCCTTCAATTGCAGGAACTTTAAACGCATCGATTAAGACACGGGATCCAAAATCTACTTCGCTTTTACTAAAAACTCCTGTATCCGTGACAAAATGAAACAGATGTCCTCGCAGTTTAAAACTCCAAGACTTGGGATTGCTTGCTGTTTGAGGTTTTTTGGAATAATAATGTTCAGCCATACGGTAATCCTCCAACCTATTTGAGAAATGAAGAAAAAGCCCGTCGGTAAATGACGAGCTTTCCAGTACTGATAATCGAAATTATTTTACTTCTGAAGAAGCGCCAACTTCATCAAGTTTAGCTTTGATTTCTTCAGCTTCTTCTTTAGAAACGCCTTCTTTAAGAGCTTTAGGAGAGTTGTCTACAACTTCTTTAGCTTCTTTTAAGCCTAATCCAGTGATTTCACGAACCACTTTGATTACTTTAATTTTTTGGTCTCCAGCAGAAGTTAAGATAACGTCAAATTCAGTTTTCTCTTCTTCAGCAGCAGCACCGCCACCAGCAGCCATAGCCATTGGTGCAGCAGCTGTAACGCCAAATTCTTCTTCGATTGCTTTTACTAAGTCGTTTAATTCAAGAACAGTCATACCTTTGATTGCTTCTAAGATTTGCTCGTTGTTCATTGTATGTTCCTCCTAATAGGAATATTTTTTGTTTTTGGGTAACACCCAGATGGTTAAACAGCTAAGCCGAGTAATGAATTACGCGCCTTGCTCTTCTTTTTGTTCTGCAACTGCTTTTGTAACAAGAGCGAAGTTGCGCATTGGAGCTTGAAGTACGCTGAGTAGCATAGACAACAAACCTTCGCGAGAAGGAAGCTCTGCAAGTGCTTTAATATCGTCAGCAGATGCGATTGTACCTTCAATCACACCAGCTTTGATTTCAAGCTGTTCGTTCTTTTTAGCGAAATCGTTGATGATTTTCGCTGGCGCTACTACATCTTCAGAAGAAAACGCAATTGCGTTTGGTCCTGTAAGGAATTCGTTCAATCCTTCAAGTCCAGCTACTTCAGTTGCACGGCGAGTCATTGTGTTTTTGTAAACTTTGAACTCAACGCCTGCTTCACGAAGTTGCTTACGAAGTTCAGTTAATTGAGATACGTTCAATCCACGGTAGTCAACTACAACAGCAGTCGCAGCACCTTTGAATTTTTCTGTAATCTCTTCAACGCGAACTTGTTTAGATTCCATAGCTTTGCTCATCTTGACACCTCCTATTAGAATGAGTCACTTATACCGGCAAAAGAAAAGCCCCTGCTCTATATACATAGACACAGGGGCTGAAACGTCATCTTAAAATTAAAGAATTCGAATGCATGTCCTCGGTAGGATCATTATGCGACAAGTCGCCCCTACTGTCTACGGTACAAATGAATGATTCACAACAAAAATCATCTTAACAGACGATTAAATCGTTGTCAACCTTAGTTAGATAATTTTACAGCTGATGCGTCAACTTTTACAGAAGGACCCATCGTTGTTGTAACGTTAACAGATTTCATGTAAGTACCTTTAGAAGCAGAAGGCTTCGCTTTTTGTACTACATCAAATACTGCTAAGAAGTTTTCAACTAATTTATTGTCATCGAAAGAAACTTTACCGATTGGCGCGTGAATGATCCCTGCTTTGTCAGCACGGTATTCAACTTTACCAGCCTTGATTTCTTCGATTGCTTTCGTTACGTCGAAAGTTACTGTACCTGTTTTCGGATTCGGCATTAAACCTTTTGGTCCAAGTACGCGTCCTAATTTACCAACTTCACCCATCATGTCAGGAGTAGCTACGATTACATCGAAGTCAAACCATCCTTGTTGGATTTTAGTGATGAATTCTGCATCACCTACGAAGTCAGCACCAGCAGCTTCAGCTTCTTTTAATTTTTCGCCTTTAGCGAAAACTAATACACGTTGAGTTTTACCAGTTCCGTTTGGAAGTACTACTGCTCCACGGATTTGTTGGTCATTTTTACGAGTATCGATACCAAGTTTGAATGCTACTTCAACAGTTGCGTCAAAGTTAACAGTACTTGTTTTTTTAGCAAGTTCTACTGCCTCTTGAGCAGAATAGAATTTGTTACGGTCTACTAATTTTGCTGCATCTTGCAGCTTTTTACCTTTTTTAGCCATTGTAAAATGTCCTCCTTGATTGTGGTTATAACGGGTTAAACCTCCCACGAATAAAGGTTGCGTGTCCAAAATGAACGTCCGCAACCCTCCAAAAACAATGCATCATCAAGTGCAAGGGATTAGTCTTCGATCGTAATACCCATGCTACGCGCAGTTCCTTCAACCATCAACATAGCCGCTTCGACTGATGCTGCGTTAAGGTCTGGCATTTTTTGTTCAGCGATTTCGCGAACTTTATCACGCTTCACCGTTGCAACTTTTTTGCGGTTTGGTTCACCAGAACCTGACTGGATACCAGCCGCCACTTTAAGTAATACTGCTGCGGGTGGAGTTTTTGTAATGAATGTAAATGAACGGTCTTCAAATACAGAAATTTCAACAGGGATAATTAGTCCAGCTTGATCTGCCGTACGTGCGTTGAACTCCTTACAGAATCCCATGATGTTAACACCTGCTTGACCCAATGCTGGACCAACCGGCGGCGCTGGGTTTGCTTTACCAGCTGGAATTTGTAATTTTACCATTTTAATAACTTTTTTAGCCACGAGACACACCTCCTTAAGTCCGTGATGTGGTAATAGGGTTGCCCCTCCCACTCAAATATCTGTCCTGTCAGCTTAATAGCCGATAACATGAGCTAAATTGTGCAGACTATCACAAAATATAGTCTGACCTTTGAAATAATAACACTTTTACATGACTAGCGCAAGTAGCTTTTCAAAATTAAATTTTATGAACCTGATCGAAGTCAAGCTCCATTTTCGTTTCGCGTCCAAACATATCAACAGAAACTTTCAACTTACCTTTAGCTTCATCAATCTCTTCCACTTTACCTTGGAAGTGAGCGAAAGGTCCTTCTAATACTTCGACCATTTCATTGACAGTGAATTCAGCAACTTGTTTGCGCTCTGTCATACCCATTTGTTTCAAGATGAAATCCACTTCTTCTGGCAATAAAGGCGTTGGTTTTGCTCCGCCACCAGATGAACCGATGAATCCTGTAACGCCAGGCGTGTTACGAACAACATACCAAGAATCATCCGTCATGATTAGTTCAACTAATACATAACCAGGGAATGTTTTACGCATCACGACACGCTTTTTCCCATCTTTAAAATCTGTTTCTTGCTCTTCCGGAATGATGACACGGAAGATTAAGTCTGACATGCCCATTGTCTCGACACGCTTTTCTAAATTTGCTTTTACTTTGTTTTCGTATCCTGAATACGTGTGTACTACATACCAATTCTTTTCCATCATGAGTAGGACTGTCGTCCGTCCCTCCCTTTCTTAGACACATGAAAAAACCCGTTCGTAGAATAAGACGGGCTATTTCCAATAATAATATCTGTTATCAAATTACAGTGCAAGGAACCATCGAACTGCTTCTGAAATTCCTAAATCAATAACTGCGAAGAATAAAGCCATAACCACAACTGTTGATAGAACAATAATCGTGTAACGAGTTAGTTCTTTACGTTTTGGCCAGCTTACTTTTCTCATTTCTGATACTACATTACCAAAAAAACCACTAATATTCGCCATTCTAATTTACCCTCCGAGTACCAAATATCTATATTCTTCAACTTGAAGTAAAGAGTTATAACGTTTGTTTGTGTATCGTATGCGCTTTACAATGCGAACAAAACTTTTTGAGTTCTAAACGCTCATTAGAGCCTTCTTTTGAAGAAGGAACTGTATAGTTTCGAGATCCACATTGATCACAACTCAACACGACTTTTTTAGCCATATTCTCACCTTTTTATCGTTCATGAGTATTGTTAAAGACTATCACCTCTAGAAAAGGCTGTCAACAGCACCCTAGAGAGTCAAGTTAATGAACGCCACCTATTTCAATGTGTCGTTCTAGTTTCCGCTTCACGCGTTGAAGTGCATTATCAATCGATTTTACATGTCGATTGAGTTCTTCCGAAATCTCATGATACGACTGTCCATCTAAGTAAAGCGCCAATACTTGTCTTTCAAGCTCACTTAAAATCTCAGCCATTTTTCCTTCCATGTAATCGAAGTCTTCTCGATGAATCATTATTTCTCCTGGGTCATCAATAACCGACCCCGATATGACATCCATTAATGTTCGATCAGACTCTTCATCATAAATAGGCTTGTCCAGCGACACATAGGAATTCAGCGGAATGTGTTTTTGACGTGTGGCAGTTTTAATCGCCGTAATAATTTGACGCGTAATACAAAGTTCAGCAAAAGCGCGAAACGAAGATAGCTTGTCCCCTCTGAAATCTCGAATAGATTTATAGAGTCCAATCATGCCTTCTTGAATAATATCTTCTTTATCGGCTCCGATTAAAAAGTATGATCTTGCTTTCATACGGACAAAAGAACGATATTTCGTAATCAAGAAATCAAGTGCGTCCGTGTTCCCATTATGGACCAGTTCCACTATCTCTTCATCTACTAAATCATCGAATTGTTGTAGCTTTAAGTGAACATGGTCGCTCTTTATCAACGGAATCACCTCTGCTCTGCCTACGTAGTTAGACCTAGTATACAGGAAGTGGAAATCTAGCGTCAACGGCTCATTTCATTCCTCTTCGCCATTTTTCGAAAATTTCTGTCACTTCTGCAGAAAGAGGAATTTTTGACGTGGGACGTTTCTCTTGAATGATTTTGACATTCTTCGTGATTTTCCTTTGAACCTGTTCCATCTCGATTTCTAATTCACGTGCAGAAATACGAAGTGCACCTTGCGCAAAAATAACCCATTGCTCCGTTAAATCCGATGTCGCAACATGCACTTGATCTCTTCTCGTAGGTAAGGATGCGGCTAGCTTTTCAATTCGTTCATCCGCGGTTTCGTTTTTTCGTGTATAAATAACTTCCACCGCATGCTGAATGTTCTTATGCTCAATTCCCGGCACTAAGTGTGCATCAAAAACGACAATCACTCGCCATCCAGAATAAGCCTTATATTCCGCCATCATTTCAATTAACCGATCGCGGGCATCGATTAACTTGTCTGCTTTTAAAGCTCGGAGCTCTTTCCATGCGCCAATGATGTTATACCCATCGACGAGCAAAATGTCCACAATCAGTTACCATTGACTGGAAGGCGGTTGCGTAACACTTCATACATTAAAATAGCTGCCGCTACTGATGCATTTAACGATGTCACTTTTCCGACCATTGGCATGTTGTAAAGGAAATCACATTTATCCTTTAACAGTCTACTCATCCCTTTCCCTTCGCTTCCAATAATAATGGCAAGTGGTAACTTGGCATCCATGCGGCGATAATCAGCTGATCCTTTTGCATCTGTTCCAGCAATCCATACCCCGCGCTTTTTCAAATCTTCAACCGTTTGCGCTAAATTCCCCACGCGAACAACAGGAATATGTTCAATCGCACCTGTTGATGTTTTGGCAACAATCGCCGTTAATCCAACGGCACGTCTACGTGGAATAATCACACCATGAACCCCAGTTGCATCTGCTGTTCTTAAGATCGAGCCCAAATTATGAGGATCTTCAAGTTCATCTAAAATTAAAAAGAAAGGATCTTCATTGCGAGAAGCTGCACTTTCAAATAAATCGTCAAGCTCCGCATATTTATAAGCTGCCACCGACGCGGCAATCCCTTGGTGAGTTGCACCGTCCGTTAATTGATCGATTTTGTTTTTTGGTACGAACTGAACGATGAGTCCCGCTTCTTTAGCTAATTGCAAAAGTTCAGCAATTCCAGCCTTCTTAACACCTTCAGCAATCCACACTTTATTCATTTCGCGACCTGAGCGAAGTGCTTCTAGGACAGGGTTTTTGCCTGAGAGGATCTCATTGGTTGGTTCTTTTATTTCTTCATTCATCACGTCACGTCTCCTTTCGGTTCTTCACTAATCGTTATTGCACGTTCAATAATTTCACGAACTCGTTCAGCTTGTCCTTGTAAATATAAGCTTCCGATGACCGCTTCAAACCCCGTACTGTATTTATACGTTTGTAAATCTGTGTTTTTTGGAACCGTTCCAGACTTCGCATTTCGTCCTCTTCGAAGAATTGCCTCTTCTTCATCCGACAAAAATTTAGCTTCCAGCATGTTATGAACAACTTTCGCTTGCGCCTTAGCTGATACGTATTTCGTCGCTTCTTTATGAAGCGTATTTGGTTTTACACGCCCCGAACGCAGGAGATGCTCGCGAACATATTGTTCAAGAACCGCATCTCCCATGTACGCTAGCGCTAACGAATTTAACTGTTTAACATCTGCGTTTCGTAAAGTGTATTCATTTGTCATCCGCGCTTCCAACGTATTCCTTGCGCCGTATCTTCTAAAAGAATATTCATTTCTTTTAATTGGTCGCGAATCTCATCCGCTCGAGCAAAGTCTTTATTTTGACGAGCTTGAATTCTTTCTTCAATTAAAGCATCGATTTCTTCATCGAGCACTTCTTTTTGAACATCCATTTCAACTCCAAGAACACCCGCTAACTCTTTTAACGTACTCATAAAGTTCTCAAGAACGTTCGCTTCTGTATGAGCTTCCATCAAATACGTATTCGCTAAACTCGATAGTTCAAATAAAGCAGCAATCCCATTCGCAGTATTAAAGTCGTCATCCATCGACTTAACAAATTGCGTTTTCACTTCTTCGATTTTATGCAACCAAATATCGGCATGGTCGCCTAGTTCTGGTGAAGCTTCAAGGCGATGTGCTAAATTCGCATACGACGTTCGAATACGCTCTAACCCAGCTTTCGCATTCTCCACAAGTTCTTGTGAGAAGTTGATTGGGTTGCGATAATGCACGGACATCATAAAGAAACGTAACACTTGCGGGTCAATCTGCTTGCGAATGTCATTCACCAGTACAAAGTTACCGAGTGATTTTGACATCTTTTCATTATCAATATTAATATATCCATTATGCATCCAATATCGAGCAAATTGCTTTCCGGTATAAGCTTCAGACTGAGCAATTTCATTTTCATGATGAGGGAATGTTAAATCTTGACCTCCCGCATGAATATCAATGGTATCCCCTAAAATTTCACGAACCATAACGGAACATTCAATATGCCAACCCGGACGCCCTTTACCCCATGGACTATCCCAAGAAATCTCACCTGGTTTTGCATCTTTCCAAAGAGCAAAGTCGAGTGCATCCTCTTTCTTTTCACCCGTTTCAATGCGCGCACCAATTTTTAAATCATCGACTGATTGATGAGATAATTTGCCATACCCCTCAAATTTACGCGTTCGGTAATAGACATCTCCTTGAGATTCGTAAGCAAAACCTTTTTCGATCAATACGCCAATAAATTCGATGATGCTGTCCATATGTTCTGTCACACGTGGATGCGCATCCGCTTTTTTGCATCCTAAAGCGGTAACGTCTTCAAAATACGCAGCGATGAATCGCTCCGTTAATTCCGACACTTCTTCTCCAAGTTCATTAGCAGTTTTAATAATTTTGTCGTCCACATCTGTGAAATTAGAAACGAAATTCACCTCAAATCCACGGTACGTTAAATAGCGGCGAACCGTATCGTAAACAATAACAGGACGGGAATTCCCAATGTGAATGTAATTGTAAACAGTTGGTCCACATACATACATTTTGACCTTTCCTTCTTCTAAAGGAATAAAAGGCTCTTTTTGACGTGTTAATGTGTTGTAAATTTGAATACTCATTTCACAGTTCGCTCCTTTTCTATCTCATCACTCAAACGTTTAACTTCATCTCTTAATACACTAATTTTATGTTCCAACATATCGCATTTATCAGCAACCGGATCCGGTAAATCTTGATGATCCAAATTGCGTTTCACTTTTACGCCATCTTGAACGACGACTGTACCTGGAATCCCTACGACCGTTGCGTTAGGTGGTACGTCTTTTAAAACAACGGAACCCGCGCCAACCTTACTATTTTCACCAATTGTGATGGACCCTAACACTTTTGCCCCGGTTGCCACCAAAACATTATCATGCAATGTCGGATGACGTTTCCCTCTTTCTTTACCTGTCCCACCTAGTGTGACACCTTGGAAAATAGTGACATTATTTCCGATTTCACATGTTTCTCCAATGACAATCCCCATCCCATGGTCAATGAAGAAGCGACGACCGATTTTCGCACCAGGATGGATTTCAATCCCAGTGAAAAAGCGGCTCACTTGAGAAACGACCCGTGCTAAGAAAAACAATTTACGCTTAAATAGCGCATGCGCCACACGATGTGACCAGATGGCGTGGAGTCCAGCATAGGTTAATACCACTTCCACGACACGTCTTGCTGCGGGATCTTGTTCAAACACAACTTCTATATCTTCTTTCATGCGCGAAAACATAACGCTTTCCTCCTTTGTCTCATTTCGACTTTCTATTTTTGCTTGCAAAAAAGTTTATCGCTCAAATCTGCCTGTTTATCAATCAAACTGGCGTTTTATCAATCAAACTGAGGATTTATCAATCAAAATCACACATTTATCAATCAAACCCATCTCATAACCAAGTTAACTACGTATAAGCAAAACTTTTTTTATTCCAATAAAAAAGCGTCCCTGTCAAATGAATGACAGAGACGCTGTATAGGCGTGGTTCCACTCTGATTGAAAGGATAAAAAGCAATCCTTCCCGCTTGGCATCTGTAACGTAGATGAATCGGCTCGCTTACTAATTGTTTCAGCTGAGCGCTCAGAGGTGCATTTCCATAGTGCCTAGGCTCAGACCACTTTCAGCCGGTGGTGGTCCTCTCTAAAGAGCTTGCCTCATGTACTTCTCCTCATCAAAGCTTTCTTGATGTATGCAGTTAAAAGATAGCTTCATTTTCACACCATCATGACGGAATGTCAAACTTATTGTTTCGCGTACTTCTCAACGCGCGCAATTACTTTTTCTTTCCCGATTAACGCGATCGCATTAGGCAATTCAGGACCATGTGTTTGACCAGTCGTCACAACACGAATTGGCATAAACAAGTTCTTCCCTTTATGTCCTGTTTCTTTTTGAACCGCTTTAATTGCCGCTTTAATGGCGTCTGGTTCTAGTACGTCCATTTGCTCTAGTTGCACTTTAAATGCAGCCATCACTTCCGGCACTTGCTCTCCAGATAAAACTTCAGTCGCTTCTTCATCATATGCAAGTTCATCTTTAAAGAATAGGTCAGTTAGTTCCGTAATTTCTGCACCGAAGCTCATTTGCTCGTGGTACAACGCAATGACATCTGTTGCCCATTGCTTCTCTTCAGCTGACAATGTTTCAGGTAAACGATCAGCTTTCTGAAGATGCGGTAACGCTAATTCCACTACTTCTTCTAAAGACATTTGCTTCACATACTGATTGTTCATCCACGTTAATTTTTGTTTATCAAACATTGATGGAGATTTTGACAAACGATTAACATCAAACATGCGAATGAAATCTTCTTTCGAGAAAATTTCGTCTTCACCTTCAGGAGACCATCCAAGTAAAGCAAAGAAGTTAAACATCGCTTCAGGAATGTATCCTAAATCTTTATATTGAGCCACGAATTGAATGATTGACTCATCACGTTTTGAAAGTTTTTTACGATTTTCATTAATGATCAACGTCATGTGACCATATTTAGGCGCTTCCCAACCAAATGATTGGAACACCATGATTTGTTTTGGCGTATTCGATAAATGCTCTTCTCCACGGAAAACATGAGAAATTTTCATGAAGTAATCATCTAAAACGACTGCATAATTGTAAGTTGGGATGCCGTTCGCTTTCACTAATACCCAATCACCTACGTCTTTTGATTCAAACGTGACAGGTCCACGAACTAAATCTTTGAACGTGTACGTCACATCCGCAGGAACACGCATACGAATTGTATAAGTAAGACCAGCAGCTTCTTTCTCTGCTACTTCTTCTTTCGTAAGGTTACGACAAGTCCCTTTGTACATAGGCGCAGCAACGCCTTTCGCCTTTTGAGCTTCGCGTTCAGCTTCTAACTCATCTGTTGAACAGAAACATTTATAAGCATGACCGTTCTCAAGCATTTCTTCAGCATGTTTTTGATAAATATCAAGACGCTCCATTTGACGGTATGGCGCATAAGGGCCACCAATATCAACGGACTCATCATAGTCAATGCCAAGCCATTTTAAGTTCTCCAGTTGCGAAAGTTCTCCACCTTCGATATTACGTTCGATATCAGTATCTTCAATACGAACGATGAATTTCCCACCGTGATGGCGGGCAAATAAATAGTTAAATAAAGCAGTACGAGCTCCACCAATATGTAAGTTTCCTGTTGGACTCGGTGCGTAACGTACGCGAACTTCTTGTGTCATGTGTGTTTCCTCCTCGAATACGTGCTAAACTTTGTTCATTTTAACACGTTGAACCTTAGTTTTGTATGAGCAATATCGTAGCTTGTGCCGCGATGCCTTCTCCACGCCCTGTAAAACCTAGTTTTTCAGTTGTCGTAGCTTTGACATTTACTTGAGATGGATCTGCATTTAGCAACTCCGCAATGCGATCACGCATTTGATTAATATAAGGTGCCATTTTAGGCGCTTGTGCAATGATCGTGCAATCCACATTCCCTAGTTTGTAGCCTTTTCCTTCGACGATTTTCCAAATGTACGAAAGTAATTTTGCCGAATCAGCATCCTTAAATTCCGGATCTGTATCTGGGAAATGACGTCCGATATCCCCTTCACCAATAGCTCCTAGTGCAGCATCTGTTACTGTATGTAATAAAACATCGGCATCTGAGTGACCAATTAACCCTTTTTCATAAGGAATCGTAACGCCACCTAAAATAAGTGGTCGATTTTTCGCAAATTCATGAACATCAAACCCTTGTCCAACTCGAAACATTTAGTTTTCCTCCTGTTGTCTTTTTTGTAAAATCACTTCTCCAATAAGAAGATCTTCTTGTGTCGTCATTTTCACATTATCATATGTACTTTCAACGATATGGACAGGCAGCCCCATGCGTTCAACGAGCATCGACTCATCTGTACCTAAAAAGTCATCTTGCAATGCCTTCTCTTCCGCATTAGCTAAAATCTCATATTGAAAAGCTTGCGGGGTTTGAATAATCCATAATTGTTCACGGTCAACCGTCTCTTCAATCTGACCGGCTTTCACTTTTTTAATCGTATCTTTTACTTTCACACCAGCAATCGCTGCACCAGCTACACTTGCTTTATTCACAAGAGAGGTAATGACTGTTGGTTCAATAAAAGGCCGAGCCGCATCATGCACCAAAATGAGGGGAGCTCCCTTCGCAGCTTTCACGCAAGCATATACACTATGCTGTCGTTCCGATCCGCCATCCGTCATTCCTTTTATTTTGGTAATTTGAAATTGCTCAAGCATTTGTGTGATGATTTCACGTTCTTCTGGTTTTACTGCCAGCCAAATAGCGGTACAGCTCGGATCTTTTTCAAACACGCGAAGTGTATGAATCAGTATGGGTACATCACGCAAAGTTAAAAACAACTTATTTTGCCCTGCTCCCATTCTTTTCCCGCTTCCAGCAGCAGGTAATGCGACCGCGTATTCCATCCTGTCACCCCATATCATGGAAAAGGAGGCTGTCTCCATCGCCATCAATCTCCGGCGGGTGAAGTCAGCCTCGTTTCCTGTTTACTTCTTCTTCGCAAAAATCATTCGTCCAGCTGATGTTTGTAGCACACTTGTGACGACAACATCAATCGCCTGACCAATATATGATTTTCCGTCCTCAACCACAATCATCGTACCGTCATCTAAGTAAGCAACCCCTTGGTTCTGTTCCTTACCATCTTTAATAACGACGATATGCATATCTTCACCCGGAATAACGACCGGTTTCACAGCGTTTGCCAAATCATTAATATTTAACACGGGCACTTGATGAAGATCACAGACTTTATTCAAATTGAAATCGTTTGTCACGACGACCCCGCCCATCTTTTTAGCAAGGCGAACCAATTTCAAATCGACTTCTTGAATATCATCAAAATCTTCTTCTGTAATTAATACAGCAGATGCACGCTCATTTTGAAGCACTTTTAACACATCAAGACCACGGCGACCTCGAGTTCGTTTCAACGTATCCGAAGAATCCGCAATATGTTGAAGTTCCGTCAAAACAAATTGCGGAACGACCAGCACTCCTTCAATAAAACCTGTTGCGGAAATATCCGTAATACGCCCATCAATAATGACGCTCGTATCAAGCAACTTATAAGAAGCTTGCTGAAGGTCTTGAGAAGAATCGTCCCCTTTTTTCTTAGGCGTTTGCGTTTTACTAGAAGCGATCATTTGCATCATTTCATCACGCTTTTTGAAACCAACTTGGAAACCAAGATACCCCAAAACAATCGTCAACAATACAGGCAACACCGATGAAATAAACGGTAACTCAATCGCGTCGACAGCGAAATTCAATAAGAACGCCACACTCAATCCGATAATTAAGCCAAGCGTCCCAAACAGTAAATCAGCAATTGGCGCCCCTAACAAACGTTCTTCCATCCACTTCATAAACTCGATTAAATGATCCGTCAACAACAACGCTAATACATACAGTATAACGGCCCCTATAAGCACTGATACATAAGGATTGTCTAGCCACGGGTTAGAAGATAAATTAATAAGTTCGTATAATTGCGGTAATAAAAGTAACCCGAGTGTACCACCAATCAAAATAAATGTAATTTGAATAATCCACTTTAACAATAAGCCCACCTCCTGATTTTGATTATACACGTTTTCATCTGGAAACACCTTTTTGACGCGGTCGCAGTATGTAAAGTTGCATCGAAAGTTTTAGAGGATGAGGGTGAGGGTGGTTGGGGACGCCCCTGGATTTACTCGTCAACTTTGATGATTTACTCGTCACTTTTATACTTTTACTCGTCAACTTTCCACTTTTACTCGTCAAACCCGTCCCACAAGCCTAGTTTACTTGCTCGTGAGACATGTAATTTCCAGGTAAACGAAGTGCCGTACGCCTGGGATTTACTCGTCAACTTTGATGATTTACTCGTCACTTTTATACTTTTACTCGTCAACTTTCCACTTTTACTCGTCAAACCCGTCCCACAAGCCTAGTTTACTTGCTCATGAAACATGTAATACCCAAAAAGAAGCTTTCCCACTCCTTAAGAGTTTGGGAAAGCTTCTTTTAATGCGTCGTTTACGGATTCAACACCAATAACTCGGATACCTTCTGGGAAATCCCAGCCTCCTAAATTAGATGCCGGAATAATGGCTCTTTTAAAGCCAAGTTTTGCTGCTTCTTGCACGCGTTGTTCAACACGCGAAACGCGACGAACTTCTCCCGTCAAACCAACTTCGCCAATAAAACAATCGTGCGCACTTACCGCTACGTCTTTATAACTCGACACAATGGTCGTCAAGACAGCTAGGTCAATCGCTGGCTCGTCTAATTTTACGCCACCAGCTACTTTAATGTAGGCATCTTGTGTTTGCAGGAGCATGCCCATACGTTTTTCTAAAACAGCCATTAATAATTGCACTCGGTTTTGATCAAGCCCGCTTGCCATCCGTTTTGGATAATTAAAGCTAGTTGGGGTAACCAACGCTTGAATCTCAACTAGAATTGGACGTGTTCCCTCCATGGAAGCAACAACTGTTGATCCCGCAGCTCCTTGCGAGCGTTCTTGTAAAAACAATTCAGATGGATTCAGTACTTCTTTTAAGCCGCCTTGTAACATTTCAAAGATCGCAATCTCGTTAGTTGAACCAAATCTATTTTTCTGCGAGCGCAAAATACGGTATGTATGATGGCGTTCGCCTTCAAAATACAGCACCGTGTCTACCATATGCTCAAGCAACCTTGGTCCAGCAATTTGTCCTTCTTTCGTTACGTGGCCAACTAAGAAAATCGCAATATTTTTCGTTTTCGCGATGCGCATTAATTCAGCCGTACATTCTCGAACTTGAGATACACTACCTGGAGCTGAAGTTACTTCTGGGTGATGCACCGTTTGAATGGAATCGATAATGACAAATTTAGGCTCGACGCTATCAATGGCTTCATTCACCAACTCTAAATTCGTTTCGGAATAAATATAAAGTTCAGAAGAGGTTACGCCTAATCGTTCTGCACGCAATTTCGTTTGACGGACTGATTCTTCACCAGACATGTATAGGACACGCTGGCCTTTATTCGCCAGTAACGCAGATACTTGTAGCAATAAAGTCGATTTCCCGATGCCGGGATCTCCCCCGATTAAGACAAGTGAACCTGGCACAATTCCGCCGCCAAGTACACGGTTCAACTCGTTTAAATCTGTGTCAACTCGTGGTTCTTCTGCAATTTCAATCGCTGTAATCGGTGTGGCTTTTTGTGCGGTACTTTCAGAGTGTTGGAATGTACGACGCGGGCCTTTGGTAACTACTTCAATCTCTTCCACCATGGTGTTCCATTCACCACAACCAGGGCAACGTCCCATCCATTTCGCCGACTCATATCCACATGAATTACACATAAATTTCGTTTTACGTTTTGCCATAGTTCCTCCTATGTAGAAAAAAGAGCATCCCGAACAGCTTGCCGGAATGCTCCTATTGATTTACTTCGTTACAGATGCTTTCGTACGAACGACGAATTCATCATTTTCAACATCAAAGACAACGTTTTGTCCTGTTAAAACTGTACCTTTTAACAGCTCTTCAGACAAGCGATCTTCAACATGTTTTTGAAGTGCACGACGTAGAGGACGAGCTCCGTACTCTGGATCGTAGCCTTCTTTGGTGATTTTTTCTTGTGCCGCTTCTGTCAACTCAAGCTCAATTTCTTGTTCTTGCAAGCGTTTTGTTAAAGTAGCCGTCATCAAAGTAACGATTTCTTTTAAGTGTTCTTTTTCTAATGAATGGAACACGATCATCTCATCTACACGGTTTAAGAACTCAGGACGGAAGGCTTTTTTCAACTCTTCAAGCATTTTGCCCTTCATGTCTTTGTATTGTTGTTCGCCATCTTGTAGGTTAAATCCAACATATTTGTTTTTCTTTAAGTTTTCAGCACCTACGTTAGATGTCATGATCACTACCGTGTTTCGGAAGTCGACTGTGCGACCTTTCGAATCTGTTAGGCGACCATCTTCTAATACTTGCAACAAAATATTGAATACGTCTGGATGTGCTTTTTCAATCTCATCCAACAAAATAACTGAGTAAGGTTTACGACGAACTTTTTCAGTTAACTGTCCGCCATCTTCGAATCCAACGTACCCTGGAGGTGAACCAACAAGACGTGAAGTCGAGTGTTTTTCCATGTACTCAGACATATCCACGCGAATCATGGCATCTTCATCACCAAACATACTCTCTGCTAGAGCACGAGCAAGTTCCGTTTTACCAACACCAGTTGGCCCTAGGAAAATGAATGACCCAATCGGACGTTTTGGATCTTTCAATCCAGCACGTGCACGACGAACCGCTCTCGAAATTGCCGTAACCGCTTCAGATTGACCAATGACACGTTCATGAAGCGTTTCTTCTAATTTTAACAGTTTGTCAGACTCTGTTTGTGCAAGTTTAGAGACAGGAATCCCAGTCCACATAGAAACTACAGCTGCAATGTCTTCAACTGTTACTTCAGATTCTGCTTTTCCTTGCTCTTCTTTCCACGATTTCTTCGTGCTTTCAAGCTCTTCTTTTAGCTTTTGTTCTGTATCACGGAATGACGCTGCTTTTTCAAACTCTTGGCTTTGAACGGCAGCATTTTTCTCTGAACGAATCGCTTCAAGACGACCTTCCAGCTCTTTTAAATTTGGTGGCGTTGTATATGAACGTAAACGAACTTTTGAGCCCGCTTCGTCAATTAAATCAATAGCTTTGTCTGGTAAGAAACGATCTGAAATGTATCGATCAGACATTTTCGCTGCCGCTTCGATTGCTGCATCTGTTATTTTCACACGGTGATGTGCTTCGTAACGATCGCGAAGTCCTTTAATAATTTGAATTGACTCGTCAACAGATGGCTCATCAACTTGAATCGGTTGGAAACGACGCTCTAATGCAGCGTCTTTTTCAATGTATTTACGGTATTCATCAAGCGTTGTTGCACCAATACATTGAAGTTCGCCACGAGCTAGAGAAGGTTTTAAAATGTTTGATGCATCAATAGCACCTTCTGCTCCACCCGCTCCGATTAATGTATGAAGCTCATCGATGAATAAAATAACATTCCCTGCTTGACGAATTTCGTCCATCACTTTTTTCAAGCGATCTTCAAATTCACCACGGTATTTCGTGCCTGCTACAACTGTACCCATATCAAGTGTCATCACACGTTTTTCGCGTAAAATTTCCGGCACTTCGTTTTGAACAATTTGTTGAGCTAGACCTTCAGCAATCGCTGTTTTACCAACACCCGGCTCCCCGATTAGGACCGGATTGTTTTTCGTACGACGTGATAACACTTCAATGACACGTGTAATTTCTTTGCTGCGACCAATGACTGGGTCCAGGCTACCTTCACGTGCAATTTGTGTTAAGTCACGAGCCAGACTATCAAGTGTTGGCGTATTTGCTGCAGGATTTGAACCCCCGCTCGATTGAACGTGATCATTGCTTCCTAGCAATTGCAATACTTGTTGGCGTGCTTTATTCAAACTAACGCCTGCATTGTTTAGAACTCGAGCTGCTACTCCTTCACCTTCACGAATTAAAGCTAAAAGTAAATGCTCAGTTCCAATATAGGAGTGGCCTAATTTGCGTGATTCGTCTACAGATAACTCAATCACTTTTTTCGCTCGTGGCGTGTAATGAACGATCGGTCCAACATCACCAGTACCTACTCCAACTAATTCTTCGATTCCTTGCTCAATTACTTGAGGACTCACTTCGATTGCTTCCATTGCTTTTGCTGCAATTCCGCCACCTTCACGAATTAAACCTAATAATATATGTTCAGTTCCAATGGACTCGTGTTTCATACGAATGGCTTCTTCTTGAGCCAGTTGGAGAACTTTTTGTGCGCGTTGTGTAAATCGATTAAACATCATGGGATTCCTCTCCTTCTTGTTCTTCGTTGTTGCTACCTACTTGCAAACGTTCCCTAAACAGCTTTGCACGAAACACATCGCGTTCTTCTGCTTGTAGGGTAATGCCTGCGTATTGTTGTAAAAATCCAGGTTGCATGAAAATCATGCATTCATTCAAAATCGAAACATCGACGCCGTCTATTAACCCGAGATCGATTCCTAATCGAACGTCAGATAAGCAGCGACCCGCTTCTTCCGTGGTTATCGAGCGAGCAAAGGTAAGTACGCCGAGTGATCGGTATAATTTGTCTTCCAGCGCATTTGGTCTAGCTCGCATTAACACTTCACGTGCTTCACGTTCTTTTTGAATAATTTGTTCGGTCACACTTTGCAAATCGACTAAAATATCTTCTTCTGATTTACCAAGCGTTGTTTGATTGGAGACTTGATAGACATTTCCAAGTGCCTCACTGCCTTCCCCGTAAATCCCTCGAACGACCATCCCTAAACGCGTGATGGCGGTTACGATTCGATTCATTTGCTTCGTCATTGTTAAAGCCGGTAAATGCATCATCACGGAAGCACGGAGTCCGGTTCCCGTATTGGTTGGGCAGCTTGTTAAGTAGCCAAATTGTTCATCAAATGCGTAAGGCAATTCCTTTTCTAGCAACTCATCAATGGCATCAGCGTTTTTATACGCTTCGTTTAACTGCAATCCAGGAAATAAACACTGAATGCGTATATGATCTTCTTCATTAATCATGACACTAAATGCTTCATCGTCTGATAGTAAGACGGATCCCGCAACTTCCGAATGGGCGAGTTTTGGGCTAATTAAATGCTTTTCTACTAATACTTGTCGATTAAGATCAGACAGCTCTTTTATATTTATATACGAAAAGTTCGACTCAAGTTCCGCTCCTGCATCAAGTAATACGGATGAGACAGCTTGATCAACTTGCAGTGCTTCATTTTCAGAAAATGAAAGCGGAAAACGATAGCCCGTTAAATTACGTGCTAAGCGTACCCTTGTGCTCATGACGATGTCTGAGTGACCACCTTGCCCGGCCATCCAACTGGAAACCGAGTTTTCAAGAAAACGTTCAATTGACATTGCGTTGATCACCTCCCGATTGAAGCTGTTCTTCTAGCGAACGCGCTTCATCTCGTAAACGAGCGGCTTCTTCGAAATTCTCTTCTTCAATCGCCGATTTCATATGAAGACGAATTGTTTCAATTTGTTTTTTGAGTTGAAGCGTTTGGCCAAATGCACCAGGTGATTTCCCGACATGTTTCACATTGCCGTTGTGCAAACGTTTAAAGACATCTGGTAATTGTTCATGAAAGCTTTCATAGCATGTGGCACAACCGAATTTACCTTGATTTAAAAATTGACGGAAGGTCCACCCACAAGATGTACAAGCTTGTACTTTCGGTTTTGGCTGTTGTTGAACGTGTGCATTTTCTTGAACACCAAACCAATTGGATAACAATTGGTGAAGCGAAAGTGGATCTTGTTGGAAATCCATTTGAAACGGGTGAAGACTTTGGGCACATACTTCACAAAGATTTCGTTGCACCTGTTCCCCGTTTTGAACTTGTTTAACCGTTACTTTTACTGGTCGTTGATTGCAATTTTCACAAATCATTTCAAGTCGCCTCACTTTGCCTGTTCATACTTGAGTGTCAAAAGCATCGCGTGTAAGATACGCGACCTAATGTCATCACGCATTGGCAATGGTAAATTCAATGTGGTTCGGTCCAGCGCAGCCAACATCATCTTGGCTTCTCGCTTGGTGACAACATCTTCATCAATCAACCGAAACACAATATCCTCTGTCATTGTCTGGGATGCCCCATGCTGCAAACTTTTCATAATACCTTCTATTAAAGCCACTTTCGTATGAGCACGAACTCGTACGATGCGAATATAGCCACCTCCACCACGCTTACTTTCCACTAAATACCCGCGGTCCGCTGTAAAACGCGTGTTGATGACATAATTTATTTGCGAAGGTACACATTGAAATTGTTCCGCAATTTCACTGCGCTTAATCTCAACATGCCCTTTATCATCTAATTCGATAACTTTCTTCAAATACCCTTCAATAATATCCGATATATTGCGCATGCAATCACCCCCTAACACCTGACTTTGACTATCTTTGACTTTATTATATAAGAGGGGGTGGGGAGTGTGCAATTTTTATGCATTGAGGGGTGGGGCATTGGTGTGCCTGCGCTGATTTACTCGTCACTTTTTGTGTTTTACTCGTCAACTTTTTCATTTTACTCGTCACTTTTGTAACTTTACTCGTCAACTTTCACTATTTACTCGTCAAAGTAGTCTCATAACCCAAGTTAACTTGTATTAAAACCTAACCTCATATATCACGAGGAATGACATACGTTCGATTTTTAAAAGTCCCATCCACGAACAAATTAGACTTCTGAAGCATTCTTGAAGCAGTCGATACTGACTTTATTCCAGAGAACTTCATCCACTCTTTTGTTGTCACTTTATGACTAAACAATGATCTGTATTCTTTCAGAGCCTGTCTATGCTCTTCTGCATTTTTATAATTACATTGGTTGCAACGCCAAAATTTATTCCGATAGATCAATACTTTATTTATACACTGTGGGCACAAAACACCTTGCAAAATTTCCGTGTTAATTTTAGATAATATGTGGGAAGGTTTATAGGGATTTAATTCAAATTCGTGTTGAGTGAAAAGGAGTTGAATTCTGCGGGGTTCAAATTTGGGGTATAGATGATCCGCATACATTAGATGTAGGCTTTCTAATGTTTGGTGTAATCCAGATACATGAATAGCAGACTTTTTTGAGAATGGTTTCTCTAAAACGGATGATGGATTTGAAAATACGATCAAGCCATGGACTGGCATTGGGATATTATGAAAGGACAAGAATTTTCGAACAAAACGTTCACTTCTCAACAGTTGATCTTCCGGATTGCGCATCCCTTCTACCGGACCATTGTCCCGTTGGCGGGTAATTTGATGAAGTTGGTTATCCAATTTTATTATGCCTGGGAGGTTCTTCACTTCAATAATTAATAAAAATTTTTCGTGAATAATGAATGTATCTATTTGTGCGTAGGAAGTTGAATTCCCAACGATTAAACCTTTCATTAATATATAGGATGTAAAGAAGTCACTCTCTTCTATCTCTCTATCTACTCTTAGTTCACCTGCGTAACCTCCACCTTCTTTTCTCAGTGTTTCTTGCAGCGTATTCTTAATTGTGCTCACATTTACTAGTCGTCTTTCCAACGCTTCATAAAACAAATACTTCTCCGATTTTCTTCTTATAAGATTCAATAGTCCCTCCAATTAATATGACTTAATTTGAATATAATTAAGTCTCTTATATAAATCAAGAATATTCAGATTTTATTCCATATGAAAAGTGCCACCCCTAAAAAGCGGGTGGCACACAATCTTTATAAAAGCAGATATGCAATTGGGGTAACGATGATCAGCGTGAGAATCACGCGTTGAACCCATATAACGAGTAATTTTGGAATTGAGACAGGGATTTCAGTAGACACGATACATGGTACGACTGCTGAGAAGAATATGATTGAGGATACAGATACGACCCCAATAACGAACTTCACAATAATCCCTGATTCTACAACGAGTAACGCTGGTAAGAACATTTCAGCGATACCTAGTGCACTTGCTTTAGCAACAAGCATTGGTTCAGGGAGCTGCAAGACATACGTAAATGGATAGAAAATGTAGCCTAACCAATCAAATACCGGTGTGAATTCAGCGAGTACTAATCCTAATAATCCGATGGATAGAATTGACGGTAAAATGGCCATCGCCATTAATAAACCATCTCGGAAATTATCCCAGATGTTTTTCCCTAAACTAGGTGTTTGCCTAACTGTTTCTTGCGCTTCATTCCAAGCTGCTGAAAGGCGACTGCCTTCAGGATTTGCTTCAGGTTGAGGCACACTGCCTTCGTAATAATCGTCTTTGATGCGATTTAATGGCCAAATACGAGTTGTAATCGCGGTTACGATGAATGTGACCACCAGCGTGACCCAGAAGTACATATTCCACATATCCATTAAACCAAGCGTTTTCGCAACAATTACCATAAACGTAGCGGATACAGTTGAGAAACCAGTAGCAATAATGGCTGCTTCACGAGCAGAGTATTTCCCCTCTTTGTACACGCGATTCGTAATCAGTAATCCCAATGAATACGAACCTACGAATGAGGCTACCGCATCAATCGCCGAACGACCAGGCGTTTTCCAAAGTGGACGCATAATTGGTTGCATCAATACGCCAATAAATTCAAGTAATCCGTACCCTACGAGTAAAGCTAAGAACACGGCTCCAATCGGTACTAATAAACCGACAGATATCACTAATTTATCGAATAAAAACGGTCCCATACTCGGGTCAAATAACCATGCAGGTCCGAATCCAAAAACAATCATAATCCCAACAATAAGTCCGATTACTTTAAAGAACGAAAACGCGATATCCACATTTGATTTCTTCCAAGTTCCTGATACAAACGGATACACCGCTCCTGCTAAAATCAACAATAGTGCGTAATAAGGTAACACCCCTGTTACGTTCGTTTGAATCCATGTGACAATATGGTCGAGCATAATGGAATTCTTTTCGCCGATTGTGACAGGTACGAAAAACATAAATGCACCGATAAAACTGTAGACGAAAAACTTCCACATAGGAGCTTTAGACTCCACCTTTATACTTGAACTTTCCCCCACTTGTTGCATATTATTTCCCCCTTTGTGAAATAACTCTCCCCGTAACAAACTCCAACCATGCGTATACGCCGGTTTTCACAGTTGCACTCGTCGCCACATCGCGTGATGGGTCGAGGCAAACGAAGTCGATGTGACGGACAGATTCATGCTGGCCAATCAACAACAAACTCGTGAATAATTCTTCCGCATTCATGCCGCCTGGTGTAGACGCTGGAACGCCTGGTGCAACTGCGATATCCAGCACGTCCATATCAATCGTGACATAGACCCGGTCGACTTTTTCGGCTAATAAAGCCAGGTCGTTCATGACGCATTGAGCCACCCCTAGCTCACGCGCTTTACGTAACGTCACCATTCGAATGCCATGTTCTTTTGCATAAGCCACGAGTGGTGCCGCATTAAAGTAGCCGTGCAATCCGATGTTGACGACATCTTCACCTCGCACGATGCCCCCGTCAATTAATTGACGAATCGGCGTACCGTTTGCTGGCCCTAATTCTGCAGGATCTCGGACATCTAAATGCGTATCTAACTGTAAAATACCAATTCGTTCAGCCGGGAAGGCTTTATTGACCCCACGAACTGCACATGCTGTAACACTGTGATCTCCACCAATGAGGCAGGTCGTAGCATCCGTGTACTTGGCGACTAACTCACGGGTCGTTTCTTCAATACGTTGGTGCGACAGCAAAATGTCCGTCGTGTGCATCGCGATATCTCCTGCATCTGCTACCAAATATGACGATAAATCGACGTCTTCATCTAAATTGTAGGTCGCAAATCCCTTCCAGAGCTTGCGGAATTCCAATGGGTATAACGAAGCGCCGGATACGCTGATGGATGATCTTGATATTGGTGCTCCGTATAACACCATATTCGGCGACTTGTCCGACAACGGTTTCACCCATTGATGGACAAAGTCGCCTTCACTATCGCGCCAAGACCATTCGGGTTGTTGTAAATGCTTCATTTAACCCACCACCTGAACGCCTTTTTTCCATACCGATTGAACGTGATTTACGCCGAATAAGTATTGAAGCTCTTGGTAATTTGAAATATGCCACATGACGATATCTGCTTGTTTGCCGACTTCGATTGAGCCCACTTTTTCTTCCATGCCAATGGCACATGCACCGTTCATTGTTGCTGCCACGAGTGCTTCTGCTGGAGTTAGACGCATGGAAATACACGCTAAATTCATAACCAGTGGCATCGATGTTGTTGGAGATGATCCAGGATTACAATCGGTCGAAATCGCCACTGCAACTCCGGCATCAATCATCGCACGACCTTGAGCCGCTTCTTCACGTAAGTACAAAGCTGTCGCTGGTAACAAACACGCGATAACGCCCGCTTCCGCCATTAAACGAACGCCTTCGTCTGACGCTTTCAGCAAATGCTCTGCAGAAATCGCGCCGACTTTCGCAGCAAGTTCTGCACCACCGTAGGATTCGATTTCATCAGCATGTATTTTAGGAACTAACCCAAGTTCTTTTCCTGCCAATAAAATACGTTCCGACTGCTCAGGCGTAAACACGCCCACTTCGCAAAAGACATCATTGAATACTGCCAGTTCCTCATCCGCTACTTTCGGAAGCATGTCATTCACCAGTACATCAATATATTCATCTTCCCGACCTTTATATTCGCGCGGGACTGCATGCCCACCCATAAATGTTGGAATTAAATCAATCGGATGGGTTTCATTTAATCGCTTCATGACTCGAAGTTGTTTAATCTCCGTTTCTAAATCCAAGCCATAACCACTTTTTCCTTCTACAGTGGTTACACCATGTGCTAAAAATGAGTCAAGACGTCGTGTCGTTTGTTCGATCAATTCATCTTCCGTCGCTTCGCGAGTCATACGAGTGGTAGCGTGAATACCACCACCCGCATTCATAATATCCATATACGTTGCACCTTCTAAACGCATTTCAAATTCGCGTTCACGGCTTCCGCCATACGCAACATGCGTATGCGGGTCAACTAAACCTGGCGTTACTAATCGACCAGTAGCATCCACTATATTCGCTTCACTCGCACGCTCTCCATATATACGCTCCAGTTCAGCAGTTGAACCGACGGCCATAATCTTACCGTTCTCTATCCACAAACTGCCGTTTTCAATTACCCCTAAATCGGACATCGCTTCGCGAGTACGTGGTTTATTGGCACCAGAAATCGTTGCAAGTTGAGCTGCGTTTTTAATCCAAATTGGTTTCATTATTTCTCACCCTTTAACATTGGAATATTAACCCCTTTTTCGCGTGCTGTGTCGATGGCTAAATCGTACCCAGCATCTACGTGGCGGACAATTCCCATTCCTGGATCCGTCGTCAAGACGCGCTCTAAACGAGCTTCTGCTTCTTTCGTTCCATCAGCTAAAATAACCATACCTGCGTGAATGGAATAGCCCATTCCAACGCCACCGCCGTGATGAACTGACACCCATGTCGCACCACCTACAGCGTTCACCATCGCATTCAAAATTGGCCAGTCAGCAACCGCGTCCGATCCATCTTTCATCGCTTCTGTTTCACGGTTTGGCGATGCTACAGAACCTGAATCTAAGTGATCACGACCGATAACGATTGGTGCACTTAATTCCCCACTTGCGACCATGTCGTTAATGATTTTCCCGAAACGAGCACGCTCGCCGTATCCTAACCAACAAATACGAGAAGGGAGTCCTTGAAATTGAATTTTCTCTTGCGCCATTTTAATCCAGTTACATAAATGGGTATTGTAACTAAATTTACGTAAAATCACTTCGTCCGTTTTACGAATATCTTCAGGGTCACCAGATAGCGCTACCCAGCGGAAAGGTCCTTTTCCTTCGCAGAATTGTGGACGGATGTATGCTGGAACAAACCCAGGGAAATCGAATGCGCGTTCAACACCTTCGTCTTTTGCCACTTGGCGAATATTGTTTCCGTAGTCAAACGTAATCGCACCTTTGTCCATCATCTCAACCATTGCAGACACGTGAGTTGCCATAGAAGCTTTCGAAAGCTTTACATATTCCGCTGGGTTTTCCGAACGAAGTTTTGCCGCCTCCTCTAGTGAGTAACCAGCTGGCACATAGCCATTCAATGGATCATGCGCAGACGTTTGGTCGGTTAACACATCAGGAATAAACCCGCGTGCAATCATTGCTGGTAAAATTTCTGCCGCATTTCCAAGCAAACCAATCGATAGCGCTTTCCCTTCCGTTTTCGCCTCTTCAGCTAAACGAATCGCTTCATCAAGTGAATCTGTTTTCACATCCGTATAACGGGTTTCAATACGTCGATCGATCCGCGTTTCATCTACTTCAATTCCGATACATACGCCGCCAGCCATTGTAACAGCTAGTGGTTGAGCACCACCCATTCCACCAAGACCGGCTGTTAATGTGATTGTTCCTTTTAATGATTCGCCGAAATGTTGCTTTGCAAGTTCTGCAAACGTTTCATACGTTCCTTGAACAATCCCTTGAGAACCAATGTAAATCCAGCTTCCTGCCGTCATTTGGCCGTACATCATTAAGCCCTTCTTATCTAACTCGTGGAAAGTCTCCCAGTTTGCATAAGCAGGCACAAGATTTGAATTCGCAATTAACACACGTGGTGCATCTGTATGTGTTTTAAAAATCGCCACTGGTTTTCCAGATTGCACAAGCAACGTTTCGTCGTTTTCTAATTCTTTTAATGAACGCACGATTGCATCGTAGCTCTCCCAGTTACGTGCTGCTTTACCGATTCCGCCATATACCACTAAGTCATCTGGATGCTCTGCCACATCTGGATGTAAATTATTGCTTAACATGCGCAGTGCCGCTTCTTGTTGCCATCCTTTTGTATTTAGTTCCGTACCTTTATATTGGACTACTCGTTCTGATGCTTTAATTTTCATAATGGTCCGCCTCCTCTTATCAATACTTCTATTTTATATTGAAAGTTCTGATAATTGTTTATAAATTAATGCTGATTTTATGTTTTAGTGTAAAAATTAATAGAAATTTAAATGATTTTATGTTTTATTTCAATAAAACCTATGGAATTGATACTACTTTAAATTAAGATTTCCGTTTCAGACGGACGCGTTCCGCGGGCATGGCCTCAGTCTCCTCATCACTTCGTTCTTCCGGGGCCTTCAGCTCATGCTATTCCCGCAGGAGTCGCCGTCTTCCACTTCAATCCGTCTCAAAATAAAAATTCTAAAACTTTAAACAAAAAATTAGATTGTAAAAATCGCTTTTTCTAACCTTAAATCCGATCGGGCTTATTGGCCAACGTCTGTATTTCTATTAAATTAATGAAATGTTGCTTATAAAAACAACTTTCGTTGCGTACACTTCTAGAATAAGGAAGTTGATATTGCGTGAGGGAAGGAGATTATTATGATAGCTTTCATTAAAACCAATAAAATAGAGTTATTGATGTGGGTACTGGTACTGCTAGCTACTTCAGGTTTCGGGGTATTTGTTTTTTCACATGTATATGGAATGTTTAATGTATTGATCACTGTCAGTCTATGTATTTTAGCCATTGTTGGGCTCGTCATCTTATTTGAAGTGCATTTAAAACATCGAATCCAGCACTTCTTCAAAACACAAGTCACCATTCAAAATATGCGAAAGCTAACTGAGCAAACAGTCCGTTTTACAAAGAAATGGGGCAATTTTAAGATTCTCTTTCAAAATAGCAGATTGAAGATGAGTGCTTTAAAGTTAAAAAGATGAATTGCATCATAAGGGTGACTCTTCAGGGGTGCATAACTTAAAAACTCAACACAATAGGACTATCAATTCTCATATGGATTGGCAGTCCTTTTATTATTGATATATAGGTATTCTTGATCTAATATAACCATTTTTAACTCATTATTTAGCAGGCTATTTGGTCGCACTAAAATGGAACTCGTAATAGTGCTAATCAGTTTGCTAATTGATATGTTAAAAGAACCTCCAAACAGCATCAATTTTTATTAACTGAAAACTTTAATTTTTTCAGGGTGAAATGTAAAGTATTGGTATAATAAATAAGAGGATTATTTCTTATTCAACTAACACGGCAGTTTAGTTCAATAAAGTGAAACCTTGTTTAGTTGATTTTCGGATGAAGAACATTGGAGGAATTAAATGAAAAAAGTTTATTTATTTTTAGCTGTATTCTTTATTTCCTTTTTATTGATTTCTTGTAATGAGCAGACAATTAAAAAACACAAAGAAATTATCACTAAAGAAAACCCTACTGTTGCAGATATATTATTAGATAATACCAATGCAGATATTTTACTGTTAAATGGAATCGTATATAAAAATGCGGTAGATATTGACTGGGTTAACGAAGAGGACCTAACTTTAGGCAAAGAAGTAGCAGTAATTAAGAAACAAACTAAAGATGCGGAAAAATTTACGGATGGTGTTGCCACCAAACTAACAGTCGGAACTAAAATATACGAATCCATTGGAAATGGAAATATCTATATTGCAGTAGTTAAAGGGAAAGAAATGCGTTATTTAGGTTTAATTGAAGGCTAATCCTTCCTTCACTAACGGGTGCTTCACTTCAATTAGAGGTAAAGCCTTGTGCTTGTTGAACTAACGCAGCAGTTTAGTTGAAGAAGAGTAACATACGTTATAGTGAAATTCAGAAAAACGGAGGTAGAACGTTGAAAAAAAACAG
>NZ_JBHZRU010000022.1:0-68092 GCF_043641925.1 Paenisporosarcina quisquiliarum
TCTGCTTTTGTATCGAAATTAGAATACAAGGCGAAATGGTATGGTAAAACCATCGTGAAAATAAGCAGATGGTTCCCATCTAGTCAAATATGTTCCGATTGTGGACATCAGGATGGCAAGAAATCTCTTGAAATAAGGGATTGGACTTGTCCTGTTTGCCACGCACATCACAATAGAGATATAAATGCCAGCAAAAATATCCTAGCCGAAGGCTTAAGAACCTTAGATTTGGCATAAACAAAAGGATAGAACCGCAGGAATCTGCGGGGATAGCTTGGTCCATAAGAGAAACCTCTGTTGACAAAAAAATACGTTAACAAGTACGCTCTGTTCCCAAGAATCTCCCACTTCAATCAGACCGTAAGGTCGATAAGTGGGGGTAGTTCAAACAACTCTATATCTTAGTATAAGTTATCTATTGGGAGAAAGGGTATACTATGTAAAAAATAATTCAAATGGAAGGTATATATGGAATATTATAAAGAACTTCGAAAATATGTAGGTCCTCGTCCTTTAATTTTACCCGGCTCTGTCGTGATTATTCAAAATGAATTTGGGGATGTTTTATTACAAGAACGACAAAAAGGGGTTTTCGGTTTACCCGGCGGATTAATGGATTTAGGTGAAAGCTTTGAAGAAACGGCTGTACGCGAAGTATTTGAAGAAACGAACTTAAACGTCACGAGTTTAGAGTTGAAGCAAGTTTTTTCAGGAAAAGAGTTTTACTACAAAGTGGATAATGGCGATGAGTTTTATTCTGTTACAGCTGTTTTTATAGCTAATTCATATGAAGGCTCTTTAAAAGCAAATCTTTCCGAATCTATTGGTATTGACTTCTATTCACTAGACGCTATGCCAAAAGGATTACTCCCCTCAAGCGAAAAATTTCTTAAAACATGTTTATAAGTGTTAGAATAGGGTATACATATCAACGAGGGTTTTTTCCCGTCTCATTTGTTCCTCTATAATCTAACCTCTTAAAACAAAAACTCCGGGCAAATTAAAACTTTGGAAGGAGACTGTTTGTATGAATTGGTACGAAAAACTAAATCAATATTTCCCAGTCGAAGAAATGAAGTCAAAAGAGCATATGGAGACATTACTTGCTGAAAAAGGCAATGTGTATATGAAAGATGAAGGTCCAAAACACGTTCTCATGTACGTGGAGTTTGAAAACTTCATCTTCGTAGACTACTTGTTTGTCTCTAAAGATGCACGTGGCGAAGGACTGGGTCGAAAGTTATTAAATAAATTAAAAGAGAAAAACAAAGCCATTCTACTTGAAGTAGAACCTGTGAACTATGAAGATACTGACACCGAAAAACGTTTGAAATTTTACGCCCGTGAAGATTTCAAACACGCCTCACGTATCGGCTATATTCGTCGATCCCTTGCAACAGGTGAAAACACAGTTCTTGAAATTTTATATTGGTCTCCTGTAGATCAAGATGAATTAGAAATTTACAAAGCAATGAAATGGACGTATGAAAACATTCATACGTTTAAAGACGAACACTTTTATGGTGATTCGTATGACCCTTCTCATGAAGTACTTGAGTACAAAGATGAGAAAAAAACAGATATGCTAAAAGAATATTAAGTACAAGAAAGAGCGCCAACTTCCCACGGCGCTCTTTTTTACATTTATAGAAAGTACATAAGTTTGGATATCCGTTTAAGAAAAACAAAAAGGATGGATTTCCATTGCGACGGACGCTTTCCGGGGGGGCATGGCTTTAGCCGCTTCCTTCGCGAGCTCAGTCCAGGGTCTAAAGGCTCACGCTATTCCCCTCGGGGTCGCCGTCTCCATTTCAACATTTGAAACGTACATAAGCAAAATATCATCATTTGAACTCCCCCCCTTATCGACCTTACGGTCTGAATGAATTGGGAGATTCTTGGGAACAGAGCGTACTTATTGACGTATTTCTTTGTCAACAGAGGCTTCTCTTATTGACCAAGCTATCCCCGCAGATTCCTGCGGTTCTACCCTTTTGTTTAAGCCAAAACTAAGTTTCTTAAGCCTTCGGCTAGGATGTTTTTGCTGGCATTTATATCTCTATTGTGATGTGCGTGGCAAACAGGACAAGTCCAACCCCTTATTTCAAGAGATTTCTTGCCATCCTGATGTCCACAATTGGAACATGTTTGACTAGACGGGAACCATCTGCTTATTTTCACGATGGATTTACCATACCATTTCGCCTTGTATTCTAACTTCGATACAAAAGCAGACCATGATACATCAGAGATTGATTTTGCTAACTTATGATTGCGTAACATTCCTTTGGTATTCAAATCTTCGATACAGACAATATCGTGGTTTTTGATGATGTCTGTACTTAATTTGTTAAGGAAATCGTGACGTTGGTTCATGATTCTTTCGTGCAATCTAGCGACTTTTATCTTTTGCTTCTGATAGTTTTTGGCATCAAGAAGGCTTATCCCCTTGTTTTTAACATTCAATGCACGTCTTGAAAGTTTCCGTTGTTCACGCTTTAGTTTCTTTTCCATCTTTGATGTGAACTTATTATTGTCAATCTTGCGACCATCAGAAAAAATTGCAAAGTCAGTGATCCCTAAGTCTATCCCAATAGATGATTCAGTTTTCTCCAATGGTTGAACGTCTGTTTCGACCAGGATGGATACAAAATATTTACCACTAGGAATTTGTCTAATAGTCGCACGAATAATACGACCTTTTACTTCACGACTTTTTGCAAAGCGAACAAGACCAAGTTTCGGTAATTTTATTTTGTTGTCTACAATGGCAATGTTGTTATTTGTTTCTTTCGTTGTGTAGGATTGCACCTTATTCTTTTTAGACTTGAAGCGTGGTGCTTTATTTTGTTTCTTTAAGAATCGTGAATAGGAATCAGCCAGGTTTTTAAGTGAGGATTGAAGGGCAATGCTGTCAACTTCTTTTAACCATACTAATTCCTTTTTTAAATGTGTTAATTCAGCCGAACAAGAGTGGTACGTTAATCCTTTGCCAGTTTCTTTGTATGTACCGTTCCATCGCCCTAAAAAGCGATTGAATACGAAACGACTGCATCCGATTGTTTTAGCAATGAGGATTTCTTGTTCTTTGGTTGGATAGATCCGGAATTTGTATGCCTTATTGACTAACATAATTTTCACCTCTATCGATACGAATGTTTGTTCTCATTGTATCATCGTGAGGAAAGTTTTGGCTACTGCCAACCGACATTCATCTTCCACCTACTCATCAGGCTTCGCCCTTTTCATTCCTTGAGGGGGAGTCTTCTGTCGTATAAAGATAAATGATAAATGATCAATTGTTGAAAAATAATGACCATAACAACTGAGATTAAACTGTATAAGGTCGGAATAAACCAAATACTTTCCTTAATTTTCAACCAATAACGGTCCATACGCCCATATCCTTCTATATAAACACTGTAACATACAGTGAATATAATCAATACGCGTGACTAATGGAATATGTCTTCTATCACATAATTATAACTTTTAGCGAATAATAAACACATCTATTGACACGCATAAAATTTACCAAAAGGAATAGTTTAGACTATATGCAGAATCTCTTTCTGCACCTATTATAGGCAATAAGAGAAATAAGTGATGTACTTCGTTACTGATTCTCGATAAAGGCAAACCTGATGAAAGTCAGCGACGCAAAGCTACAGGGGCTTCTTGTGTACCAACACAATTGCCAGCCAGCTACCGAAAGAACAGGGCATAAGATTTTAGAGATGCAAAACGAGTGATCACTATTTGCAAGAGGGTATATTGCCCCTTTTATAAAATTGGCCATCACAACATTTTGATATCTACTAATCTATTAGTGAACCCCGCTTTCGGTAGGCGGGGTTCATTTTTTTATGTTGGAGGTGAAGTTGTGCAAGTGATTGACTCGGTACAAGGAACTGTGATTGCGAATAATGTCAAACCTGCGTACTCCTTTGGAAAACGTTTAAAGGGACTTCTATTCACATCATCACTTCCTCGTCAATCCGGAATTCATATTCAACCCTGCCGATCGGTTCACACGTACTTTATGAAATACCCGATTGACATCGTCTACTTAGATGCCAATCAAGTAGTGGTTGGGCTCGAACAATTTGTCGCTCCAGGAAAACGTGGACTACACATCCCTAAAGCTTATTCCGTAATCGAATTAGCAGCAGGCCGCATCGAAGAACTCGCACTTGAAGAAGGACAAAAACTACACATACAACCAAAAGGAGAGAAATAATCATGACACAATGGATCAAGAATTTCATGAACGAAGAAGAAGGACAAGGTATGGCTGAGTACGCATTGGTATTAGGGATTATCGCAATTGGAGTAGTTGGACTATTAGTGTTATTTGGAGACGCTATTGTTGCACAATTCAGAAAAGTGACAGCTGCATTTACAGACGAAACTGCTCCAGAATAAGTTACAAATTTTAAGTGAAAGGAGAAAATAGGGATGCAACTACTAGATGGATTACTCATCGTTTTAATGACAATTTGTTTATTTACAGATTTGAAAAGCAGAAAAATCTATAACCATGTATTGCTTCCTTCCCTCCTTCTCGCTTTAATTTTACAAGTTATCACAAATGGATGGATCGGTTTATCAAGTAGTTTACTAGGATTGGTTGTTGGGTTCGCGATCCTTTTGATTCCATACATGATGAAGGGCATGGGTGCTGGTGATGTGAAGTTAATGGCAGTGATCGGAGCCATTCAAGGACCAGTTTTCATATTAACGACTGCGGTTTATATGGCAATTATTGGCGGAGTGGTTGCACTCCTTCTCATTTTGTTTAGGTTAATAAAATCAAAGCAATGGTTGACTTTATTTCACCGCAACAGCCTCATGACGTATGGAATGAAATTAGCCGTTGTGCGAAATCATTCATCTAATCAAACATTTCCGTATGGTGTTGCCATTGTAGGAGGCGCATTATGCACAATGATTTTCCAAGGAGTGATTCGCCTATGATTCGCGATGAGAAAGGTCAATCTCTCGTTGAATTTGCGCTTGTCATTCCTGTTTTTTTATTGTTTTTAGTTTTCATCATTGATCTTGGTCGAGTTGCTTACACGTATTCGACGATGCATTTTACAGCGCAGGAAACTGTTCGACTTGGTAGTTTTGGTTACACAGATGCTGAAATGGAGTCTTATGCAAAACAACATTTCACAGCTGGAAATGCGAATTCAATGGTCGTTTCGATTACACCAGGTGATAGTATTCGTGAATCAGGAGACGATGTCACTGTAACTCTTTCTTATAAAATGACCGCCATTATGCCTTTAGCTGAGTTAGTGATCAATGGTCCTATTGATATTCAAGTGGATTCGACAATTCGAGTGGAGTGAGGTTAAGCGATGAAAATTAGTGATTTTCACAAAGATGAACGAGGAAATATCATTCTGATTGCAGCTTTTTTAATGCTTGTGCTGACAGCTTTTGCTGGATTAGTCGTTGATGGTGGTCATTTGTATATGTCAAAAGCTAATCTTCAAAAAGCGGCCAACGCAGCTGCCTTATCTGGTGGTCAAGAACTAACGACGAATGCCGGGGAACCTGTAACGAATATTGTTAAAGGAATCTTAGATGCACATGATGTACTCCCCTATCTGCAAAGCATTAATATAACACCTGAGAAAAGCGTAGCTGTTCATTTAAATGAACCTGTCGCATTGTTCTTCTCTTCAATTGTTGGTTTTGACGAAGTGGATGTAAAAGTAAAAGCCACTGTCGAAGTCGGGAAAATGGGACGAGCGTCAGGGGCTGCGCCTATTGGAATTGACGATTCCATTCCCTTAATTTACGGGAATGAATACACGCTGAAAGTGGATGAAACTGCAGGCGATACAGGCTATTTCGGTGCACTAGCACTTGAAGGACCCGGAGCTAAACTATACGAACAAAATTTAATGTATGGCTTCGATGGTGAATTAAAAATTGGCGATATCATTAATACCCAAACTGGTAATATCGCTGGTCCCACTAAAACAGCTGTCGATTATTTGATTTCAACATGCAGTGATATGACAGCTAGGGATTGTCCGAGGATTTTATTAATACCTGTTTATGTTCCTTATAATCAAACCTCTAATCAAATGAAACAAGTGAAAATTACAGGTTTTGCTTATTTTTATATTTCTGAGCCAATGGATTCACATGACAAAACAATCAAAGGCGTTTTCTTAAAACGTGTCGGTACAGGTTTTCAGTTAGATGATGCATCCGAAAAAGGTGCATACACAATTCGATTAGTAGAGTAGGTGTTCACATGCGTTCTCGCACATTATTTTTATTAGCCATTGTCATGGGACTGATCACGACCCTTGTTTTTGCATTCACACTTTCTTCAAAAAATAAAGAAAGTGAAATCCCTGAAGAAACTCAGAAAGTCATCGTTTCTACTCAAATGATTGAGGAGAACACGGTCATTACTGAAGAGATGGTTACGGAAACAACGAAGCCAAAATCCTCTGTCCATGCATCAAGCTTAAAAACGGTTGATGAAGTTATTGGTAAATTGGCGACAACACGGATTGAAAGTGATGAAGTCCTACTTCCCGCTCGTGTTCAATCCGTCCAACAAATCAATGATGTTCTTTCGAAAAAAATCACTGAGGGTAAACAAGCCATTTCCATCCGCGCGAACCTAGTTCAATCGGTATCAAATCTGATTGAAGCAGAGGATTTTGTGGATGTTTTATTTACTGAAATAGTAGGTCCTACAACAGATCCAGTCGTTAAAACATCATTATTATATGGTAAAGTACGCGTTTTAGCGATTGGTCAAAAAATGACGGTTCGTGACGAAAATGATGAGCTTGTAGAATATTCATCTGTCACTATCGAAATAGATCCTAAAGATACGATAAGTTTGGTACAAGCACATGAAAGTGGAACATTACATTTAACTCTACACCGTCGTGAAGTTACGACGAATAATTAAGGAGGTGCCACCTTGGAATTACAAGGACAAATGAAAACAGGAAAAGTAGTTGCCCTATGTAGCGCTAAAGGTGGCGTCGGTCAAACATTTTTAGCTACGAACTTAGCAATTGCGCTTCAAAAAAAATATTTATCCATCACTTTAGTTGATGGAAAGCTACAATTTGGCGATATCGCGATTGCCCTTGATTTAAAAACATCTGTCACGATGAAAGATGTGGCCGAAGACATCGCAAGAATTGACCACTCTCTAATCTCCAACTATTTAACAAATCACGAATCTGGCATTCAAGTTTTAGCAGCTCCAGAACGTCCTGAACATGCAGAGCTCGTAACAAATGATGTGATGAAAAAAGCAGTTCATATGTTAAAAGATCATTACGACTATACAGTTATTGACTGTGGCTATGCATTTCATGAAACGACACTCGACCTTCTTGACATTGCGAATGATATTCTAGTCGTTACCACTCCTGATATGACGGCATTAAAAAACACCAAACAGTTGTTAGAAACATTCGATCAACTTGGTTATACCTCTAAGATAAAATTAGTCATCAATCGATACGATATGGAAGGTTTAATTAAACCTGAAGAGATTCCAGCGATGCTTCAATTGCCTGATGCAGAATTTGTTTCAAACAACTTTAAATTAGCTAGTCAATCTTTAAATATTGGCATACCTGTCGTTAGTCGTCGAAGTGGAACAGATTTAGCGAAAGACTTAGGACGCTTGGCGGATTGTATTGTTAAAAATAATCATGCTGATGATGAAACGGACATTCGAAAAGAACGAACCAAAAAACTGTGGTTTGGACGCAAAAAATAAGGAGGAGATAAACTTGAGTTTACTGAATCGATTGCAACAAAAACAGCAACCTAACGAAGCAATTGAAGTTGCAGAAAAAGTTGAGCAAGTAACACCTGTAGAAGAACGAGTGAATGTCGTTCCTTCCCCCCCTCCTTTACCTGTTGCGCCAGAAGTGAAAATTGTTAAACCCACAGCTGTGCATCAAGAAAAAGAACAAGAATTTAAAAAGCTCATTCAGAAAGAAATATTAGCGACGATTGATTTGAAAGTAGAACATGATGATTTAGATCAACAAATTGATCGATTAGTTCAAGAAGTATTAAAAGAAGAAGAATCTTATCGGAAATCGATTGACCGCAAAAAAGTGACTGCTGATTTGGTCAATGAATTAACAGGATTCGGCCCTATTAACCCCCTTCTTTTAGATGAATCGGTATCTGAGGTGATGGTCAATGGACCTGATCGTGTTTATTGCGAGCGTAATGGACGTCTTGAATTAACCGATATCGAATTTCGTGATAATGAACATGTTCTTAATGTTATCGAACGTATTGTTGCCCCTATTGGGCGTCGTATTGATGAAAGTAGCCCAATGGTTGATGCTCGACTGCCCGATGGATCTCGTGTAAATGCGATTATACCTCCATTAGCATTAAATGGACCGACGATTACCATCCGTAAATTCTCGAAGGACCCTTATACTATTAAGGATTTAATATCATTTGGAACGGTTACGGAAGAAATGGCTTTATTTATCGAAGCGTGTGTTAAAGCCCGACTCAATATTTTCGTTAGTGGTGGTACAGGATCAGGGAAAACAACTACGCTTAATGTATTATCTAGTTTCATTCCTGCGGACGAGCGGATTGTGACGATTGAAGATGCTGCAGAATTACAACTTACTCAAGACCATGTGGTGACATTGGAATCACGACCAGCAAATATAGAAGGCAATGGACAAGTGTCGATTCGTGATCTTGTACGGAATTCCCTTCGTATGCGTCCTGACCGTATCGTAATTGGTGAGGTACGTGGTGCTGAAGCACTTGATATGTTACAGGCGATGAATACAGGACATGACGGCTCACTTGCGACAGGTCACTCGAACAGTCCTCGTGACATGATTTCACGTTTAGAGACGATGGTTTTATTAGCAGGAGTGGATTTACCTGTAAAAGCGATTCGTGATCAAATTTCAGGAGCTTTAGATGTAATCGTCCAGCAATCTCGTTTAAAAGACGGAACTCGCCGGATTGTTAAAATCACGGAAGTTCAAGGGCTAGAAGGTGACATCATTGTTCTCCAAGATATTTTCGTTTATGAACAAGCCGGCGTCGATGCCTCTGGTAAGATCCGCGGGAAATTAATCCCGACAGGTGTTCGGCCGAAATTCTATGAAAAACTTGAGACTTCCGGAATCCATATTCCTCCTCATGTCTTCATTGAAAAAGACGAGATCACGTTATGACGCTAATCGGATATATATTGCTATTAGTCACATCTACTTTGTTTTTTCTAGCTTTATTGGTCAAAGTGTTTTACCAAAAACAACAAATGAACAAACGATTACAGCATTTCATTCATAGTGAAAGTGATGAGCCAAAATCCGAGAAAGAAATGCGTCGCATAGTCGATTTAACTACCGCTAAAGAGAAAGTCCGAAAACGGTTAAAAGCGAAGGATAAAAATAAATCGATAGAAATGATGCTACAACGTGCTGGGATTCCATTAAAATCGGAAGAATACGTTATGTTCCACTGGATTTCAGTCATTTTTTTCGCTTTGTTATTTTATTTATTCAAGCCAGCTATAATGTTGCTGGTGTTTGGTGCAATCTTTGGATTTGTATTACCGAAGATGATTGTTCGATCGAAGCAAAAGAAACGCCTGCAGCAATTCAATAATTATTTACCTGAAATGATTTCAACTGTTGTTAATGCGTTACGTGCCGGTTTTAGTTTCTTCCAAGCCTTACGAAATGTTATGGAAGAGTCACCTTCTCCGGTGAAAGAAGAACTAGCAATTGTTCTGCAAGAAATGCAATATGGAGCTACAGTTGAAGAATCGTTGAACCGCATGAAAGAACGTATGCCAAGTAACGATTTAGACTTGATGATCCAAGCCATTCTCATTCAGCGTCAAGTTGGTGGTAATTTAGCGGTCGTTTTAGAAAAAATCGTTCACACCATTCGTGAACGGATAAAAATTCAAGGACAAATTAAGACGTTAACTGCTCAAGGAAAGATGTCTGGAATGGTTATTGCCTTACTTCCACTTGGTTTAGCGGGTATGTTGTTCGTTGTTAACCCGCCCTATATGCTCGTATTATTCACCAATCCGATTGGTCTTGTTTTACTAGCTGTTGGTGGCGTTTCGATGATGATTGGCTTTTTCTTTATTATGAAAATCACAACAATCGAGGTGTAACGGATGATTGAATTATTTGCACTCATCACCATTTCACTTGTCTTATTAGGCTTAGTATTGGCACGCAATGAAGCCATTCTTTCAAGAAAACAACGTATTGCATTGGTTATTGGTGAAGAACGTCAAGAGAAAGTCGTAGCGACTACCGTGAATGCCAAGGAGTCCTTGTTTCAACGTTTATTTGATACACGCATTAAACAGTTTAAAAGAAGTTTTAATCGTACAAATAAACGAGGTAAAGCGGAAAAAATCGAACGGAAATTGCTTCAAGCTGGTACGCCATACAGTATGACGCCGTTTGAGTTTCGAATATTACAACTCGGATTGTTAATCGTATTGCCGATTTTCATGTTCATTGTCCTTGTACTAGCAAACGTTTCGATTGGCAAACTCCTATTCATGCTTTTAGCTACAATCGCATTAAGTATGTATCTACCTCACGCTTTTCTGAAAATGAAAATTAAATCACGCAATCATAAAGCGATAGTAGAACTTTCTGATTTTATCGATTTACTCGCAGTTAGTATGGAAGCCGGTTTAGGTTTTGACCAAGCGTTGAGTAAAGTAGTTTCTAAAAAACATGGTGTTTTAGCAGATGAATTCCAGCGCTGCCTTGAGGAATTACGTCTTGGTAAGACTCGGAGAGAATCACTCGCTGGCGTTCGTGATCGTTTACAAGTGGATGATATTCAGATGTTAATTGGGAATATAATTCAAGCAGAACAATTAGGAATTGGTATGGTACAAATTTTACGAATACAATCCGAAGAAGTACGAATTCGTCGAAAACAACGTGCAGAAGAAAAAGCGATGAAAGCACCGATCAAGATGCTCTTTCCTCTCGTTATTTTTATCTTCCCTTGTATTTTCATCATTTTATTAGGACCTGTTTTATTGCAATTGATGGAGACTTTTATGTGAAAAACGCCGAAATGGCGTTTTTTTTGTGATAAGAGAATTTTTTATTGGCGTTCGCGGGTGATATTTTGGCGTTCGAGCCTAATTTATTGTTATTTGGACGCGATAATATGGCGATAGCGAACCATAATATGTCGCAACAATGAAATTTATTGGCGTTAGGGCTTCAAAATAAAAAACGAGTCACGTGGACTCGTTTTTTCTATTTATATCGATAATAATCTTGAGCGTGGACCACTTTAAAACCAATTGATTCATAGAGCGATAATGCGTGTGCATTTTTCGTCTCCACTTCTAAATGAACAGAATGTCCCTTAGCGCTTTGTTCGTGTACTACTTGTTGCAACACTTTACGTCCGATTCCTCTTCCTTGATATGATGGCAAAATGGAAAATCCGTAGATCCAAGCTTCTCCGTCTTCACGTTTAACACGGATCTTCCCAATCACTTCCTCGTCTACTTCAATCATTAACATGTCAGTGTCTTCATCGTTATCAATTCTACTCTCATTAGCGGTAGCACTTTCTTCATCTACCCCAAAAGCTTCCACATCCAGACGAACTCGCATGGCAATATCTTTTTCATCGGCTTGTCGTAGGGTAAACCCACTAACGTCTGCCAACTCCTTTTCTTCCCACTGCATTTGATGTTCTGTGAATGCATACTCGGCACTTTGTTTATTCAAAAACTCTTTCGCCGCTTGTGAACTTGCAGGTGCATTGAGAAGGATTTTCTTGTAGCCACGCTTTTCGCATAAGTCCATGGCTTCAGAAAATAATTGTTGGAAATGACCTTTTTTACGCTCACTCGGTTTCACCATTCCACACACTTCTGCAACTGATCCAAACGGATAAATTCCTAGAAAAGCAATAAGTTCATCTTCATGATAATAAAAGAAATCCGTTTGATCCGAATCGCGTCTACGAAGCATTTCCCAGTTCAACTTCAATTGAAGTTCATCAAATGCCTCACATTCCTTTTGCAATGCCTCAATGTCTTGTAACTGTTTAGTAGATAACATGTTAAATTCCCCCTTTACTTAATTAGCTTTAATCACGGTCGTGTTGTTAAATACACCCCACATAATATGACAACCAATCCCACAATCATATGTATCGAAATTGGCTCTTCCAATAAAAAATACCCCCATAAAATGGCCGATATCGGAATTAGATAAGTGACTGAAGTTGCAAATTCCGGACTTCTTTCATTCATGATGTAAAAGAACAATAAATGAGCGATTCCAGAACCGAAAAAGCCGAGACCAATTACTGCGATTAGCACTTCCCCACTTACGTTTTGTGCAAGTGTTTGTAATTGGTTTGGGTTTGTTAGCAACATCATCGTCCCGCCAAATACTGCTCCCACAACTAACGTACACGTTGTAACGAATAGTATGCCTGCCGATTTCAAATGTCTACGTGCATAATGCGACGAAAAGCCATAACACATCGTGGCCAAAATCATCGTCCCTATACCAACAAAACTCTCACCAAATAAGTGCGTGACATCAAAATCCATGATAATAATTATGCCGAAGAACCCAATCGCTATACCTATCCACTGTTGTTTTAATAAAACCGCTCCAAAGAAGACGAGTCCTAGTAATCCTGTGAAGATTGGCGTAAATGCATTTAGGACAGCTGCTAAACTACTATTAATTTGTGTCTGACTAAGCGCAATCAACCCCCAAGGCAATCCAGCGTTCACCACACCTACTACGAGTAATGCTTTCCACGGAACCGGACGAATAATTTCTTTCCGCTTAAACCATAAAAATGGCAATAGCAATAACGCACCTGCAATACAGCGAATAAAGACGGTGCCCCATACACCCGCTGGTTCGCTTAATATTGAAATAAAAACAAATGATAATCCCCAAATAAGACTGAGGGAAATAAGTGCTACGTAAACTCGCATAGTTGTACATCCTCTACAATTAATTCATTTATTGTAATCGTATCATAACTATTTTGAAGTGAAAGATAATTTAAACGATTGAGGGAATTACAGAGTTTGTGGCCGTTGTAAAACACATGAGAACAGCAATAGATAATTCCTTATATGAAAGCTTTCACTTTCAAATGACAATCTTTCACTTTCACGTGCTGATCTTTCACTTTCAAACGCGAACCTTTCACTCTCTTTTCGTTTCTACGAGCGAAAGACCAATTGTTTCCATAAAATAAAACAAAGAAATCCGCATAAGGTTTTCATCTAAAGACACCAAAAAGCTACCACGATAATTATCATCGCGGTAGCTCTAATTCCATACTAAAAATCATTCTATTTTCGATCACCAAAGTTCATGTGTTGATAACGCCCTCGAATAATTTGATAGATTCCATATAAGATTAATCCTATAGCTACTAGTGCTAGTAAAAATTGGCCAAATGGCTGGCTAGCTAACTCTGTTAGTGCCCCACCCAGTCCTTTTGATTCATCTGGGTTATGTGTAATGGCTGTACGAATGAAGAAGAACCCTACCATACTTAGGACAATCCCTCGTGATATCAAACCAAGCTTTCCAGATATTCTAGCAATTTTACGTTCTTTATCATTCATTTCGTACGTTTTAAATTTAGACATGAACTTCTCTTTTACACCACTATAAAGTTCATAAATCCCATACCCAATAATGATGGCACCTACTAGTCCAATGATCCATACACCAAATGGCTGTTCCATCAACTTTGCAGATATTGTCTTTTCCGAATTACCGCCTCCGGCATTCCCTGTATGACTCGCTAACTTAATCGCTCCAAATGCTAAATTCGAGTAAATGACACCACTAATGAAATAGCCAGTTCGTCTAATAAGTCCTTTCGCATCCGTTCCTTCATTCTCCGGATCTTTAAATGCTTTAATAAAGTCCCATAAGATATAGCCAATTAAACCAAGCCCAATAATCCATAATACAATTTCACCAAACGGCATTTCTGCGATTGATTGAAGTGCTCCCGACGTTCCCGTCATTTCCCCTCCAGGTCCAAACGCCGCCAGTGCAGCGAGTATCCCAATCATTCCGTATACTACACCTTTTGCCATATAGCCAAAACGACCAAAACGTCGCACCCATGGTTTTGCTTCTCTTACTTTATCTTTTGCTTCTGCTTTTGACGGCGAATGCATAATGAACACTTCCTCTACAATTCTCTTTGCATATGAAGTTCCCGCTTTGCATTAAAAAGAAACCTATATTCTCATCCATTATTTTCTAGCGTGACAAATCCAGCCACCAAATAACGTCGTTGAGAAGAATTGTGAAATTCGTTCAAATCCTGCTTCCTCTAAAAGCTCTTCAATTTGACCCGCAGGAATAAAAGATAATTCTCGAACGGATTCTTCCATCGCATCGACATCTTCCGGTTCTAAATCCGTTAAATCAAGCCAAATGGATTTCCATAAATTCATACGTTCATCAAATTCAGGTTGCGTTTGATCTCCAAACATAGACACTAAGACAAATGGTGAACCAGGTTTTAAGTTTTCTCTTACTTTTTTCAATAAACTTCTCTTTTCTTCAATCGTTTCTACAAAGTGAAGCACTAGTAGACAAGTAGACGCATCAAAACGTTCCGTAAAGTCAAGATCTTCAATAATTCCTGTATGTATGGAAACACGCTCCTCTATTCCTTCATTCTTCGCTTTTTGAATGGCCACTTCTAACATTGGTTCTGATGGGTCAACTCCTGCAAATGTCCATGTTGGGTTAGCCGAACCAAATGTAACGATTTCATTTCCACCACCTGCTCCAATTACTAATATTTTAGCTCCATCTTCCACATTCGCACGAAGAAAGGATTGAACCATTCGAAATAATGCATCATACGATGGCATGGCCCGTCGTATCCCCTTGTCATATTCTCTTGCCATTTCCATATCAAATTCTAAATCGTCTTTCACTTTTTATTCCCCCGATTATCTTAGCTTGTATGTCTCCTATTATGTGCTTTTCCAATTAAACTTTCAAACAGCTAGTGAATGGCATTCATCCTTTATAGAATGGTACACTTACTCAAAATAACTGTCTTCATAGGGGATGAATTGGTTGAATAAACACATTGAAAAAAGAAAATTAGGACAATCTGATTTATCACTCTCTGCAATTGGTCTTGGCACATGGCAGTTCAGCAAAGGAACTGGATTGGTCGGGAAATTTTGGGGAGCGTTAGATGATGAGTTAACTGGAGAGATTATTAAGACATCCTTAGATGGTGGCATTAACTGGTTTGATACAGCCGAAGTATATGGTGGTGGCGAGTCTGAAAAAATAGTAGCGAAAGCGCTAGATTCTATTGGCGTTACACCTGATGATGCAAAAATCGCAACGAAATGGTGGCCAGCATTGCGAACGGCTGCTTCGATATCGAAGACGATTAACATCCGTAAAGAAGCTCTCAATCATAGACCCATTGATTTATACCAAATTCATCAACCCTTTTCATTTTCATCTGTTGAAAAGCAAATGCTTGAGATGATTAAACTTGTGAATGAAGGACATATCAAACATATCGGGGTTAGTAACTTCAGCGTGGAAGCTATGATTGAATCGCATAGAATCTTAACTGAGCATGGCCTAACACTGGCTTCAAATCAAGTGAAATATAGTTTGCTCGATCGTCGAATTGAAGAAAGTGGCATGATTGAGCGTGCAAAAGAATTGGGTATCTCTATTATCGCCTACTCACCTCTTGAACAAGGTTTACTAACAGGGAAGTTCCACGATAACCCAGCTTTAATTCAACAAGCAAAGGGACCTCGTCGATATCAACGCAAATTTAAAGAAACTGGTCTTAACGAGACAAAACCTTTAATCAATCTACTTGATACAATTGGAGAAAAATATAATGTTAGCGCGAGTCAAGTCGCATTGAACTGGTTAATACATTACCATGGTGACACCGTATTCGCTATACCCGGCGCTACTAAAGCACACCATGCTCAAGATAATGTTGGCGCGTTAACTTTCAAGCTCGATACCGGTGAGCTTGAAGAGATTTCTCGAACTTCTTGGAAAGTTCTCGGATAATAAACCCGCGTGTTGCGAAAGGATCTTACTGTTATGAATCAAGTAAATGAAAAACTTGAAAATTGGATTCAGCTTCAATTAGGACAAGAGGTTACAAAAACAAGTTCTCTAAAAGGTGGCGTTTCATCCGTCATCTCTCATCACGTATTAGACGATCAATCATCCGTCGTTTCCAGGCAAATTTTGAATAAAGAATGGTTAGCTGAAGAACCAGATTTAATCATTCATGAGCGAGCTAGCTTACTCGCTCTTTCAAAAGAAGACCTGCCCGTCCCAACGTTTTTAGCTGCAGATTCAAATGTTGAAGAGTGTGATGCTCCAACTCTTTTAATGAGTGCAATACCAGGAAAAGTTCAGTTAAACCGTAGTGTGTACGAAGCCGGTATGCCACAACTTGCAGAAACCTTATACCGAATTCATCAAACACCGATTCCATCAGACTTTCCATGGAAGTATGCACCATATACGCCTATTCATGAGATGACAGTTCCTAACTGGACCACTAATCCAGACGAGTGGAAGAAAGCACTTCATTTTGTACAACACTCTACTCCATCCTTTACACCGGTCTTTATTCATCGCGATTATCACCCAACCAATATACTTTGGGAGGACGGGAAATTAAGTGGTGTAGTGGACTGGATCAATGCATGTAGCGGTCCTGCATTAGTAGATGTTGCACATTGTCGGATGAATTTCGCTTTGTTGTATGGCGTCGAAACGGCTGACTCATTCCTAAAAGCATATTTTAATGAACATCCCATGGATTATAATCCTCATTGGGATATTTTAAGTGTGTTTGATTTTGTGGATGAAGAGATGGATGTATACGAAGGTTGGACTGATCTTGGGTATACAGAATTATCCTCCAGTCTTATGAAATCAAGAGCTGATGAATACATTCGGCATTTATGTAAGTTCATATAGTAAGCAAAAAGGAGAGCAATTTGCTCTCCTTTTCAAATTCACTTATTATTACGTTTCATTAACCAAGAAACTAATAACATCAATCCCCCAGCTCCAAGAGATGCAGACGCTGGAAATTCAAATGAAGGACCAAAATCAGGTATGAACATATTTGCTGCGATAATCACTGCAAAACTGACTGCACCGAATAATCCAGCTTTTATCATGTCCATCTTGCCATTCGCATTTTCATTAAATACAGACCTGCGAATTAAACCAAAAATAAGTTTCACGCCAATGACAACACTTAGCCCAATTAGAGCTAAAATAATCAGAGTAGGAATCATATAAACAGTTGTGCTCACTGTGGTAAACGATGTAAAGAGAAGTAATATTAATCCTCTACTAACTAAAAACCATCCCATTAATGTAAAGGCAAGTTGGCCAATGAATTTTACCATATCACGCTTTTCTTCTTGGGGTAGCTGTTCAATCAGGTCATCTGCATAACTTTTCGGGTCATGACCAAATACTTCAGCCGCCGTTTTCCCCTCTTTTTGTGCTGCGATCATATGATCTAGCATTTCCATCAACACTTCTTCTGTATGCTGTTCTGATAGTGTTAGGTCTGTACGCAAATACACAACCATGCTCGTATAATACTTCTCATTTTCTTCATTTAACAATTTTCTTTTTTCATTGTTTTGTTGAATTAATTCATTTAAATTCATTTGGATCTCCCTTCATTAATAAAGCGTTAATCGGCACAGATAGTTGCTGCCACTCGTTTGTAATGATTTCGAGTGCTTGAATACCGTTTTGCGTAAGAGAATAATATTTACGGTTTGGACCAGATTCAGATGGTCGCATTTCACCATAAATTAAATCATTCTTTTGCAACCGCAATAGAACAGGGTAAACTGTTCCCTCACTCACATCTGGTAACCCCACTAATTGCAGTTTCTTTGAGAGTTCATACCCATAAACGGGTTCTTTCGAGATAACTGCCAGTACGCATCCATCCAAAATTCCTTTTAGCAATTGACTACGAATCGACATAAAACCACCAAGCTCTCAGTGTATTGTAATACAAGGTAGCAGATATAAATTCAACTACCTTGTTTTGCAAAGTAGTTACTTGAAGTATAGATTAATATTTTATTTCAGTCAAACATATAGTTTAAAAAGGAGTTGTAGATATGACCGAACCCATTCATATAATGATATTGATACTTCAAGTACTCATCCCATTAATTATTTCCTTAATTCTCTTTTCAAGTACACTAAAAACTAGATGGCGATGGTTAATTGCGATTCTATTATTTTTAATGATTAGTAGTCCACTTTCTTACGCACTCATTTATACGTATTTCAATTTTCCGCGTCAAGCAAATATTAGTGTTGGGTCTATTACCCTCTTCGTTTGGTCCAGTGCACTCGTTCTTGGGATTATCGCGATTATCCGAATAGCTTTTATAATTAAATTAGTAAAAAAAGAAACAACGAGATAATGAATCTCGTTGTTTTTTATGTGTTATTAGATTATTATTCCTTTGATTTCTTTACTATATATGGAGCAATATGATTTCTTTGGCATAGCGGGACTGCTGAGACCCCGTAGAATACGTCTTTTGCAAAAGTCGTTTTCCACAAAGTAAGCGTAGAGATGCAATGCACTTTAATGTTTCGAAGCTAGCGCAGCGATGCAGAAACAGAAACAGGAGCACTGTTAAGAAATCGTAACAGTTATACGGAATATCACTGCAACATTTTACAATGCTAAAATTCAAACGAGCGAAAACTTATTTATGTTACTACGGGTAGATAAAATAAGAACTAAGATAGTTAGATCTTGGAAAGGAGTGAGTACTGGTTGTTTCAAAGTAAATGGATTAAACAAATTCAAGCAGACAATCAAGAAGCATTTCGACAATTTTATGAAGCTTATTCGGAATATGCGATTCGAACAGCTTCTGCCATCACGCGAAATCGTGAAATGGCCAAAGACGCAGTCCAGGAAACATTCATACGAGTGTATCGGAATATCGGGAAATATAATCCTACACTTCCGTTTAATTCTTGGTTTTATCGGATTCTAACTAATGAATGCTTACGAATACTGAAAAAAAATTCAATGTACTCAAAGTTTGAACATCCTAACCTTGAAAACGAACCATCTAATGAGAATAAACCTATCCCTCAAACTTCTGATTTATATGAAGAAATACAAGAACTAGATGATGCCTTTCGAATTCCTCTCATCTTAAAATATTTGAAGGGATTTTCAGAAAAAGAAATAGCGGAAATTCTTGAACTGAATCAAAATACAGTCAAGTCAAGGTTGTTTCAAGGTAGAAAACGACTAAAAAATCAGTTGGATTCAACCGAAAAGGAGGATGAGACTTTGTGAGTAATTTTGACAAACGCGTAAAAGAAGAACTTCATGTACGAACAGAAAAACATATTCAAAAGATGAAGGGTGAAATATGGAACGAACTTGAACAAGAATTATTTACAAATAACAAAGGGGAGAGTAATAAGTTGAAAAAAAGAAAAAAAGGGAAAGCAATCGTCTGGTTGATTGCTTCGGCGGCGTTACTTTTAATGCTCAGTTTGCAAAGTGAAACGGGGCAGGCTTTGAAAAGCGAAATCAAAGACTTATTTATTCCCGAGAAAGAAGTCATTCAAAACATTGAAGGGAACGATGAAAAAATAGAAGTTCAGTTAAACGAAGGATCCGACTCTGAATATGTGATATATGTTGATGAAGAACGATATAAATTAACTAAAGGGGAAGAATCTGATATGATTTCAAGCATTATTCCCCCCCCAGAAAATTTCCCTGAAGTTACGATGGAAATTAAACAAGTCGTAGATGAAAAACCTGAAAACTTAATAAAAAAAATCGAAGCTGAGTTAAAAAAAGAGTATCCTGAGCTACGAGCTATAGAAGAAGTAACTGAACCTGTTACCGGATATTTATTACACGGAGCAGGTGGTCATGAACCTGATAGTAATATCGTCCATACGTACGTGATAAGCAATGGAAAAGAAGGAAGCTTCGTTATTATGCAAAAATACTTCTTACTAGCAGCAGAAGGACATGGAGCGCGATTCCACCGTATGCTGGAAACCTTTGAAATCATTGAATGAACAAAAATGAGGAACCAAAACTACAAGGTTCCTCATTTTCTTTATATCTATCCTAACTTCATCACATGTGTGATATGTGGTGCATCATGTGTTTCTTCGAATCCATTCGCTCTATAAAAGGCATCGGCTTTTGCCGACTCTGTCTTACAGGTAATTTCTTTAAAGTTTTCACTTGCATGGTTTTTTAATTCAGAAAGCAATTGTGAGCCTACGCCTTGTCTTCTAACACTTTGCAACGTATAGAACCTCTTTAAACGTGCTGTATCATTACTTTCATAAGGATTTTGACTAATACCACCAATAGCTACTAATTTATCTGGACCTTCCCATACGCCATAAAGAGCTTCACCTTCTTTACTGAACGTATTCGTTCCGTCTTCGTAATCATTTACTAACCGAGTTAAGAACCGGTAACCCTCTTCTTCACTTTCCGCTACCAACTGTGATACATCGACTTTCTTCAAATCTTCTATACGTTGAACTTTAAATGTCATTAGAGTTCCTCCTCTTTCATCAGCATTTTCTTAGTCTTACTCTATGTTTATTCGATAAAGACAAGCTTAATCCCTTTATTTTTTAAATTTTCAATCAATAATATCGAAAAAGAAAAGCTGACCGTTAAGTCAGCTTTTCATCATTGATGAACAAATTTCTTATCTACATTATACTTCGCTACCAGTTTGTTAATCGCATACGTTTCGTAAATTTCACGATCTAGTGCGTCATCCACGAAAAAGATTTCGATTTTTACTACTTCCTCACGATGATTTTTTATCGGAGAAACATTGTCTTCGAAATGTTTTTTCACACGTTGTCTTAACTTACGTGCTTTTCCTACAAATAGTAACTCATTTTCTCTGTTGAAGAACATAATGAGTCCACCTTTGTCGCGTGGAATTTGATGAAAATCAATAAATCCATAAACTGATGGGATTTCTACTTCATTTTCTTTCACTACTTGTGTACGTTGTCTAATTACTAAATCTGGTTTTGGCAATTCGATCTTAATCATATTCAGTCACGTCCTCGCTATATCTAGACTGTTATATTATCATATTTACGGCATAAAATCTAATTTCACTTAGCGAGTCATTGAATACCGGATAGAATTGTTCTATCTAACACTTTCAATAGCTTGTCGTACGCTCGCAAAAGTATGGAATGAGGAAAAATCTATCCCTGCTTGAACAACTGCCATTGATAGGTTGGGACGAATTCCTGTAAATAATACGTGTATGCCTAAAAGTTGCAATACGTTGTGAATTGTAAAGACGTGATGGGCAACCTCTTGATCAATCGTCAAGATACCAGAAAAATCAATGATCAAATGTTCCACTTCAAGAGTTGGAATGGTCGGTATTACATTATTCAATAAATGCTGAACACGTTGTTGATCGATAATACCGATCAATGGTAAAACCGCAATTCCTTCTTGAACCGGCACAATCGGTGCAGAAAGTTCATTAATTTCTTTTTGACGGTCATACATTAAGCCATCACGGTATGCTTCATAAGCAAAAATCGTTTCAATCATGCTAACATCCATCAGGTAACTAACACGGTTGTTAATGGTTACAACATCTTCAGTCGATAATTCGTGGTCAATTGAAATTTGAGTGATTCTCTTTAAAAATTTCAAGCGATTTTCAGCATATGGTTTAATTAGCGCGGAAAGTTGTGACAACAATTTAGCTTGTTCCTCGCCATATTTTTTACTCCACTCTATTAGTTCTTCTGCAGCAACTTCATCACTTTCTTTAAATGATTCTGCTAATAAAATAAGAAATTCTGCATTCGATTTCACTGAAAGTTGAATTAAATCTTCAGTAATTTCAATTTCGACAGTCGCCAAACTTTCCTCAACCATTTCTCGAGAAATTTCTTCAGCATGGTTTATTAAATATGTACCTACACGGTTAATTGCTTCCATCGTTCACACGTCCTCATCTTAATGTCCAAGTCTATCAAGCTTCTAAATGGATTCTACTATAAAACGCAGCAATAAACACGAATATTCAATAATTTCCTAAAAAAATAAACAAAACCCACTCATTTTTAGAAAAGAGTGGGTTCTATTGCACTATTTTGATTGATAATTTTCAATCGCTTGTCCGATTTTGGTTTCAGTTATATTCCAATGAGATTCGTGCCAAACCGGCTTTTCATCTGAAATTAAAAAGATTTGTGGCGATTTATGTTGAACACCTAAATTACTTTCGATTTCATTCGATACGGATCTGCTTTCAATAACTTTTACAAGGTACGTTTCCACGTCGGATTTAAAAGACGTAAATTCTCGATAAGCAGCTGCACTCACTGGACAAGTTGTACTGTGTTTGAAGATTAGTACGGGTTGTTCTTTAGATTTCTGTAATACTTTTTCCCATTCAGGTAAAGTAGAAATTTCTGTATATGTCGACATCATAAAACACCCTTTCCTCATTATTTCAACCATTATCTCAATGAACGCACGAATACGCACGTATCTTGCCTTTTTATTTGGTTTATAAGCACGGTTTTTCGGCTATAAAGGAGGAAAACAAATACACAAAAAAGAAGGAGGAAACAGCATTGTCAAAAGATATGACAAGAAAAGAAGTGATCGAAAAAGTCGCAACTTCTCTAGGCGTAGAAGATTATACCGAAGTAGATCTCGAGAATGAATTCAATGATGATGTCGATGACAAAATAGAAAATGAGATCTAGTTAGTAAAATACTGCTCGCAACCACGTATTAAATAAGCCAAGCCGTTGGTGCCTTAAACCTGACGTATCAGTACAACGGCGAGCCGCTTCCAGACACCATCAGTATTGGTGCCATTCATTGCAAACGATCTCAACTAAATCGAATTTTAGACATGTACGTTATGGCAGACGATGAGTTGTATCAAGCAAAAAACAACGGACGCAACCGTGTTGAACTTCGCGTTTTATGAACGCGAACCACAAAAATAAAGATGACGCCGATATCGTGTTGGCGTCATCTTTATTTATTTCATTGATCGATTAAGCTAACTGAAACTTTCACGTCGAGTTTATGATTTCCTCCACGGTAAATACCTTGAACAGGGCTTACATCCACATAGTCGCGTCCTACTCCAACACGAATGTGATTTTCTAAAGCTTCTACATTGTTCGTTGGGTCTAAACCTACCCAACCAATCCCTGGGACCATAACTTCTACCCATGCATGGCTAGCTGCATCACCAATTAATGCTGAATTTTCTCCTACATATAAATATCCGCTAACATATCTTGCTGGAATAGATCTTGATCGAAGAATCCCCAACATGACATGGGTAATGTCTTGGCAAACTCCTTTTTTCAAATCAAAAGACTCCGAAGCTTTTGTCGTGACATCAGTTGAAGAACCATCGTACGTAAAGTGATTATGCAAGTAACCCATTACATTAATTGCGTATTGAACTGGGTTAAGCATTTCACCGATTTCTGAGTCAACCTTATTCATTTGTTCTGCAGTCAAAAATGTATAGGCTGTGTTGCTTAAATAAGCTAAATAATGATCATGGAACAAAGTAGAATGGAAAATCTCTCTCATTTCAGGTGAATAATCGATTCGGTGAATGAAAGGACTTTTTTGAATGCTGACGACTGAAGTTGCTTTTACTTCTAAATGATCATGCTGATTGGCAATGAAAAATGACTCCACACTATTTCCCCAAAGATCGGTATGTTCTTTCGTTAAGGAAACTGGTGTAATTTCAGCACGATATGAGAGCAATCGTTGACACTCATCAGTTCTCGGTTTTAAGCGTATTGAATTCATACTTTGATCAACCATCGTATCATATTGGAAAATATTTGTGTGTTCAATTTTGTATTTCATAGACGATTTCCTTTCAACGAGCTGTGGTAAATCTTGTTCTGCATTCTGAATTTGAATTTGTGCAGATTCTGGCTCAATTAAATAATACGTCTTTGAAAAAATTTGTCCAATCTCATTACACTTATTTTGGAATTGATTTAAAAACGATAACATACCATCCGAATTAACTTCTTTTATTGTCATGACATCAAAGTCGTTCAGTAATTCATTCAACGCACTGTAAAGTTTTTCAGAATAAGGAGCAACTTTTGCGTTTTCAAGCGCATCGATTGCTGAGCGCACATGGTCCATATTGTAACGAATCGATCTTGGGAATGAACCATCCGCTATAAGGAAAGTCAGAATGGTTTTTGGGTCCATTTTAGGTTGATTCACCTTAAGATAAGCTTCGTACCCATTAACCATTCGTAAAGCAGAAAGCCATGCATAATAGTCTTCACCTTTATACGCCAACTGGGTTTCGCGGGTATGTTCGCACACCACATTCAATATACGTGCCGTTTTTTCTGCTCGTTCTAACCATTTGCCGATTTTTATCATTCGATACGCTACTCCACGAGACATACTAGATTCAACAATACCTTGTGCTGTTAATGAAGCTAGTTTTACTTTACGGAAAAAACTTCTCAAATTCCGGATGGAAAAGGATTCCCTTTCTGCTTCTACTCCATATAAATAAATATCATTCCAAACTTCAAATAGTTCATTTGGCAAATGATCTCGACTGATGCGTGCATTTTCTCTCGCAATCCGTACGCAAGTTAATATGGAATTGGCATTCTTTTCGTCAAAAGCTAAATACCGAATATATGTTTCATCCGATGCTTCTGAGTGTTGGAATGCGCTAAACTCTTTTTCTGTTGAACATATTTCAAAAAGAATTTCCCATTGCTTTCCTTCAATTGAATCTTCCGAAAATGTTTCAACCATTTGAGTTAATTGGACATCTAAAACTCGAGTATTCAATTCTGCTCGTTCTATATTACGGGACATCCAATAGAGTGAATCCGCTACTCGACTTAACATTAGCTTCTCCCCCCTGACTTCATAACCCATGTATCTTTTCCGCCGCCACCTTGTGATGAATTCACCACGAGAGACCCTTTTTTCAATGCTACACGTGATAATCCTCCAGGAAATACATGTGTTTCCTTTCCACGTATAACAAATACACGTAAATCAACATGACATGGGTAAAACTCTTCCCCTTGGTATGCTGGAGCTCGTGATAACTGAATGGTTGGTTGTGCTATATATTGATGTGGTGCTTCTAGGATTTTCTCTCGAAAAGTGTCGATTTCTTCTATGGATGCATGCGGACCAATTAACATATCGTACCCACCTGAAGCTCCCACATTCTTCACCACTAATTCAGACAACCTTGATAGAACCCAGTCACGTTGAACCGGGTCTTCTAAACGATAGGTCTTCACGTTATCGATAATCGGCTCTTCATTCAAATAAAAACGAATCATATCTGGTACGTAAATATACATTGCCTTATCATCTGCAACTCCGTTACCAATTCCATTCAAAATCGCTACATTCCCATTTCGATAGGCACTCAATAGTCCTGGCACTCCTAAAGTAGAATCTTCTCTAAACGCTTCAGGATCTAAAAAGTCATCATCAATACGACGATAAATAATATGAACTTTTTCCAACCCACGAATCGTCTTCATATAGACAATGTCGTTCACGACAATTAAGTCACGGCCCTCAACGAGTTGAAGTCCCATTTGTTGCGCTAAAAACACATGATCATAATAAGCTGAATTGTACATGCCAGGAGTTAACAAAACAGCACGTGGATTTTCCACACCTGCAGCAGCATGATCCATGATTGCTTCGTGTAGGTAAGTCATCTGATGTTCCAAAGTCTCAACAGAGTGTTTAGCGAAAAATTCGGGATAAATTTGTCTCATCACATATCGATTTTGATAGACATAAGACATACCTGAGGGATTTCGAAGATTATCTTCTAGAACTAAGTAATTTCCATTTTCATCACGAATTAAATCAATACCTGCCATGAAAATGTGATTATTTAAGGGAACTTTCAATCCTTGAACTTGTTTCGCATAGTAATACTGATTTGAATCAATCAATTCTTTAGGGATTATTCCAGCTTCAACGATACGCTGATCATGATACACATCATCTAAAAACCGATTAAGCGCTTCTGTCCGTTGAATCATCCCTCTCTCAATCGTCTCCCAATCTTCGGGTGGAATAATGATCGGAACAAAGTCAAAAGGCATCGTTCTTTCTGCTCCAACATTATTATGATAAACAGTGAACGTGATGCCTTGTCTTAAAAACGAAAGCTGCGCCATGTCATGCTTTTCTTTTAACTCCTCTTCTGTAAACGTATGTAACATCTCATAAAATTTTTGATAATGATTCTTCGGCTTCCCACTTGCTTCAAGCATTTCATCAAAAAACGGCTTTACGTTGTAAGACTGAAACATTGGACCACCCTCTCTATTAAAAAGTTAGAATAGTTTGATAATTATAGTTCTAGTGTACCACACTAATCTATGTTTCTTTACCCCCATAAAGCCTATGACAAGCACTTATGGAAAAATAAATAATCTTAAAACGAGTTGCCATGTAGGCAACTCGTCGTTGTTTGATTATATGGCGATAGATGCCGATAATTTGGCGTTTGAGAGAATATATTTGGCGATAGCGGCCGATAATCTGGCGGTAGCGAGTCATAATATGGCGTTAGACCAAAAATCGCGTTCGTCCAAGCTGAAAAACGAGTTGCCACGTCTCCGATCACAATCGATTATTCATATTCCCCAATAATTTCAACCGCTTTTTCAGTGAGGCTAGTATCGATCGCTTCGTCGAATTTGAATTCGCCGCGAATTGCTCCATTTTTCTTATACAGTTCGTATTGATCACGGATATCGCCGATGAACATTTTCCCGTCTGGGTTTAAGCCGGTTACATAAACATCTTCCCAAACCGCAGCGTCCTTCAGTCTTGTATATTTTGTCATGATTTCGATGATTTCATCTTTGCCAATGTCTTTCTTAAAGGCATCGTTATAATCGCGCACCCCTTTTAAATAGGCAGCCATAAAACGAAGCGATACATCTTGCTCTTCATTCATAAATTGTGGCGAACCTAATACCATGGCAATTTGCGCTTCAGGTGCATAGTCAGTTGCATCTCCAAATCGAACATGGATTCCCTGTGCAACACCCGTCGTAATTAGTGGTTCAATTTGAAGTGCCGCATCAATCGATCCATTTTCAATGGCCGCCATCATATTTCCGAATTCAGGCATTAAGACAAATTCTACATCGTCCTTTGTCAGACCTGCATGATCAAGCATTTGATGGAAGATATAATCATCTACTCCATGCTCTGAAGAAACAGCGATACGTTTTCCTTTTAAGTCACTGTAATCTTTGATTTCATCAGCTAAGTCATCTGCAATGACGAATGTGAAATAAGATTTCCCGTCCGCATTATGTCCTTTGTCTGCAATAATTTTAACGTCGATCCCTTGTGCAATCGCATTGAAGAACGATGCGGATGAAATACCGCCCGCAATATCCACTTCTCCTGAAGCAAGAGCTGGCAACATATCATCACTGTTTGCGAATGTTGCAAATTCCACTTCGATATTGTAATCCGCAAAATAGCCTTTGTCGTTAGCGATATAAAAACCCGCTCCGGATGCCGCTCCATCTTCTGCAATAACCACTTTCGTTTTCTTACTTAACGGAGCTAAGTCTCCCGATGGATTATCTTTACTCACGTCGTCATTCACATCTACGGATTCTTCATTTGAACATCCACCAATTAATAACACCAGGATCCCGAAAACGCATAACCACTTTTTCATCCGAATGCTCCCTTCACTTTCTTGACTCTTGAACTTCCTCTTGCAAATGACTCCAAATATCTAAAAACTTTTCGGCCATCGACGGATTGGATCGAATGTCGATTACCTTTCGCGGATGCGGTAAATCCATCTTTATTTCTTTCAAAATTTTGCCTGGTTGTGAACTCATCAATAAGATACGGTCGCTTAGAAAAAGGGCTTCATCTATGCTGTGAGTGATGAACAAGACTGTTTTTTTCGTCTCGGACCAAATGGATAGTAACTCTTCTTGTAAAATGTATTTATTTTGTTCGTCAAGTGCTCCAAATGGTTCATCCATCAATAAAATCTCTGGATCGTTGGCGAATGCTCGCGCAATACTAACTCGCTGCTTCATTCCCCCAGATAATTCTTTTGGATACATACGGGCGAACTTAGATAACCCGACTTTATTCAAAAAATAATGGGTCCGCTCTTTCACAATGGACGCAGGTAAATGGCGCATGTTTAGTCCGAACGCCACATTTTCTTCTACAGTTAGCCAAGGAAGAATGCCGCGTTCTTGAAATACCATGGATTGCAGCGGCCGCTCCTCACTACTTTTAGCAATTGAAAAAGTTCCAGCACTTTGGTTTTCCAATCCAGCTAATATTCGAAGCAACGTCGTCTTCCCACATCCACTTGGGCCCACAATACAAACGAATTCACCATCCGCTATATCGATGGAAATGTTATCGAGGGCAGTCACACTATCCTGTTTTTTATAAAAAACTTTCGTTAAATCTTGAATGCGAATTTTAGGTGTTTGTTCCAGATTGGTCACCTCCATGGTAAAAGTTTTCGTTGTAAAGCTCTGATCAGGAGTGAGAACAAATAGCCAAAAAACGATATGAGGATGAGCCCCACAAACATTTCTTTCAATAAAAACGCACTATACGAGGTCCATATTAAATAGCCGATTCCTGATTGTGCCCCCATCATTTCAGCAGCAACAATCGTTAATAAGGCAATTGCTTGCCCCATCTGAATCCCTTCAAGCATGACTGGCAATGCGCCTGGTAAAGCAATTTTCAGAAAGAAATCTTTTTGGCTGGCTCCGTAATTTTTGGCTACATCAATATAGATGGAGTCAATCGTAATGACACCTGCCACCGTGTTAATGACAACCGGGAAAAATACACTCCCTGCAATCGTTACAATTTTTGATGTTTCACCAATGCCAAAGACGATTAATATTAATGGCAATAAAGCCAGTGTTGGTATGGGCATTAACGCCATGATTAGTGGGGATACAAAGTGTCGAATTGGTGCATACAATCCCATACACAAACCAATGATAATTCCGGGAATTACGCCTAACAAAAATCCAGCAAGTATTCGAAAAAGAGAGATCCCCATATGGCTAAATAGCTCACCACTTGTTAGCAAGCTAGTAAAAGTTGATACAATTTGAGTCGGCGGAGGGAAAAATCGGGAATCGATGATACCTGATTGTGATAAAAATTCCCATAACACAAGTAACAACAACGGAGACGATATGGTCAACGCTGCTTTCATGCGACCCTTTCTTTGCTGTTTTCGCCATTCACGCTCTTCCGTTACAACTGGATTTATCTCTTCCTTCATAGTTCACCACCTCTTCTTCAAAATAATATGTAATCTGTCGAAAATGTGTGCAATTAGAAACAGTTCAAACAGTGAATAAACAAGTCTCAACTTATTATTTTCCACAAAAAAATGACCCAGCAAAAAAAATCTGGGTCATAACCTCTTCTTATTAAAATCATTTCAGACGGTGAATCTTGGCAGCCGTTTTCAAAATTTGTGTTGACTGGGATTCTTCAGTATTCCCATTCAATTGTGTATTTGTTCTTTTTGGTCGAGTCCAATTGTGATGAAATTGTGCTGACTTCGAGTCAAACGGTTGTTTTTTACTCATCCACTTCACCCCTCTTTCTTTGAAATAAAAAGAAGAAATCAGTCATAGTTTGCGTTACCTACTATTATTTATTCACTAGGGAATGAATCCTTTCTTTTTTGGCAATTTGCCAATATCTCTCTAAAGCCTTTTTCAAATTTCTCGTTGTCTTCTTTTTGACGTTTTTTTGGTCCTTTCATGCGCCCACCTGCTTGTCTCACTTTCTGTGACATGTGTCGGCTATATAATAATTGGTCAATATTATCGTTTGTATAAGCTCGACCGTTTTGGTCAATCACTAACCCTTGTTTTGCTAACACCATGGCTGCAAGACCATAATCTTGAGTCACAACGATATCGCCTTTATTCACCCGATTCACGAGAACAAAGTCAACAGCATCTGCACCTTTTGAAACCATGATTGTTTCAGCGCCTTCACGTTGCATATTATGAGCGGTATCGCAGAACAAATACACCGGTATGGAGAACTGCTTTGCAATTTTAATGGTTAAATCTACAACGGGACATCCATCTGCGTCTACTAAAATATTGGTCATCAGTTCATTCCTTCCTGCTGTTTTCAGTAAATCTCCTCTAAACCAACCTTCAACCTTTTTGAATAAAGATTGAAATACTTATACCTCTATAGCACCTTGAATAGAAAACGTGTAAACTAGGATTTATCGAAAGATTCAGGCGATTGGAGATAACCATATGCATTTTTTCTTGAAAGTAGGACTTGGTTTAGTTCGAATGAAAAACTTATCCTTATTACTAGCCACATTATTCTTTATCTTATTTTGCACGGTAACTATTTATATGTTAGAACCCCAAACTTTTGAAAGTCTTCTCACATCATTTTACTTTGTAATGACCACCTTTTCCACGGTCGGATATGGTGATTATTCACCTACTACAATCGAAGGTAGGTTATTTACCATTCTTATGTATTTATTCGGCATTGGATTACTAGGAGTAGTCATTGGAAAAATTGTAGACACATTTTCTATATTTAGAAAACGGAAGGAAGAAGGCAAATTGGCTTATACCAAAGAAAATCATATCATTATTGTCGGTTGGGGCAAAAAAACAGAAACAGCAGTTGATGAAATATTGGCATCTGATACAACGAGTGAAGTGGTGATTATTGATACTTTACCCAAATCTCCTACAGATGTTGCATTAGAACGAGTACATTATGTTCAAGGTGACCCTTCCGAAGAAGAAACGTTTAACCAAGCAAATATTAAAAAAGCCAAATCAGTCATTATTTTTGCAGATGATGCCATTCAAATTCCTTCTTTGCGTGATGCCAAGACACTTACGATTGCAATAACTGTTGAACGATTAGCTAGTCATGTCCACACGACAGTTGAGATTATGACAAAAAAACAAATCCCTAATTTCTCACATGTGAAGGTGGATGAGTTTATCTTATCTCAAGAAACAACATCTTTGCTTGCGGTTCGTTCCGCCATGCATCAAAACGTCAGTACCATTGTGACGCAATTAATTAGCAGAAGTATTGGTGAAGATTTGTTTGAAGTTCCTAGAAATGATAAGTGGCAAACCTATGGGGATGCTTTTCATGAATTACTCTCAAATGGCGCAACTTTAATTGCGGACCGTGATCATATGGATATCAATAGAAAATTAAACGAGAATATTCCTTCAGATGCCATATTGTATGTTATCTGTGATGATGATACTCACCGTAGATTGCTAGCTTTAAATAAATAGTTTAATATCCCAAATTTGCTCAAGGAGGAAATTGACATGACATTTTCTATCGTTGGATATGATCCACAAACAAAAGAGCTCGGTGTTGCTGTTGCATCAAAGTTTTTAGCAGTTGGGGCAGTTGTTCCCTTTGCAAAAGCTGGAGTCGGAGCGATTGCCACACAGTCGTGGGCGAATTTAGATTATGGAAAACATGGGTTAGAGCTTTTAGAAAAAGGTCTTTCCCCTCAACAAGTTCTTGAAAAATTAATACAGTCAGATGACAAATCTGCCTCAAGACAAGTTGGTATCATCGATGCTTTAGGAAGAAGTGTTACATTTACGGGAGAAGATTGTTTCGATTGGGCTGGTGGTTTTGCTGGCGATAATTTTGCAGTTCAAGGAAATATTTTAGTGGATCAACATACGGTTGAAGCGATGGAGTCAACTTTCCTACAAACACAAGGTTCATTAGCCGAGAGATTGTTGTCTGCCTTACTGGCGGGAGATTCAGCGGGTGGTGATAGCCGCGGGAAACAATCTGCAGCCTTGTTAATTGTTAAAGAAAATGGCAGTTATGGTGGCTACAATGATCGCTATATCGATTTACGAGTAGATGATCATGAGGAACCTGTTCAAGAGCTAACTCGATTATTAAAGTTACATAAACTGTATTTTGAGCCTACATTGCCTGAAGATGTGGTTGAAGTGCAAGGCTTTCTTGCAAAAGAACTTCAAGAATTATTATACGAAAATGGCCATTTACAGCGTGAGCTTTCTGAACATGATGATTTATTAAACGCTATTGAATCATATCATTTAATTGAAAACTTTGATGAACGTGTCCAACCTCGTGGCATGATTGATCAAAAAGTTGTGGAATATATGCGAATTAAATAAATGAGAAAAGCCATTCTATTGATGAATGGCTTTTTTATTCGGATAATTGCTCTGCCAACTTGAGCAATTCTCCTTCAATTTGAGATTCTTCTAATTCCGGCATTATTAACGTGTATAAATATGTAACATCTTTAACAACAACATCTAATCGATTTGGTGCCAAGTAAAAAGCTTGATATCCATTTTTCAATGTGATTTCTTTAGGTGTGGTATCAGGATATTCCACATTTGCAGTAGTGGTTGTAATTATTAATTCATTTGTATTTTCATCACTTGTTATAAAACTAGCTTCTGGATTGAGCCCTTTACCTCCGTAATCTGTAATGCCTAAAGAATTGAATTTCTTTGCATTGAATGGTAATTGCTCGGGTAAATTAACCTCGTACGGCAATGAATCAATGGCTACATCAACAGAAGGTGCACTATAAAATTTCATGGCTACCTCACTATTTTTCGATTCAACTAACTTAGATGTATCTAAACTATTCTTACAAGCTGTTAACATTAACAAGCTAACTACTAAAATAATTTTCTTCAAACATATCCCCCATATTGTGATTATACAGTTATTTACTATTTTCTGGCTGTTTTACCATAAATGAATATACATATATCGAATGCTTGAAAGGAGTTATCAACTAATACATGAAGATGCCTTATAACTTTAAGTTATTTTTATCGCTAAGTTTTTTCTTCGCATTTGGATTTGGGTTGATAGCTATCTTAGTTCGTCTGAATAAAATGGATCGTTTCGACAAATTAGTCACAACTTATTTTCAAGATTTCGAGACTTCATTTTTAACAAATATCATGCAATCTTTCACTTACATTGGTTCTATGTCTTTCATTCATATTTTAGCCTTTGTCATTTTTATACTATTTTACTTCTTTTTGAAGGATCGATCAAAACTTCTTCTTTTCATTATCGTCTTACTCGGTTCACATTACCTTTTCCGTCTATTAAAACAATTCTTCAAAAGAGCAAGACCCGATTTTCATCGTCTAATTGAGATTGGTGGATATAGTTTCCCAAGCGGGCATGCGACGAATGCTATCTGTATTTATGGAATACTCACCTTTGTTTTGTGGCATCATATCCCCGCTCGCTGGGGACGCTTCATTTTTTCTATTTTTAGCATCTTCATGATTCTTTCAATCGGACTCAGCCGAATCTATTTAGGCGTTCATTTTCCAAGTGATGTATTAGCTGGCTATTTAGCAGGTGGTTTTTTGCTGACAATGATTATTGGGTGTTATCAATTTGTCATAGTAAAAATTGATGAGAGAACGTCCTAACACTACTCATAAATTCAGATTTAGGCATATCTTTTAACTACTATATGGCGAAAGCATAGAGTGACACTATGCTTTTTCTTACTACTTACTATCCACACTACGTTTTGGAGGTACAAAAATATGACGAATGAAAAATACAAACCACTCTTAGAACCATTTGACTTTTCAAATGGTGTTTCACTTAAGAATCGCATCGTAATGGCGCCAATGACGAACTACTCTTCCAATGAAGATGGTACAGTTTCAGACGAAGAAGTTTCTTATTATATTCGTCGCTCAAAAGGTGTCGGTATGGTGATTACTGCTTGTACATATGGAACCACAAATGGTCAAGGTTTTCCTGGTGAGTTTGCAGCACATACAGACGAAATGATTCCGAGCTTAAAGCGATTAGCTTCAGCTATTAAAGATGAAGGCGCAAAAGCTATTTTACAAATCTTCCATGCTGGAAGACAGGTGCCGAAAGAGATTGCACCGAACGGTGATGTTGTTAGCGCAAGTGCTATCGCTTATCCTGCTGAAGGCAAACCTGTTCCTCGTGCATTAACGGAAATTGAAATCGAAGCAATCATTCGTGACTTCGGAGAGATGACTCGACGCGCAATTGAAGCTGGATATGATGGAGTTGAAATTCATGGTGCCAATACGTACTTAATACAACAGTTCTTTTCTCCACACTCAAACCGCCGTACCGATCGATTTGGTGGAACGTTAGAGAAGCGAATGACCTTCCCATTAGCTGTTGTAGATGAAGTGAAACGCGTTGTGAATGAGTACGTAAAAGAACTATTTATCGTTGGGTATCGTTTCTCTCCTGAAGAACCGGAAGAACCGGGTATTACGATGGCTGATACACTCATTTTAGTAGATAGATTAGCTTCAAAAAATCTAGATTATTTACATGTCTCTCTTATGGATTTTTGGTCTACACCTAAGCGAGGCGTTGAAGATACTCGTTCACGTATCGAACTCTTACAAGAAGTCATTGGGGATAGAGTTCCGCTTATTGGTGTTGGATCCATCTATACCGCAGAAGATGCACGAAAAGCTCTAACTTCTGGAGTACCGTTAATCGGGTTAGGTCGGGAGTTATTAATTGACCCAGAATGGGTTCAAAAGATTGAGCAAGGTCGCGAAGATGAAATTGTCACAAAGCTTGAAATCGATAAACAAGAAGAGTTAGATCTTCCCACTCCCCTATGGCAAAGAATCATAAAAAATCCAGGATGGGTTCCTGGCATATAAATAAAAAAAGATTGAAACGGCATTGATGCTCGTTTCAATCTTTTTTTTGATATTCAATAGCGAACAACCGAACATCTTCGGAAGTTGACGTATATTTAATCTTTCCTTCGTCTTTCATTCCCAATTTCTGAAGAAGGTTTGCAGATTTTTCATTATCAAGTGAAGTAAAGCCAACAATTCGGTGGTGCCCTAAGATTTCAGCACCATACGATAAGGTGCTTTGTGCTGCCTCAAACGCATACCCTTTGCCCCAATACTTAGAAAGTAATGCAAATCCAAGATCAACATCTTTTAAGAAATCACGATATAAAAGACCACAAAGTCCTATTGGTTTTGCGTTTTCCTTCAATTCAATTAAGTACAAGCCAATTCCATGCTCATTATACATAGTCATGGGTCCTTCTTTGATGTACTTTTTCGCATCTTCAACTGTACGAATGCCGCGGTCTCCGATGTATTTAATCCAATCTGGTTCATTTAAAAGGGTTACGATAAACTCTGCATCTTCCTCAGATAAATGTCGGAGTATTAGCCTGTCTGTTTCTAAAATTTTTATGTCCTTCACCTCTTACACTTATAAAGATTTCTTACATAATTAGTCTCCTACTTTTTCAATCAACTCAGGCGAATTATTTTTCAGAGAGTTCACTTTGTCCGATACTTCGTATGCTTCTAGATGACCATCTTCGAGAGGAATTAAAAACTTCTTTAAATCAGCCAAAGTATTCAATTCTGGATTTAACCACTTTTGTTCATCAGAGGGTTTTAAAATGACAGGCATTCGATCATGAATATGTGACATAAGTTCATTTGGTGATGTTGTTAAAATCGTACATGAATGAACAGTATCCCCTTCAGGAGATTTCCAAGATTCCCATAAACCAGCCATTGCAAAAAGTTCATCATTTTTCATTTTGATGCGCATGGGAATTTTTCGGTCGTCCGTTCGTTTCCACTCGTAAAAAGAATCTGCAATGATGAGACATCTTTTCCTCTTGAAAGCTTCTCGAAAACTAGGCTTTTCATGTACAGTTTCTGAACGGGCATTAATCATTTTAAAGCCAATCTTCGATTCTTTTGCCCACGGTGGAATTAGGCCCCATTTTAAAAACCCGAGTCTATTTTTCGAACCATCGTTAACGACTGATAGGACCATTTGAGAAGGTGCAATATTATAGCTTTCTTCGTATTTAGTTATATCGAAAGTGGCTTCCCCAAACCGATCTTCTATTACTTGAAAGTCAGCAGTTAAACTATACCGTCCACACATTTCTTTCACCGTCCTCTATTAGCAATATATTCGTTGTTTACTCCTTGTTTTCCCTTTTATTCAGCTAAAAAAACCGTCCATGATCAATCGAAAAGGACGGTTTCACAACTTGCAATTATTGATTAATATACAACTCAAATGTATCTTTGAAATCTTTTTTAGCGTATTTCATCCGATTCTCATGCAACCAATTTTGTGAGAATCGAGCAATATCTTCAAATGACTGAGCAGGAGTCACTTGGTTATTGCTAATACGCCCTATAGATTGAGAAGCATAACTCAAGCTAGTTTCAGCAATTGCATATTTCTTTTCGTTTTCTTTCACTTCCAGTGAGATTGCAAATAAGACTTTATAAAGATCTTTAATTTCCGTTAAAAACCGTTTATGAATATCAACTGATAATGGTGTACTGCCAATCGTGAATTTGATTTCGACATCTAAATCGATGGTACCCGCCGTTTCTAGAGCTACATTGGTAATTGGATGCAGTGCATATTCGTACCGCTTCAATGTTCTTTTTTTACTAACGGCATTTGCGCCGTCCACGTGAATTAGTGCTTTGTTTGTAAAACAATATTCATCTGCTTTGGTCTTAATCAAGAAGAAAATTTCTTCTCCTGATTCGTGCATAACAAAATCGTCTGCTTCAGTCTTATCAAAATCAGCTTTCGGTACCACAATGCCAATATCCGATAAACCTAATGCTTCTGCCGCTAACTTTTTAAACATCGATTTTCCCCCTTAAATTTCAATCGTATGTTTCTATTACGAATAAACATACACGAAGTTTCAATTTATCAGAATGCCGATTTTGAAATTCTATTTTTATTCATTTATTTCAATGCCCCTACACTCGTAAGTTTTGTTTCAACAGTTATCTCAAACTGTGCTTTTGCTAATAATTCTTCCGTTAAACCAGTTGGCCAATCTCCTTTATAACGCATTCGAAGGGTTTCAAACATGCCAATAGGTTCGATTGAAAGCTCCTGACATTTTTCTAACAAAGATCTAATATCGTTTTCGATATTTTTACTCACTTCTTTTTCAAGAGTTTCAACATGCTTTTTATTGGCTAAGTCTTTATCGCCTTCATATTCACTTAATGTACCTTCAAATTTCAAGTCCATGATAACCTTCGGTGATTCTAAATTTTCGGTCTTCACTTTAGCTTTCGATTTCACAAATTCTAAAGCTACTTTCTCTTTCTCTTCATCGTCTAGAGTAAGAGCAAATACACTTAATTTTTCTCTACCACGCAATATTTGAATAATCTTGGCTTCTTGTTTGGTGAAAATGGTCTCCATTTTTCCGTTACTGAACATGGCAAGTCCTTCTATATGGATGACGTCATCTTTTAGTTCCACATATGGTGCAATCGTATCCCTTAATGGATCGGTTTCATCATAGACAAATTCATGTATCGTTGTGAAAGGACTGAAAAATGTATATTGCCTTGGGTGGAATAAATTGTTGATATAGGAACTTGTATTCTGTTTGTCTGGGTATTCCATTCTCAGCATTTCTTCAGCAGATTCTTTTACTACCCCTACAAATACACTTGACCTTACATCTGCGTCTTTAAATAAATACTCAACCATTTCTTTCATTTGTCCTTTTCTAGCAAATTCCTCGCTGAATAATACGACTCTGAGTTGTTTCAAAGAGACTGTTTTATCTGCACGGGAAGAAATATCAACCAGCCCTTTATGCAACATATCCGTATCAACCGTAATGACTTGCGTATGTTTCTCCGCCTCAAGAGCCGGTTGCGGCATAATAACCGTCAATCTCATGTTGTCATTATCAATATAATCAAAACCAGCAACACTAATCATTCCTAATCTTTCTAACGATGGTTGCGTTCCTTGCTTAGTCGTACACCCATTCAATACTAAAAGAATACTAATCGCCATTATGAATCGAGAAGCTGTCATTTCTTCACCTCATTTTTCTCCTTCTGACCAAATGAACTAGACATAAAAGGATCGGCCATAATATAAGACCATAACTAAAAAGGAATGTTTGTTCATAAAAAGTTTTTTTTACAGTTTGAGAAATAGGAAGATTAATGACGACATACGTCAATATAGCAACAGCATAAATATGATATTGGCTATTTTTATTTCGAAGAGAATCTACACCTTTTTTAGCCATCCATAAATAAGCTCCAGCTGTCGTTAAGATTAAGAATACCCATAAAGTAATTCCTATCTTATCAATTCTTTCAACAAAAGAGAGGTCTACCGCTTGGAACAATTTCAAAACAGGAAAGAGAATATGCTCCAGTTGCCATTCCGTAAAATACATAACACTAACAATTCCAACCATTAAGTAGAACAATATTGTTATCCAAATGCCAATCGATGCATGTTTGAAGGCTTTGTCGGGTTTTCGGATATATGGGAAAAAGAACATAATTAATTCATATCCAACAATTGAATTGTATCCACTTTTGATTGCTTCCCCAAACTCCTTACCTGTGAAGTTAAAAAGTGGAAGAAGATGCCGAATTTCTCCATTTTCAAATCCCCATCGCAGAAAATAGACCATCCAGCCTGTTAAAAAAAGTGTCAATATACAAAACCTAGCAAGGGATTTTATACCTCCTTTAACGATAAACACCGTCACTAAAATAAAGAAGATTAAATGTCCCGTTATCGATCGCTCTGGCAATATCGAGACTTGTACGAGAACTAAATAATTATCTATAATCGCAGCAAAAAGAACGATTGCATATAGGAGTAATATAAAATTTAATGATTTTCCAATCCATTTTCCTAAAAGTTTTTCATGGATATCAAACAAGTCATCATCTTTATACTGTAATCCAAGCCAAATCATAGGGATGATTGTTAGATTTGCAACGAGACCAAATAGAAGTGGGATCCACCATTGACTGTAGCCTAATGGACTTAACGAGTTATTCATAGACAGTAATCCCATGCCAACTATAATATTCTGAATCAGAAATATTACATGGTACCCATTTAAAATTTTCTTTTTAGTTACATCCAATTTCAATCCCCCCGCTATTTAGTAGGTTTTTTCTCTCTCTTTGCTCTAGACATTCCAGTTCTTTTTTGAACAAAAGTTAATGGAAAACGAACGACACTATCAAACAGATCTGACCAGGAGCGTGGAATAACAGGTGTCAAATATGGCGTTCCAAGTGATGTTAAATTTAATAAGTGATTCATCAGCCAAGCAAACGCCAACATTTGACCTAACAAGCCGAATAATCCAGCTGCCAAAATAAAAATGTACCGCACAAAGCGACTGGCATTACTCATAAGGTAATTGGGCATTAAGAATGATAACAGTGCGGAGACAGCCACAAGGACAATGAGTGTATTACTTACAAGACCCGCTTGAACTGATGCAGTCCCAATTACAATACCTCCCACAATACCAATTGTCTGACCGATTTTGGTAGGCATTCGAGACCCAGCCTCTTTCAAAATTTCAATGATTAGTTCTATAAATAGCACTTCAATTACCGGAGGAAAAGGAACCCTACTTCTTGATTCCATGATCATAATCAATAATTCAAATGGAAGGATTCCTGGATGATAAGATAGAGCTGAAATATACGTAGGCGTCAGCATAATGGTGATAATAAAGCCCATAAATCGCAAAATTCTTAACAGACTAGCCGTTGTCCAACGGTTATAAAAATCTTCTGGAGAATTAAACATTTCAAGAAAAGATGAAGGACAAATCATGACCGTTTGACTATTTTCCATTGCTACAATGATTCTTCCATCCAATAAGGAATTCACCGCAGCATCTGGCCTCGATGTCGCACCGTATTGTGGGAAAGGTGAATAAGGATTATCCTCAAGTAATTGTTTAAGAATGACGAGGTCAACATACCCTGTAAAATCAATTTGCTGAATGCGTTCTTGTAGCCTCTTAAGATTTTCATCATTAACGAGATGCTCAATATACATAATAGAAATCTTAGTATTTGTTTCTTGACCAATAGTGTAATCTTTACTTTTCAACCCTGTCTGATGAATTCTTCTTTTGATAAGAGATAAATTTACGGTCAGTGACTCTGTAAAAGAGTCTTGTGGACCAAGTACGGTCGCTTCATTTTCAGAAGAAGTAATTGCTCGTTCTGGCGGACTGAATGTATGAGCTTGCAAATATTGTTGTTTATTGTGGTGAAAAATAACGGTATCACCGTTAACAATAGCCATTAAAAGCTTTTGCTTATTGCTTCCATCAATTGCATCAAATGTATTCATTACTGAGCCTTTATCATTTACAAGTGGAAAGATGATCATTTTATGTAAAAGGACAGGCTCAATTAGCGAACTCAAATAGATCACTGTAACAAGTCCATCTTTTGTTTGATACTCTTTGAAAACAGCATCATCAATATCAGTTAAATCTTTTTTAAGAGCGTCTAACGAAATTGGTGCGAGTTGCTTCTGATGTGATGGCGGAGAAGGTTTTTCCTTACTATTTTCAACTGCTTGTCGTGCTCGTTTCCATATTTTCATTCATTCACTTCCCTTCGTTTTGAAGGTTTCGTATTTGAAGAAAGTTTTGCCATATGGAATGGTATTTATTCGCAAAACGATATGATTGACATTCATAAACTCATGCCTTAATATTAGTTACATAAAGTAACTTAATTTATAAATGTAACTTAAAAGGAGAATGTATATGTCTTTTCATCAACATCCATCAACTTATCCAAAGCATGTCCATTTAATCGTGTCTGACTTAACAAAGTCGACAGCATTTTATGAAAACATTATTGGACTACACATCTTGAATAAAACCGAGGACAAAGTAGAGTTCACAGCCAATCGATCAGATGTTTTATTAATCATCGAGCAATCTCAAGAGAATAATGTTCACATACCTGGGTCTGCAGGCCTTTATCATTTGGCACTCCTACTTCCATCCAAAGAAGAATTAGGTGCGTTATTTAATCACATCCGCAATACGGGGTATCCGTTTAGTGGTGCCTCTGACCATAAAGTTAGTGAGGCGCTCTATTTGAATGATTTAGATGGCAACGGAATTGAATTGTATTATGACCGCAGTCCAGAAACGTGGAATTGGCAAAATGAACAAGTTGAAATGACCGTAGATCCACTTGATATTGAGGGCTTAATTGCCAGTGCAACTAAAGCGGAATGGTCTGGCATATCTTCAGGTACAGTCATGGGTCATATTCATTTAAGCGTATCGAACTTAGAAAAAGCCGAAGAATTTTATGTACATGCATTAGGGTTCGATATTGTTAGCCGCTATGGATCTCAAGCTACATTCATCTCGTCAAATGGCTATCACCATCACATTGCCCTCAATACTTGGGGACGACCTAAGGCGATAGAACGCAATAATCACACGCTCGGATTACATGAGTTTTCACTTGTTTATCCAAATCTAGAGACTCGTGAATTGGTCGTAAATCGTTTGCAAGATATAGACGCGGTCGTTACTGTGAAAAATAATATCGTGCGTGCGATTGATCCTTCTGGTGCGAAGGTTTTATTGTTAGTAGAATAAATACAAATTACCTCGAGCTGAAAATGGCTCGAGGTTTTTTATGGCGTTTGGAATGAATAATCTAGCGTTTGAGAACGATAATATGTCGTTCGGATGTAATAATATGGCGCAAACTATCATTAATATGGCGTTACTCTAGAATAATTTGGCATTAGAGCAAAAAAAGGCATGCCAAGTCTAGCAGGCATGCCTCCTTTTGTGTTCAACTACTCTACTTCAACCGTGTACGTTGCTTGGAACTTGAATGAGCCTGTGTACTCTTGACCAAATCCATTGATTGTAACTTTTGTTACATCATCGTAGACAAATGATACTGCAGAGTTTGCTTGAATTGGTAGTACAAAGACACCACCACTTCGCTCAAATCTAGCGTTAATTCCGTCATCACTGAAGTTTTCAATAGTACCAGCTAAAACTACAGGTAATGAATTTGGTTCAACGTCAAATATATGGTTGTCTGCAGTGCTAGGACCACCTGCGAAAGGAACACAGTTTTCAAACGTTAATGTTTGAAAGCGATCTCTTTCTGGTCTTTTTGGACATTTACAATCACAGCGGCCGATAGATCCTATAGGTTGTTTGTAATTATTATTGCACATCTATTTTCAACTCCTTGATTAATAGATTATGTAGACTCTATTAATTCGAGCGGGCGAAATGGAAAGAATATATCTTTTTGTCAATGTTGGTTAATAGAACTAGTTAGCATTTTCAATTCCAATCAAAAATTCTCTTATTAGAATTGTACTGATATACTATTTCTATTATTAGGTAAGAGGAGCTAAACAATATGGGGGATAAAACAAATTTGCGATTGGTCCTAACTGGACTACTTTTAGCTATATTAATGGCTGCTATGGACAATACCATTGTGGCAACTGCACTAGGTTCAATATTAGCTGACCTTGGAGGCGTAGAGAGTTATGTGTGGATAACGTCTGCATATGCGGTTGCTGTTTTAGCCGGGATGCCGATTTTTGGGAAACTATCAGATATGTATGGGCGGAAGCGATTTTTCGTTTTCGGTTTAACTATTTTTCTAATTGGGTCTGCACTTTGCGGCATTGCTGAATCTGTTCCTCAACTTGCAGTTTATCGTGCCATTCAAGGAATTGGTGGGGGTGCTTTATTGCCAATCGCATTTACGATTGTCTTTGACGTATTCCCTCCAGAAAAACGAGGGAAAATGACAGGATTATTAGGGGCAGTATTTGGAGCTTCTAGTGTTCTAGGTCCATTATTAGGTGCTTTTATTACAGATACGATTAGCTGGCATTGGGTTTTTTATGTGAATGTGCCAATAGGGATTGCGTCTTTAGTTTTAATTCTTCGGTTTTATAATGAAACAAGGCAACATGCGAAGCTTAAGATTGATTGGCTAGGTGCCATTACGCTTGTGACCGCAATTGTGAGTCTGATGTTTGGTCTTGAGCTTGGCGGGAAAGAGTTTGCCTGGGCATCTTGGCAAAGCATCTCATTGTTTAGTATTTTCATTGTCTTCTTTATTGTGTTTTTATGGGCTGAAAGGAAGGCATCAGAACCTATCATCTCGTTTTGGATGTTTAAGAATCGCTTATTTGCATCATCTCAAGTTTTAGCATTTATATATGGCGCTACTTTTGTCGGTTTAACCATTTTCATTCCTATTTTTGTTCAAGCTGTTTATGGTGGATCCGCTACCAATGCAGGAATTATATTGATGCCAATGTTACTTGGATCAGTTGTGGGAAGCGCTTTTGCTGGTTTTGCACAATCAAAAATGACGTATCGTAAGATCATGGTCATTTCAGTCGTCGTGTATTCATTCGGTATGATTTTCATGTCAACGATTACGCCAGATACAAGTCGATTGTTATTGACCATTTATATGATTTTAGTCGGTTTAGGCGTCGGATTTTCCTTTTCTTTATTACCATCTGCTAGTGTTCATAAAATGGACTATCGCCATCGTGGATCAGCAAACTCAACAAATTCATTCTTCCGTTCACTTGGTTTGGCTTTGGGAATTACAATATTCGGTTCCCTTCAAACGAAATTATTAACGAATGAAATTACAACGAAGCTTGGTGCATCAGGAGATCAAGCAGCGAGTACTATTGATAATTTACAAACGGTTTTCCAACCAGAACAGCGTGCTCAAATTCCATCAAATATTTTAGAAGTTATCGTAAATGCCATGTCAAATTCGATATCTGCTACATTCTTATGGTCCCTTATTCCGATAGCCATTGCGGTCGTCGCTGTTTACTTTATGGGGAATGAGAAGTTGGAAGTCTCGAAGAAGTCTCTGGCGAATGAACCTTTACAAGATTAGCACTATTTTTTACTAGATTAGTTTTAAAAAGAGCTTCTGAATTTATAAGATATAAAAATGGCCCTATCGCAAACGCGAGGGGCCATTATATATTTATCCATTTATAACTGCTAAAAATGCATCGCCATATTTCTCGAGTTTATTGGCACCTACACCACTAACTTTTAAGAACTCATCTTCATCTTTTGGTCGTCGTGCACACATATCCTGCAACGTTTTGTCTGAGAAAATAACAAATGGTGGTACATTTGCTTCTTCTGCTAAACGCTTACGTAAAACTCGTAACTCTTCAAACATTGGATCATTATCCGCAATTTGTTTTGTTACGACGACTCCTTTTCTTAAGACCTTGCGATTTCCTTTAAGTACATCTTTACTATGTTCTGTAACATAAATGGTCGGAAACGATCCATGCTCTACTGCTAATAAATCTTGAGAAATCATAAACTCCATCAGGTTAGCCACTTCTTTAGCACTGTAGTGTTTTAAAATTCCGTAAGTCGTCAACTTATCAAAACCAAATTCGATTACCTTTTTATTCTTAGAACCAGTTAACACTTGAGCAGTCAGCATTTTACCAAACTTCTGCCCCATTCGAATAACACAAGAGAGCACCATCTGAGCGTCTGTTGTGACATCTTGGCTTTCACGATCATCCATACAATTGCTGCATCTTCCACACGCCTGTGCATCGGTATCACCAAAATAATGAATGATAAATTGTTGCAAACAATTTTCGGTATGACAGTAATCAACCATTCCTTGAAGCTTTACAAGTTCCCCAGGGATTCGACTTTGATCTTGCGCTTGATCGATTAAGAAACGTTGCGTTTGAACATCTTGAGACGCATACATCAAAATACATTCACTCGGGAGACCATCGCGACCTGCACGGCCCGCTTCTTGATAATAGCTCTCCATATTCCGTGGAATTTGATAATGAATGACATATCGAATATTGGATTTATCTATACCCATTCCAAAGGCGTTCGTAGCAACCATAACATCCACTTCATCCTTCAAGAAACGCTCTTGTTCATAACGTCGATCCTCATCATATAAACCTGCATGATACTTGGCAACCTTCACTCCGCGTTTATGTAACATATCGTGAACATGATCAACCGTTTTTCGAGTTGCCGCATAAATAATGCCCGCTTCATTTTCGTTTTTCTTTACGTAATCTTTTACGAATTTCTCGCGATCTTGACCAGGAATCACTGAAAACGATAGGTTAGCGCGTTCAAATCCGGTCATAACCGTGTGTTCTTCTTTTATTGCTAAAATCCTGCAAATATCTTCCCTAACTTGAGGGGTGGCTGTTGCCGTTAAAGCCAACACAGTCGGTGTATTTGGAAATAACTCAGTCATTCGACTAATTAAGCGATAGCTTGGTCTAAAATCATGACCCCATTGTGAAATACAGTGAGCTTCATCTACTGCGATAAGCGGCACCGGTATTCCTTGTAATTCATTTAAGAAGGTTTGTGAGTCTAATCGTTCTGGTGCAATATATAGTAATTTAACTGCTCCGCGTTGAACATCATAAAGGACTTCTCTTACTTCCTCATGACTTAGCGAGCTATTAATATAAGCCGCAGAAATACCAGCTTCTATTAATGTATCAACTTGGTCTTTCATTAAAGAAATAAGTGGAGATACCACAATGGTTGTACCTTCAAGAACCAGTGCAGGGATTTGATAACAAATCGACTTTCCTCCACCAGTAGGCATAACACATATGGAATTCACTCCATCCAATACTTGTTGGATCGCCTGTTCTTGTCCTTTACGGAACGTTTCATATCCGAAATACGATTGTAAATACTTCCTTGCTTGTTCTAACAATAATGTCACTCCTTAATCGGTGCCTGGCACTCAAACTTTCGTGTTTGTTTCAACTATTTCAATTGTTTATTTTTTCGTGTTTGTATCCGTACCTGGAACTGCAACAGTTTCTGTTAGGTCATCAATCAGACGTTCGGCTATTTTTCGGTATGAGTTACTAATGTTTACGAGAGACGCGATAAGCATAATTTGTTCTAATTTCTCATCTTCCGCATCTATTACTCTTTTTACTTCTTGATGCCTTAGTGGAATGGATTCACTCACATTTTCTGCATTCGTTTTCTGCAGCGTAAGTAAACTAGTATAGAACGCATCTAAGTTTATGTCATCACTTGTGATCTTATCGTTAATAATTTGTAGCGTTGACTTAATATCCGTAATCGAAAGAGCACCTTTTAATTGGTAGATTAAGCTTATTAATATGAGATGCTTTTTTGAGTACTTTTTGTTTTTGATTGGAATAAACAACTTGCCTTTCGCATAGTTGTTAATCATCGTTTTAGTTAGAATTTTTTCATCTTCATTTCGTTTTGTTTCTTTGTATTTTTGATCAAATAATTGAATGACTTGATCCATATATAAATCAATTTCAGGCATTTCTTCTAATGACACACTCTTTTCGAGTGATATCTTCTCTAGTAAATCATTGATATTTTCCATTACGCCACCTCAAATATATCTGTTTCCTTATAATTTATTTTACATGAAAAACCTTTGAACGTAAATGTTGACTACATGATGAATTGATTATATATTGATAAGTAGTTATTATTACTACTTATCGAAATGAGGGTGTTTTATGAATCGTTATATTCGCGAACCTTTTAACTCTTTATCACATTTTTTAGGTGCTGGTTTATCCGTTATTGCTTTACTAATGATGGTGGAAAAAGCAATTTCAAATGAAGAAACCATTCTACAGGTCATAGCTGTCTCCATTTTCGGATTAAGTATGATTCTCTTATATTCAACGTCTGCCATCTATCATATGGTACTATCTACGGACAAAACAATTGCCTATTTCAGAAAACTAGACCACTCCATGATTTATATTTTAATAGCTGGATCTTATGCGCCGCTTTGTTTAATTGCTTTAGAAGGTAAAACGGGAGTCATATTATTTTCGATTGTAGCTTTCCTTGCAATAGCAGGTGTTTTATTTAAAATGGTTTGGTTTCATTCTCCAAGATGGTTATCCACCGGTTTATATATTGCAATGGGCTGGATTATTGTTTTCCTTGCCGCACCGTTATCAGAGCGTTTAAGTATGAACGGCCTTCTTTTATTAATTGGCGGAGGCGTCATGTATACCATTGGTGGTGCCATTTATGCAGCGAAACCCAATATCTTAAAAATTTCACCTTTAGGGTTTCATGAAATTTTTCACATTTTCATTCTTCTCGGGACACTTTGTCACTTTTTATGCGTTTATTTTTATGTGTTGTAAGCGTTCTTGAACCAACAGTGAACCTCTACCCAAGCTTCTCCATTCTGCGTACATAGACTAGGAAGAGAAAAGTGTAAGGGAGGTACAAATTTTTGGTTAATCAATTTCCTGGTTTCCCTTTTTCAGATCGAGACTCTACACCATTTGGCATACCCGGTTTCCCTGGACGAGGAGGACCACAATTCGGAATTCCTGGCTTCCCTGGACAAGGAGGGCCACCGTTTGGAAGACCTGGATTTCCGGGACCTGGTGGACCACCATCCCAAGGGCCAGGTTTTCCTTCGCTACCAGGTGGTGTTCGTCCCCCATCGAATGTTCCTTCAGGACCGCCTCCATCGTTTACGCCACAGCAAGCTCCTCAAGCTAGAGGTGGAGTTAGCGCATTTGCAGTAGATCCTGGAGCGATTCGTGGATGTTTATTCCGCTTTACGTTTATTTGGTTACGAAACGGTCGATCTTTTTGGTTCTACCCAACTTTCGTTGGCAGAGAATCCATAGCCGGCTATCGTTGGAACGGATTTAGATGGAATTATTATGGCACTGACTTAGACCGCGTTTCATCTTTCCAATGTTTTTAAATGAAGAACGGTTAATCTGTAAATAATCTAAAAGAGCATGGAATTAATTTTCCATGCTCTTTCTCATTGATTAGATAACTAGAAAAACCTCCTATATAAAAGGAGGTTTCAGATTGATGATAAATAAATATGTTGATCTCCATTTTGACGGACGCTTTCAGCGGGCAAGACTTCAGCCGCTTCCCTCGCGTTGCTCAGTCCAGGGTCTTCAGTTCTTGCTCATTCCGCCCGAGTCGCCGCCTCCATTTCAATCAACTGAAATTCTTGTAAATATGATCGTCTATTATTCATAGAAAGTTATACAGATTTGATATCTAATTGCTTAATGCTCTACAAACCTATTTTCGCAGAAAGGTGGTCGACTATTTCTTAAGACTCCTGCGGAAAATCGAAACACTCTAGACCCAAAGGTTTGTGTTTCGTCCGCGGAAAGTAAAAGAAATAACCGACCACCTTGTTTTTTTCAAAGGAAATAATATTAAAAACTTATTTTTATGAAGTTATATAAACTAATAATCCTTTGTTTACAATCTGAAACCTCCTACATAAAAGGAGATTTTTTCACATATATTTTATGTTTTATGATTTCAAAAAATGTTGAATTTCAGATATTAGAGCTTCAGGTTTTTCCATCATACTCATGTGTCCTGCTCCTTTAATTAAAGCTTGAGAAATAGAGTCTTTACGTACAGAAAACGTCTTTTCCGGAGGAATAACTTGGTCCTTTTCTCCAGCAATTAATAAAGCAGGTAGTCTGCTGTTTTTTAAGACATGATTACGGTCTGGTCGCTCTTTCATCGCTTGTAACATGCCAATTGCGCCTTCTTCAGATGTACCATAACCAATCTCTTTCGTCTTTTGAACATCTGCAGCATTCGTTTCTAAATTCTCTTCAGCAAACAATTTTGGTATTAATCCATCAACAAATTCAGTAATTCCCTCTTTCTGCACTTTTTCAATCGAAGCAGTTCGTCCATCCTTTGCTTCTTCTGAATCCGCGTGAGCTGTTGAGTGAATTAGAGAAAATCCTAATAAACGTTCTTCATATTTTTCTGCAAACGCTAAAGTTATATAACCACCTAATGAATGACCAAATAACGTTACTTTTTCAATACCTAATTTATCTAAAAGTTCTTTCAAAGTATCAGCCATATACTCTAGCTGGTAATTTCCTTTAGGAAATGTCGAATCACCATGCCCCGGTAAATCGGGTACAATCACACGGTTTTTCTTTGATAAAACTGGCATTACTTCATCCCAATAGGCGTGACTTCCACAAAATCCATGAAGTAAGACAATGACTTCTCCATCACCTCGATCTTGATAAGATAATGAAAGGTTAGATAATTCGATTTTACGTAGACTCATTCAAACAACAACTCCCGTATTCTTGATTTCTTAATGATTACCCTTTTTTGACAAAAGATAAGCATGAATTCAAGACTTGAGACAAAATGAACACAAAGTGAATGAAAACACACCAAACTATACTCCTTTTTCCCTAGAGCAGTAGAATAATTTGGGGTTTTCTAATTAGTGTAAAGATGGAATAGATATAAAAATGGGATTTTATTGTATTTAATTTTGAAGATCATTCTGCAAGCATGATCTTAGGTAGGTAATGAATTGGAGTGGAAGACGGTGACTCCAGCGGGAATAGCGTGAGCTGAAGGCCCCGGAAGAACGGAGTGATGAGGAGACTGAAGTCATGCCCGCGGAAAGCGTCCGTCTGGAACGGAAATCTTAGTATTTCCTATGTTTTTCTTATACTCATATACACAAAAAAAGCATACGTAAAATTTCTACGTATGCTTTCGCTTATTATGAGAAGAATTTAATTAACTGGTTGCTAGATGGTTCTTGCAATGGATATGACTCTTCAGGGTCTGCTTGACAAACCACATGAGGAGTTGGAGTTTCTTTTACGATAAACTTCCAATGAGAAGACTTAGAAGTACTTGCTGCTTTTAATTCCTCACGCATCATTTTCTTTCTGAAATTCGCAAGTTTGGCGATTAAGAAACGTTCTTTATAACGAATCAATAAATAACCATTGTGTGCAATACGGTTATATTTGTTCAAACTAACTTCTCGTAGGTCAAAAACATTTGTTTTGTTTTGGACAGAAGGAGAAAGAACAAAAAAATCGCGTTTCTTAAAGATGGTTGTATTTAAATGTTGAATAAGCCCTAATTCATTTGTCAAAAAGTCCTTGTTAACGGCATTTGGTACTTGAGTATTTTCCATTCTTCACCTCTTCTTAAAAGTTCTCTTGTTTTAAGTATACTCCTATTTGACGAAAATTGCACTTTGTCAAAAAATGTCACTAGTATTGTTTAGTTCAAATGAAAAAAGGAAGCCACCTTTATATAAGGTCGCTTCCTATAGTTTATGCGGATTAGGCTTCGTATATTCGCTTTAATGCTTCTTTTAATTGAGGTTTTACATCAATTTCAGGACGTACCATTTTCACTTTCGCTTCAGCTTCATCAATCGTATCTGCTAAACGCAGTTCCATTAAGGTTGCTACAGCCATAGTTCCTGCTCTTCCACGACCTGTATTGCAATGAAAGAAAACTTTCTTGCCATCTTGATAATCCTGTACAATTTGTTTGACACCAGTACGTATGGATTCGTCTTGAAACTCACCATCATCCACAATTGGTTGATGCTTACTAATATCACCTGGATGATGCAGAAACTTCCGCTCTCAAATCGTACACAACGTCTATTTGTTCATTTTCAATTGCATTAGGAACATCTGTTACGCCACCAATAAAAATCCGATCATCCACTAATGACTGATATGTTTTTGTGCTCATTTGTTTTCCTCCTAAAGAAAATTTAATGTTATCTTACCATTTGTTAATTCCAATTTCGCATTAAAGGTTTTACCGGATTTTGCTACAAAACCTTTTACAATGTCCGTTGATCCTTTAACACACAAGTCTTCTATATGCTTTACACTTAGCCTTTTTTTCAAAAAAATCGCAGGGAATGTTTGTTTACAGCCCGCCTTATAAGCTGAACATCCATAAAAATTCTTCCTTGAAATGATCGTTCCTTTTTTACAAGTTGGACATGGCGCTACTTCTTTTCTTGTTGAGGTGTTTTCAATGGTCATGTGAAAAGTTTTTTCATTTAATTGAGTCGGCACATCTAGAATGAGTTGGTTTAAATACTTAGCTATACTTCCTAAAAAGAGCTCAGACGAACCTTGTCCATTTCCAATTTTCCGTAAATAGCTCTCCCACTTCGCAGTCATCACTGGACTTGCTAATAGATTGCCATCAATGGCTTCGCATAAGACTCTTCCCTTTTCAGTAATGTTCACAATATTTCTTTTCACTTCAATATAGCCGTGTCGTTTGATTGTTTCAATTATTCCGCTTCGTGTAGCTTCCGTGCCTAGTCCTTCCACCTCTTTTAATATGTCCGTATCTATTTGGTCTTCAACAAATTTCCCACAAGTTTTCATCATGGCAATCAGTTGCCCTTCGGTATATGGCTTCGGCGGTGAAGTTTTACCTTCTTGAATAGTTGCTTTACTTTTTACTTCTTCATGAAGTTTCAATTGAGGTAAAGTTGGTTCTTTAGTAGATGCAGGTTCCTTTTCATTTGAAAATAAAGATTTCCAGCCTTTATCAATTTCTGTTTTTCCAGTGGAATGAAAAGCCAGTCCATTTACGTCTGTTTGTACGTTTGTTTCTTGATATAAATAATTGGTATGGAACATCGCGAGAGTCGTTCGAACCACTTCTTCGTATAAATTACGTTCGTCAGGTGCCAATCCAGCTAAAACTTTGTCACTCGGAATTTTTTTGGTGGGGATAATGGCGTAATGTTCTTGAACTTTCGTATTGTCGACATAACGACTATTTGCTTTTCGCGATGCTACTTCAAATGGTTGTTGAATTATTTTTTGATAAGATTCTACTTGGTTTTCGAGATATGCAAACTCATTTAGTGTTATAAATTGTGTGTCAGTCCTCGGGTAAGTCACTAATTTCTTTTCATACAATTTTTGCATCGTTGAAAGAACTTTTGCTGGACTATACTTCCACTTGCGATTTGCCGTTGCTTGCAGAGTAGACAATGCATGCAATTTTGGTGGAAGTATTCTTTTATCTTCCGTTTTAAGTTTTGTAATCACACCAGGAATTGTTCCATCAATTACGTGTTTTGTTAATAGTTCTTGGGCTTCTTCCCGCGTCTTATACTTACCTTTGACTTTACCTTTATATACACCGTGTTCGGCTTTAAAGACTCCCTCTAATTCAAAAAATGGCTCTGGATTAAAACGTTCGATTTCTAATGCACGCTGATATATCAAATAAACAGTAGGTGATTGCACTTGTATAACTCTTTTAGGGTGTTATTAAAAAAACAAGTGGATTTAGCACTTTAACCCTTACTTAATCCTTACTTACAAGCAATTTATTAATACTTGAGTATTTAACCAAAAAATGAATTCTAGGTTATAATCACTTTATAGGATTTTTGTTAAATTATTTTGTTTATTAATGAAAGAGGGTAAATAGATGGAATTATATGTAGTTCGGGAATATGACATATTAGAAGTAAATGGAGAAGTTGAAACTTATATTTCAACAATTGGAATTGGCATTAAGAATACAAGAACAAATATTATCTATCCCTCACCAATTACAAATTTTATAAAATCAATGTATAGAAATAAAGGTAAATCCCTAAGCAGCCAACGAAATAGTGCATATGCAGTAACTAGATTTTTAAATTACATAACACGTCAAATTAGTGAAGAAAATAATGATTTTATAGATTTAAAAAATATTGGTTTATGTGGTCTAGGATTAATTCATGGTTCACAATATATTTCTTTTTTATCCTTAAAAGTTAATGCAGGGAGTCTTTCCACTAACTATGTTAATGACCAGATGCAATATTTAATCAAGTTTTACTACTGGTTAAAAATCCAAGGAATTATCCATGACGATTTTAAGATTGAATACAAATCTATAAAAAGAGGGAATTTTGAGAGAATAGTTGAGGTCAACCCCTTCGACAATTTTGAACTAGGTACTATTTTAACTGGTAGAGATGAAAGAGTTTTAAATAAATTATCGGATTTCGGTTCAAACAGATATAATCTGACTATAAAATTTATCAACATTGCCAGAAATGTTGCACCAGAAATTGTTTTAGGCATATGTTTTCAGTTTTTTGGAGGAGTAAGAAGATCCGAGGTAGTGAACTTAACACGTCAAAGTATAATAAATCACGGAGATGGGTTAATCCTACATATAAGAGATAATCAAAAATTGCTATTTCCCAATGTAAAAAATACTTCTGATATTCAAGTGAAGACACCAAGGAATCAAACTCTTTTAATGAATGACTTAATGTTAAACATTTATAAAGAACATTTAAGTAGACTTGATGGTTTTAAAAGAAAAAACAATAATTCAAATGTTTTGTTTGCTTCTGAACATACTGGTTTGCCTATAACAGGAAAGCAATATCATTCTAAATTTATGAAAGTAAAAAAAGCTTTATTAAATACTCTTAGTACAGAAGAAAACATAAATGACTACCTATTGTTAGCTGAAACTAGCTGGTCTACTCACATCGGTAGGGGTATATTTACTAACTTTTTACTTGATCTTGGACTTAATCCAACTCAAATAGCTATAGCAAGGGGTGATAGAAATATAAACTCTGCACTGGCATATGTTGATGAAAAGACCGCTATTGAAAATATGAAAGTGGCTATCAATAATATTCGCGAGGCTTACGAAAAAAGAGAATCAATAATTAATTCAGAGACATTAAAAAAGTGGAGAGAGGTGGAAAATGGATATTTCTAAGGAAAAATTATACCGAAAATTTGAGATAGCAAAACTTCTGGAAGTTTCATATACAGGTAAATTAAAAAAGATATTTAAAGAATATAATTTCCATCCTGTTCTGACCGATGAAAATAATATTGAATATTATCAGGCAAGTGTATTAGAATTTTTAATTAATAAACAGAATGAGCTTTACCAATATTTCAATGAAACTTATTATACCTATGCCGAAACAATATCACTATCACTAAATGTAACTTCATATGACTTGAATTTATCTAACCCTATAGAAATACCAAATCTAATAAAGATCAAGAAATTTCAATATTCTAGGCTCGGATATGAAATAAAAGCACTTAATAAAAGAATCGAACAAAAAGAAATTCTTCAGACATCATCCTCCTATTCAACCAGAGAAGTTTTGTTATTATTCAATTTTAGAGATATTGAAAAACTTTTAAAAGAGAATAATATTGAACCAATAATAAAAAAACAAGTTGGTAGAAAATTCTATAGGTGGAGCAAAAAAGAAATTGACAATTTATTAATAGAAAGAACAAAACAATACAACTATTTCGACAAAAACTTTTTGACAAATAACGAGGTGAAAGAATTATTAAATATTACATTGATTAATAGTATTTTGATAAAGAAAGCGAATTTAGTTACTGAGAAGCTACCTTCACTTATAAAATATAATCGTTTTCAAAGTACGCACATTGTCTATACCAAAAATTCAATTATGGAATATATTGAATTTAAAAAAGAAAAAGAAAAAAATATATTAAAATCTAAACTAGAAAAGAAAAAGAAGATTAATTTAAAAAATGAAATGTTATTAAATAATTTCATTACATTAACCAATATTAGTGATTTATTGGGATTATCATTACAAATTACGAAAGAAGTCTTAAAAGAGAATGATTTAGAACCAAAGTATATAAATAATAGTGGTAAACACTATTTAAAGAGTGCTATTCACTTACTTAAGGAAAACCAAGATCTTCTCTATAAAACATTTGAAAAAGAGTACATGACAATGAATGAGATACGTTCAGAAAAAAAAATCGGATTAAAACCATATCGTAATTTAACCTCCATATCGGTTCCTAAAATCATCATGAAAGGCAAATATAAATCGAAAATTTATGTTTACCCTAAAGTTGAGATTGAGGAATTATATGTTATTCGTAAAAAAGAACAGCACTTAAAAGAAATACTAAAAGATGTAAGTATTCCCTTCCCTGTTTTTGAAAAATTAATATCTGAAAAAGGTATTAACTTCTCACCTAATGCAACATTAACTAAAAAATATTGGACTTCTTTTGTGAGACAAAAGTTAAATAAAACCCAAGGTAGTAAGGCTAATGTAAAAGTTCTAATTAATCGTTTAGTAACAATTACAGGTATAATTGCTAACTCGACAATAGAAAAAGAGATATTTTCCTATTCAACAAATGAATTAAATTTATTGTTTTTTAACACTGAATTATATCTTGATTATCAAGTAGTCATTTTCTCGTTTTTTAATGTAATTAACGATGAGACACATTTTAATATATTTGATTTCGCGAAACTTAAGAATCCTAATATAGTTAGAAGAAGTAAAGTGACTAACAATAAACAAGTATACTCACCTAAGCAGTTTATAGAACTTTTAGATTATGCAAGTAAAGTAGAATTACATAAACAAAATGCAATTATTGATATTAATAATGCTTTAAAAAATATAAAAAAATACAAAAAATATGACTCGGCTTGGCTTTATGTTTTACTCCACTTGAATAACGGATGGCGGTCTTCTGATTTTACTTATAAAATCCCAAGGTTGGAATTACCACCGAATATTAGTATTAATACAGATTTTTCAAAAAATCCTTTAAGTTCTAAGGAAGCAAAACTCATCATAGTTCAACTTTCAAGTAAATTACAGTCTTTCAAACATTCTAAAAACAGGAAATCAAATTACTTCTTTTGTTCTGAAGAACTAGAATATCCTCTCGCAAATGCTTTGATGATTTGTGAATTAAGAACAAGGTTAATAAATCCGAATAATATACATCTGATTGATTTTATGAATGAGGATAATGAGATGCTTACTGGTACTCAAAATTTATTTTTCAGTAATTATAGCAAGGATTTTAAATTTGGATCATTAAAAATGAATCGTACTTTCATGGGATTAATGACTGATGTAATTAAGAAAAAAACAAATAGAAATCCTTTAGAAATTACAAAATTCATTCGAAATCACACTGATATAGAAACTACAAATGTTTACATTGATATTCCTCAAGAACACTTGGACTATATTTCTAGTCAACTTTTTGATAAAGGATATTTTGGATATACGTATGACCTATTTTTAAAAGTATTACTTGAATCTGATCAAAACGATCCTATTAGTTCTATAAATAAATCCAATATTATTAAAAATGTATTTGGTGATATTTATAATATTGAAAACTTATCAAAATATATAAACCACTTAGAGAAGGAAGATGAAGCGCTCCTTAATTACTTGAAAACTTTAACAAAAAAAGAACTTCTTGAAAAAATGCTTTTAATAAACCTTGGACAACTTCCTGCAAAAGAAGAGAATTATCAATGCATTTTTGGGAAGTGCATTTTTTTAGAAAGAGATTGTAGCAGGTGCCCTTTCTCTATTCCCCATTTTTATGCTTTAACCAAAATCGGTGAAAACATAGTAAAACGTCTTAATGATTATAAAGAAATTCATAATAACTCTATGTATCTAGGAGAAAAAGTAAGAATTTCAAATTTACTAATTTCAGATCTATTAATATTAAGCTACGCTAAAGAAAAGTTTGGAGAAGATGTCTTAAGTGCATTTATTAACATTGAGTATGCAGAGTTAAAGAAACAAATAAAATCACTACCTAATCCATATGAATATATGTCAAATCAATAGAGGTAAAAAATGCTGAATATAAAGAGCGAAGAGATTGAATTGCTTGAGATTTATGTTAACGAAGAATTTGACTTAACACGTTCAATTTTTGAGTCGAAGGAGATATTAACTAAATACTCAAATGAAAATCATTTTAATCAATGTGATTTTGATGAAGATTTATGGACTTTACATGATGAATCTCAAAAAACAAATCGTTACATAAACTTTGACCGACTAACTAACCTTAATTTCAAATCCGAACACAATTTTAAAACTATTATAAAATGCTGGGCTTCTACTTTAATTGATCGAGGATACGTTTCAGGTACTACTACTTTAACGGTAAAAAAGCTCTTGAAAACTCTTACAATATCGAATGGATTTTCACAGAATTTTATTGAAGAAACTTTTGAATTTTTATTGAATAGAAGTGAAAGATCCCAATTATTTCTTTGCAATGCAATTCTAAACTTTATTGATTATTATCCATTAATAGATGAAGAAGGTATCTACACAGAAAAAATATGGGAAATAAAATCAAAGATTCAGATTAGTATTGGTATTAGAGAAATTCCAAGCTCACATGATATATTAAAATTTTCACTGGTAGTTGAGGATTATTTTAAAATTAATTTATCTGATGAGTACTATCGTAAATACTTCTGTATTTATCTTTGGTGGAATCTCACAACTATAATACCTTTAAGAATTTCAGAGTTCTGTGATATAGATAGAAATAGTTTACTTGAGAAAAAAGATGGATTTTTTTTAAAGTTACCTAGAAAAAAACAAAATAGTCGTAGAATACAGGTTATTGATACGATTTTGATACCAAAAGAATTGGGTCTAGCAATAAAAAAATATTTAGACGTCACTGATAAATATGGTAAATCAACCACCCTGCTTTCGTATGTGTCCTTACCGATTGAAAAGTTTTATATTAATCTAAAGATTGATTCAAATTCCTTCAGTACAAGAACAATGTCAAGAATATTAAATGACTTTTATACCGAGATTGTTTCCAAAAAATACGGATTTCGAATAATGGATCAAGAAAACATAAAACTAATTGAAACCGCATCATCTCTAAATAAAGTTATTAACAGAAAAATAAGACCTAATGATACACGACATTTGGCCTTTTTAAATCTTATGACCCAAGGCTATCATCCAGTTGAAATTGCTAGATTAGGGGGGCATGTCTCTATTTATTCTCAATACCATTATCATCAACATTTAGAATATTGGGTTGACTCTGAGGTAATGGAGTTAATGCTTAAGTTTAATTTAAACAGGAATATTGGCCAACTAACAAAAGATATATTTGATGAAAATAAATTCAAAGAAAAGTTCATATTAAGACCCAACGAGAATAAAGATGTTAAAATCCCTTTGAGTATTGGGTATTGTACGGATCCAACACAAAATTGCAAAGTTGAAGAGCATGTTTTTTGCGATGCATGGCGCATTTCATTTGATGAATATAAAGAGAAGGCAGAATATATTAAGAGAATAATTAATGAAAAAGAAAGTAACGCAAAACTACTAGTACACAATTTAATCAATCTTAATCAAATAGCTATTAAAGGATTTAAGAGTGACCTTAACTCCGAAGATAATGTCTTATTTAATCGAGAATTACAAGAAACTTCCAAGCAGTTAAAGCATTCTTTATATCAACTAGCTATGTTAAAAGAGAAGGTGACAACGAATGAGTACTAAAGGACGAAAGCCTCAAATTTATCCAGGTGAAATAATTGATAAAATAATATACCAATATCTCCAATTAAATAAAAATACAGGTCTTATTAAATATTTAGATGTACATCGATTTTCTCAAGAACTTTTTAATAAAGGTGAAACCTTAAACAACTTTAGTGAAGATTTTTGGAGAAAACCAGGAAGACAAGGAAGGAAAGCAATTGATGGAGCAAATGAAGTGCTTGAACACACAATTTCTGTATCAGGTATATCAGAGGACAAAGTAATTGATTCGATTGATGCAGTAAACAAATTCTTTATTGGTAAAAATGAAAATAAAGAGAAACTTATAGGCGCATTACTTATTAATGAAAACAAACTCAAAAAATATATTCTGAAAAACCAAAAAATCGAATCCGATTTAAAAAAACGCATCAATGAGATCGAACTTTTAAAAGGAGTAAACCAAAACTACTTAAAGATGCTAAATGAATACGAAAAGATTTTTTTTCAGTGGCTTGATGCTAGTAGCCATGAAGATGTACCATTAATTAATTTAATTACCACCGGTAAAACAAGAAATAAAGTTGTGCAACATTTGTTTAATACTATGTTTAGTGAAAATCCGAATCAGGGATATGAGAAATTCCAGGAGTTCAGGAAAAATATAAGGAAAGAAGAACTTAATAATAATACAAAAATTGTATCCTTTAGAGAAAAGAAAGAAAACTCACTTATTGAGGATTTTAATCTCTAACCTTATTCAAAGTAATTACTCATTCTTAAAACTAAAGGAGGGTAATTACTTTTTTTCTTGGACTAATTGTGACTTCTTATGATAAGTGTTTAGGGGTTTTTATATGTTTCCAATATTTCTTTAGCTATCTTATGAATTAGTTTTATATCTTTCTCAGTTTTATCTGTAAGCAAATTAACTAACATACTAATCGCTTGTTTTTTATAAATATAATCTTCATCGATATTCAAATTGAAGTTAAAAATAGATTTAGGATCTTCTTCTAAACCATTAATGACTTTTTCTAATGTCTGCAAAGTAATATTTCTATCGCCTCTTTCGATCCCCGCTAGAAATGAAGTTTGGAGTCCAGACTTTTCCGCTAATTCCTCCTGCGTTAAATTATTTATTTTTCTTATTTCTCTTATATTAATTCCTACAAGTTTAATTAAATTATCCATAATAATCACCTCTCTTTAAGAGTAGGTGAGCCTTATTCCAGTAAACAGATGAATATGATATAACTTCCATTGAAAAATGTACTTATAAGTACTATATTCATAAAAGTGAATGTGAAAAAGGAGAAGTGTATTTTTATGAGGAATTCTTTATCAACCAATATAGTCATAGAAAATGTTCTGCAATTTAAAATGAGAGGAAGAGTTGCCTACCAAGGATTTGTCTCATCACAAGTAGCTATCAATTTCTTTTATTCGAAGCCCTTTGATGAACCATCAGGAAAAGGTTATCAAAGACCGGTTAACAAAAACCGAAGCGTTGATTTTGCCAAGTATTTAGCACAAGGCGAGAATTCCTTATACACGCCTATATTATTAAACGCGAGTGGAAATTGGGAATTCCAAGCATACGATAGAAATCGTCCTCTCTTTGGTCGGTTAGTTGCTGAGAAAAAAGCTTCACTTATGGATGGTCAACATAGACTAGCTGGAATAGAAAAGTATGTTAAAAAGACAAATTCTACACTAAATGTACCTTTTTTAGCATTTCATTTTCTGGATGAAGATGAAGAAATTAAGTTATTCGATACAATTAATACAAAAGCAAAAGGAATTGGTACTTCCTTAAGCAAGTATTTAAATAGGGATAATGATGACCTCAGTTGGGTTGCAACTAATTTAATATTAAAACCTAATAGTCCTTTTTATCAAAAAGGAACTTTGATAGGAAAAAGAAACAAAGATAGGCACATAACGCTCCAAAATCTATATAATGTTGTCTCATTATTGATTAAAAAATCTCAATTGGAAGATTTACCTAAAGAAAAGATATTAAACATTTCTATGTTTTATTTTGATTCAATAAGTAATCTCTTACCTGAACAGTGGGAGGATATTAAATCATATAGATTAAGTCATGTAATTTCACTGTACGCACTAGCGATCGCGGGAAATAAAATTATTAATTCTAATTACTTGAGTAAGAGTCAGCAGCCAGATTCTACTAAGATATTATCTACATTGAATAAACTACAACAAATTGATTGGTCTAATAATGGTGACCTAAAATACCTTAAAGGTCTCGGTGGTTCTAAAATATTAGCTGAAGATATTTTAAATTGTTTATAGTACGCTACCAACAAAACATTTAACCGTTTTGGATTAAGAAGAATAACACCACATTTACTACAAAAGGAGCTCATCGAACCATAATGACAGTGCACCATGTGGGTTTAAAACAAAGTCGTACCGTTTGTAAAAAAGATGATGTACCGTTTAAAACAAAGTTATATCGTTTATAAAAAAGTTGCACCGTTTTACCCCTTTGGAATTTTATCTGAGGGGGTGTTTCGTTGTAAAAAGGACTTACTTAATTAAGTAGTTCTGTGTAGACTGAATTTATATAAATAATAGAAATGATATATGTAGTTTGTGAAGGAATTCACTTAAACTAACGGGGCAGTTTAGCGAAAGAAGGAACAAGGATATATTCCCATTTTAACAAACGAAAAGGTTATAGTAGAATTCAATTGTACAGTTAATCAATGCGATTGCGGATGAAAATTAATATTGATTTATCTAAGTAAGGGGTGACATAAAATTATGGATTTGAAGTATAAAAATAAAAAATTAACAATATTGAGTATATTAGTAATTTTCTCTGTGTACTTTGTGTATTATTTTATTGGTTATTTGGTTAACACTGACATCTTAAATGCTATAACACCCCATAGAAATGGATTTTCAATCAGTTTCATTGGGATTTTTCTATTATTTGGTACTTCACTTTTAATTGTATATTTTATCGGTAAATATAGAGAAAAAAGAAAGAAATAAGTAATCGTTATTCAACTAACGGGTGCTTTACTTCAAGAAGGAAGTATAGCTTTTTTTCTGGTTCAACAAACGAGGCAGTTTAGTTTAACAAAACTGGAAGCCGTCGTGATGAATATTCATATGAATTAGGGTATTACTATAATGAGGTGAATTTCATGAAGTTTAATCAAATGACAGAAGAAGAAAAACGTAAATTGATTATTTCAATGTACTTTCTACGAAAAGGTTCATTTCAATTAAACCGTTTACATGATGAATTTAACCATAGAGATAATGATGATGAAATAAAGGTAGCAATGAATAAGGAAAGCAACCTTTTTCAAGCAATAGCACGATTTGATGATATGTACCTTTATTCAGAAAATGAAAACGAAAATGAAGAGATACAAAAATTAGAGGATGAAATATATGAATGGATTGAGGATTACGGATTTACCGAGGACATTAAGAAGTATTTTGATAAGAATAGTATCATGTTCAGCTAATTGAGTGTGAAGCTTAAATAAGGCATCGGTTTTTCCTTCTTCAACTAACGGGTGCACTTCTTCAATAAGGAGTGAACCCTTTTCTTATTGAACTCCCATGAAAATTAAAATTAAAAAAAGAGCAAATTAAAGTATACACAGTAAAACACTTTTTTTTTAAAAGCTGAGCCTTTGTAAGATTTATTATTAAGCTGTCAGGTATTAAAAAATCCTCCTTCTAGTAAAAATCATTTTCTTCTTCTTTGATGCACAGTTGGTATTGCGATGAATGGGGGGCAGTTAATTCGGAAATCCCATTTTTCTAAAAAGCATGATTGGTATTGCTATCATTGACGAAAAAAACCTGTGAGGAAGTTTTTCCTCACAGAATTTTATTAATTGCTAAATGATTGAGTTAGCTCTCCATCGATTTCCAATGTCCATTTTTCTTGTTTAGAAAAATCTAACTTTCCATTAAAAATGTAAATCTCTGCACCGGTAGAAGCATCATAATTCATAGCATCTTGCTTAAATATAGCTTGATCAACTACTTTTCCTTTTTCATCAAATAACTTTACTCCTATTTCCTTTTTGTCTTTCCAAGAACTCTCAATATTAATTGAACTTTCTTTGTCTATATTCATTTCCAACGGAGATTCCATTAATATATAATGCTTTGTTTTTGGAAATGGAGGAAGGACATCTAAAGTAAATTCTTCATATAAATTTTCTTCTACATAAAATGATAACTTCCATTTCCCTTCACTTGGAAACGGTTTATATTGGTGCAAAACATGAGCATTCTCACTGTTTAGAGCAGAGCCAAGTTTTCCTTCGGATAAGGTGATTTCTTCATTATTAGTACTTATGGCATCCACTCGATATGTTTTCCCTACAAGTTCTGCAGGATCTCCCCAGAAAAAGGTCATTAATTTAGCAACTCTTCGCTTATCTTCTGCGACAAAATGTTGAAAAGTATTTAATAGGGCAACTTTCCCTTTAATGCCGATGACTTCTTGTTTTGTATCCGCTAGGACAAAGTTCTCTCCTTCTTTGGCGACAAAATCTATTCCTTCATGTTCTTGCTGGTCGGCTGTAAGGTTTCGCTCATCCTTTCCATAATACTGGGTCATAACAAGAATACTCAAAACAGCGAAGGAGAAAATTACAGCAAATATAGGTTTAATAAACAATTTTCTATCGATAGAAGATTCCTCTGAAGTTAATCTTAAAATAATTCTTTGTTTTTGTTCTTTGTTCAAAGAATGCTTTGAAAGGTTCCTTAGATCTTCCTGAATTTGTTGGTTATCTGTCATACAAAAACCCATCCTCTTCTAAAATTTCTCTTAATTTTTTTAGTGCCCGATGGTACATTACGTTAACCTTATTTTGGCTACATTTTAAAACTGAACTGGTCTCCTGTGATGAAAAATCTAGAATACCTCTCAGTATCACCACTTCTTTGTATGGATTAGAAAGCTTATGAATAGCACTGTTTAATTGATTATTTTCAAGTTTTCTTATTATACTGGTTTCAACATCCAAAGAATATGCTTCATCTGATGAGAGGATATGTTTGATTCTCTCCCATACTTTTGCCCTTCGATAGCGGTCGATGACAATATTTCTTGCAATAGAAATAAGCCATGTTTTGGGATGTGATTCCCCTTTGAAATTTGAAGATTTATTCATAGCAACTAAAAAAGTGTCCTGAACAAGGTCTTCCACTTCTATAGAACCTGTAAAATATATAAGAAAAGTTGTAACATCTTTCTCGTAGCTGTGAAACCAATCTGCAATCGAGTATTTCTCCATTCCATCCCTCCTTGTTAATTTGACGAATAAATAAAAATGTAATTACAGAAAAATAGGAAAATGTTTCTTTTCTTAATTACAGGATGTCAGGTAGGTCATGCAAGACAGACTAGTTTTAAATGCTTACCCGATATAGCCAGATAATAGAAAAATGAGCTGCTAAGTCAGCTCTTTTTTCTTATTGAACTAACGAGGCTGGTTAGTTGAAGAAGATACGATGCTTTTTTAATTTATTTCTGATATAGGGGTGCTCAAAATGAAGAAAATTATCTCTATTATCCTTATTACCCTTTGTTTATTTATTGCATTTTTTTTTTACAAAGGTAGTATCGAGGGGTTTAAAGAATACTTAAGCGAAGAAAGCATTGAATTTAATGAAGTATCAATTAACCATAAATCTACATTAGATAAAAGACTGCTCGGAAAGGAACCCCATCACCTTGAAATTACAAGTGAAGATTTCCTGCATATCTATAAGTATCCGAGTAAAAGCTTAGCTCAAATGGCAAGAGATACTTTTATTAAGAAAACAGAATCGATGGATATGGTTTCCCACAATTTATATGTGGTAGAAGATATGTTTATCATCTATGAATTTCATAGGGAAGTAAATGATTTCAACAAGTACCTGTCCGAAATAATAAGTGAGTATAAGAAATGAATATGTTTGCTGTTCTGCGATTTGGCACCACGACTAAGATAGTGGCATTATCTTCTTGAACTAACGGGTGCTTTACTTCAAGAAGGAGTAAAGCATTTTTCCTTCTTGAACTAACGGAGCAGGTTAATTTAACAGTAAAAAGGAAAAATAAATGAACATAATATATCACATCATTTGAGGGGGTTATTATGAATATTCTATCCAAAGAACAACTAACTGATTGTTTGAAGCCAGTTTTTAAACAGCAAGGTTTTAAAAAAAACAAAACAACATGGTCGAAAACAAAAGATGATTTAATATATGTTCTTAATATTCAAGGGTCGCAGTGGAGTAATGAGGACTACTATATTAACGTAGCGATATATATTAAAGCTCTTGGAACTGAAATAAATCCAACTGAATACCGTTGTCATGTTAGAAGTCGGATTGACAAAGAGAAGAAGTCGTGTGTTTCAATTTGCAAAGAAGTATTGGATTGGTTTGAAAAATACGGAGACATTCAAAGACTTAAAACACTTTGGCGACAAAATGGATTGCCGTTAATGATTACAGTTGATGCACAGAATTACCTTGATGATCTTTAACTAACGGGTGCTTTAGTTAAAGATCATCGGGCTGTTTACGCAGCCTTTTTCTTATTGAACTAACGGAGCAGGTTAGTACAAGAAGACCTTACTACTTTTAGCATATAAAATCATTTTATATTGGGAGGAATGAATATTTTGAGTAACATATTCAAAGCAACTATTTTATTTTTATTATTTGGGGCATTATTCTTAGTTGGTTGTAGTGGGAATGAAGTTAACTTACAAGATGGGGATAAGCATATAACCGAAGAAATAGATGAGGTCATTTCTGATTACATTATACAAAAATACTCATCCTCGTATTTGGATACAGAAAAACAATTTGAAGTCCATAAAGTATATGGCACGAATGAATCAGATGGGGTTATAAGCGTATATATGTGGTCTTATTACGGCGGTTTTAATAAATCCACTGGAATAGAAAACCAAGCAGGACATTCATTACCTGCCTTAGTTCAGTTAAGTAAAAAAGAAGAAAATTATTCTGTTATTGAATACACAGAACCACAAGACGGTAGTTTGTATCAGTCCTCTCTAAAAAAAATGTTTCCCAAAAAATACTTGAAATTGGCTCAACAAGATAGTGGGAATATAGAGGATTTACAAAAAGAGATGGATAAAAAAGTGGAACAATGGTTAGAGGGTCAGGAGTAATTGTGAGTTGATTTTAATATTCTAATATTCAATTAACGGGTGCTTTTGTCAAAAGGAGCAACGTCTTATAAGACGTTGCTCCTTCTACGTTTAAAAGTACTTCTGATAATACTCTTTCCTTAACCTTCCGCTTAATTGAGCATATATCCTTGTGGTTTCACTTTTCTCATGCCCCATAAGACTTTGTATGACCTCAATAGGAGCTCCATTATTCAACAAATGAGTTGCATAGCTGTGCCTAAGTTGGTGTGGATGAATCTCTTTATTGATTTCAGCACGATTTGAGATTCGCTTGATGATGTATCGCATTTGGGCGACACTCATTTTATGTGGCTGCCTTGCTGTCACAAAGACGGCAGGATTATTGTCATCACGGCTTTCGATATAGCGTTTAAGCCATATCTCGCATCGTATATTAAAATAAACTTCCCTCTCCTTATCACCTTTCCCTCTTACGATCGCGGATTGATTGGACCAATTAATATGGTTCTTTTCTAACGCAACTATTTCTCCAATTCGACAACCTGTAGAAAACATGAATTCGAAAATCGCTTTTTCCATTGGGGAATGACAGGATTCACGCAGATGTTCAATCTCTCGTTCTGTTAAATACTTTGGTATCCTCTTACCTACTTTGGGCTCTTTAATTTTGGAAGTTGGATTCTTCTTCAGGTAACCTTCTTCATGAGACCAACGAAAAAACGATTTCATAAAGCGGATACGATGTGCAAGACTGGCTGGTTTTAAATGCTTGCCCGATCTAGCAAGATATTCTTTCAGTTGATTTGTATCTAGCAATTCTATCTCTACATCCTTAAAATAACCAATTAATAGCAAAGACTGTAACTGGTAGGCCTTCAATGTTTTCGGTGAAAAACCCTCTATTCGTTTATCAGCTTCAAACGAAGACCAAGCTTTTGACAGTAACAATTCCATACCTCCTAAAAAAGTAAGATTAAAGGAATTATTGCCAACTTAATAGAATTAAAAACATTATGAGTAGTATTACTAACGGGGCAGGTTAGTTGAATAAGGATAATCTAAAATAAATGGTCAATTAACTAAAAATACTTGTATCTTGTATGAAAAATACTAACTATGGAGGAGAGTTTAATTGGAGTTGATATTTGTTCGTCACGGACAAGGAGAACATACATTAGATATTCCGAGTAGTCTACAAATAACAGACCCATCGTTAACGATTAAAGGAGTAAACCAAGCAAAATTATTAAGAAATCAAATTCCTTTAACTGATAAAGATATTATAATAATAAGTCCTATTAGAAGAACGCTGGAAACAGCATTCATTTGGAGTGAAAATATTGACTGTCGCAAGATAGTAAGTCCAATAGTCTCTCCTAGAATGTTTCCTATTCTGCCAGATAGGAGTACATTACCTTGTGATAAAATAATTGATTTAGAAAGAATTAAAAATGATTTTCCAACTTTTGAAATAGATATGAAGGTTCCTCTACATATATGGTCTAATGGCATAAATGTTTTGCCTGAAAGTGAATTTATAAAAATAGCTGAAAATTTCATTTCTGATTGCAAGCAACTACAAAAAGAAAAGATTTATATAGTATCACACGATGGAACGATTACTTCTTATCGTCAAATGATTTCGGGGCAAAGTCTAACCAGAAAAGATTTCCCTCAAGAAACAGAATGGTTTCAAATTAGTTGTTGAACTAAGAGGTGCTTTAGTTAAAGATCATAGGGCTGCGTAAACAGCTCTTTTTCTTATTGAACTAACGAAGCAGTTTAGTTTAACAAGACTGGAAGCCGTCTTGATGAATATTCATATGAATTAGGGTATTACTATAATGAGGTGAATTTTATGAAGTTTAATCAAATGACAGAAGAAGAAAAACGTAAATTGATTATTTCAATGTACTTTCTACGAAAAGGTTCATTTCAATTAAACCGTTTACATGATGAATTTAACCATAGAGATAATGATGATGAAATAAAGGTAGCAATGAATAAGGAAAGCAACCTTTTTCAAGCAATAGCACGATTTGATGATATGTACCTTTATTCAGAAAATGAAAACGAAAATGAAGAGATACAAAAATTAGAGGATGAAATATATGAATGGATTGAGGATTACGGATTTACCGAGGACATTAAGAAGTATTTTGATAAGAATAGTATTATGTTCAGCTAAGTGAGTGTGATACTTGAATAAGGCTTCAGTTTTTCCTTCTTCAATTAACGGGTGCGTTAGTTAAAGAACATCGGGTTGCTTTTGCAGCCCTTTTTTTATTGAACTAATAGGGCAGTTTAGCTAAAGAATATTAATAATTTCAATGGGCATATTACCTACAAAATAAGTTGAGTAGGTGATTAAATGAAAAAAATAGTTACATTTTTAATATTCATAATTTTGATGACTACATCGACCATAATTTATGCAAATCTTCCTACAAAAACAAAAGCAACAAGAGAGAATTTGCTTGAAGATGCTGTAAAGCAAGAAGC
>NZ_JBHZRU010000023.1:0-61059 GCF_043641925.1 Paenisporosarcina quisquiliarum
CATTTGGATAAAGAAAACGAGTAATTTTGTGCATCTTTAAACAAGCGAAAGTGTACATGTTTAGATTGACATTTACAGTTATTGAAGAAAGGCTCGGATGAATATGAACAAGGAGTTGTCGTCATCCCATCCTATTTGTCCAAAGGTATTGAATTCGACGCGGTCATCATATATGACGCATCCAAGGATGTATACGGAGATGAGAGCCTTCGAAGAGTTTTCTACACGGCTTGCACCAGAGCGATGCATTCATTGCAAATTTACAGTGTTGGTGAACCAACCCCGTTATTGTAATGAAAGATTTCCAATCATGATGAACATAGTGCTCGGTTTAAAAGCCAAGTAAGTGGATTCTACACTTGCTTGGTTTTTTTCAATAAATTGAGTTCAGTTTAAAAGTATCCTATAGACCAGCCAATAAAAATAAAAAATGGGGATTAATACGTAATGTGAATGGGATTGGTCCAAATTCACATAATACATGAGTAGATCACAATAAAACGAGGAGGGAATTTATTTGAAAGAACTTTTTACAGCGACAGTTACGGCTACTGGTGGACGGGAGGGCCGAGTCCAATCAGAGGATGGCGTGTTGGATTTAGCGCTGGCAATGCCAGGTGTAAAAAAAGATACAACGAATCCAGAACAACTTTTTGCGGCAGGCTATGCTGCTTGTTTCGATTCAGCTCTGAATTTGGTGGCAGGAAAGGAAAAAATCAAACACGGTGGATCGGAAGTGACGGCTCACGTCACGTTGCATCAAGGTGATGAAGGCTATTCACTATCCGTCAGACTGGATGTTTTGGTTCGGGATGTAGAAAAGGATGTAGCCAAACATTTGGTGGAAGCCGCACATAAAGTATGTCCATATTCAAGAGCTCTTGAAGGAAATATTGAAGTGGATGTCGAAGGTCGAACGGCATAAATTACTGTTATTTTATTCTTATAAATATTGCTATTGCTATAGTTATTAGTAGACTAGCAAAAAGGATGGTCTCAGATAGCAATTCCTTCCTACCGAAAACATTAAAAAAGACCATCAATTTGAATGCTATTTGATGGTCTATTTTTGTTGTTAAAATAGTGATTTCAGTTCAATATGAATATAATGATGGATTGATTTATCCCTTAGCGGCATTTCATTCAATAAATCCCATAGTACATTGGGAGAAATTCTTAATATACCTTATCACCATTAAAGATCGAATTCTTAACGATTACATAGTCTACCGTAGTAAATGGCTTCTAATGTGTTGCCACCTGCATAGGAAATAGATGATTGAAGATCTTGTTCCATTTCGATCAATGTATCTTCTAAGGCACCTTTATGCTCTACAAACATTTTCTCGCCGATCTATTTTATTAATACCATTCTATTGCTTGCTAACGGATCTTGTAGAAGAAAAGGTTTTTGTTGTGTTATAGGATTAAATGGTGTGGTTATCATTAGAAATTGAAGCGAATTATTTCTTTCTTTTAACGACTCTTTAAATTCTATTGGAATAGATTTTTCCTCACCAGGTTTAAGATTGTCGTATATATACTTGTTTTTCCCGCTAATTAGAGTTTGCTTGAAGTTCAATAATCCTACGATATAAAAGTCTAAGGACTCGGAATTCGAATTACCATAAATTAAATTGTAAGAAAAATTATTGCCTTCCATATTTTCTTTATACAAAGCTTCATATAAGTTTTCTCTGCTACTTAAAAATACACCATGAATTTTTCTATCTTCACTAATTAATGCGTCTGTATACAATGCAGGTCTCTCATCAGTTATATTATCAATATTTTTCAATAAGTTCACCCTAATTGAAAATATATCTGCTAGAGAAACTGCCGTTTCATAATCATCTGGTAATTTTTCAGGGTTAGGCAAAACTACATATGTAATAGAATGGAAGCCGTCATCAAGATCCTGAAATGAAACTTTAAGCTCCTTATATTCACCTGCCATTATTTCAAAACTGTGGTTGATAGTAGGTTCGCCATTACTAACACTGAATTCAAGCTGCTCACCATGGTCAAAGATCAAAAGAATAAAAGAACTATTTTTACTAGTTTTATTTCCTAATACTACACTTTTTGTAAAGGAATCATCCTTGATATTAAAAGTTCGCTCTTTTTCAAAAGTATCTCCATCATAAAGTCCAAGTGTATAAACTTCTTCAAATTCTGCCATGGGTTGTTCGTGAGACTGATAAGTTTCTTCATAAGATTCTTCTTTTAAACATCCACTTAATATTAATAGTGGGATAAAAATTAGCAAGATTTGTTTTTTCAAATATTAACACCTCATAGAGTATGAAAATCATACAGATTTTCATACTCAATATTTGATTAAAATTTAATATAAATGAAATTAATTATCGTTTAGCCTCTGTACTATGATATACACTATTTGCCCCAGAATGATGATATGCGTGACTGCTACGAGAATATTGTGGAGCTGTAGGAACCATCCAACTTTGTTGTGCTGCAGAAGTATTTGCAAAAGAAGAATTTGTTCTATTATCCGTATCCTGATCTTCTACTGAGCCATTCATGAGAAGAGTAGTATTTACACTAATTTTATCAATTGCCTTCTTTGAAGTTTTAGAACTACTTGTATATGAATCAGAGAATCCGTTAGCGTAGATTCTAAGTTGCGCCCAACCAAATTCTAATCTTGAAGAAACTGTACTTCGAGATGCGGCATAATACACAACAGCCTGGGTAGAAAAGTCACCTGTATTTACTGCCGTAGCATATTCCCCTTTTTCGACAGAGACTTCAATTATATCACCTTGCTTGTTTTTAGATATCTTTTCCAAAACCTTTTGACCAGACTTGTCAGTAAAAATGCGTGTACTAACATTTTCAATTTTGATGGATGCGATATCATTTGGTGCTGCACTAACAGGAACTAGGAACTGGAGTGATAGGAAGGTAAAACAAATTAAAGTAGGTAATATCTTTTTCATATGAAATTCCTCCTAATAATTAAAGTAAATAGATTTTTAGTATGATAAAGAACAATTGAGAGAAAAATAAATTCATCCTCCTCCAATAAACCATGCATCTAAAAGAATTTGTAAGATTTCTGTCATTCTAACCCTCCTCTCTTATTAAATACAAATTTATCCTATAATGTGATATATTTAACAAATAAGTCGTATCTGACTATTTCATTATGGATGGAGTTGTCGAGGACGTGAAAATCGGTGTATATTTTAAAAAAATACGTAAAAATAAAGGAATTTCACAGCATTACATAGCAAAAGATATTTTGAGCCAAAGTGCATACTCTAAATTTGAGCTTAATAAAATGGATATAATGTATAGTTCATATATTTCCTTGTTAGAAAAACTAGATATATCCCATGAAGAGTTCAATTACATAAAAAATGGCTATCAATATATTAAAAAGGATGAACTATGCAATCGGTTCTTTAAAATGACTTATAATAATCCAGCTAAGTTAAATGAGTTGATTTTAAGTATAGATACCTATTTAGTAGATAAAGAGGACATATTATTAAGGGACATAAAAAGTATTTGCGAGGCATTACTGCTTCTTATTGAAGCGAAGGATATGCATATAATACGTTTAAAAGTTGAAAATATATGGAGCCGACTTTCAAAGTATGATGGGTGGTATATTAAAGAAATTCAACTATTAAATTCGATTCTTTTTCTTTTCCCTATAGATACTGCTTTAGAAATCACTTATCATGCAATTAAAAATCTCAAAAAATATAAAGAATTTCAAGACACATATAAATTAGAAATTAATATAAAGCTAAATATGTCGTTGTTACTAATAAAAAATGAAGATTATCAAGATGCCATAAATACTCTTGATTCATTAATAAATATTTGTAAATCAAACTCCTCGTATAAACAATTAGCTGCTATTAGGAAAGGAATATCATTAGAATGTTTGGGTTTAGAAGGGCAAGAAATTATAAGAAAGGGTAAAACTATTCTCGAAGCTATAGAGGATCAAACTTTACTGGATATCTTAATGAATGAAGAGCGTTTATATGTAAAAAATAGTAATTATGACGATGGAGTAGGTATAACCAAATACAAAAATAGCGGCCGAATGAAATGAATCTTCTGCCGCTACTTTTGTATGTTGTTAGTGATACGATTAGTGGTTAAAATATCTTTTATTCAATGATGAACTTTGGATGTCTACAGTTATTTTTAATATACTTTATCCCCGTTAAAGATCGAATTCTTAACGATTACATAGTCTACCGTAGTAATGGCTTCTAATGTGTTGCCACCTGCATAGGAAATAGATGATTGAAGATCTTGTTCCATTTCGATCAATGTATCTTCTAAAGCACCTTTATGCTCGACAAACATTTTCTTGCCTTCTACATTTTTCTTTTCACCTTTTTGGAATTCCGAAGCTGAACCGAAATATTCTTTAAAGAGTTTCCCATCTTTCTCGAATGTTTCACCTGGAGACTCTTCATGTCCAGCAAATAAGGAACCAATCATGACCATGGATGCACCAAATCTGACCGATTTCGCAATATCTCCATGAGTACGGATGCCGCCGTCTGCAATAATTGGCTTCGTTGCTGCTTTTGCACACCAACGAAGCGCCGCTAATTGCCAACCGCCAGTTCCGAATCCAGTTTTAATCTTCGTGATACAAACTTTTCCTGGTCCGATACCCACTTTAGTTGCATCCGCACCAGCATGTTCCAATTCTCTTACTGCTTCAGGCGTTCCGACATTCCCTGCAATCACAAAACTCTCAGGTAAATGTTTCTTGATGTGCTGAATCATCTCGATTACTGCATTGGAATGGCCATGTGCAATATCAATCGTAATGAACTCAGGTACAAGTTGTTCAGTAGCTAACTGTTGTATGAAGGCGTATTCTTCCTCTTTCACGCCAACGCTAATAGAAGCTATTAATCCACGAGACTGCATATCTTGAATGAAAGCGATGCGTTTCTCTGGTTGAAAACGGTGCATGATATAAAAGTAACCTTTTTCTGCTAAGTAAATCGCAATCGTTTCATCAATAATAGTCTGCATATTGGCAGGGACTACAGGCAACTTAAACGTATGTTTACCTAAAGTCACCGTTGTATCACATTCAGAACGACTATTTACTACGCACTTCGCTGGAATTAATTGAATATCTTCGTAATCAAATACGTTTTCCATCATTTACACCTCTAAATCCGAATATTAAAGTTTTGTTTTTTAAAAATGTTCGTCTATAGGGTAATTTATAACATATCCACTCGCATGTCAAAGCTTTTTACAAATCAGCACGATTAACTTTATTCAAATCCGAAAGTAAAATGAATGTTCCTTCAAACATAAAATATGTAAATTTCAATATTGAAAAACTGCATTTAATGTTGGAATGCACCCAACCAATACACACTAAAAGTTTGGTGGGTGCAATTTTATTTCCTAGCTACTCTTTCTTAGATGTATATTGGATCGCTGTTCTTTTACCTCTCAACGATCTGGAACCGATCTCTGCAAATTCGCGAGCGAGTTCTGCTTTAATATTATCTGGAGCGATTTTTTGTTGACTGGATTCATTTAGAACTTTCAAAGCCTTGGTTCCTATTTCTGCAAACTCACTAGCAGTTTCTTCTTTAATACGACCAGGTGCAATTTTTAGGCTTTTTGGAGACTGAGGTAAAGTTTGTTTGCTATTACTATGGGATTTGTTATCATCTCTGCCCACAATGCATCATCCTTTCTTATTTTGGTTCGTATTAGTTTGTCTTAGCAAATCATATTCATGTAGAGAAAATTTCAAAAAATAAAGGATACCAAATTATTGTAAAAATATATAAATAAGGGTTTTAATTATCGGTATAATTCAGATGGAAATTTCAGTGCTAAAGAATTGATTTGAGAGAAATAAAAAATCTCGTCAGCTTGAAAAGGAAAGGATGAAATGACGTGGTCACATTTTTTGAATCCCTTCAAGATTTAACATCTCTTTTGCTATTTATTTCAAGCATTATTTTTCACAGACAACTCAAACTAACTAAGTGGAAAAGAAAACTTTCTAAAGGCGAGATGACCATGTTTGTCATTACTTCCCTTGCAATTCCTATTTACGGCGTTACTTATTTTGTTCTTTTACTTGGAACTTAAACTACGCTATTCTGCCCTATGTAAAGTTAGATGCCATATTATTAATGTGAATACTCATTCATTTTATGATAAAGTCTTCTAAACAGAAGGTTTTTTAAAGGGAGCGGGATTCATGATTTTTAAGAAAAAGGTGGAGCAGTCCGAACAAAATGGTGTTCAAATGATTAACGGCACCATCGCATTTCAAGGCGTAAAGCTAAATGTGTACAGCTTTTTGTTGGACGGCATCTTAATTGATACAGGTGCAAAGTCACTCGAAAAGGAATTCCGCCCATTCTTTGACCAACACGAAATCGATCAAGTTATGATCACCCATCATCATGAAGACCACACGGGTGGAGCGGCTTATCTAGAGCAGTTAGGAAAACCAATTTATATGAATGAGCAATTTATCAAAAGCTGTCAGTCTAAAGCGAACTATCCGTTGTATAGGAAGGTATTCTGGGGGAAGCGAGATCCATTTCAAGCGAAGCCGATGATGAGTACTTTTACGAATAGAGGGGCAACATGGGAGTCTATTCACACTCCTGGCCATGCGGCAGATCATATGGCTTTTTTGAATAAAGAAACAGGACAACTATTCACCGGCGACCTATATTGTCAGGATCGGACAAAAGTAGTTCTTCGAGATGAAAGCATTCCAACGCAAATCAATTCCCTGAAACGAGTCCTTGTCTACGATTTCGATGAGGTATTTTGCAATCATGCAGGATATTTAAAGAACGGCAGAGACAATCTCAATCGTAAACTCGATTATTTGCTTGAACTACAAAGTGAAATTTTTGATCTCCATCATAAAGGCTTTCAACCTAAACAAATCAATAAAATCCTCTTCCCTCAAAAATATCCTATTTTGTACTTTTCAATGGGTGAGTGGGATTCGTTGCATATCGTAACGTCGGTTCTTAAAGAAGGATTGGCTAATTAAAAATTCACTCTGGTTTGAAATTAAATAAGTACAAGCTACAGAACATTTCTTTGTCATGAGAAATGTTTTTTTTTTTTTAAAAATGTAATGAATATTTAAATAACAATAAGAATAAAATTAAATACAACAATAATTTATTGTAAAACGATAAATTGCCTGTTAAAATCAAATTGAAAATAAATTAGTGAGGTGCTTTTTATGAAACGCGGAACAACACTCTTTTTAAAGATAGCTGTCATTTTTATTGGTATTCCGGTTCTGGCTTTGTGTATCTTTTTGTTGCCTCAGATTGCGACTGAAGCTAATGAAGCAGCTGAAAGAGGTTCGGATATTGCATATGTGGTGTATGGCATTCTATTAATCATGTATGTTTCCACGATCCCATTTTACTTTGCTTTGTATCAATCTTTTAACCTCTTAAGCTATATTGACAAAAACCAAGCTTTCTCCGAGTTATCAGTAAGGGCTTTAAAGAAAATTAAAAATAGTGCTCTTATCATGAGTGGCTTGTATGTACTAGCCCTTCCATTCGTCTTTATACTAGCAGAGATCGATGACGCACCTGGTCTCGGACTAGTGGGAATGGTGATGATTTTTGCTCCATTAGTCATTGCTGTCTTTGCTGCTGTACTTCAAAGACTTCTACAAGAAGCCATCGATATAAAATCAGAAAATGACTTAATGGTCTGAGGTGAAAACTATGGCAATTATAATTAATATTGATGTGATGTTGGCGAAAAGGAAAATGAGTGTAACAGAACTATCGGACAGGGTTGGAATAACGATGGCGAATCTGTCTATATTGAAAAACGGAAAAGCAAAAGCGATTCGATTATCAACTTTAGAAGGAATTTGCAAAGCTTTAGACTGTCAGCCTGGAGACGTTTTAGAGTACAAAAGTGATGAATATATTCAAGAGTAATAACGTGAATAGAAATTAAAATTCATTTGCAAAACGACATAACCTTAAAGAGAAAATCCCCTAGAATTTATTTATTCTAAGGGGATTTTCTCATGCAATAAAAGGCAATTTCGTTAAAGGTAGGTTTTATTGGAATAAACAATAAGTCTATTTTTGCACTTTAATCAGAACATTTATCATTAATAGATTATTTACAATTATTTCAATAATTAGGGTGAAAGTTCTATTTCGCTGAAATGTTATTGTAAAAAACCTTAAATGCTTTATTATTACTGTTGCTATCATATAAATGATAAGAATTGGGGGAATTAGAATTGAGAAAATTATTATTTGGATTAACGTTTTTAAGTGTTGGTTTTTTAGCTGCATGTGGAGCTGAAGAGTCAACTACATCAACAAAAGTCGACGACAATGAAACACAGACAAATACAGAACAAACTGAAGAAGTAAAAGCAGAGGCAAGTATTGAAGTATTCCAAGAAACATACGGAGTATGGACAGATTCGATTGATTCTGTGTGGGTTCACTACAGTGCTGAAGTGAAAAACAATGGTGAAGAGGCAGCTAGTATTGGCGATATTCAAGTGAACTTTGAAGGAGCAGATGGGTCCGTACTAGGTACCGATACAATGTTATCTGCTACTCCGGGTATTATTCAACCTGGTGAAACTGCCTATATTACAACATCTACAACATTAGATGGTTACGCTGAAACTGATTTTGCTAAAGCGTCTTTAAATCTTGATTTTGATACGGTATCAGAAGAAGCACAGTTGCTGAAAGCAGATGCAACAAAGTTAGTAGACTTATCAGCTGATGAATATGCCTATTCTCCATATAAAGTTACGGGGACAATCATCAACGATTCGGAAGAAAAATCAGATGATATCCGTATTGCATCTGGTCTGTATGATGCTGAAGGTAAATTGCTAGGAGTCCTTGAAGGTTCACTTCAAGTTTCCTTAAACCCTGAGGGCAAAGCAGGTTTTGAATTAACATACCCTGAGCTACCGAAAGATATCAGTGGTAAAGCAACAGAGGTAAAAGTTAAAGTTTATAACTGGACTTGGTAATTAACTATTTTTTATTTAAGAAATTAGTAAAGACATTCTAAGAATATACACCCATAATGGAGGCTTTAACGTGAAAAAACTGTTACTTGGACTAATTTTGATGAGTATGCTTGTTTTAACTGCATGTTCATCTACAAATGATACTGAAAAAGAAAGTAAGGACAAAGAAAAAACTGAAGCTGTTGCTGCAGATAGTAAGACTGAGAAAGACGAGTCAGTTGGCGTAGATAAAGGCCTTTTCAATGTAGAAGTTACTCTTCCTGCTAGCTTCTTTGAAGGGGAAGATATTGATACAGCCATCGCTGAAGCTAAAGCTGATGGTATTAAAGAGGCAACAAAGAATGCTGATGGATCAGTTACTTATAAGATGTCGAAAGATAAGCACAAAGAAATGATGAGCGAAATGGAAGTTGGCGTTAAAGAGTATATGGATGAACTAGTGACTGAAGATTATCCATCAATACGTGAAGTAACTGCTAACAAAGAGTATTCGACATTTACCTTAACTGTTGATAAAGCGCTCTATGAAGACAGCTTTGATGGCTTCGCTTCTATGGGGCTAGGCATGATGGGGATGTATTACCAAGTGTTTGATGGTGTAGATGCGGAAAACACAAAAGTTGAAATAAATGTACAAGATGAAGCGACAAGTGAAGTATTCGAAACAGTGGTTTTCCCTGATGATATGGAAGAAGAGTAAGCTTGGAAAAAATCGTGTAAATCCATATGAATAAGTTAAAGACGATTTAACCGCAAATAGGTTAAATCGTCTTTTTGTTTTCAATAAACCTATATTATAGTTTTAATAAATCACCAATTCACAAAAGGTATAACATCTTATTACAAATTTGTTTGTAATACAGAGATCAATTTGCTACTATCATTATTAATAGTTAAACGAGCGATGAAGAGACGAGTAATTGAACTACCCCCACTTATCGACCTTACGTGCTGATTGAAGTGGGAGATTCTTGGGAACAGAGCGTACTTATTGACGTATTTCTTTGTCAACAGAGGCTTCTCTTATGGACCAAGCTATCCCCGCAGATTCCTGCGGTTCTACCCTTTTGTTTAAGACAAAAATAAGGTTCTTAAGCCTTCGGCTAGGATATTTTTGCTGGCATTTATATCTCTATTGTGATGTTCGTGACAAACAGGACACGTCCAATCCCTTATTTCAAGAGATTTCTTGCCATCCTGATGTCCACAATCGGAACATATTTGACTAGACGGGAACCATCTGCTTATTTTCACGATGGTTTTACCATACCATTTCGCCTTGTATTCTAATTTCGATACAAAAGCAGACCACGATACATCAGAGATTGATTTTGCTAACTTATGATTGCGTAACATTCCTTTCGTATTCAAATCTTCGATACAGACAATATCGTGGTTTTTGATGATGTCTGTACTTAATTTATTAAGGAAATCGTCACGTTGGTTCATGATTCTTTCGTGCAATCTAGCGACTTTTATCTTTTGCTTCTGATAGTTTTTGGCATCAAGAAGGCTTATCCCCTTGTTTTTAACATTCAATGCACGTCTTGAAAGTTTCCGTTGTTCACGCTTTAGTTTCTTTTCCATCTTTGATGTGAACTTATTATTGTCAATCTTGCGACCATCAGAAAAAATTGCAAAGTCAGTGATCCCTAAGTCTATGCCAATAGATGAATCAGTTTTCTCCAATGGTTGAACGACTGTTTCGGCCAAAATGGATACAAAGTATTTGCCACTAGGATTTTGTCTAATAGTCGCACGAATAATACGACCTTTTACTTCACGACTTTTTGCAAAGCGAACAAGACCCAGTTTCGGTAATTTTATTTTGTTATCTACAATGGCAATGTTATGATTTGTTTCTTTCGTTGTGTAGGATTGCACCTTATTCTTTTTAGACTTGAAGCGTGGTGCTTTATTTTGTTTCTTGAAGAATCGTGAATAGGAATCAGCCAGGTTTTTAAGTGAGGATTGAAGGGCAATGCTATCAACTTCTTTTAGCCATACGAACTCCTTTTTTAAATGTGTTAATTCAGCCGAACAAGAATGGTACGATAATCCTTTGCCAGTTTCTTTGTAAGTATCGTTCCATCTCCCTAAAAAGCGATTAAATACGAAACGACTGCATCCAATTGTTTTAGCAATGAGGATTTCTTGTTCTTTGGTTGGATAGATCCGGAATTTGTATGCCTTATTAACTAACATAATTTCCACCCCCAACGATACGAATGTTTGTTCTCATTGTATCATCGTGAGGAAAGTTTTGGCTACCGCCAACCGACATTCATCTCCCACCTACTCATTAGGCTTCGCCCTTTTCATTCCTTGAGGTGGGAGTGTTCTGTCGGGTAAAGATAAAACAAATCTTTACAGAGACCCCCGGACGCTGAAAATGGGGGGAAGTGACTTTTATTGAATAAAACCTCTGAGCTTCGTACGGAACTAAGAATTTCTTAGGGATGCTACGACGGTTTCCTCCGTTATTGGGATAGGGTATCTCATTATTTGTCGTAACTGATAAGGCTTGTTGAGTAATCAATAAGCAAAACTGAGGTGGTACAGTGAATTCAACTCTCGCCCTCAAGATGAAAATCTTGAGAGGTGAGAGTTTTTTTATTTTCTAACATGAAGTGATTAAACATTTTATAAAAGAGTTGACTGATATGCATTGGGCATACCAAATAGCTGAAAAATTAATTGAGAAACACCCAACAAAAGAAGTCTTTACATGTGCCAGGGATTAGTCCATCTTCAGTTCATATGGGCAACTTCCGTGAAGTTGTGACTACGTATTTTGTGGTGAAAGCATTAGAGGGGATGGGCAAAAAGAATGCGAGTATGTCAAAAAGAGTTGTTCCAAAATACGTATCAACTAGTCTTGAATGAAAATAGTGGACCAAGATTACCACTTCTAATTAGTGCGGTGGGAAGAGATCAAATGGTTAAATTACTTACTTTCTAAGAGCATATTTTATAGATCGATCTGTGTAAAGCGCAGCTGTTTTGAGGAATATCAACAATCACTTGAAAAGATGTTTGAAATTTCTCACAGTCTACTTCATTATTAACAGTAGACAGTCTTTTCGTAATCAAGGAATACCGGATTGCGTAAAAAGAAATACATTCTATGAAGGAAGTCAATTATGCCGGAAGAAAATATCACACGGATCCATATAGAAGGAAAAGAATTAATTTTAATCGGTACAGCTCATGTATCGAAAAAAAGTGCTGAAGAAGTAAAAGAGGTCATCGAACTTGAGAGACCAGATTCGGTATGTATTGAATTGGATGCACAGAGATACCAGTCGGTTATGGATAACAATAAGTGGAAAGAGACGGATATCTTTAAAGTCATTAAAGAGAAGAAAGCTTCATTGTTATTAATGAATTTAGCGATTTCTTCTTTCCAAAATCGTTTAGCAAAACAATTTGATATTAAGCCTGGTGCAGAAATGATTCAAGGAATTGAATCGGCAAAGGATGTTGGGGCAGAACTTGTTTTAGCTGACCGTAATATTCAAGTCACCTTTACACGAATTTGGCACAATCTTGGTCTGACAGGGAAAGCGCAACTTTTGAATGGTATATTCTTTAGCATTTTCAGTAAAGAAACGATATCTGAAGATGAACTGGAGAAAATGAAAACGCAAGATACGTTGAACGCAGTTCTTGCGGAGTTTACGGAACATTTTCCGAAACTGAAAAAGCCTTTAATTGATGAACGTGATCAGTACCTAGCTCAAAAAATTAAAGACGCACCAGGCAATAAAGTGGTGGCCGTACTTGGTGCAGCACATGTACCAGGGATTACAAAAGAAATCCATAAAGAACATGATTTAAAAGCTTTGTCTGAAACACCTCCTAAATCGATCGTTCCTAAAATTCTTGGATGGGCGATTCCATTGCTGATTATTGCGCTGATCGCCTATACGTTCATTGCCAATCCGGCAGCAGGTTTTGATCAAGCCATTGCATGGATTTTATGGACAGGAACACTTGCAGCCATTGGAGCTGCTGTTGCTCTTGGTCATCCATTAGCCATCTTGTCAGCGTTTGTGGCGGCACCGTTTACAGCGTTGCATCCATTAATCGCAGCGGGTTGGGTATCCGGAATTGTACAAGCGTATGTGCGTAGACCGAACATCGGTGATTTCGAAACACTTTCTGAAGATGTTTTTTCGATCAAAGGATTTTGGCATAATAAAGTCACGCGAGTCCTATTAGTAGTGGTCCTAACAAACTTAGGGGGCTCTCTAGGAACTTTCATTGGCGGAGCGGATGTCATTCGTGTGTTCTTTAATAACTTATAAGCTGAAGAGTAATCTTGTCTGTTATTCATTAAACAATCAAAGGATTGTCCTAATATGGGCAATCCTTTTTTTATTCCCGAAATATGACACCTTGTCATATTTTATTTGCAATGTGACAAGGTGTCATTTATAATGAAATCTTGCAGTATGACACGGTGTCACTTATGTGTAGATGGGAGTGTTATAGGTTGCCAAAGCAAACCTTTTTTAATTTACCAAAAGAAAAAAGAGAATCATTAATTTCTGCTGCGATGAAAGAATTTTCTCGCGCTCCTTTAGCAGAAGCTTCTATCGCTAATATCATCAAAGATGCTGCCATTCCAAGGGGTAGCTTTTATCAATACTTTGAAGACAAGGAAGACATTTTTTACTTCTTGCTTGAAGAATACTCAAGTACGCTCAATCAAAGATTTCGATCGATTTTAGTGAAAAAAGACGGTGATCTTATTCCTACCTTCATCGAATCTTACAGGATGATGCTCGAGAGCATCCAAAACAAAGAGTTTCGCTATTTTTTCAAAAATGCTTTTTTAAATATGAATTATCGAATAGAAAATACAATATCAAAAAGCATATCCGAAGAAAAAAGGAACAGCCGATTTGCAGAAGTAGCCAAGTTAGTGAACATGGATCTTTTGAACATTCAACATGAGGCGGAATTGTTTCATGTTGTGAAGATTATTAGAGCTGTGACTTTCCAAAATCTAATTCAAGTTTTCGCACTTGATTTATCGATGGAGGAATCCATTAAAAACTATACACTCGACCTTCATTTGATTAAAAACGGGGTTTATAAAAAGTGATCAACAATAGATGTAGTACGGAGGAATAAAAATGACAGAGCAGAAAAAACCACCTTATGGCATTATCGCCATTTTGTTTACAGGGGCATTTGTGGCGATTTTTAACCAAACGCTATTAAATATCGCATTGCCTTCGATTATGACAGATTTAAATATAAAAGATGCATCAATCGTTCAATGGCTAGTGACAGGTTATATGTTAGTGAATGGGATTTTAATTCCAGCGAGTGCGTACTTCATTCAACGTTTTTCAAATAGATCGATTTTCATATTAGCGATGTCATTATTTGTACTCGGAACGATTATCGCAGGTTTTGCACCGACTTTTGGTGTGTTACTTGGGGCTAGAATGGTTCAAGCGGCGGGTGCGGCTTTAATGATGCCGCTGTTGATGAACGTCATGCTAGTTGCGTTTCCAGTCGAAAAACGTGGTGCGGCAATGGGGATATTTGGATTGGTGATGATTGTCGCTCCAGCTATTGGACCAACACTTTCAGGTTATATTGTTGAACATTACTCATGGAGAGTGCTGTTCTTCGTTGTCTTACCGATTGCTTTGATTCCATTATTATTAGGGATCTTTAAATTAAAGAATTTAACCTTCCAAAACAGAGAAATTTCGCTCGATAAACCTTCACTCGTCCTATCAAGCTTAGGATTTGGTGGAATCTTATATGGATTTAGTGCGGCTGGACAAAATGGATGGAGTGACCCCTATGTTTTAGGGACGATCACGATTGGTGTCGTATCACTCGTGACATTCATTCTTCGTCAACTGAAATTAAAAGAGCCATTATTAGAATTTAGAATCTACAAATACCCGATGTTTGCTTTGTCATCTGCGATTTCAATTGTCTTATCCATTTCCATGTTCTCGGCTATGATTTTAATGCCGATTTATGTACAGACGATCAAAGGAATCTCACCATTCGATTCCGGGTTACTCATGTTACCAGGAGCGTTAGTGATGGGCTTTATGTCACCAGTCACTGGTAAATTATTTGATAAATACGGAGCAAAAGTTCTCGCAATAACAGGGATGGCAATTGTTACTCTCTCAACTTATTACTTTAGTGAGTTAAGTGTTGAAACAACGTATCTTCATATCATGTTCCTTTATACCATTCGTATGTTAGGCATATCCATGGTGATGATGCCAGTTATGACGAACGGTTTGAACACTTTACCAATGAAAGCATACCCACACGGGACAGCCATGAACAATACACTTCAGCAAGTGTCTGGAGCGATTGGTTCAGCGCTATTAATAACCGTAATGAATACACGAGCAACTTCTGCAGCCGGTGATTTAGCGAAGAACGGTACCAATCCAGCGGAAATAATGAATATTTCCCTAATGGAAGGAATCAACTATACCTTCTTCATCTCTACATTCATTGCCGCAGTCGCTTTAGCGTTAACAGTATTTATTAAAAAACCAATTAGACAAGTTACGGAAGAAGAGAAAGACCAAGTGTATAAACAAGTTCCTGTTGAAGAATAAAAAACGTGAAAACTTACTATACAACACAAAAGGACGATCAATTCGAAAGTGAATTGATCGTCCTTTATTTGTTAAATCCATGTATTATAACGAGATTTTTTCCAAGAACGTGTTCAACAACTACCCTTTCCTATATTTATTTCACGAAAAAAACATAGGAACTTCTTTTTGGGACAAATTATAAAAAAGAAAACGATGTTTGAGGTGAAGTTTATGATGATAGATAGGTCATCCGAATGGAAAGAAGGTTTAATCGAACGGTTAGAAAATCGTGAACCATGGGATAACTGGACACTTTATCAGATGAATTATGAAGTGGTGAAAACCAATTTAATTACTGATTTTAGCGGGTTGCAATCACCGAAGTATTTGCCGAACCTAACACCACTTGAACATCAGTTGGATGTGGCGGAAACGGTCATTGAGCGAATGAATGGAAAAGCGATTTTAGCAGATGAAGTAGGTCTTGGTAAAACCATTGAAGCGGGTTTGATATTAAAAGAATATCTCATTCGTGGCCTTGTGAAAAAAGCGCTCATATTAGCCCCGGCTTCACTGATCAATCAATGGGCAGAAGAATTGAATCAGAAATTTTATATTCCGGCGATTCCTTATCGAAAAAACACGTCATTAGACCATTACAATGTAGTTGTGATGAGTATGGATACGGCGAAGAAAAGCCCGCACAAAGAACATATTTATGCACAAGATTACGACATGATTATTATCGATGAAGCACATAAACTCAAAAACCATAAAACGAAAAACTACGAGTTTGTTCAAGGTTTGAAGAAGAAGTTTTGTTTATTATTAACAGCCACGCCAATTCAAAACAATGTATTTGAATTATTTCATCTTATTTCATTACTAAAACCTGGTCATCTAGGGAATTACGAGACATTCCAATCATCATTTTCTGCTAGCAAGCATAACTGGGAACATGATGAGTATTTGAAAGAACTAGTGAATCAAGTCATGGTACGAAATAGAAGGCAGGACACTGGGATCGATTGGACTACGCGTAAGGTGCAAACCATTCCAGTTCAGTTTACCCAAGCGGAACAAGAAGTGTACGACTTAATTTTAGAGCTTAAACATATCTCTCCTGTTTTTTCGGGTGCCTTCTCGATGATTACACTCCAAAAGGAAATGTGTAGCAGCAAAGAAGCGACCTATTTAACGTTAAATAAAATGCGACAAAAATGTACCGAACCGCAAGAGATTGCCCATGTAGAAGAAATTATTCAAAGACTGATGGTGTTAGAGATCAATGCCAAAGCAGAAAAAGCGTATGAAATAATCCAGCAGGCAAATGATAAAGTCATTCTCTTCACCGAATATCGAGCGAGCCAAGTATATTTACAGTGGTTTTTACATCAAAAAGGAATTACGAGTGTTCTATTCAATGGTCAGTTCAAGAAAAGCAAGCGAGATTGGATGAAGCACTTATTTAAGAATCATGCGCAAGTGCTCATTGCGACTGAATCAGGTGGGGAAGGAATTAATCTTCAATTTTGCCACCATGTCATCAACTATGATTTGCCTTGGAATCCCATGAAGCTAGAACAACGAATTGGACGTGTGCACAGGCTAGGCCAGGAACATGATGTGCATATTTACAATTTAGCCATTGAAAACACCATTGAAGACGATATCTTAAAATTGCTTCACACTAAAATTGATGTCTTTGAAAAAGCAGTCGGTAATTTAGACGATATCCTATCGTCATTCAAACAAACGATTTAAGGAGTTAAAGGGGAATCGAGAGGAGGATTTTCATGTACCCCCAACAAATTCATAGCTATTTACATGACTTTTTTAAAGAAAATGATTGTCCCATTTTAAATAAACATCCGCATTATATGACTGTGCAGTTAACCGTGGATATGGATAAACGAATTATGAATCGCCCGTTTTATTGGAGATATCAAGAAAGTACAGGGGCAGAACCAAATCCTACTCAACTAACGTTTATAACCGATCAAAATAAATTAACGGAAGACGTCAAAGGGGAAGTCATTCACTTTGGTTCCCCGAGACTCAATCAAATTTTCCAAGTAACAAATGAGCTAGGTGCATTTGTTCAGATGTTTGAGAGAGTAACGCACACTCATGTGACAAAAACTATTTTAACGCCGTGGTTAGGCGTGAATTATCTCGTCTCTTATTACAGTGATCAGACGAGAGAAATGCTCTTTTCACTCGGCATTAATTTAATGACAGGACGAATAGTGGATCAGTTTCAAGAATCACTCATTAATTTGAAGCTGGATACGATTATGTCTGATGGCGCTTTTACATTGGATTATTTTATTAAACCCGTGCGTGGCCTTGAACGTTTAGACGCTGCCATTGATAAATATATTCAAAACGATGATCATTCATGGGCAGAAGAAGCGAATAAGAGATGGCAAAAGGATCGAAAGGTTTTGGAGTATTTCTATGAAGGAGTAGAAGAAAAACCGGAATGTTACGAGATGGAGAAAAAAGCAATGAACGAACAATACAAAGCAAAAATTAAAGTGGAGATTGTGAATGGTGGATTGTTTTATTTGAAATAGGTGTGAATATAAAGCTCAAACAGAAAAAAGGTCCACCTAGCAAAAAGCTAGGTGAACCTTAAAGGGAATAGTGTCTTTAACCTAATTCTTATTTATTGGTACTTGAATGGATTCAATAGCGTAAGGTTCCATAACTGGCACTAGAGGACTCTCGCCTTTTGAATTAGGATTAGCCACTCTATACACATGCACGATTGGTGTTATGGTAAGAGTTGTCGCTGCATCATCAACTACATTCGTTGTAATTCTTGGATAGCTCCTATGATTCACATCAAAATCTGTACTATGACCAGTATCTCGGTAATGAACATACTTGTATTCTTTACCTAAATTATCGGATATTAAGTAATCGATTGAAACAGTTCGCAATTCTTCCTCTTCTTGTGAAACTAACCGCTCATCCACTAGTTCCGACAGATATATGGTTGAGGAAACGGGAGTTTGCGTTAATTTTGTTACGCCTACTTCAATCCCTTTATCCTCAGAGAAGACCTCACTCGGTACATATTTTTTTGTTTTAGTATCTAACATGTCTAATGAAAATTGGAAAGACCAACTTCCTAACGTTTCTTGATAAGCATTATTCAAATTTAGGACAGAATCTCCCTTCCATGTAAGGTGAAGGGCGTCTGGTTTAGACCCTTTGATTAATTGATAGATATAGATAACAGCGTATTCATGGTCATTGATTTTTTCTACTATATAATTTTCAAAATATCCAGTATCCTTATAACGATCTCCGAATTCTTCTACCATTAGTTTTCCTTTTAAAACAGGTCTCTCTCCTAAATCTTTTTCACTCGTAATCGTATAAGCAATTGTAATATTTTCTCCATCATATACGGCATTAGTTGCCGTAATACTAACGCCATTACTTTCTCGTGTTACCCCTATATCGGTCGAATAATTATCATATTCCTCAAATACATAATTTTCATCATTACCGAATAATGCAAATATGTTATTAATAATTGGTACCTTTGTTGCTAAGGCTGGAAATGTAGCACTAAATGTAAAACTTGAAATGATAATTAACGAAGCTGCAGCTATTAAAAAAGAATGTTTCTTTTGCTTCATCGACTTCTTTGATGCTATTTTTTTAAACACTTTTTTTTGAATGCGATTTCGTTCCATTGCTGAGAGTGGCATTTCTTCAAACTCACTTACGTTTAGTTTTACATCATTTAAATCTTTAAAAATGGACATCCTTCACACCTCACCCTTCACTAAAATAGTTTTCAACTTTTTCCTACCTCGGGAAAGCTTATTGTGAACCCAAGACTGCTTTACTTTGTATTCCTTGGCAATTTCGTTGGATGGAACACCCTCCAAGTAATACTTTTCAAATATCGCTCGTTCCGTAGCGTTCAATGTATTTAATATGGTAGATAAATCAACTCCACTTGGCTCGACTGTTGTCTGAGTATAAACATGTTCATCAAACCCAAAATTACTTCCAAATTGCTTTGTTTTTTCAGTTTTGCGCATATAGTCAATCGCTCGATATTTTGCGATTGCAGCAATCCATTGCTTGAACTCATTTTTTGTGGAATCAAATGAATCAATATGAAACCAAATCGACGTTAAGACATCTGCGAAACATTCTTCAATATCTTGTTGATTGCCATTCAAATATCGTCGAATAATACTATTTAGCAGTCCTTCATAATTATTTATAAGATAAGGAATAGTCTTTTCATTTTTAATGATTATTTGTTGTACAACGTTTTCATTTGTTATCTTCACTTCAACCTCTCCCTGATCATTTTTGGGTACCTTGCCTATTAATACGTATATAAAGTAGAAAACCTATCAAAAAGGTAAAATATTTTGTTTAAAACGTTAAAACATCCATACATTCCCATCTTAGCTTACGAGAACTATTTAGCCATCATCAAAAATAATTATTCGCTAATCTAAAAGATTTAAGCCTTTCTATTATTGAACTAAAGAGATTAGTTTTAATAAGTAGGTGTTTGTTGAAAGAGTGTCGAATTAGTAGTGAAAAGTGGAGTTTCAAATCGCATTTGAATAATTAGGAGGAGATTATAATAGCGACATACGTGTCATTGCTGTTAACTGTTCCAATTTACAAAATGTTTATTTGGAAATCTATAACCCAATGAAAGCAATGATTTTAAAACAATGAATGTCCTTTAAAATAGTTCTTTAACTTCTAGGTGCTTGAATCAAATTCAAAAGCTAAATAGACACTTCTTACTTCTAGAAAGAACGGTAACGGTGCAGCTAAGTTAAAGAACGTATAGGGTGAAATTTTTGTGCTTAGGGGGCATGAATGGATGAAACTTTTCAAGCATAAAGATTTTTCTCGTTTTTGGATTGTCTCAACAATCTCTGACTTTGGCGCATATATCACTACGCTTGCACTACAAATTTTAGTAATAGTTAACCTAAGTGGAAGTACAATTGATGTTGGATGGATTTCTGCATCTAGGTGGTTACCATACATGCTTTTAGGGCTGGTCGCCGGCGTTATTGTTGATCGGACAAACCGAAAATACATATTAGTAGTCTCTGATCTTACTAGAGGAATTTTACTTATCTTAATTTGTCTATTAGCAATGTTCGATATGATTAGTATCGGATGGCTAATTGTCATCATGATTTTATTTGGAATTATGTCACTATTTCATGATGTTGCATCACAGTCTCTTGTGCCACTAATAGTACCTCGCGCCATGTTAACGGAGGCAAATGCACGATTAGGGCAAAGTTCAGCCGTCGCAGAAACTAGTGCGCCAGCACTTGCAGGAGGAATAGTCGCAGGGATTGGTGCGCCGTTCGCTCTCCTACTGAATGCAGGGACCTATATTTTCTCAGGCATTATGTTGTCGTTAATAAAATATCAAAACACAGTTATTGTTTCGAAGGATAAATTGGGCGTGCAAATAAAAGAAGGTTTTCAATGGGTTTATCGACACGAATACCTTCGTCCGTTGGCAATAAATACACATGTTTGGTTTCTCTTCCATAGCATGTTAATTACCGTTTTCGTAACGTTCGCAATAATTGAACTTGGATTCAAGCCGTCTAATTTAGGATTTGTCTTATCTGCAGCAGGTATTGGCGCAGTGATTGGTACCTCTCTATCAATACAAGCGGGTAGGCGTTTTGGTATCGGACGTGTTATAACCTTTTCACGAATCTTGTATGGTCCAGCAGTAATCTTTATGGTCCTAGCACCACCAGCTATAGACGGAAATATGCAGACTACTTCACTAGTTATGGTCATTATCGGTCAATTTCTTTACGGTTTTGGAATGGGGGTAGAAAGTCCACTCGAAATGGGTTTCCGACAGTCCATAACTCCAGCAAGGATGCAAGGTCGAATGAATGCTACTATGAGATCATTCAATCGTAGTATGATTGTAATTGGTGCACCACTAGGCGGTTTTATCGCCGATGAATTGGGATTCCGAACCGCCTTATGGATTTCTATAGTAGGACTAGCCATATGCGGAATATGGTGTTTATTCTCCAAAATATATCATGCTCAAATTGAGGATGATGACTAATTATTTCAGAAGTCATTATTAAACCAGTGCAGCAGCCGAAAAATTAATCAATAAAATTACTTATTCGTAAAATAATAGAGGAAAACTTAATATAAAAATGAAAAATCGGCATCCAATTGTAATGCTAATTGGATGCCGATTTTGGTGTTAATTTAAGAATCTTTGTGCGATTAAGCGCAACATTCAGCCTGACGAGATTTAGTACGAACGTTAAACACTTTTTTCATCAATTCTAACAAACTCATTTGATCTTTGTTCATACCTGCTTGACGTGCATATGACACTTTCTCCATTTGCTGATTTAATTCCATTTTTCTTGCTTCCATCACATGTTGCATTTCGTAAAAACTAAACATAAAAATCATTCCTCTCATTTTTTAAAATTTGTAATTTGCAAGTAAAAATACTTATTCCGTGGCATTAAGTAATGAGTCATTAGAGTTAAAAAAACTTGGTGGAGTCGATAAGAAAAGATTAATTTAGAGTCATAAAGAAAATTGGAATAGAAGGTAGTTCCGATGTTTTTTCACCTCTTGATATAGTTATATGCTAAATAATTGCAAAATGCAACTAATAAATAAAATTTATTTTTAAAAGGATTTTTCTTGATAGGTAACGGAAAACAGAATCATTGAAAGAAATAGTAAGAATTTGTGTTTTGTTATAAAAATACCTATAAAACTGATATAATAAAAATCAGACTTTACTGAATTATTAAGGAAAAGCGTTATTTTAGGGGGGGACTTAATGCCATCAAATTATAAGAATACGATTCCGGAGCACTCTTCATTGAAGTCCATTTCTTCAAAAATGTTTTCAGTGATTAGTAAGCACCTTAATGTAAACTCTGTTTATGTAACGAGACGAGGGGAAACAGCAATGACTGTGCTCAGTTCGTTTAATAAAGAAGAAATGATTATTCCAGAAGGATATTCTGTGGAGTACGGTGGCACTTACTGTCGTCTGATCATCATGAATGAACATGACTCAATGCATACAGGTAACTTAATGAAGGACGAAATAACCAAACAATTAGAAGTAACAAGTCAGTTAAACGTCAAAGGGTTTTTAGGCGTAACCATAAAAGATTCAAAGGGAGACGTATTTGGAACGTTGTGTGTGATGGATAAAGAGGAAAAAGACTTTTCACAAGATGATATTAACTATTTGAAATCTATGGCTGAAATCTTTTCACACATGATTGAGCTGGATCAGACGAAGTATAATATGGGCTTTTTAAGTGTACCGATCATTCCTATAACGAAAGGGGTTTCGATACTTTCAATTCAAGGCATTGTAGATGAAAATCGTTCGAGTGAAATCATTAGCGATGTGTTACATAATGCTGCCGAAAATGATATTGATTCATTCATTATCGATTTATCGAAGCTTCTGGTTCAGGAAGATGATTTTCCAAATGTTCTCTTCAATATGATTGAAGCACTTAGTTTAATGGGAGTAGAAACCATTATTACTGGCGTTACTCCTGCGTTTGCGAGAAAACATGTAAAAAATATGGATGGCCAAGATCAACAAATTAAATTCGTGGCAAACATTCAGTTCGCGCTTGAATATCTTGGCTACTCACTCGTCGAAAAATAATTCAGCTTGGATATGACCGCGGTATATAAGCATTCCAACCTTCACTTTCACAAAAACCCCACTTGTCTATGATTTGAGACGAGTGGGGTTTTGATTTAGTTATTTAACATGTCTAACGGCATTCGGATTGAAACCTTCTGAGCCAGATGGCAACAACTCAAATAAGTGCCAAGGAGAACTATAGTTATCTCCAGGTCCAAAGAAATCGTTAGCAACCAAGTAGATTTCATCAGAAGGGGTTTTTCTAAATACAGAGACCCCAGGGTAAACTTGTCCATCTATAACAAAGCCTAGATCTTGTTTAAAGGAATTATTTTGCGTGGAGATCATCGGGAACTTCCAGTCTCTTTCTTCCGCTAGTGTTGCTTGAACTTCAGGCGAATCTGGAGAGGCAAGAACGAAAGGTGCTTTGTGAGCGAGATAGTGATAGACGCCGTTAAATCCGTCTGCCCACATGGTGCAATAGGAACACGATTTGCCCATGTTTTGAATGACAATGAGTTCATCTTTTTCACCAAATAAATCAAGAAGTGAAATGGATGTTCCTTCTTTCCCTTCAAACTCGTAATTTTGGACGAGCTTTTGTGGCTCAGATTTTCGTAACTCTTTTATGCGTTGCTTTTTTTCAGTAATCTCTTTTTCGAGTTGCTCAATCTCTTTTGTCACATTCATGAACTGTGACTCCTCTCGTATGTTTCTAAATTGATACTTCCATCGTTTTTCCGCTCTCTAGGTAAGTCTTTAAATTATTTAAAATAAATGGCCAGCCATTATTAACTCCTCTAAAAGTATCGTTTTCTTCTACGTAATCGGCGGCTAACAAATTCTTGTGAGTCAATGTCAGCTTAACTACATGGTTATCGATTTCTTGTAATGAAAACGAGACAATCGTTGGTACTTCGCGCACAGTATCGTCACCAACACTTTCCCATGTATAGGTCATTTCTTTATTGTGTTCATAGCTTAAAATTTCTCCTGAATCCGTTAAATCACCTCGGAAATATTCAACACGAGAGCCCACTTTCCAATCTGACTTGATGGCTGTTCCAAAAAAATAAAGTTCCGTGTGTTGAGTGCTTGTTAATGCTTCCCACACTTTTTCTGCAGTTGATGATATGTATGTTACATATTGAAAAGTAGATGAGTTCATATTAATCCTCCATTTATCGTTGTATATGTATAGTTCGCTTTCGAATGAATGAATCCTTTAAATTCGCAAATAAAAAAGAAAAGGCATCAAAGAAACATTCTTCAGCCTTTTCTATTTAGACTTCAAACTCATGATGATCAGAACAATCCCGCTAAAAAGAAGGATGCCTTTTTTTAAAGAAATCTTTTCTGAGAGCCCTGATAATCCTATTCCTGTTGTCACGATTAAAATGACAGGTCCCACTAACGCGAGCATCGTATTGATATAAAAGGCTTTCTCTAAGTCGTTATATTTTAACATCAACATGGCAGCGGTTATTTCAATACTTCCAGAAATGAGTCTTAATGCAATCATAAAAAAAAGTGCCTTCTCTATTAAGCCAAACACCTAGTCACCCTCTACAATGAATTCAGTATTAATTATATGTAGAGGATAGGCGTTATAGGTCATAGAAAGACATTCATTTTACATTGATTATTCAAGCTCATTTAAGTGACAGACTATAAAATACATTCTTCTTCAACCAATTGGATCAATTCTTTTAACTGTTCGACACTCGTTTCAAGGGATAGAGAATAATATCGTTGCGTTCCTTTTTGTTCAATCTGCACTAATCGATTGTCTCTTAAAATTTTCAAATGATGAGAAATAGCAGGTCTAGACAATATTGATTGGTCCGCAATTTCATTCACACTTAAAGTTTCATGTTCAGCCAAAAGCAAGATGATGTCTTGTCTCGCAGGGTCTGAAAATGTTTGAAATAATGGGATACATGCTCTAAAAACGTCTATTGCTTGTTTAGTCATTTAAGACACCTCTCAATTACTACTTATTTATCTCCTGCAACATATTTGGCGATTTTCGCAGCCGTACTTCTTGGTAAGAATTTGGCTGCAGTAGCGCCAATTTTGTTTGAATTGCCGGTAATTACTACGCGCTTTCCATTTCTCATTCCATTATAACCTAGTGCAGCGACAGTAGTGGCATCCATTGCATTGCTAAACATTTTTGTCTTTTCAACATTTGCAACAGAACCAAAATTGGTTTTGGTCGCACCAGGACATAGCGTAGTTACTGTTACACCAGTACCTGCTAACTCTTCAACAAGTGCTTCTGAGAATGACAGTACATATGCTTTCGTTGCATAATACACAGCCATCATTGGACCTGGCTGAAAAGCGGCTGTACTTGCTACATTCATTATTTGTCCAAACTTTTTTTTTTTCATTTGAGGGAGAAATGCGTGAGTTAACTCAGTTAGTGCAGAAATGTTAAGTTGAATCATTTCCAGTTGTTTCTCCACATTTAGTTCATCAAATTTTCCTAACAAACCAAAGCCAGCATTATTGATTAACACATCTACTTGTAGTCCTTTTTCTTGTATTTCTTCTACCATTTTTCTTACTGAGCCTGGTTTACTTAAGTCCATTGGGATTGTTGTAACATTTAATAAAGGGAACTCCGATTTAATACTCAATAACTTTTCTTCATTTCTTGCAACTACGATAAGGTTATATTGCTCTTTTGCTAATAATTGAACAAACTCATAACCTAATCCACTAGTCGCGCCTGTAATTAATGCTGTTTTCTTCATATACTTACCTCCATTATTTTTGAGTACTTAAATACTTAAATGTTTAAACGTTTAAACATATAGTAATTAAAAATAGAATGGTTGTCAATGAACAACCATTCTTACAGCATACTTCTCAGAATATGCATGATCCCGGTATTCAGTTACGAGTATTTATTCCGCGGCGATATTTAATTTATTCCGTTTGCCGACATACCAAAAAATCGTCGCTAAAATCATAAACAATAGGATTGAAATGTACCAAGGTAATTCGGTAATGACCTCACCAAACGCGGTATAAAAGATTGCTGGCATAATCACACCAACCATGGAGAAAATCATATATTGCTTAAAGGTTTTTGACATTTCGATTAAATACAACGAAAGCAAATGGAAATGAACAAATGGCATAATTCGTAAAATCATGACTTGGCCAATTGTAATGGAGTTATCTTTAAACATTTTATCTTTCAATCGCGTCACCCTAGCACGAAACCTTGGGAATTTCATCACAAGCAAATAAGACACCCAGCTCATCAACGTAAGACCGATAAACGACAAAATGGCGCCTTTAAAGAACCCGAATAATACGCCACCTGCGATACAAACAACAATGACAGGTAAGAATAAAAGCGGACGTAATACATGCAATAAAACAAATAGTATGGGTGCTAACCACCCCGCATTTTCTATGAAAGTTTGAAGGGTGTTATCAAATTGATCCATATATACCCTCCTGAAATAATGTGACTTCTATAAATGGAAGAATAACCTAGCAGGAGCGTTATTACAATTAAGTGTTACCTTAAAATTTCTATTAAAAAGCATGGGTATTTTAGAATTTATGCCGGCATATCGAAATTATGCAGATTGATTGGAAAGAGGGGTTAATTGTCCAGTTGTAATCCCAGAAGCGAGAGTTAGGGTTATTAGAGCGTTTATAAGAGGAGTTTTATTAAATATGTGGAATTTAATAAAGAGAAGCATCACAACAACTTAGAAGAAGGGTCGGATGAGAAGATGCAGGAAATAAAGTGGAAAGAAATAGATTTAAACATAATTAATCAAGAGGAAGTTGTGAATCTCTATACAACTGTGTGGAATAAAGAACCAAAGGAATTTCAAGAACAGTTTAACCGTCATATAACGTACCCTCGATTTCAGGCAATAGGAGCTTATGCAGAGGGTAAATTAATTGGCTATGTTTACGGTTACGCTTCTCAACCGGGTCAGTACTACCACGATAAATTGGCAGAAGCATTAAAAGAAACGCCTGAATGGATGAATGAAACAATGGAATTGGTCGAATTAATGGTCAATCCAAATTTTTCTGGTCATGGCATTGGCAAACAACTTGTAACGAAATGGTTAAGCTCCTTTCATGGACATGTGATACTAACAACGAAAGCAGATAATAGGAAAGCGCAAGATCTTTACGAAAAGCTTGGGTTTGAGCAACTGAAAAATGATTTCCAACCAAACGATTCAAGCAACTGGATAATATACGGAAAAGTGATTCCATGGATACTTCCTAACATTGAAACGGATCGACTTCTTTTAAGACCTTGGCAAAAAGAAGACGCTGAAGATTTATATGCGTATGCGAAAGATGATCGTGTTGGACCTATGGCAGGTTGGGCACCACACCAAAATATTGAAGAAAGTCTTGAAGTCATTGGATTCTTCCAATCTGCAGGAGATACATATGCGATTGAATGGAAAGAGACGGGTACCGTAATTGGCGGTATTGGCTTGCACGATCGCCGACCTGATGCAGATCGACAACATGTGCCTCAGCGAGAAATCGGTTATGTGCTTAGTCCAGAATACTGGGGCAAAGGCATCATGCCTGAAGCCGTTGAAGCGGTTATTCATCATGGATTTGTAGATATGAATCTCGACATTATTTGGTGCGGACATTTTGACTTTAACAACAACTCTCGTCGCGTCGTCGAAAAAACAGGTTTCCGCTATCTTTGGACGAAGCCATTTGTACTGACGAGACTAGGTAATCGCGAAGTGCAAAACTTACTTTATGTACAGACTCGTGAAGACTACTTTCAAAATCGAAAAGTCTAAAATGCCTCGCTTGGAGGAAATAGTGTGACTAAATATGAATACTTAACAGCGATTACAATAGGCACTTTATATTCATTCAGTATTTCATCGGTGATATCTAGTATTGGGAATTTAATGTTTTCAGAGTTCATTTCTTTCCCGTTTTTTCTTCTGATGACGGTGATTCCTTCAATTGGTGCATTTGGAATTCTTCTTTATTTGAAAATCCGTAAAGGGAATTTAGGATATTTATTTTCCAGTCTAATTCTCGGTTTTTGTATATCATTCTTCTCGATGTTCATCGCATTATTTTTGGACAACATGTTTAAAGAAGAAATATACTGGTCTTTATTAGATGTTGAATCATTCATATGGTTTATAGCATTTGCTATGATTGGTACAATTCTTTTTATTCCAATCAGCTTTGTATTTATTAAAATTTCGCTTAAGTATTTTTCCATTTCGAATGTTTAAAAGAATGATTAGAAGATTGAAGCGAAGGAGGGTGATCTACATGAGGGAAACCTATTTTTATGAAGCTTTTGAAGGGCTTACAAGATTAGCCCCTGGAAGTGAACGATCTACTAAAACGGCTATTTCGATGGTAGATATTCCGCGAGATAAAAAAATCAATATCCTTGATATAGGTTGTGGAGCGGGAACGCAAACTCTAGTATTAGCCGAAATGTTTCCCAATGCACATATTAAAGCAATCGATACCAGTGAACATTTTCTAGATGTGTTAAGAACGCGTCTAGTTGAAAAAGGTCTTTCTGAAAGAGTGGATGTATTAAACCTATCCATGTTTGATATGGATTTTCCTCTTGAATCATTCGATATCATTTGGGCAGAGGGTTCCATCTATATCGCAGGATTTCAAAGAGGGTTGAATGATTGGAATCCATTTTTGAAACAAGATGGCTACCTCGTATGTAGTGAAATTTCTTGGTTACATAATAATCCTGCGAACGAAAGTAAGGGATTTTGGGAACAAGGTTACTCGGAAATGAATACGATTCCAGCAAAAATAAAACAAATAAACGATGTCGAGTACTCATATCAATCATCATTTACCCTGCCTAAAGAAGACTGGACAGAGGAATACTATAAACCTTTAGAAAAGAATCTTCTTCAAATGAAAGATAAATATGAAGGTAATGATATTGCGTTAGGAATTGTGGACATGCTCCAACAGGAAATCGATCTATATAACCAATACAATCGTGATTATAGCTATGTGTTTTATGTCATGAAGAAGAGATGATTTTTTAGGTGTATACCTATTAATTGCTAGAGAGGACGTGTAGAAATGAAAGACCAAATGAAAAGAGAGTTACGGGGTATCGAGCAGGATTTATGGGCAATGAGTGATCACTTATATCATCACCCTGAGCTTGGTGACCAGGAATTTAAATCCATGGAGCTACTCGTCAATTATTTAGAACGCCATGATTTTCATGTGGAAAAAGGCATCGTAGGTCGTCCCACTTCATTCCGAGCAGTATTTGATAGCGGGTTGAAGGGTCCTGCTATTGCATTTCTAGCAGAATACGATGCACTACCAGGTGTTGGTCATGGATGCGGACATAATATGATTGGAACAATGGGCATTGGTGCAGGAGTTCTATTATCGAAAGTTGTCTCGGATATCGGTGGGAAGGTTGTCGTCCTTGGCACACCTGCTGAAGAAACGAACGGTGCGAAAGTAACCATGGCTGAGCAAGGTGTATTTCAAGACATTGATGCGGCAATGATTCTTCATCCATCTGATGAATCTTATGAAAGTGGAGATTCACTTGCAATGGACGCCATTCAGTTTGATTTTAAAGGACGTCCAAGTCATGCAGCAGCGTCTCCTGAAAAAGGCAGCAACGCACTTGATGCAGTAGTACAGTTGTTTAATGGTGTAAATGCTCTGCGTCAACATGTGCGTTCGGATGTAAGAATACACGGCATTATCACAGAAGGTGGCGTTGCGGCCAATGTCGTACCAGAATATGCTTCAGCCCAGTTCTATGTAAGAGCTTCAGATCGTACGTATTTAAATGAAGTGGTAGAGAAGGTAAGAAAGATTGCAGAGGGGGCTGAGCTTATGACCGGTGCTCAACTGTCCATGCATAACTACGAATTGAGTTACGATAACATGATTACCAATCAAGTGATGTCGAATGTATTTAGCAAGAATTTAAAGTCAACCGGAGTGGAAACCATTCATCCTTCGAAAGACTCCTATGGTTCACTAGACATGGGAAATGTCAGTCAAGTTTGCCCATCCATTCATCCGTATATTGGACTTGATTCACCAGGTCTCGTATTCCATACAACGGAAATGGCCGATCTAACCATCACTGACAATTCTCATCACATTTTATCTCGAGGCGCATTGGCAATGGCACTTACAGGCTATGATTTGCTGGCAAACCCAGAATTGCTTGAGCAAGTAAAAGCGGAATTTGAAGTGAGAAACAATAAATTTTAAAAAGTCATACGGATATTCTTAACATGTATTTGTCGCTATGAATAAAGAAAGAGTGAATTTTTATAACGAGGAAGTGCACGAATGCTGACCATTCAATGTACAAAAAAATTGATGGATTATATAAACAAAGATATTGACCAACTACCTAATATTCAGGACAAATTATTCTCATGGCACGCGCATTTGTTTATCATTCAGAGAAAAAAATACATAATCATCATGAACAATCAATCTCGCTATAACTTTGTATTGGGTCCACTATTAAAAAAAGACATAAAACATTTAGATGAACTCATTATTGAGGGGATTAAAGATAATCTGAAAGCTGACGGAATTGAACAGTCACTTATCGATGAATACTTGAAACAGTTCGATGGAATTCGTTACACAAAAACAAGTGAGAGATCAATTATCGGTCAAATAAATGACTGTATATATTATGCTGAAGTTATACAGGAAGCCAATGGTGAATTAGATGTTACTAAAGTCAATCGAAGGTTAAATGAATTTGTTATGTTGAAATTACCCTTAACATACTCAGGCAGAACGATGAACAATGACTTGGGAAAACGATTTTCCATTTAACGCTGTTACTATAAGCAAAAGGCTTGGAGCTGTAAATTTCCAAGCCTTTTTAGCGGTACTTAATTTCTACATACCTTCATTTTGCTTTTGAAATCAATCCATTCAATTCAATTAAACCAAAGCCATATTCACTACAACTAGAGCGTCGCATCCAATTTATGAATCTTTGAGTGTGAAATTAAATAAACATTGCCCAAAAAGTCGATTTTGTCTCCCTTTACACGCACAGCACAATCTTTGTTCGATGCATAAATATTTATTTCTTCCGATAGGAGAGATAGTTCACTTTGTACCAGTGCCATATTATTTTCAAGGTCAAAATGAGAGAGGACGGAAAAATTGTCAAGACCTATTCCGTCGAAAATAGAACTCATTTCTACTTGATATCCAAAATTTTTCGAACATAACCATTTCTTGGACATGTTGATGGCACCAGCGCTTGCCCCCATCACAACGGCGTTGCTTTTTTTAATCGAATCTGATAACTCATAGTCCATCAAAAAATCATTTTGTTTAACAGTATTCCCACCTAGCAAGAAAATGACTGAAGCGTTTTGAATGATCGTTTGAGCATTTTCCTTCTGTACGCGATCATTAATTAAATGATATTCATCAAACATAATGCCAGCTTGGTCAAGCCACGAGCGTTCAGTAGAACCATCATCTTCATAAATAGACGGATTCGAGCTAATCATAACAAGCGATTTTCTATGAGTTATATCCTCCTGTAACACCTTGACCAGATTCTCTGGAAATGAATTGTTAAACCAACCTAAATAATAATGAGTTTTCATAAGAACCCCTTTAGCAATGTGTAATTATATACAATAACTTTCAACTAACCAGCGTCTATTTTTCAATGAGTAATAAGTTCAACTTCTTAATGAAACACCTATTAGTTCAAGTAATAACCTGTACAATACAAATCATTTTTCAAATACAAATGTTTGATACATTACAGCAATTAGAGATGCGATATCGTCATTTATTGCTTCAATACGGATACGTTTCGTTTTATTTATATTTGTATTATCTATATTTTTGATGGTAGCAATTTTAATATCATTTTTCTTTAAAGATCCTGAGTAAGTGTAATCTTTTTCGAATTTGTATACTTCTCCGTTGATAATAAATAATTGCATCTTTTCAATTAGTTGTACTCGTTTTTGCTTAATTGGAACTTTATCCATAGTTTCTCGATTCTGAAGAGAATAACCGATTCCTGTAAATAAACAATCAATTTTATATATTGGATTATAATCGTTCGAAAAAACATTATAGCAATAGGGCATTCCTAATTCTAGAAGAGAGTGAAACAATTGTGTTAGAAATTGATGGCGATTTTTCATGAGGATACAAATGACATTGTTGTCCTTGTTATAAATCGGAATACTTGTGTAGTAAGAATATGATTCAGGGATACTATATGAATAACTCTGCACTAATATTTATCCTCCATTCTCTCTCTCATTGTGCCTCTTCAATATTAATGTTCTTTAAATTTCTTGTTCAACTAATTTGCCGAGTTAGTGATAATTACCATTCTACTATCACATTATTTTTAGCATCTAATATTTCGTAATGAAGTGTTTCGTACTTCTCATAAATTTCTTGAGGTATTTTTTCATATACAATATTTTTATCTGTTATTTCAACACTAGAAGTAAGAATAACATTTCCATTTTTATCTTTTAATGAATATTTGACAGTTTTAGCTTGTGGGTAATTAAAAACACCTCTCCATAGAGCACCAATGGAGCTATTACCAACCAGGGTTGCTTTTACAATTTCATATTTGTTTGATAAATCTATATTTTGAGCGTGTTCTCCAGTTCCAGCGTCATATTCATATCTCGAATTTACCTTAGTAAAAATGTTTAAACATAACATTGGTTGTCCTGAAAAATCTTTTTCTAAAAATAGTACAACTTTATCGTTATCATCCTGGTATAAAATTTCTACGTCTTCTCTTCCAGAATTCTTAAATGCATCATCAAGCGTTGTTGCAGAACATCCTACTAATAATATTACAATTAAAATTAAGGGGTAAAAAAAGTTCATAACATCCTCCTCGAAAGTTGTAGTTTATTTCATCAGCACATATCACTTAATGCTTCTATAGGTCAATAAATTTACTTTAATTTTAACATAAATATCCAAATGCTATTTACTGCATTTAAACTTTTATTAACATACGTATTCGCCAACTGCTCGAAGGTGGCTATTCTTTATTTCCTAAAACGGTCAAAAAGGTTTATGAATGGGTGGTCGATTTGAGGACCGCAATCCTTTACAATAGAGAGATATGGTTTGGACGGGTTAGGAGTGTTTTGGTTGTGAGTGTGGTGAAAAGTATGGATGTGACACGGTGCAATCTAGCTGTGAGCAGCCGGTTTAAAAAGAGTAAGCCAAAAATGGTAGAAGAATTGACCAGATTGTTAAATGCATCTGCCATTGTGGAAGTGCATATGGAACGTCTTGCAGATGGACAGGCAAATCAGCGACGCGTCTCATTATATATAGATTCAGAAACAATTGAAGGCACTCCGGTTATGGAATGTGAATGGATTGGAAACGGGCTTGAAGTTTCTCATTTTTACATCACGAAGAAGCGTCTGCAATTAGGAAATAACCGACATTTGCACATGAAGATGGCGTTTGATCGTAAAGGGCTAGTATCTACTGAAATGACACTAACTCTATATCGAATCATTCAATCATTACCCATTGCTTCCGACCGATCGGAGTATGTAAAGAAACGGATTTCAAGTTGGGAATCTTATTTACATGTAATAGAGCGAAATGCAGATGTGGATCGACTTGAGATAGGCATTCGAGGAGCTCGATTAAGTCCTGATTTCCGTAAAGTAACGTTTGAACTACAAAAGCTACCAAACGGATTTGATAAATATTATAAAAAGTCAGCTGTTAAATTAGTTGAGACGAACCAAAGCCTAGGGAATGTAGTACAAGTTCAAATGGGTAAGCGAAGTATCGATGTGGAACTGGGCAGGGATCTTCAAGAAAAGGCACGAACGGGAAAATGGAGAGTGCCTGCAAACGGAAAACTCGCATTTGATAATGTAGCGGAAATGGCACAAATCAATCGACTAAAGGACGGCTTTAAACGTCTTGAAAATGGTTGGGCGGTTAACCCAAATCTTGAAAAGCTACTATTTGAAAAACGACCAACTGTGCGAAAAGGCAAAGTACCCGAGGACTTATCGTTCAAACAAAATCTAAATGAGTTTCAACGACAGGCAGTCGAAGGTGCGATTGCTGCAAATGATATGTATGTGATTCAGGGCCCTCCTGGAACCGGGAAAACCACAGTTATATCGGAAATTTGTTATCAGCATGCGAAGATGGGATTGAAAACGCTTGTTGCGTCTCAATCGAATTTAGCGGTAGATAATGCACTTGGTAAATTGATGAAGGACCAAGACATTCGAATTTTACGTATTGGTCGAAGTGAAAGCATCGAAGAAGAAGGACAGCGCTTTGTGGAAGAACAAGTGGCTCTTTACTGGAAAGAGCAGACACTTTCGTCCATTGCAACGCATGTAAATCAGTTTGAAAAAGAAGGACATGCCTTACTTGCTGCTATTAAAGATACCGAAGAAACCGTCACGTATTTAAAGATTGAAATAGATGAGCTTGAAACAAAGAAAGTTGAAAAGGCACAGGCTAAAGAAAGATTAATCAAACTAAAGCTCGATTTGGAAACAAGTCAGACGTACGTTCAAGAGTTGAATCGCAAAAAGAGCCAATTCGAACGTCAATTAAATATGAGCGAAGACATTTTAGAAGATGCGAAAAGCAGATATGAACGGTTAAACAATGAAGTTGCCTTGTATGCTGGAACGGGTGAATTCGCAAAACTGCATTCACGACTTTTAGATGAAGTCAGTGAACTTCGGAAACAGTTAGCCTATTTACAAATTGAGATGTCACTTCAGAAAAAACAAAGCGAGCGTCAGAAGGCTGAAGTCCAACTTAATAGTTTTCAGAGTCAACTAGCATCTTTAGAACTTATATCTAAACAAATTCCTAGTGTGAAAAAAATCCCTGAACTGCAAGCTTTAATTGGACAGGATGCATGGACTCGCACAAAGGAAATCGACTCGCTGATTCAACAGATGGGTCGATTGCGTTTAAATTATCAAGCTTCTATGCAATCAGGGAACCATTCTGAAGTAGATGCTACTTTGAATAAAGCCATTACGTATGCCGAACAGCAGCTGCATGCGCACCAATACAATATGAAAATGCTAGCAAAAAAAATATCTATGCTGCCTCACGTAACGGGAGTAAAGCTAGAAGATGCTTATGTGAAAAAAGTAATCGATGCGTTCCGGGATTATACGAAACAAATGAATGCCTTCCGCGAGCCCTTGCAACAAGCGGATCGCCAAAAATTGTCGGCGATTTATGAACATATGATGGTTTTAAAAGCTTCTCGTAACGGGAATTTAAATAGCAAGGTTTCACGAGGTCAAGGGAATGAGCAGATTAAGAATGAAATTTTAACAACTTTTGAAAAGTTAAAAGAAGTCGTTGGACAAGCACTTGTGACTCGTCAACAAGAAGTAGAAGCTGAGATTTCTTTAATGCAGCCACAACTTGCGACACTCGACGAAGAGATTGTCTCTGTTGAACAGTCTTTATTGGAAATGAATAAAAATAATGATGATGTAGCACCACTGCATGAAGTAGAAAAAGTTCTTGGAGAAAAGCAGTTAGAACTTGAACAACTAGGAACAGAAGAGAGTTACGTAGAAGGTTTAGAAAAAGCTTCTGTAGCGCAACAAGCCGTTGTGCTAAAACGTCAGCATGAAATGACTCAGTTCAAAACGACGATTGATGAATTACAACAAAAAATGTCTGATGAACAACAAAAGCAAAAGTCTTTTGCTCAAGAAGTGGCTGATTTAGAAGAAATCGTGTTAATCGACATTGATGCGTTACTAAGCAAAGTGAAATCGGACTATGAACAGAAGTCTGTCCATTTAAGTGAACTAAAACGAAAAGAGACGTTCTTGAGCGTATCGAACGACATTCGTTTGGAATGGCAAGAAATGCTTGGTGAATCGACGGCTTACGATTTAGATGAAATCAAGAAATTGTATATTCAATACGCCAACGTCATTGGCGTTACTTGTTCCATTTCGGCAAGTAAAGATTTCGTGAATCAATATCCCGATTTTGACGTGGTCATTATAGATGAAGTATCCAAAGCGACGCCACCAGAACTGTTACTGCCGATGCTAAAAGGGAAGAAAATCATATTGGTTGGTGACCATCATCAATTACCGCCACTCGTTGGACAAGACACGATGGATGAAGTGCTTGAAGAAATGACAGATCCAACAGAAAAAGCCGATTTGAAAGCGATTTTGAAAGAATCTATTTTTGAACGTTTGTTTAAAGACTTACCTGACGATAGCAAAGCGACGTTACGTATTCAGTACCGAATGCACGAGCACATAATGGAAACCATCAACCCGTTTTACTTAGAGAAAAATTACGGGCTGGAGTGTGGGTTGACCGATTCGAATAAAGACCGGGACCACTTGCTTGACGGCAAGCAGTTCAAACGTGGTCAACATATCCTTTGGTATGATATGCCGAACGCGAAAGGTTATTTAGAGGAGCGGGAACAACATAATCGAAGTTTTTATAATGCCGCTGAACTCGCACAAATCCGAGCGTTATTGCTTGATTTGAATGAAGCTACTGCCTCTGCCAAACAAAAAGGTGATCTAGGTCAACTTGTGAAGAAAAAAGTCGGCGTGATTAGTTTCTATGGGGAACAAGTGAAGAAAGTGGACCGAATGCTGAGCCAAGAGCTCGACCTTCCGCATCTTCATACACGAACTGGTACGGTTGATAAATTCCAAGGGATGGAGATGGACGTCATCATCCTCAGCTTTGTACGAAACCATCTGCAGCCAGATGCCAATATTGGCTTCTTAAAGGATTATCGACGACTTAATGTAGCTTTATCACGAGCACGCGAACTCCTCATGATTGTAGGAAGTGTGGATATGTTCACGCAAAAAGCATTGAAAGAACCTCAACGAAAAATGTTTGAACACGTATTACACGTGGTGAATAAACACGAGGGCTTAAAAGTATTAGAAGCGAGCAAAAGGTAGGAAGTGAAGCAATGAGTGTCAATCCGCAAGTCGAAAAAGAACTGGCGAAAGTAGCCAAGCAGTTTACAGAACAACCTCATATGCGTTTGCTTGGAAGTGAAGCGTGGGTCTTTCCGATTCAACTTGCAGATGTTCAAATGAAAACCGTCGTGCGAAGTCAGATGGATGTCTTAATGAAAATGATTTTGAAGATTCTAAAGAAATTAGATGTTAAAGAAGCGAATGAAATCGGTGAACTCTTAGCGGTAGAAACCATCTTTGTCGAGCATATGATGGCTTTATTAAAACAAAACAAAATGGTCGAAAAGGCAGATGGCTTATACCAACTCACGCCTCTAGGAACGGAACATTTAACGAGAGGCACATTTGTCCATGATCCAACCGATGAACAAATCGACCTTTTCTATAGTCCGTACCATCAAGAAGTTTTAATCCATGATTACGAGCAACAAATGATTGAAGACACGGATGATTTAGCTGAATATCGAATCGAACAAGAAACTACACAAAAGGATGTCACTAGCTTAGATGACGACCAAATGACCCAAATGATTTTAGATTCAGGATATGAAGTTTTAGTGGATGATGGTCAGAAACAAATTGACGAGATCACATCGATTCAAGTAAAAGAAACCGTACCTGCAGTATGTTTCGAATTTCATTTACACGATACAACCGAAGATCTGGTCTTTATACGCGTTTGGAATACGTGGACGGGCAGCTTTGATGTAGCTTTTGAAACGGAGCTGAATCAAAAAGAAGCCAGTCGGTTAAGAAAACAATATTTCGAGCAAGAAACAGATGTAGATAACTAATGTGGATTATCAAATTTAAATTAACTGAGAATAAACAGGTGGAGAAAACGATTCAGTTTTCTCTACCTGTTTTATTTTAGGAACTAATTTGACAGTTCTTTTCCCGTGAATTTCAGTAAATGATTTTTAATAGTAAAAGGAATTGAATCTAGAATATGGTAATGTAAAAAGATACAAGATTTTTTTGTTTTGATAACAATAAAACGGAATAATACTGTTGGAAAGTCAAAGTCTGAGTAAAACATTTGCTATTGCTAAAGGGGATGAAATAAATGGATAAATTTTATTCGCTGTGTCTTCAAGGAGATATAAATTCAGCAATGGAATACCTTAATTGTATTCAGCCAAAAACAAAAGAAATTGAATTACTACAGCAGAAATATAACGAAAGATTTTTCTCTCAAAATGCATATGAAAATATTCTGACGGAAGATTCCTGGATTAAAGGTGTCTTGTCAGCTTATCATGATTATTTTCGAACAGTATTAACAAATGCAGAAGAAATGAGTGTAGCTGAGTTAAATCTGAATAAAAGTTTACAAATGCATTTAAACATAGAATCATCTTTTGATATCGATGAAACCGAAAGTCAGTTGGCTTCCATTTTTTCTGAAAAAGGATATTATTTCTTGGGTGGAGTTACGCCACCATTTAGAGGCGCATATATTTGGAAGCGTATGGAGACATTGAATTTTGATGTTGAAATACCAAATCAAATGATTACAGTATCTGTACATATGATGTCAGAATTTTTATTGGAAGGTTGGATGGGTTACGCATCGTTTAACAATAGAGCTGTCGGTGGGTGGGCAAATGAAAATGGTTTGTATTGTAATTTGAAGCGTTATAAGAACTTAGATGGCGACAGTTTTCAGGTATCCTACTTGAAACACGAAGCTCAGCATTTATATGACTACACACATTTTCCCGAATTGAAATCCGATGCATTAGAATATCGAGCAAAATTAGTAGAATTTATTTATTCCAAAAATCACTTAATCTTAAAGAAATTCCTGAACGATGCAAAAAACGATCCGAATTTCCCCCATCCCTATTCTTCTTACAAAATAATAAAATGCTTGTCTTCTATCATCTTCAAAAAAGATTATGTGAGTGATATAAATGTATGGTTAGAAGAAGACTATCAAGTAATATCATCGACAGCTTTGGATCTTTTTGAGCAGAATACTAGTGAACTTAAAATGGATGATTGCAGAAGTTAAGTGTAAGTTTAAAAATAACAATGCAGTTTATCAAAAAGGAGGAAAATCAATATGACGGATTTCGAAATGGCTATGCAGGAATTAGAAGCACTTAGTAATGAACGAATGAAGAAGAGTTATATCAGTAACGGTGCACAAGAACCTCTATTTGGCGCGGCTACAGGTAAAATGAAGCCGATTGCTAAAAAAATAAAAGGGAATCAGCTTATAGCTGAACAACTTTATGCGACGGGAAATTACGACGCTATGTATTTGGCCGGCATGATTGCGGATACGACGAGTATGACTGAGTCGGATTTCGAGCGTTGGATCGATGCAGCTTATTTTTATATGCTTTCCGATCATGTAGTTTCGGTTACTTTAGCTGAAACTGATTTCGCACAAGCCGTTGCAGATAAATGGATCGCAAGCGGTGAAGAACTTAGAATGTCGGCAGGTTGGAGTTGCTATTGCTGGCTTTTGGGGAATCGAAAGGATGAGGAATTCAGTACTAGCAAACTTGCCGGTATGCTGGAACAGGTGGAAAAAACAATTCATGATTCACCAGATCGAACGAAATCTTCTATGAATAATTTTGTCTACACTGTTGCAATATCATATGTACCTCTCCATGAACGAGCGGTTGAAACTGCAAAAGCAATAGGACCAGTCGAAATCAATCGAGAAAAGAAAAAAACCAGTATCCTACTTGCTTCCGAAAACATTCAAAAAGCCTTAGACAGAGGGCAACTTGGTTTTAAACGTAAACATGTAAGATGTTAAATGCGGAAATATATTGGTCGCGGTTTTGATGTAATTTTAATAAAAGAAGTAAATGGAATATTAATGAGTTTTTAATCGGAGGTTACAATGCTTAGTTACAAAAATTCTACCAGAGAGATTGACGAAAGTGGAACAGAGATAGCTATATTATCTGTTGGAGCAACGGAACAATTTGGTCCTAACCTACCGATGCATTTAGATACTCTGATAGCAGAAGTATATGCAAAATCATTTGGCGAATTATTAAATGCCTATGTATTACCCACTATTCCTTTTAATACATCTGAAGAACACGCAAACTATAAAGGTACAATCACTGTTAGTCCAAATGTTTTAACAGCAATGTTAGAAGAAATTATAGTGAATCTAAATAGACAAGGCTTTAAAAAATTTGTTTTATGCAACGGACATGGTGGAGCATATTGGGAGTCAGCTTTTGTAAAGCATATGAACTTTAAATATCCAGAGTTAATCGTAATTACAACATATCGTCATTTAGCATGGGAAGAAGCACTAAAAGAAGTTGGATTAGAAGGACTTAAAGAGATACATGCAGGCTTATTATCTGTATGTACTGCAATGTGGTTATGCCCTGAACTAGTGAAGTTGGATTCAATGGGTTCGGATGTACCACCAGAAAATCGAAGATTTGCCGATTATATGTTTTGGGACAAGTTAACAGAGGATGGTTGTTGGGGGGAATTTGATAAAAATGAATACACTCCTAAACAACTTGCTGAAATAGGAGAGAAGTTTTGGACTTCATTTACTTCCAAAAGAGGTGAGAATTTAAAGTTAATCCTTGAGGAAGCATATCTTAAAAAAATGTCCTAATTACACTAGTACTAATATTTTAATAAAGTAAGGCAATTACTTGCTGTACTAACGAATGCTATGCTTGAAGTTGAATTTTGTATTGTATAAATGAACAAAAAAAATAGATAAACCTCGGATTTTGAACAAACTTTGTTCAAAGTTCGAGGTTTATTTATGCTTGAAAAAATTTCTAATTGGTTAGATTCTCTAATTTTCAACTTAACATTGCAATTATATTTAAGATGAATTATAGTTAACCACATGGTTAACTATAATGAAGGCCGACTCAATCAAGTATTTTCTGTTTTAGCAGATCCAACAAGAAGAGCAATACTCCAAGAATTATCTAGAGGAGAGCAAACTACCAAGAAATTGGCAGAACCATTTGATATGTCTTTACCAGCTATTTCAAAACACATGAAGATTTTAGAAAATGCCGATTTAGTTTCGTTTAGAAAGGTGGGAAGGAATAAATATTATTATCTTCAAACAAACGCGATTGATGACGCTGCGCTCTGGATTGATACCTTGAAATCATTCTGGGAGAGTCAGTTATCAAGTTTAGAGAAGTATTTATTGAATTCTGAAGAAGAAAAAGGAGGAAATGAAAAGTGATTACAATGAATAACGCACAAAATTTTACTCTTCAATTAAGTAATACGTACTCTGTTCCAACGGAAAGAGTTTTTAATGCTTGGACGAAACCAGAAGAACTTGAAAAATGGTGGGGACCTGCGGGCTTTAAAACGAAAATCGTGGAAATGAATGTTGAAGTAGATGGGAAATATAAATACAATATGCATTCTCCAGATGGACAAGTTCATATAATTGCAGGTCAATATTTAGAGATTGTTAAAAATGAAAAGTTGGTATTTACTTGGAAATGGGAAAATGGAGATGATGAGTTTCCTAATACAGTTGTGACTGTTGACTTTATTAATAAAAATGAGTCTACTGAGTTAGTCATAACTCATAAAGACTTACCAAGTGAAGCGGAAGCGAATAATCATAGTCACGGTTGGACAAGTTTCTTACATGAAGGATTGAAATCATATTTAGCTTAAAATACATTCTCTATGATTTATAGTGAGCACATTTCAGGTATCAAGAATTTAAAAAATATGACATAAGGGGAAAAATAAAATGATTAATATGCCACATCAAATCACAATTAATGCAACTCCAGAAAAAGTATATGAGGCCATTACCACGACTGAAGGAATTAAGAATTGGTGGACAACGGATGCAAAAGTTGAACCTGAAGTAGGAAGCGTCGCTGAATTTGGTTTTTATAATCGTAAAGCCGTATTCCTAATGCATATTGATCAGCTTGAACAAGGGAAGTTGGTTGAATGGACTGCCCAGCATGATATGCCAAGATGGAAAGGTACAAAAATCCGTTTTGAATTGAATGCAAATGATAATGGAGATACGATTTTGAATTTTAATCATTCTGGATGGGATTCGATGGAGGGTGGTTACCCTATGATTAATACAACATGGGGCTCTCTAATGTACATCTTAAAAAATTATGTAGAAGGAAAGAATCCAGAGGTGTGGCATCAGTCCTAAAATGGATAAAGATAATGTGGTGGTGACTATAGCGGTTAGCAATTTTAAGTGCATATAGTTAATGGTTTTCTACCTCGAACCAATAAAATCTATAATCTAAGGGGAATTACTAGTGCTTAAAGTGAAAACAAAGATACTGATTCATAGACCGTTAGAGGAAGTAGTGAATTTTTCGGCTGCTCCTGATAATGCACCTTTGTGGTATAAAAATATTGATTCTGCCGAATGGAAAACTGGTCAATCGCTGGAAGTGGGTAATCAAATTGCATTTCATGCTAAATTCTTAGGGCGGGACCTGGCATACACATATGAAATTAAGGAATTCATTCCTATGAAAAAGCTTGTCATGGAGACTGCCAATGGTCCTTTTCCTATGATGACGATTTACGAGTGGGAGAATGACGGTCCTGAATCCACTAGGATGTCTCTGATTAACCAAGGAACACCTACTGGTTTTTCTATACTGGCAAAACCTTTCATGGGTTTAATGATGAAAAGAGCAAATGAAAAAGATTTACAACTTCTTAAGAAGATTATGGAATAAAAAAAGCCGTCACAGGAAGATGACAGACTTGGATTTAATGTTCAATATTAAATGATAGTGATTTAGAATTCTATATAAGTGTCCACAGGCAAGTTTGATTTTGGAAAGGGTTAGTACCTATAACCCAATTATTGCAAGGAGAAGAATAAATGAAACAAGGGAAAATTATTATTCTTAATGGAGTATCCAGTTCGGGGAAATCTTCATTATCCAAAGAGTTACTTAAAAAGTTAAAAAAATATCATCATTTTAGTATTGATGAGTATGACAAAATAATAGAAGTGATGGAAGAGCGGGGTATTGAAAACGGGAGACTAATTCCGGTCAATACTGAATTTCTTTTCCATGACAATATAAAGATGTTCAGTGATTATGGAGTGAATTTAATTGTAGATCAAATTCTATTTAATGATGAAACGATGGATGATTTGTTAACGAAGTTACATGATTATCCCATCTTATTTGTGGGTGTTTATTGTTCTGAAGAGGAGCTTGATAGAAGGGAATTACAAAGAATGGATAGACCATTTGGACAGGGTAAGGGTCAACTAAACTATGTCCATCAACAAAGCGAAGTATACGATGTTACCGTAAATACAGAAACAGAGTCACTAGAGGTATGTGTAGAAAAGATTGTTTTTGCGGTACAAAATATTGATAACCTTTACGGTATAAAAGAAACTTATAATAACTGGATTGAAAAGAAAAGCATGTAAGTTCTCAAGAAAATCTATAATTAAAGAAGAATCTATACTGCTCCGAGAAAAAAAGATAATGTTTCATAGAGCTGCGTAAAAAGTTGAAAAGAGCAAATGAAAAAGATTTACAACTTCTTAAGAAGATTATGGAATGAAAAAGTCTGCCACATGAAGATGACAGACTTGGATTTAGTGTTCGACTTAATGTGATTGACTTAGACTCCCTCATAAGGAGTCTATTTTCTTAAATAAGTGCCACATCAAGTGGGTTCATTATTTGCTTTTTCTTTTTTTAGCTGCGTAAATAGCGATAAAAGTGCCAGATAAAACTGTAATCCATAAAATAAGATCCATGTTATTAGCTCCAATCGGTCATTTTATCTATCTATACGTGTAACATTGATGAAAGATACATTTAGGATTTATATACAGAACGGAGGCAACGTAATGGAATATGTTCTCGATCACGTAGGAATTGCTGTTCGAAATATTGACGACGCTCTTCCCTTTTATTTGAATGTACTAAATGGTGTACTAGAGGATCGCTATACAAGTGATGCACCTGGTGTTGAAGTACATGTTGCTGTTGTTAAAACGAATGATAAAATAATTGAATTATTAGCTCCAACTAACAAGAACTCCCCAATTGCTCGATTTCTAAAGCAGCGAGGAAAAGGGGTACACCACATCGCTTATCGAGTGGACGATTTGGACCAAGCGATTCTGGAGGCACGAAAAGATGGAGTTCGATTTCTAGAAGACACGCTCCGTACAAATATTCGGGGAAGAAGACTCATTTATTTAAATCCCGTTTCAACAGATGGCACTTTAATAGAACTGTGTAGTTATCCAAACAATTAGTGTGTAGTTTGGTCGCATTGTGTTAAAACCCTGTCTATGCGAATGAAGCTTCTGCGTCTGCAGAAGCATCAGAATGAATTTGGTCTATCGCCAATAAATCACTGGCTATCGCCAAATTAATGGATTGTTGCGCCAAATTATCGGTTTGGAACGCTATATTAAAAGCTCCAAACGCCATATTATCCAAGAATCGCGACAGATTATGTGGAGGATGTGAAGTACATCCCATTCCTCAGTTGCATACGTTATTTGTATAAACTGTGAAGGGATTGAGAAAATGTACTATGTTCCTCATATGTACCAGTGTCCTCATTACGTTCATGTACCCATGTGTACCTGCGGCAGACAGTATCCTTACCAAGCTTTTCCTCAAGGAACCGACATTTCAAACAATGTTGAGAATATTTTATTAAGAGATTATGGACCAAAACCTTATGTTGTTAATATTAATGAAGCAACGAAACAAAACGACACGTATCGAACAGCTTTATGGACTGGAGATCATCTTCAAGTTACGTTAATGAGTCTAAACCCTGGAGAAGATATTGGTTTAGAGATGCATCCTAACGTGGATCAATTTCTTCGTATTGAACAAGGTCAGGGAATTGTTCAAATGGGCAAACGTAGAGATCAATTAAATTTCCAGAGAAATGTTTATGATGATTTTGCAATCTTAATACCTGCTGGCACATGGCACAATTTGACCAACACAGGTAATGAACCACTAAGACTTTACTCGATTTATGCTCCTCCAAATCATCCATTTGGTACTGTTCATGAAACAAAAGCAGAAGCACTAGCTGCGGAAGAAGAGCATAGTCATGGCAATGGAAATACCGATATTTCTGGAAGGACTCCTGATGAATGGGTACGATATACGGAATATCTAGTCGATGAAGGATTAGAAGATGTGAAAAGAGGCATAAACGCTACACACATTCTTCAAGAATTTATTCTAATGGGGGTTCTTGTAGGTAAAGGGTATTCGCCTCAAAAAGCATACGAGACGGTAGAAGAATGGGAACGTACTGGAGAATCTAAACTTCTTCAACAAAGTAAAAATATGTAGCCAACCTAATAATCAATAGACAAAGCGTTGATCCATAAAGGATTGACGCTTTTTTAAGTAATTATATTAACGATAATTCAAGATTGTAAACCTCCTGTAAATTCTTCCAGTGGTCATTCTATTAGTATTTTACTATGACGATATTAATTACAGTTTTATTAATACAATAAATAAGAGTTTTATAATACGGGACCCCCTTTTTAGTAATTACACTGAATTCATTTACTTATAAAAAAACCATTCTCTGATTCTTTCTACCTCCTATCACTCAACTTACAATATCGTTACACCCAATTAATATCATATTAATACTAGAGAAATATAATAAATTCAAGATAAGAGGAGGAGGAAAACATAATGATTAATAAAAAATTGAAAAAAAAACTTTTACCCTTGGCAGTAATGACTACAGTTGCAGTTGGTAGTTTAGGAGGAACTTTTTCTACCGCTGAGGCAAAAGAAGTAAAGTCAAACAATGCAGAAATAAAAAATGTTATTGTCCTTATTGGGGATGGAATGGGCGTATCATATACAACTGCTTATCGTTATTTACAAGATAGCTCTGACTCCAAATTCGCGAATCGAACAGAGCTTGATAAATATCTTGTTGGTCAACAAATGACCTATCCAGAAGATCCTGTTCAAAATATTACTGACTCAGCTTCCGCTGCAACAGCAATGTCTGCTGGTATTAAAACATACAATAATGCCATCGGGGTTGATAATGATGGATCCGAAGTGAAAACAGTATTGGAATCTGCAAAAGAACGTGGGAAAGCAACTGGACTTGTTGCAACTTCTGAAATTACACATGCTACACCTGCATCATTTGGCGCACATGATGAAAGTCGTAAAAATATGAATGCTATTGCAAATGATTATTATGATGACCTGGTAAATGGTAAACATAAAGTGGATGTTCTTCTTGGTGGAGGAACTGATTTATTTGTTCGTAACGATCGAAATCTTGTTGAAGAATTTCAAAAAGACGGCTTTAGTTATGTAACTAACAAAGATGAGCTATTAAATGATGAGAACGAACAGGTTCTTGGGTTATTCGCGAAACGCGGAATGCCAAAGATGATTGACCGTACAGAGGACATTCCATCATTAGAAGAAATGACTAACTCTGCAATTGATCGTTTAAAAAAAGATGAAAATGGTTTCTTTTTAATGATAGAAGGAAGCCAAATTGATTGGGCGGGTCATGACAATGACATCGTTTCTGCGATGAGTGAAATGGAAGACTTTGAAAAAGCATTTAAAGCAGCAATTGATTTTGCAAAAAAGGACAAGCATACACTAGTCATCGCAACTGCTGACCACTCTACAGGCGGTTATTCTATTGGTGCAAATGGTATATATAACTGGGATGGTGCTCCAATTAAAGCAGCAAAAAAAACACCTGATTTCATGGCAGAAGAAATTGTGAATGGTGCTGATGTTGAAGAAACGTTAAAAAAATATATTGAACTTGATTTAACTACAGAGGAAATTAAATCTATAAAAGATGCTTCGACTTCTAAAAAAGGTATCGATATTGATAATGCAATTGAAAAGATTTTCGACACCCGTTCTAGCACTGGTTGGACTACTGGCGGCCATACGGGTGAAGATGTTCCTGTTTATGCCTTTGGACCATCTGCACAACGTTTTGCGGGTCAAATTGACAATATCGACATTGCAAAAAACGTTTTTGATATCTTAGAAAAAGGTAAAAAGAAAAATAAAACTATTATTAACGATAAATAATAAACCAGAGAAAGAAAGTATGGGGGCTGACATTTAGATATGGAGTCAGTCCTTTTTTCTTTATTGCTAAATTTAAAAAACGGAGGGTTTTACTTGAAAAATATATTTATCCTTATTACACTTGTATCCCTTTTATTATATGGTTGTTCTAGTAACGTACAAAGCAGTTCTGTTTCTGAAAGCGAAAAACAGAAAGAAGACGATTATTTAAATGATTACTCTTCAAATCCACAAGTGACAGATGATCGTTCATTACTGGAAGTTGGCCAAGAAGTTTCAGATGAAAAAGGGGAAGCTACTTTAAAGGCGATTAATCTTGTGAATGAGACTTACCCTGTTGGTCCGATTGAACTTCGTGTGAAAGATATGAAGGTTATTCACTTGAGGCCGGATTACAGCCTTGTTGATTACTTTCATGTTTTGACACATGAAGAGGAATTTAATTTTGTAAAAGTATTTATTGAAACAGAAAATATGTCCGAAGAAAAAGTGAATTTTGCTCCAATAGCAATGATCGAAACTAACACAGGTGAGAAAATTGATTGGGAAAAAGATATTTATCTTGAAGATTTAAACGGTGAAATAGACGGTAACACAACTAAAAAGGGCAACCTAGGCTTTATTTTAGAATCTTCTAAAGACCTTAAATGGATTGAGATTACAACTAGTGATGTATATGATAAGGATGAAAATAAATTAAGCGATTCACAAAAATTCAAAATTGAATTATAGGCGTTGAAATTAATCCTTATGGACAATCTAATTCGCATATACTTTAAATATATATTGGTAATATATATGTTAAATAAAAACGCTCAGATTTTTCTGGGCGTATTTTTTTAGGCTGAATATTTATTAAACAATTCGAAATTAAAGCATACTGTAATTGGATTATCAGCCTAGACTATTGGATAATATCTGTTGTAAACGGGTTCATAGGGAAGATTTGATTATGTTTACTTAATTTTAAAAGGTCTTTTTCTATTTATTTACACCAAATTTTACACATTTAAAAGAAAATTCCTATCATTTAATAATTAGCCTTAATGTACTAATATATTTTTCTGAATAATTTTAAAATAGGTCAAAGTAACTGTTACAATATAGTTACTAACATTTTTAACAAAGGGAGTTTATGGTTATGAGTATTATTTCAAGTAGTATTAGGAGCACTCAAATTTTAGATCAAACATCTGTTTTAGCAGCACTCGAATCAAATTTAGCCATGATAGAATTTAATATAAATAGAGAAGTTATCTGGGTAAATGAAAATTTCGCAGTGAATATGGGATATACAGTTGATGAAATGAAGAATATGCAGCATAAACAATTTTGTACTGCTGAATTCAGTAGCAGTAGAAAGTATGAAGAATTGTGGGAGAATCTTGAAAAAGGGAATAAGTTTCAAGAGAAGATTCAAAGGGTCGATAAGACGGGCAATTCACTTTGGTTAGAAGCCACTTATATTCCAATTTTAAATGAAGATGGAATAGTTGATGCTGTTCTTAAAATAGCAACCAATATTACAGAACGAGAAAATAACACGGCAAAAATCATCGGTCAATTAAAGGATATGCCAATAGAATTAGTAAGTCTAGTTGTTCAAAATTCTAAAGAAAAAATTCAAGCAGTTGAATCACTAAAAAAACAAACTGATTTAATAATTGAAATAACTAAAACCATACGCAATATCTCAACTCAAACAAATGTGTTGGCATTAAATGCAGCGATCGAAGCAGCCCGAGTTGGAAAAGAAGGACGAGGTTTTAAAGTTGTAGCTGATGAAGTCCGAAAATTGGCTGGTAATGTTGATGATGCCATCAAAAATGTGAATACCAATGTAGAGAATATTACCATGGAAGTAGAAAAGGTTAGTAAAATTACAGAGGATTTACAAATAACAGTCTCAGAAACTCAAACCAAATTCAACAAAGTTATTGAAGAATTTGAAGGCGTTGCTAAATAAAAAAAGGGATCATTATTTTTCTTTAGTAGATAGAAATTTATAAAGAATCCTCAATAATTAAAATATATAACCCTCTTATTTTGAATTAAGTTTTATCAAAATAAGAGGGTTTATTTTTAAAAGATATCATTTTTACCAATATGATTGTTCGGAGAGCCAATCTCAACTCACTTTTTTTTTGAAAAGTTCCTGTTTATGAACTAATTACTTCGTTAATTGAACTGCTTAGTCGAAACTTCTAATAACTCAAAATCCCCTTCGAAATCACCTGAACATTGAATAAGTATATATTTTTTAACATCATCGTTTGTTTCTACTATTACATCCTTACACTTATATTCTTCTATAAAATTCCCATCCACTTCATGAAAAACATTAATATTTTCACTGTTAAATGTTAGTGTCATTACTCCACGTTGACCCTCTATTCCATAACGAACATAATTGATTTCAGATTTAAGTTGATTCTTAACATTTTCTACAAATGTATTTAAAGCGTCGAGATTTTGAATGTGACCATGTTTGCTTACCACTTCTATAATACTTTTATTGTCATTCTGTTCATCATTTACATCTTCATCAATGTTATTTGATCGACACCCTGAAATGAGGAGAATAAATAATGTAATACCCATTAAGAAACGCCACATTATTACATACACTCCTTACTACTTATTTAGTTGTAAGTCCTAATTCAACTACCTATCTCTTAATAATTAAATAACAGAGCTTTGAGGCACAGAATAGTCGAAGAAAGAAAAGGTTTTTTACATAATTACCGAGGATATTCACTAATCTTTAATCCTTTAATATTCTTTAACCTCTGAATTTCATCTTCATCATCCGTATTTATATAGCTCTCTCTTTCATGTGCACAATTAACTAACCAAACACTGTCATCTTTAAAAAATGATAAATCTTCAGGTAATACATTAGGTCCTGACAAACACCATTCATACAATGAGTTTGACAATTCTTTTACAACTTTTTTGGCATTTTCATCTGCATGGTAATAGTAAACTTCTGCTTTATTATCGTCTTCCAAGATTGTACTTGCCCATTTTGATTCAAGCTTCATTTCTTTGAGCGAACCTTTAAACTTATCTAAGATAGGATCTAATGCTCGAATATTCCCCATATCTCTTCTTAAAACTAGATGAAATTCAGTGCAAGTTTCGAATGCTAAATCCATTAACGCCTCAAACGTTTCATTTTTGGGGTTTTTATCAATAATAAAAATCATTAGTTCAATCCTTTTGAATTAAATTTTTATTTACTAACCTGCTCCGTAAGTTTAAGTACATTCCTTCACTAACTTATTTACATTTTAACATAAATATCCAATTACAATAAAACTACCCAAGATAAAAGCGTTTACATTTTTGAGTTTCTCTACTATTATACTTGTATACAAGTATACCTAATATGAATAAAGGACTGAGAGTATGGAAAAACGTGAAGAATTCTTATTTCCTTTAAAGTGGATTGGAAACGCTTCCACGGGAGTGCGTTTAGCATCTGAATTACGTATTCGAATTATTTCAGGCATGATACCAGCGGGTACCGTTTTATCAGAAAATAAATTAGCTCAGGAATTTGAAGTGAGTCGATCACCCATTAGGGAAGCCTTAAAAACATTAGCATCCGAAAACATGATTCGTTTAGAGCGAATGGGTGCTGTCGTTATCGGATTAAATGAACAAGATATTAAAGAATTATATGATGTGCGTCTATTAATCGAGACGTTTGTATATGAACGTATATTAAAGATAGATACAACGGAGTTAGTGCAAGAACTGAGTAAAATCCGTGAAATGATGGAAGTAGCGATTAAATATAAAGATGCGGATGAGTTTTCATACCAAGATGTTTTATTCCATGAGACGGTCATTCGCTCGATTAATCATACTTACATTTACTTGATTTGGAATAATGCAAAACCTGTTATGGAGAGTTTAATTCTGTTGTCCATGCGGATGAGACTAGAGGAAAAGATAGAAGATTTTTCTCGCATCTTGAAGAATCACGACCTGTATATTGAAGCGATACAAAAGAAGGATCGAGATATCATGATTCAAGCTATGCATCAGAATTTTGATGACGTACAAGGTACCGTAGATGATCTTTGGATGTCTCAACAAATGCTCACGACAAAAGGAGAGCAAAATCAATGACGAACTATATGTTAGGTGTAGATATTGGTACAACTAGCACGAAAGCGGTTTTATTTACACAACAAGGTGAAATCATTCAACAAGAAAACAAGGGATATCCATTGCACACACCGGATATATCGACAGCTGAGCAAGATCCAGATGAAATTTTCCAAGCAGTTCTACATGTAATTTCAAAAGTTATAGCGAAATCCAACATATCTTCTGAAGATTTACAGTTCATTTCCTTTAGTAGTGCCATGCATAGTGTAATTGCGATGGACGAGCATGATCAGCCACTTACACAATGTATTACTTGGGCGGATAATCGAAGTGAAGCTTGGACGCGGAAAATTAAAGAAGAAATGAATGGACACGAAGTATACAAACGGACAGGAACACCGATTCATCCGATGTCCCCTTTAAGTAAATTGGCTTGGATTGTGAATGAAAAACCGGAAATCGCCAGTAAAGCGAAAAAGTATATAGGTATTAAAGAATATGTCTTTAAAAAGTTATTTGACCAATACGTTGTTGATCATTCCTTAGCTTCAGCTATGGGGATGATGAATCTGAAAAAATTAGATTGGGACAAAGAAGCTTTATCGATTGCAGGTGTTACTAGCGAGCAATTATCGAAGTTAGTACCTACAACAGAGACTTTCACAAACTGTCACGCAGAATTTGCCAAGCAGCTTGGAATCAGTTCAGAAACAACTTTTGTGATTGGTGCTAGTGACGGCGTGCTTTCTAATATTGGTGTAAATGCCATTGGAAAAGGAGAAGTAGCTGTAACGATTGGTACGAGTGGAGCTATTCGCACAGTTATTGATCGTCCCCAAACGGATGAAAAGGGACGAATTTTCTGCTATGCCTTAACGGAAAAGCATTGGGTTATTGGTGGGCCAGTTAATAATGGAGGAATGGTCCTTCGATGGATTCGTGATGAGTTTGCGTCTTCAGAAGTAGAAACCGCAAAACGATTAGGTATTGATCCGTATGAAGTGTTAATCAAGATTGCTGAACGCGTAAGACCTGGAGCGGATGGACTTCTGTTTCATCCATACTTAGCGGGTGAAAGAGCACCATTATGGAATCCGGATGTACGCGGTTCGTTTTTCGGTTTAACAATGTCCCATAAAAAAGAACATATGATTCGAGCAGCTCTTGAAGGTGTTATTTACAATTTATACACCGTATTTTTAGCCTTGCTGGAAGTAATGGATGAACCGGTAGTTCGAATTCAAGCAACTGGAGGGTTTGCAAGGTCAGATGTATGGCGTCAAATGATGGCTGACATATTTGATTTGGAAGTGATTGTCCCTGAAAGCTATGAAAGCTCATGTTTAGGGGCTTGTATTTTAGGATTATACGCAATAGGAGAAATCGAATCATTTGATGTTGTATCTGACATGATTGGCAGTACACATAAACACACACCAATCGAAGAAGATGTACAAGAATACCGAGAATTACTACCAATTTTCATTAATGTATCAAGAGTTTTAGAAAAAGAGTATGCAAGCATTGCAAAGTATCAAAGAGGATTATCTAAAAACACAAACTAAAATTGGGGGAAATAAAAATGCCGTTATTTATTGTTGCCATCGGAATTGTATCTTTACTCGTTCTGATTATGGGCTTAAAACTAAATACATTTGTTTCATTAATCATTGTATCTTTTGGAGTTGCTTTAGGATTAGGAATGCCTTTAGGCAGTATTGTTACATCAATTGAAGCGGGTTTAGGCGGAACGCTTGGACATTTAGCATTAATCTTTGGACTTGGTGCGATGCTAGGTAAATTAATTGCAGATGCGGGTGGGGCTCAACGTATTGCAATGACCTTAATCGATAAATTTGGACCGAAAAACATCCAATGGGCAGTTGTCGTTGCCTCATTCATTATCGGTGTGGCATTATTCTTTGAAGTTGGTTTAGTATTATTAATTCCAATTATCTTCTCCATTTCAAAACAATTAAAAGTATCTATTCTCTATTTAGGAATTCCAATGGCTGCAGCCTTATCGGTGACCCATGGTTTCCTACCACCTCACCCGGGACCGACCGTTATTTCCGGTGAATATGGGGCAAATATTGGGGAAGTATTGCTATATGGCTTTATTATCGCCATCCCTACGGTAATTCTAGCAGGTCCCTTATTTACGAAGATTGCTAAAAAACTTGTTCCGGATTCATTTAACCGAACAGGTGATATTGCCTCTTTAGGAGAACAAAAAACATTTAACCTAGAAGACACACCTGGATTTGGTATTAGTGTATTCACGGCAATGTTTCCTGTTATTCTAATGTCGATTGCAACCGTTATTACGATGGTTCAACAAACAATGGACATTCCAGATAATATGACATTTGAAATCGTTCGCTTCATAGGGAACGCATCTACCGCTATGTTACTGTCACTATTATTAGCAATCTACACAATGGGATTAGCACGAAATATTCCAATGAAAGAAGTAATGAATTCTTGTTCTAGTGCAATTGCTAGTATTGGGATGATGTTATTAATTATCGGTGGTGGCGGTGCCTTCAAACAAGTGTTAATCGATGGTGGTGTTGGAGGATACGTTGCTGAATTGTTTAGTGATACAACTTTATCACCGATTTTATTAGCATGGATAATCGCTGCTATTTTGCGAATCGCTTTAGGATCAGCAACCGTTGCAGCTCTAACGACTGCCGGTTTAGTCATCCCTTTGTTAGGCACTACGGATGTAAATTTAGCTTTAGTAGTTCTTGCAACTGGAGCTGGTAGTTTAATAGCTTCCCATGTAAATGACGCAGGTTTCTGGATGTTCAAAGAGTTCTTTGGTTTAACCCTTAAAGAAACGTTTGCTACATGGACATTACTAGAAACAATTATATCAGTTGCTGGATTAGGCTTTATTTTGCTTTTAAGTTTGTTTGTTTAATAGGTTAATTAAAATTAATGATTGATTTGTATAGGAAAACGAGCTTGGAGTAGCATGTCCAAGCTCGTTTTTTTCTGTCTTTTTAACTAAAGCATCGAATAGTAAAATTGTGCAATAAAAAAAGAGCACTGGTGGATAATTCAAACCATTGTTCAAGCCATTTAACAATTACAGATCATTAATACGTTTCCATCTAAATCGAGAAAGTTAAAATAGGCAAAATCACCAATACGCTCAATTTCTCTAACAACTGTTATTTCTTTGTTTTTTATAAATCTGTATGCTTCATCAATATCTTCGACGAAAAAATTAAATAATACATGGTTTGAAGGATTAAAGGTAAAGCTTGGATCGAAAGTGTGGTCGTCTAAAGTAAGTCCAGTCTCAGCTGTAATAGGAATATTATAAACGGGAGATGAAACATTATCCTTATTAAAGGATAATCCAAGTAGTGTACTGTACCATTCTGCAGATCTTTCTAAGTTACTAACATGGATAAAAACATTATTTACCTTACATGCGATTGGAGAAGCAATTGAATTCATTAACATTTCACCCTTTCTATTAATTTTCTTTTACATAATTCTACAACTCGTTAGAAAAACCTTTATAAATAATAAAAAAAGTTATGTCGTAGTAGGACCAAACTGTGTTCTAAAAATATTCAATAAAAAAAGGATATTTATATAAGATTAGAGAAATTATAAGTAGTTTATTTTTTTTAAGGAGGAACAATATGAGTAATTCTCTAATCAATGGTATCCACTATTTTAGAATTCCGGTTGTCGATCTTAATGAATCCGTGTCATGGTATTCAGAATGTCTTAAGTTCAAATTACGATTTACTAGAGATGGATTAGCTGTTTTTGAGCTTGAAACCGGTCCGTTGTTAGTATTAGTAGAAGCCGACATGAATTCACGAGGCCACTTTCTCAAAGATGGTCAAGCAGAATTTTCTGTTGGTTTCACAACTCCAAATATTAATGAACTCTACGAATATTTATTAAGTCAAGATGTAATAGTAGAATCCATTCAAGAAGATGGAGGACATCAATTTTTTTGCTTTTATGACCCGAATGGAAACAAACTTCAAGTACATAACTAATTTTTAAAAATTAAAAATTCGATTCTTCATTTTAGTTGCTCATCTTAGAGCAGCTATTTTTATGTTACCTACTTATTACATATCATGCTTCGTATCCGTCACTATATCTTTCAAAAGCGACAATAAACATTCAGTGTCTTATTGCTAACCTGCTGCGCATGCCATCCATGTAGCTCAATATAACACTAGTGTTTGAAGAGGGATTTGCATTGCTCCGCTATCTTCGAAACATGAAAGTGCGTTGAAGTGAAAATCATGCCATGACTGAAAAGAGACCATCTCTAAGTCACTAAATGACTTTTAAGATAGCCCCTTTTTCTTATGGTTCAAAATAAGTAGCTTAAGCATGAACATTTTCTTTTAATAACTCTTTCACCAGTTCTTTATTGCGCGTTTTAAAGACATCGTTATGAGACGAAACCATTGCTACACTGGCAGCCTCTGGTTCGATATATTGCTTCGCTTTATTCACAGCATTCGCAGCATCTTGGAAAGTCCCTGCAATGAGATTTAGTTTTGCTTCGTGCTTTAATATATCGCCCGCTGCAAAGATCCCTGGAACAGAAGCTTCACTGTTCGTGCTTCCTTCAATAAACGATCCATTCGCTAATTGTATTTGAACGGGGCTGTTTTCAAGTAAGGCAATATCCCGTTCATATCCATGATTAATGACGATTTCATCTACAGCTAAGTATTGTTTTTCACCGGTAGTCGCATGTGTGATTTCAACCGTTTCAATTCTAGAATTGTCACTTGATGCAATCAGTTTTGAGATTGAGTTGTGGAACAGACAGATGGCATTGCTTTCAAAAAGTTTGGATATTTGTGCTTCATGACCGGTAAAGTCTCCTTTTCGATAGACAACAATAATTTGCTTTGCAATCGGAGCGAGTTCATTAGCCCAGTCAATGGCTGAATTCCCGCCACCTGAAATAACAACCGTTTTATCTTTAAAGTGCATTAACGATTTAATTGTGTAGTTTAAGTTGCTCACCTCAAATCGGTCAGCGCCTTCAATTTGAAGTTTCTGTGGAGTTAAAATGCCACTACCAATGGCCACAATGATAGTTTTAGAGAAATGATGTTCATTCGAATCAGTGACGAGTTCAAAAATTCGATCATCGCCTTGGTGAATGGCTTCCACTTTTGTGTTTAATACGACGGTTGGTTGGAAGGTTAAACCTTGTTCAACTAGTTTATCGATTAACATTGCGCCAGGAAGTGGGGGATGTCCGCCAACGTCCCAAATCATTTTCTCGGGGTAAACATGAATTTTGCCACCAAGTTGAGGTTGGAATTCAATAATCTTTGTTTTTAAACCACGCAACCCACTATAAAAACTGGCATATAGTCCAGCTGGACCTCCACCAATAATCGTTACATCATAAAGTTCTGATTGTTTCATTCCTTCTTCAATCCTTCCTCAACTTGCATTAAATTCTGACAATTATTTTTTATATTCAATCCTCTTGACAGTTCTAGCTTACCCCATTATAGTTACGTTGTAAATGAAATTGATAATCGTTATCAGTTAAAATACATACAAGATGGTGGGAAGGAGGTAGCAAATGGTTCGGCTACAGGCGAAGGATTTACAAATTCGATATGGTGATCGAATGATTGTCGATGAGCTTTCGATTTCCATTCCAGATGAACAAATAACAGTGATTATTGGCTCTAATGGATGTGGTAAATCTACTTTGTTAAAGGCTTTAACACGTATAATTCCACATCAAAGTGGATCAATAGTTCTCGACGGGGAAAGCATTGTCAAAGAACCAACGAAACGATTAGCTCAAAAAATTGCGGTTCTGCCACAAACACCTGAAAGCGCAGGGGCCTTAACAGTTGGAGAACTGGTTTCATATGGACGGTTTCCTCATCAAAATCGCTTTGGTCAATTGACTAAACGAGATTTAGAGATGATAGATTGGGCACTTGACGTGACAGGTACGAAATTCTTCAAGTCCCATCCAGTCGATTCACTATCAGGTGGACAGCGTCAACGCGTCTGGATTGCCATGGCTCTGGCACAAGAAACAGATATGATTTTCTTAGATGAACCAACAACCTACCTCGACATGGCACACCAACTTGAAATATTAGAACTGCTGCAACGCTTAAATGCTACAGAAAAACGCACGATTGTGATGGTCTTACACGATCTAAACCACGCAGCCCGTTTTGCAGATTATATTATCGGCATGAAGTTCGGAAAAATTGTTAAGTCCGGACCAAGTGAAGAAATTATCACGAAACCCGTGTTGCGCGAGTTGTTTCAAATCGACGCTGAAATTGGCGAAGATCCACGTACAGGAAAACCCATTTGTATTACCTATAATTTAGTTAGAGGAGAATGACATAAAATGAAAAAGTACTCATTCGTATTCATAGCATTACTAACAATGTTCGTTTTAGCAGCATGTGGAGGTTCTAAAGAAGAAGGAGCATCTGCAAATAAAGAAGAAAAGAATTCAGAGCCAACAACGATTACCTATGAATCGGAAAACGGACCAGTAGAAGTTCCAGCAAATCCACAACGCGTATTAGTTCTATCTTCATTTGCTGGTAACGTCATGGCACTTAATGTTCCTCTAGTAGGAGTTGATTCATGGTCAAAAATGAATCCACGCTTTGAAGAAAAGCTTGAAGGTGTAGAAGAAGTAACGGATGAAAATCTAGAAAAAATCATAGAATTAGATCCAGATTTAATCGTCGGACTATCTAACATCAAAAATGTAGAGAAGTTAAAGGAAATTGCGCCAACGGTTACGTTTACTTACGGTAAAGTTGATTATTTAACACAACATATTGAGATCGGTAAATTGTTGAATAAAGAAGAAGAAGCTCAAACGTGGGTTGATGAATTCAAAACACGTACGCAAGAAATAGGGGACGACATTAAAGCCGAAATCGGTGAAGATTCAACGGTTACGGTAATTGAAAGCTTCGATAAGCAATTATATGTATTCGGCGACAACTGGGGCCGTGGGACAGAAATCTTGTACCAAGAAATGGGTCTGAAAATGCCTGAAAAAGTGAAAGAAATGGCTCTAGCTGACGGTTATTATGCATTATCAGCAGAAGTATTACCTGAGTTCACAGGAGATTATTTGATTTTCAGTAAGCATAAAGATGCTGACAACTCATTTGAAGAAACGGAAACCTTTAAAAACATCCCTGCAGTGAAAAACAATCAAATGTTTACAGTGGATGCGATGGAATTTTATTTCAATGATCCATTGACTCTTGATTACCAATTAGACTTCTTTAAAGAGTCATTCTTGGGGAACTAATTCATGTTAAATTATCGGATTCAACGCATTCCATATTCAATTAAACTTGGTGTGAGCGTGATTCTGATGATTGTGCTGTTCGGCATGGCTTTAGTTTTCGGAGCGGCCGATACGAATGTTCGCGATGTCCTATCTGCCATATTCACCACTGCACCGAATGACCAAGCCATTATGTTGCGGGAAATTCGTTTTCCGCGAGAAGTAGCCGCTGCCCTTGTAGGCGCGGCTCTTGCCGTTTCTGGCGCTATTATTCAGGGTATGACGCGAAACCCCCTTGCCGATCCAGGTTTGTTAGGTCTTACAGCTGGGGCGAATGCAGCACTAGCGATTACGGTGGCATTTTGGCCATCTGTTAATTACTTTGGTGTTATGCTGACGTGTTTTATAGGAGCAGCTGTAGGAGCAATCCTTGTTTTCGGTTTTAGCTCATTTCACCCAGAAGGGTTCACATCACTTCGAATTATTTTAGCAGGAGCAACGATATCTGCTTTTCTATATGCTATTGCTGAAGGCATAGGTATTTATTTTAAAATTTCTCAGCAAGTATCTATGTGGACCGCTGGAGGAATGATTGGGACAACGTGGAACCAAGTATTATTAATTGCCCCGATTGTGTTAATTGGGGTGGCGATTTCTCTCATGTGCTCTCGACAATTAACCATTCTTTCGTTAAGTGAAGAAATGGCGGTAGGTTTAGGACAACGCGTTCGATTGATTAAATCAATTTTGTTTGTCCTGGTCATTATTTTAACAGGTGCTTCTGTAGCCCTCGTAGGAAATCTTGCGTTTTTCGGCTTAATGGTCCCGCATATTGTAAGGTCGGTTGTCGGAACAGATTATCGATTTGTGCTTCCAATGTCAGCGATAGTCGGAGCTGCGTTTATGCTTCTTGCGGATACAGTCGCTCGTACGATTAATGCACCGTATGAAACACCTGTAGCCGCAGTCGTAGCCATAATGGGCTTGCCATTCTTCTTGTACATTGTGCGAAAAGGAGGGCGAAGTTTTACATGATTGAAACCTCTATCATTCGAAAGCAGAGACTTTTGTTTATCACTTTCACATTATTAATTATTGCAACTGCCGTAATCGGTATGGGGCTCGGATACGCATCCGTTTCATACGACCGCATTATTCCAACCTTGCTCGGACAAGGGGAGTTTAAAGAGGAGTTTGTCCTTTTTTCAGTGCGTTTGCCGCGTATCGTCATAACTTTATTAGCCGGAATGGCTTTGGCTCTTTCAGGTGCTTTGCTGCAAGGAATTACACGTAATGAGTTAGCGGATCCTGGAATTATCGGAATAAATTCTGGAGCGGGTGTAGCGGTTGCGATATTCTTTCTTTATTTCCCAGCAGAAGCAGGTACATTTATTTACGCCCTTCCTTTTGTTGCATTTCTTGGTGCTTTGCTTACAGCTGTTATTATTTATGTGTTTTCCTATAGCCGAACAACGGGCATGCAGCCAGTGAAACTAGTATTAGTGGGCGTCGGAATGTCGATGGCATTATCAGGCGCAATGATTGTCATGATTTCATCAGCTGACCGCATCAAAGTTGATTTCATCGCTCGATGGCTTGCGGGAGATATTTGGGGAACGGATTGGCCGTTTGTCTTGGCCATACTTCCTTGGTTAATTGTCCTCATACCATTTGCGTTAATAAAAGCGAATCGCTTAAACATTCTTGGTTTGGGGGAACCGGTAGCCATAGGAGTCGGTCTGTCCGTACAAAAAGAACGAATTGTCCTAACGTTAGCGGCCGTGGCTCTTGCTGCATCAGCTGTTTCAGTGACTGGTGGGATTTCGTTTATTGGATTAATGGCACCACATATTGCACGTACTCTTGTTGGTCCAAGGCACCAGTTGTTTCTTCCATTGAGTTTACTAATTGGAGGCTGGCTGTTACTTATTGCGGATACAATTGGTCGGAATATCGTAGAACCGAACGGTCTTCCAGCTGGAGTGATGGTAGCTCTCATTGGTGCACCTTATTTTATATATTTATTAACAAAGAAGTAGAAAATAGCACTCCAAAAGGAGTGCTATTTTTGGGTTCTATAATAAATGTTGGGGTAAGCACACAATTTAGCGCATGAAAAAAGCACGACATCATCCATATCTT
>NZ_JBHZRU010000024.1:0-56761 GCF_043641925.1 Paenisporosarcina quisquiliarum
GTCGCTAGGCACTAAGAAATCAGTACCGAGAGGTACTGGTTTTTTTGTGTTCTTTTTTAGGTTTAGCGTGGTAGGGGGAGTCTTGCATTCTCCATTTCGCGGGTGGTATTCAAGGATTGGCTGATGGTGTTCTCCATTTGGACGGTGATATTCTAGCATTCGCATGGGCTATTCAAGGATTCGGGCATCCCATTCTAAAATTCACGAAATCCAAACAATTGAACGCGCAAGAATGATGTCAGTTGGCGCACCAATTGACACGTTTTCTGTACGTGCGGTCTGATTTACTGGATGAATGGCAGTACAGGTTGTATTTTTTTAAGTATAAAGTGGTCAGAAAAAAGACATTCTCCATTTCGCGGGTCGTATTCAAGGATTGGATGAGGGTATTCTCCATTTGGCCGGTGTTATTCTAGATTTCGAATGGCCTATTCAAGGATTCGGACATCCTATTCTAAAATTCACGAAATCCAAACAATTTCACGCGCAAGAATGGTGTCAGTTGGCTCACCAACTGACACGTTTTCTGTTCGTGCAGTCTGTTCTTCTGGATGACAGGTTGGAGTTTTTTAAGTATAGAGTGGTAAGAAAAAGACATTCTTCATTTCGCGGGTGGTATTCAAGGATTGTATTCTCCATTTGGCCGGTGCTATTCTAGAATTGACAGGGCCTATTCAAGGATTCGAGCATCCCATTCTAAAATTCACGAATTCCAAACAATTTAACGCGCAAGAATGGTGTCAGTTGTCTAACCAACTGACACGTTTTCTGTTCGTGCGATGTTTTCTACTGATAAACGCACTTGAAATGTTGTAAGCAGCACAATTTTTGGCATGTTTTATTATCTATGCGGTGTGTTGATTGAAATGAAGGGGGCGACTCCGAGGGGAAACAGCACGAGCTGAAGACCCTGGCGCGGTTCTTGAAGGAACAAAGACTAAGAACGCCACATTGTGTGGCAACGTCTTTGAAACCAACATCCTGTTTTCCTCGTGCCCCCGGAAAGCGTCCCCCGCAATGAAAATCAGCCACATTGTTCATTAGTTCAAGATATAATTATCAGCCTAACTGATCAATACTGTATAATTGTTACCATATGGGAAGAACGGAGACGTTAATAATGGGGAAACGACCAATAGTGGAACGGATGGTTCAATTTTATGAGAATAAACCGGTCTCTTTTCATGTTCCTGGACATAAGCATGGATTATTAACCGAATTACCACGTGCATTTCGTGATGTGATGAGGTTTGATTATACGGAGTTAAGTGGACTGGATGATTATCATCATCCGGAAGACGTGATTGAGGAAGCTCAAGTTATGCTGGCGAATGCGTATGGAGCAGATCAAAGCTTCTTTTTGGTGAATGGATCGACTGTTGGGAATTTGGCCATGGTTTATGCAACCTGTACAGAAGGCGATTTCGTATTGGTTCAGCGTAATGCCCATAAGTCGATATTTCATGCACTGCAATTAGTGGGTGCAAATCCGGTGTTTTTAACACCTGAGTGGGATGGAAAGACCGAAACAGCGACTCATATTAGTGAGGATACGTTAAAAAATGCACTGGACATGTATCCTGGCGCAAAAGCATTGATTTTAACGCATCCGACTTATTATGGCGTTATTAATCCATTAATGAAGAAAAGCATTGAACTTGCTCACGCATCGAATATGCCAGTGCTTGTCGATGAAGCGCATGGAGCTCATTTTAGTGCCAATGAAACATTCCCTGCCTCTTCGCTTGATCTAGGAGCCGATGTGGTCGTTCAGTCGGCTCATAAAACGTTACCAGCATTGACGATGGGATCCTATTTACATATTCAATCAAAGCGCGTGTCATCCAAAAAAGTAAATACATATTTGAGAATGCTCCAAACGAGCAGTCCTTCTTATTTATTATTAGCTTCACTAGATGATGCTAGAGATTATATAGAGACTTTCTCGCAAGAAGATGCCAATTCTTTTATTCGCACGAGAAATCAATTTGTAAGTGGATTAAACTTAATTAAGAATTTAAGCATCGTTGAGGTTGAGGATCCACTGAAGTTGCTACTGAGAGTGAATGGGTATTCGGGATTTGAATTACAAAAGAAGTTAGAAGAACAGGGAGTCTATGGTGAATTAGCTGATATGACGCAAGTGCTTTTCATCTTACCTCTAGTAAAAAGAAAACATACATTTCCATTTGCCGATATTCGGGTGCGCATTAAGTTAGCCGTTGAACAGTTGATGAAGCAACCGAAAAGCAAAATTCAAATTGATTATACACATGATTTAGAAGCTATTTCTCGACTTGCAACGTCATACAAAGAAATGGACGAGCATGGTTCTGAATGGATTCTTTATTCGAAAGCGGTGGGTAGAATTTCTGCTGGTATGGTAATTCCTTATCCACCAGGGATTCCGCTTTTCATTCGCGGTGAAAAAATTACGACGAATAAATTAGAAATGCTTGCTGATTATTTAGCGAGTGGGGCAACGATACAAGGGGAGCATGATTTAAGCCGGAAACAGTTGCTTGTTTTGAAGGAGGAAATTAAATGAATACTACTGGATTTTTTATTACCATTGAAGGACCTGAAGGGGCTGGGAAAACGACGGTTATGCAAGATGTGTTTGAGCAGCTTCAATCTGAAGGATATGACCTTATTTCAACGAGGGAGCCAGGGGGCATTCGAATTTCAGAACGAATTCGTGAAATCATTTTAGATAATGAGTTTACTGAAATGGATGGTCGAACGGAAGCCTTGCTGTATGCTGCTGCTAGAAGACAGCATTTAGTAGAAAAAATTGAGCCAGCTTTGGCACAAGGGAAGATTGTTTTATGTGATCGTTTTGTCGATGCGTCTCTAGCTTATCAAGGATACGCACGTGGACTAGGAATAGATGAAGTGTTATCGATTAATGAATTTGCTATCGGTAAACTAATGCCAGACCTCACGTTATATTTTGACGTTGAACCAGAAATTGGTCTTAATAGGATTGCGAAGAACGATAGTAGGGAATTAAATCGGCTAGATGTCGAGAGTTTAGCGTTTCATCAGGCAGTTCGTACGGGGTATCAAGAAGTCGTGAAAAGGTATCCGAATCGTATTCATGTGATCGATGCATCACAGTCACAAGAAGAAGTAACAAATTATGTGCTGAATGTTCTGAAAAAAACTCTTGAGTCACGCATGAATTGATGCTTCCATTCATGTTATAATAGTAGGAAGTATTTCCGAAAAAAGGGGATGAGCTTATGAAGTTAATAGTAGCGGTTGTTCAAGATCAAGATAGTAATCGATTATCAAGTGCTTTAACAAAAGGTGATTTTCGTGCAACAAAATTAGCAAGTACAGGTGGTTTTTTACGATCTGGAAACACGACATTCTTAATCGGTACAGATGATGAACTAGTTGGAAAAGCACTCGACTTGATTCGTGATAATTGTCGATCTCGAGAACAGATGGTTGCGCCAGTTTCTCCAATGGGAGGAAATGCTGATTCGTATATCCCTTACCCAGTTGAAGTAGAAGTAGGCGGAGCTACAGTGTTTGTACTTCCGATTGAACAATTCCATCATTTTTAAGACACGGAGGTTGATTTCACATGAAAATTAACCAAGACGTTCGTGTAGGTGTAGATAAGCTTCGCAAAGATTCATCACAACCATTGCAACCTGCGAATCGGTTTGGACAATTAGTAGCAAAACAAGAAAATAGAATGCAGACCGAACAGTTAACTAGATTATTAGGTGATATTTCGACTGCAGGTGACCGTTTAGCGAGGTCACGAAATCTGCGTGAAATGGCCAAATTTAAAATGTTGGTTAAACGTTTTTTATCGGAAGCGGTAGATTACGGGATGGGTTTGAAACAATCACATACATGGAACCGCTTTGGTGAAGGTAGACGATTGAAAATCATAGAAACCATTGATGAAAAGTTGGTTGAGCTTGCACAAGAAATTTTAGTGCAAGAAAAAGAATCAATTGATTTATTAGACAAAATAGGTGAAATTAAAGGATTGTTAATCAATCTTTACACGTAAAATCCCGTGTCTTCCGGATGTCCGGGACACGGGTTTTTTAAAAAAATTCAGCAACAAAGGTGTGAGCAAAACGTGATACAGTCTATTTCAGAAGTTTTAAAGCTTCAACCGGTTGTAATGAAACAACTTCAAATGATCTACCAAAAACAACGGATTGCTCATGCCTATCTTTTTGAAGGTGGTAAAGGCACCGGGAAGCAAGCAGTAATGCGGGCTTTTGTAAAATTATTATTATGTGAAAATCCTCTTCAAAATGTTCCATGTGAAACGTGCCGAGGATGTAGAAGGTTTGAATCAGGAAATCATCCAAACTTTATGGTTGTTGAGCCTGATGGCCAAGATATTAAAAAAGATCAAATTTTACAAGTTATTATGGAAATGAATAAAACGAGTCTCGAGGCAGGCCGTAAAATATATGTGATACAAAGAGCGGATCGCTTAAATCCTTCTTCTGCGAATACGTTATTAAAATTTCTAGAAGAACCAGAAGGACAAGTTCATGCCATCTTACTTACGGAAAAACCATATGCAATCTTACCAACCATTCGATCTAGGGTTCAACAAATTTCGTTTCCTTCAATCCCTAGAGATGAACGAGTGAAATCGTTGATTCAACAAGGTTTAACAGCCTCGATGGCTGCAACCGTTTCAATGGTTACGAATGATATTGAAGAGGCTTTGGTGTTAGCAAAAGATGAGCAGTTTGCACAGGCTCGAAAAACAGTGTTAAAATTAGTAGAAGTTGCTGAAACTAATGTTCATGAAGCGATGCTTTGTGTCCAAGAAGATTGGCTTCCAACGTTTAAAGAAAAAGAGGAAACAGAGCTGGGGCTAGACTTGTTACTATTCGCATATCGCGATTTAGTGGCCGTCAAAGCAAATCCTGACGCAGTGTGTACTTATCCGGATATCATGCATTTCTATCAACAACGCGTTCTTCATGTTACATATGAGCAGTTGTCCGATAAAATACAAGCGATTTTAAAAGCGAAGCAACAATTGCATCGCAATATGAACCGGACGTTGTTAATGGAACAGCTAATGCTGAATCTGCAGGAGGGGTTTTCTTTTGTATAATGTGGTAGGTGTCCGCTTTAAGAAAGCGGGTAAAATATATTATTTCGATCCAATTGATTTTGCTTTAGAAAAAGATCAATATGTCATAGTAGAAACTGCTAGAGGTGTGGAGTATGGTAAGGTCGTTGTTGCTATTAAACAAGTAGATGAACACGATGTTGTATTGCCACTTAAGCAAGTTGTACGTCCCGCTGATGAGCGCGATCGTATTCAAGTTGAAGAAAATCAATCCGAATCTCAACGTGCATTTGATTTAGGAACAGAGAAAATTGTTGAGCATTCACTTGAAATGAAGTTAGTGGATGTTGAATATACATTTGACCGTAATAAAATCATCTTTTATTTCACAGCTGAAGGTCGAGTTGACTTCCGTGATTTAGTGAAAGATTTGGCTTCTGTATTTAGAACGCGAATTGAACTTCGTCAAATTGGTGTGCGGGATGAAGCTAAGATGTTGGGTGGTATTGGTCCTTGTGGCCGAATGCTTTGTTGTTCCACGTTTTTAGGTGATTTTGAGCCTGTATCCATTAAAATGGCGAAAGATCAGAACTTATCACTTAATCCTTCAAAAATTTCTGGGTTATGTGGTCGTTTGATGTGCTGTTTAAAATACGAAAACGACGATTATGAACAGGCGAAAGAACTGATGCCTGATATGGGTGCTCGGATTTCTACTCCAGATGGAGCGGGTAAAGTTGTTGGCTTAAACTTGCTTGAAAGAATTTTGAAGGTAGAATTGTTCGATGAACAAAGAATCCTTGAGTATTCGATTGAAGAAATTATGCAACATGCTGAAAAACCAGTGCAACTGACCGAATAATGAGGTGATTTCTTGAAAGAACGTAATTTCTTAGATACGGTCATGGAATTTGAGAAGCAACTTGAATCCTTGCAAAGTCAATTTCATGCCTTAAAAGAATTTGTTGCTTTAATGATGGAAGAACACCAGTCATTAGAACAAGAAAACCACAATCTTCGTACACATCTTGATGCCATCCATTTAGCAGAAGAGGAATTGCGTAAGCAATCTGAAGAAGAAGTTAAACGGGTGAGTCCTATGGATATTGGCGAAGGGTATGATAACTTGGCACGATTATATCAGGAAGGTTTTCATGTGTGCCATGTACACTTTGGAAGTTCGAGAAAAGGCGAAGACTGTTTGTTTTGCCTATCTTTTTTAAATAAACAAAACGGGTAATGAAAGGCTGATTCCACTAATTTCGTGGATGTCGGTCTTTTGTTTTGTTGGAGGGTTAAGAGTATGGATATACAATTAAGAGATGATGAACGAATGGATTACTTACTGGCTGAGCAATTAAGAATTATACAAAGCCCCTCCGTGTTTTCGTTTTCTTTAGATGCGGTTTTATTAGCCAAGTTTACATACGTGCCAAGTAAAAAAGGGAAGATTGTGGACTTATGTAGTGGAAACGGTGCCATTCCTCTTTTCTTAAGTGCACGAACAAAGGCACCGATCATTGGGGTAGAACTTCAGGAACGGTTAGCTGACATGGCTATACGAAGTGTTGCTTATAATGAGTTGCAAGAGCAAATTCACATTATAGAAGGGGACGTAAAAAACATTCCCGAACAATTAGGGATTGAAAAGTATGATGTCGTCACCTGTAATCCCCCCTATTTTCCCTCAAATGAAGCAAGCGATCAAAATATAAAAGAGCATCACGCTATTGCTCGTCACGAAATTCATTTATCATTAGATGAAGCGGTTCACTCTGCTAGTCGTTTATTGAAACAAGGTGGCAAGGCCGCGTTTGTCCATCGACCTGGTAGATTGCTCGACATTGTTACTTCTATGAGAGCACACCGATTAGAACCTAAAAGGATTCGATTTGTTTATCCGAAAGTGGGGAAGGAAGCCAATACCCTATTAATAGAAGGAATAAAAGATGGCAAGCCTGATTTAAAAATTCTTCCTCCTTTGTACGTTTACGGTGAAGCGGGAGAATACACAGAAGAAGTTCGGATGATGTTATATGGAAAAGAATAATCAACATACATTCTATGTATTGGAGTGTGGAGATGGGAGTTACTATGCGGGGTATACAAACGATTTAGCTCGCCGTGTAGACGTCCACAATAAGGGGAAGGGTGCAAAGTATACGAGAGCACACTTACCCGTTACATGTATTTTTCAAGAGAATTTTGAAACGAAACAACAAGCTTTAAAAGCAGAATATGCTTTTAAGCAATTAAAGAAAATAGATAAGATCAAGTATATGGAGAGTAAAACGAAAGGTGAGGACCAATGAAATCACAAAAAAGTTTTTCTCAAACGCAAACATCAGGCACGTTGTACTTAGTAGCAACTCCTATTGGAAACTTAGAGGATATGACTGTAAGAGCTATACGTATGATGAAAGAAGCAGACATCATTGCAGCAGAAGACACCCGAAACACGAAAAGATTATGTAACTACTTTGAAATAGACACGCCATTAATAAGTTATCATGAGCACAATCTAGAATATGGTGGAGATAAGTTATTGGATTTATTAAGAAATGGAAAATCGGTTGCTTTAGTCAGTGATGCAGGATTGCCATGTATTTCTGATCCGGGAGCGGATATTGTAGCGAAAGCATTAGAAGAAGAGATTACTGTCGTACCGGTCCCTGGAGCAAATGCAGCTCTGAGTGCGTTAATTTCTTCTGGTTTGTCTACACTGTCTTTCTCTTTCTTAGGTTTTTTACCAAGACAAAAAAAAGACAGGAAAGCAGCATTAGAGAACATAAAGTATAAGCAAGAGACGATGTTGTTTTATGAAGCACCTCACCGACTAAAAGAAACGCTACGAGATGCAGAAAGTATCCTTGGATCATCGCGTAAAGTAGTGTTAGCTCGTGAAATCACGAAGAAATTCGAAGAATTTTTAAGAGGCACTTTAGAAGAAGCAGTGCAGTGGGCGGAAAATGAAGAAATTAGAGGCGAGTTTGTCCTAGTATTTGATGGAGCTTCTGATGAAGATCAAGAAGTCGTAGAAAATTGGTGGTCTTCATTGACGATTGCAGAACATGTGGAGCATTTAATTAATACAAAACAATTATCTTCAAAAGAAGCCATTAAAGCTGTATCGATTGAGCGCCAATTATCAAAACGAGATGTTTACCAGGAATATCATATACAAGATGAAAAAAATCCGGAATGACAAAGTCATCCCGGATTTAATATTGTTATTTCGTAATATTAGATTGAATTTCTTTAACTAACATTTCTGCGCCTTCTTGGCTTAAAATTAATTTACCGCCCACTAATTTTAAGTTGTCATCTGATACTTCACCAGTAACAACACAAGTCATGTTAGGTAGGTATTTTTTCAAGATGATTTTGTCGTCATCTACATAAATTTCTAATGCATCTTTTTCTGCGATTCCTAGTGTACGGCGAAGTTCTATTGGAATAACTACGCGACCTAGTTCATCAACTTTACGAACGATTCCTGTTGATTTCATATAAGCACTCCCTTTTCCTATAAATGTGATTCGTCAAATTTCGACATTTCTCTCTTGTCTGTTACTTATCATACCAACAACTACCATATACGTCAATAATTAATGTTTTGACTTCAAACTACTTTTTGGTATTTTTGTGATAATAAGTAAAAATATTAGTACATTTATGATAGAATATTTATTTTGACACAAAAAGTTTACAAAAAATGATAGGAAATGGGCCTAATTTTACGATAATTATTTTTCGACAAATTTCGCAAAACTTCTAATATTGAAACCAAACCAGCACTCCTATAGAATAGAGATACTATATTTTAAAGTCTGAAGGGACGAACAATCGTGAGCAATGAAAATAACAAATCTTTTTATATAACTACCCCTATTTACTATCCAAGTGGAAAATTTCATATCGGTACAGCTTATACAACCGTTGCCTCTGATGCAATGGCTCGTTATAAACGCCTAAGAGGATATGATGTTCGATTTTTAACAGGAATGGATGAGCACGGCCAAAAAATTCAAGAAAAAGCACAAGAAGCGGGCTTAGCTCCTCAAGAGTATGTGGATGGTATTGCCGAAGCTGCGAAAAAAGTATGGGACTTGATGGATATTTCTCATGACGACTTTATCCGTACAACGGAAACGCGCCATAAAGAAGGCGTGAAGAAGATTTTCCAAACATTTTTAGATAATGGAGATATTTACAAAGGGGAATATGAAGGTTGGTATTGTACACCTGATGAAACCTTCTTTACTGAAAGCCAATTGGAAAATGGGAATTGTCCGGATTGTGGACGCGCTGTGCACAAAGTTAAAGAAGAGTCTTACTTCTTTAATATGAAAAAATACGCAGATCGTTTGATTCAATATTATGAAGATAATCTAGAATTCATCGAACCTGAGTCTAGAAAGAATGAAATGATCAATAACTTCTTGAAACCGGGATTAGAGGATTTATCGGTTTCACGAACTTCATTCGATTGGGGAGTAAAAGTTCCAGGCGATGACAAACATGTCATTTATGTATGGGTTGACGCACTGTCAAATTATATCACTTCATTAGGATACCGATCTGATGACGATTCTTTATTCAATAAATTTTGGCCAGCTGATGTTCATGTTGTAGGGAAAGACATTGTTCGATTCCACACGATTTATTGGCCTATTTTCTTAATGGCTCTAAATTTACCATTACCTAAAAAAATATTCGCTCACGGATTCATTATGATGAAAGACGGTAAAATGTCTAAGTCAAAAGGGAATGTTGTTCAACCTGAAATGTTAGTAGAACGTTACGGATTAGATGCGACTCGTTATTTCTTGCTGCGTGAATTACCTTTTGGGGCAGATGGCGTCTTCTCACCTGAAGCTTTTGTGGAGCGTACGAATTTTGATTTAGCAAATGATTTAGGAAATCTGTTAAATCGGACAGTTTCCATGATGAATAAATACTTTGATGGTGTCATTCCGGTGGAAGGGAATGAACCAACAGAATTTGACGCTGCCTTACAACAACAAGCAAAAGATGTCATCGAAAAATACGAAGTTAATATGGATAGAATGCAATTTAGTATGGTATTAAGTGACGTGTGGTCGCTTATTTCTCGATCAAACAAATACATTGACGAGACTCAGCCGTGGGTTCTTGCGAAGTCGGAAGATGACAAAGCGAAACTAGGTTCAGTTATGTGGCATCTAGCGGAGAGCCTTCGTCAAACAGCCGTTTTGCTGCAGCCATTTTTAACAAATGCACCTAAACAAATCGCAGAACAACTTGGTTTATCTGCCGATTCATTATCATGGGACTCTCTTTTGGATTCGTCAACTATTGCAGTTGGAACAAAAGTTGTTGAAAAAGGTGTGCCAATCTTCCCTCGTTTAGAAGTAGAGCCGGAAGTTTCCTATATTCAAGAACAAATGAGAGGTCCGGTTTCTGCAGAAACCGAGATTCCAGAAGTTGAAGAAGTACCGGATATTCCTGAAATTACAATTGATGATTTCTTAAAAGTGGATTTAAGAGTGGCGACGGTTTTAGCGTGTGAAGCCATTCCAAAAGCGGATAAATTATTAAAACTACAAGTAGATTTAGGGTACGAACAACGTCAAGTCGTATCAGGAATTGCCAAACATTACTCACCAGAAGAATTAGTAGGTCAAAAAGTAATCGTTGTTGCTAATTTAAAACCTGTTAAACTTCGAGGGGAAATGTCTCAAGGTATGATTTTAGCAGGAGAAAAGGACGGTCTCTTAACTTTAGCTACAGTTGATCCAACCTTAGAAAATGGTGCACAAGTAAAATAAATAAAGTGTTTTTCAGCCCCTCTTGGAATTCCTCGAGGGGCTTTTATTTGTGTTTCAAAACACAAACGTGCTATCTTAAAAGAACGTTTTGGGTATTAATAGGTTATTTTTACTGGAAATAAATATTTCAATACCCATAAAAAGGGTCGAAAGTCTTTGGTGTCATTTAAAAAACATGCCTTTGTCATCATAATGTCATGAATCTGAGATTTCTGAAATCGTGATGAATTTTATAATTGATACCATGTGAAGGAGAGTCTGAAATGTTTATTGATACACATGTTCACTTAAACGCAGAACAATACAATGAAGATTTACAAGATGTTATTGACCGTGCATTAGAAGCTGGTGTCAACCGGATGGTCGTTATTGGATTTGATCAAAAAACGATTAAACGAGCGATTGAACTAGCTGAAGAGTATGAGTTTATATATGCAGTCGTGGGCTGGCATCCGGTAGATGCAATTGACTGTACAGATGAAGATTTACAGTGGATTGAAGAACTAGCTTCTCACCCTAAGGTCGTTGCAATAGGTGAAACAGGATTGGATTATCATTGGGACAAGTCTCCTAAAGAAATACAGCAACAGGTTTTTCGTAAACAAATTCAATTGGCGCAACGTGTCAATCTACCTCTAGTCATACATAACAGAGATGCAACTGAAGATGTTATGCGAATTCTGCAAGAAGAGCAGGCTGAGAAAACGGGAGGTGTCATGCATTGCTTTGGTGGCAGCGTTGAGACTGCTAAAACATGTATTGACATGAATTTCATGATTTCACTTGGAGGACCTGTTACATTTAAGAATGCAAAAAAACCAAAAGAAGTGGCAACGGAAATTCCATTAGAGTGGTTAATGATTGAAACAGACGCTCCGTATTTAGCACCTCACCCACATCGCGGCAAGCGCAATGAGCCTTCACTAGTACCACTAGTTGCTGAAGAAATTGCACGATTAAAAGGTGTTTCAATAGAAGAAGTAGCACAAGCAACAACAGAAAATGCAAAACGTTTTTACAAAATACCTGTATAAAATACGGGAATCTATCCAATACTTGGTATGCGGAGGTTCCAATCAACCAGAATAGTATGACTAATTCCTATTGGTTGACAGTCTATTTGTAAGTCTTTATAATCATCCGAGTGATAAGGAGGCGTTTTTCATGACAAATAAATCCATGAGAAACCTGTTCTTTAAAACATTGAGGAATAAACAAACTGGAATTGCAATTGTTGCAGTTCTTATGTTTGTATCTGTATTATCAGCCGTCCTATATGTTGGGACTAAACATACCGTAGCACTTTCAACGAACGGTAAACAACAAGAGATTCAAACTCATGCAGATACAGTTGGAGAGTTATTAGCAGAGCAAAACATACTAATTTCCAACGCTGATTTAGTGTCACCCTCAGTGAACACTTTAATTGAAGATGGTCTTTCAGTTAAGTGGGAGCAGGCAAGTGAAATAACAATTACAGTTGATGGTCAAAAACAAACACACACTACAACTGCTAATCAAGTAAAAGATATATTAACAGAAGCAGGTATCAAGGTTTCTGAGCACGATAAGTTAACACCTAAGCTAGATGCGAAGGTCGGATCTGATGGAATCATTGCGATCGAAAAAGCGTTTGAAGTAACGTTACAAGAAGGCGTCAATGAGAAAAAAGTATGGTCCACTTCGACTACGGTCGCTGACTTTTTAAAACAACAAGAGATTCAGATGAATGAATTCGATCGTGTCGAACAAAGAATGGAAGAACTTGTGATTCCAAACGATGTTATACAAGTTGTTCGCGTAGAAAAGGTCACCGATGTAGTGGAAGAAGCAACGAATTTTGCTGTTGAAACAAAAAAAGATAAAGATTTGCTTAAAGGGAAAGAAAAAGTAGTACAAGAAGGTAAAAAAGGATCAGTTGAACGTACTTTTGAAATTATTAAAGAAAACGGGAAAGTAGTTTCTCGTAATTTGAAAAGTGAAAAAGTAGTTCGTGAACCTTCTAAGAAAGTTGTAGCTGTTGGAACGAAAGTTGTTACAGCGAGTGTTTCACGTGGATCTTCTAGCGCTGCTCCAAGTGGTGGTAAAGAATTTTACGTAACGGCAACTGCCTATACTGCATATTGTAATGGTTGTTCTGGCATAACTGCGACAGGCATCGATTTACGCTCTAATCCAAGTTTAAAAGTTATCGCGGTCGATCCACGAGTAATTCCTTTAGGCTCTAAAGTTTGGGTTGAAGGATATGGCTATGCAGTTGCAGGTGATACTGGTGGAGCAATAAAAGGCATGAAAATTGACTTATTCGTACCATCTACTGAACAAGCTTTTGGGTTTGGTCGTAAGAAAGTTCGAATTAAAATATTAGATTAAGGTCAGGCTTTCCCTGCGTTTTGGGGAAAGCTTTTTTCGCTTTTAAAGTAGCATCTCTATACAGGTTCCTATTACCGAAGTAAAATGAGGTATAACGCTGTTCGGAAATGAGGGTTTATCTTGAATATCGAAGAATTCATAGTAGTTGAAGGAAAAGATGATACGACTGCCATCAAACGTGCAGTTCATGCAGATACAATCGAAACGAATGGATCGGCTATTTCTGCAGATACGTTGAAACGTATTAAACTTGCACAAGAAAAAAGAGGCGTAATCGTATTTACCGATCCTGACTACCCAGGTCGTCGAATTCGAGCGATTATTGAAGAGCAAGTTCCCGGCGTAAAGCACGCGTTTTTACCGAAAGAAAAAGCAATTGCTAAAAATGGTAAAAGTTTAGGAATTGAGCATGCTACAAATGAAGATATTCGTGCATCCCTACAAAATGTATATACCCCAAAAAGAGAAAATGTAAAATGGGACGATATTCCTTTATCTGAATTAATGAGAGCGCGTCTTATTGGACACCCAGAATCTAAAAAGCGTAGGGATCAACTAGGATCTCTACTACAAATTGGCTATACAAATGGCAAGCAACTTCAAAAACGTTTAACGATGTTTCAAATAGACCGTCAACAATTTCAATTAGCTATTGAGCAACTTGATCAGGAGGAACACCATGCATAAAGATATTGCTACACCCATCCGCACACAAGAGATATTAAAAAAATATGGATTTTCATTTAAAAAGAGCCTAGGACAAAACTTTTTAATAGATCCAAATGTTTTACGAAATATTGTAAGCCATGCAAACTTAACAAAAGAATCAGCTGCCATTGAAATTGGACCGGGTATAGGCGCTTTGACAGAACATTTAGCGCGAACAGCTGGTCATGTTGTGGCATTTGAAATTGACCAACGCTTATTACCGGTATTAGAAGATACTTTATCGCCTTACGACAATGTCTCTGTTATTCATTCAGATATTCTTAAGGCAAATGTATTAGACGTAATGAAAGAAAAAATTTCGGGTTATCAAGATGTCATGGTGGTGGCAAATTTACCATACTATGTAACGACGCCTATTTTGATCAAATTGTTAATGGAGAAACTCCCGATTCGTGGGATGGTTGTTATGATGCAAAAAGAAGTAGCAGATCGCATAACTGCTGTTCCAAGTACAAAAGCCTACGGTTCTTTATCGATTGCCATTCAATACTATATGAAGGCCGAAATTGCCATGACGGTTCCTAAAACGGTGTTTATTCCACAACCGAATGTGGATTCAGCCGTTATTCGTTTAACGCGTCATGAAAAAGCGATTGTTTCTGTTAAAGATGAAGATTTCTTATTCACAGTTTCTAGAGCTTCTTTTGCACAGCGTCGAAAAACGATTCTCAATAATCTGCAATCACAATTACCAAATGGAAAAGCTAAAAAGGATTTAATTTTACAAGCACTTGAAACTGCAGGTATCGATCCTACCCGAAGAGGAGAGACATTATCCATTAAAGAATTTGCAGGATTAGCAGATGAGTTGTTGCCGAACTTTAAGGATTAATTCATTGTGTTACAATAATGAAACATTTTCTTTTAAAAATAATATTATTTCTAAACAAAAGTTATTGACAAGAGGAATTGTACATTGTTAAAATGATTAATTTGGTTGACAATTTATTCTGTTTCTGGTATGATTAGATTTACAGTGAGGTGTAAGCGAAATGCCAAAAACTTTAGCGGACATTAAAAAGTCTTTAGATTGTCATTTAGGTAAACGTTTGCAATTAAAAGCAAACGGCGGTCGCAAGAAAACGATTGAGCGAGCAGGTATTTTACGTGAAACGTATCATGCAGTGTTTGTTATAGATCTAGATCAAGATGAAAATGCTTTTGAGCGTGTGTCTTACAGCTACACAGATATTTTAACTGAAGCAGTAGAAATTACAATTGTCGACGAAATGGAATCATTAGTTGTCGGCAAATAAGTTATAGCACTTATGAATATTCTTCAAACACTCATGGACAAAATGTCCATGAGTGTTTTTTTGTTTTTAGGTCATACTAGGTTTGTCAGTTCTGAAGGAGGAAAACCGATTGCCACGTAAAAATGGTGTGATGTCGGATCGACTGAAAGTGGAAATAGCGAAGGAACTCGGATTTTATGATGTCGTTGAGCGAGAAGGTTGGGGCGGAATTAAATCACGTGATGCTGGAAATATGGTAAAACGTGCAGTTGAGATGGCTGAAACTGGATTAATGAACGGAAAAAATCAGAGCAAATAAGTAGCGAAATCCAATATGAACTGACAAGGGGCGGAGAAATCCGCCTTTTTCTTTGAAATGAAACAATTTTGAATCGCAAATTCTTATACACATGATAGTTGGTACGTCTTAAAAAGTCTTTAATTTCCAACGACTAATTAAATAAACAATAAAATTGTTCAATTTAAACAAAAATACCTTTTATGTATAAGTTTCACATACGTAGGGTGTTTTTTTATAACATGCTAAATGTAGGACAAGCTGTGGTAAAATGGGGATACTTATTACTCTGAGAAGGAGACATTCCTATGCTATACGTAAAAGCACCTGCGAAAATCAACTTAACTTTGGATGTCCTCCATAAAAGACCGGACGGATTTCATGAGGTAGAAATGATTATGACAACTGTGGATTTGGCCGATCGCATCGGCTTAGAATCACGTGAAGATGGAATCATTAAAATCATTTCAGCTGATAGGTACGTACCAGATGACCAAAGAAATTTAGCTTATCAAGCTGCTAAGTTATTAAAAGATACTTATAATGTTCAAGCTGGCGTCTCTATTGTGTTAGAAAAGAGAATACCTGTAGCCGCTGGATTAGCGGGAGGAAGCAGTGATGCGGCAGCTACGCTTAAAGGTTTAAATCGTCTTTGGAATCTTCAACTAACGGCGGATCAATTAGCTGAACAAGGTGCGAAAATTGGTTCTGATGTTTCTTTTTGTGTATACGGAGGAACTGCTTTAGCCACGGGAAGAGGCGAGAAAATTCAAGAGCTTCCTTCTCCGCCTAATTGTTGGATTATTTTAGCTAAACCTTCAATTGGTGTATCCACAGCTGATGTTTACGGAGGCTTAAAAGTAAACGAAATTATTCATCCGAATACAACGGAAATGATACGAGCAATTAAAGAAAAGGATTATGAATTAATGTGTGCGACCATGGGGAATGCTTTGGAAAGCGTCACATTGAAGTTATACCCTGAAGTTTCTACTATTAAAGAACAAATGATGAAGTTTGGAGCAGATGCTGTTCTAATGAGTGGAAGTGGTCCTACTGTATTTGGCCTCGTTCAACACGAATCGCGTGTCAATCGAATTTACAATGGGTTACGAGGATTTTGCGATGAAGTATACGCAGTTAGGCTGATAGGTGAACGAGATACACTTGCCTAAAGCCGTATAATTGTGTTAACTTACGTATAAATCATTCGTGTTTAGGAGAGGGTTCCGTGAAGTGGAAACGTAGCGAGCGTCTTGTTGATATGACGCATTATTTATTAGATCACCCACAACAATTAATTCCATTAACCTTATTTGCAGATATGTACCAATCGGCTAAATCTTCTATTAGTGAAGACCTTACAATTGTTAAAGAAACATTTGAGGAAAAAGGCATAGGTCTGTTAATGACAGTTCCTGGAGCAGCAGGCGGCGTGAAATATATTCCGAAAATGAGGGATGATGCTATCCATAAAGTCATTGAAGACTTTATGCAAGAGTTAGGTCATTCTGATCGTCTATTACCTGGTGGCTATCTTTATATGACCGATTTGTTAGGGAATCCACAATTAATGAATCGAGTAGGTAAGGTATTTGCTTCGGCGTTTGCAAATACACCAATCGATGTCATTATGACAGTGGCGACTAAAGGGATACCTATAGCCCATGCAATTGCAAAGCATTTAAATGTCCCAGTGGTCGTGGTTCGTCGCGATAGTAAAGTAACTGAAGGTTCAACAGTAAGTATTAATTACGTTTCTGGATCTTCCCGTCGTATTCAGACGATGGTTTTATCAAAACGAAGCATGAAAAGTGGCCAAAGGGTTTTAATTACCGACGACTTTATGAAAGTTGGAGGAACCATGAATGGAATGAAAAACTTGCTGGAAGAATTCAATTGTCATTTAGCAGGGGTTGCCGTTTTAGTGGAAGCCATACATGCAGATGAAAATTTAGTGGATAACTATTTATCACTTGTAAAACTTCATGAGGTTAACGAAAAAGATCGTACAATTGCTTTAACTGAAGGTAATTACTTTTCGAAAGGTGGAAATGAATAATGAAACCAGTATCAACCACAAACGCACCGGCTGCAATTGGCCCATATGTACAAGGTATGATTGTTAATGGACTATTTTATAGTTCGGGACAAATCCCATTGAACCCTGAAGGTGTAATGGTAGAAGGTTCAATAGAGGAGCAAACACATCAAGTATTCGCAAACTTAAAGGCAGTGCTTGAAGAAGCTGGATCGTCATTATCACAAGTTGTGAAAACGACGGTTTTCATCAAAGATATGAACGATTTTGTTGTACTGAATGAAATCTATGCCAAACATTTTGGTGACCATAAACCAGCTCGTTCAACAGTTGAAGTTGCTCGATTACCAAAAGACGCTAAAGTCGAAATCGAAGTCATCGCAGTCGTTTCATAAGGTAGTCAACCATAGGGGAAATCCCCTATGGTTTTCTTTTTGTCTAATTTAGATAATGGTTACGAGATTATATTACCTTGTGAAAATTTTGCTTATCTATTTTTTTGCTTATACTAAATTGATTTCCGTTGCGGGGACGCTTTCCGGGGGCACGGCTCGAGCCTGTAGTCTCTCCCTCGTGCTGTTCCCCCAGGAGTCGCCCCTCCACTACAATCAATTCATAAAGTATCCATTTCTTAATAAAAATTTCTGCATCATTTCTACTTATATCCTAGTCTCTTTCTTTTTGTAATTTTTTTAGGAAAGACCTCAAAGATGCTGCTTATGTAAAGTAAATATCTAGGCAATTTACTTTTGTAATTAAAACTACTAATCAGGAGTATGTTCTGATCTATAAATACAACTCGCTCCATTTCAATCAGCAAAACCATATTTATCATACAGAGTTTGCAATGTTAAGAACATGATTTCCTGGCGGGCAAAGACCCAAAATACAATTGTGGATTATTACGATAAATTAAAAAAGCAACCCAATGGAAAGCTCCATAAGGTTGCGATGATTGCGTTTATGAATAAGTTCTTGAAAGTGGCATTTCACCTTATTCAAAACGGCCTTCTGTACCAGTACGAAACAGGCAAAGCATCGTAACTGAATTTATATAAAATTATAGCATATTAGCCCCTGCGAAAAAAATAGGAACCGGCAAGTTTGTTTGACATGCTTATTTATACAATTTGCATGGTGCCTGGAGTGTAGGCGCGTGACTCCTGCGGGAACAGCGCGAGTGAAGCGGCTGAAGCCGTGCCCGCGGAAAGCGAGTGCCGAAACGGAAAGCACTAGGCTTATATCAGTGTGCTACCTTTATTTTTTAATGAAAATGTAACCTTATTCACAATTTTTAAAAAATTCCGTGAAAAAAGAAGGAAAAATGTCACAAACGTAGAATATAGTTGTCAGAGTCTGTAAGGCATCTAAGAAGAAAGGTGGTGAGAGAATGGAAGTAACAGATGTAAGATTGAGACGTGTGCAAACCGATGGCCGTATGCGAGCCATTGCTTCCATTACACTAGACAGCGAATTTGTGGTACATGATATTCGTGTGATTGATGGAAATACAGGGTTATTTGTCGCGATGCCTAGTAAAAGAACACCAGATGGAGAGTTTCGAGATATTGCCCATCCTATCAATAGTGGTACTCGAACGAAGATCCAAGATTCAGTTTTAAAAGCATATTATGAATCTAGCGAAGAGGATATCATGCCATACGAAGAGGCAGGAGCAGGAGCTTAATGAAAGGCATAATCAGACGAATCATTCATACAATGATTTGTCTTTTTATTTTGCTGTGATTATAGGTCTATTGGAAAACACATTGTTAATGGCTTAAATCCACTCGTACGTTGTATAAATTTAGGTATAGATATATTTTAAGTGGAAGAGAGTGATTTGTATGAGTTTTTTAACAAGGTTCAGTTTGAAAAACGCGGTAGCGGTCTTTATTATTTCTTTTTTATTGATTGTATTAGGCTTGTATTCCTTTACTCGGTTGAAAATAGATTTATTGCCGAATATTGAATTCCCTCAACTTTCAGTGCAAGTTGTTTACCCTGGCGCATCTCCAGACGATGTGGACCGTCAAGTGACCACACCTATTGAAAATCAATTGAAAGGTATCGAAGGAGCTACTACAATTCAAAGTGTTTCTTACGAGACCATTGGCATTATTAACTTAGAATTTCCTTTTGGTACAGATTTAGATCGAGCGGAACAACAAGCGGAAACGGCCATACGTAGTTTGGAATTACCTGATGGCGTGGAGACAGAAATTAGCAGACTGTCCTTTGGTGCGTTCCCAATCTTTAATATCTCCTTATTTGGAGATGAACAATTAGAGGATTTGTTGAACAATGAAGTGATTCCAGAGTTAAATAAAATCCAGGGCATTAACTCCGTATCTATCGGGGGCTTAAATGAAGAGCGTTTACAGATTACGGTTAACCAACAAAAAGCAACTGAAGCGGGTTTAACGCTTAGTCAAATCAAAGAACAAATTGAGCAGCAAATTTTATCTTTCCCAGCTGGTACCATTAATGAAAATGATATTAATATTCCAGTTCGGGTTGAAGAAAAGCTCGACACAATTGAAAAATTAAAATCCCTTCAATTGTCTTCGTCATTTATGTCCCAAGAGAATAAAGTCGAATTGCAAGAAATAGCAACCATTGAGGAAGTTTCCACTCAATCTGAAATTACTCGGTACAATCAAGAAGAGTCTTTATCCATGGCTGTAACAAAAAAACAAGATGCTAATACAGTAGAGGTTGCTAAGCGAGTTATAGAAGTACTAGATAAGTATGAAAATCGTTTAGAATATGCAGTTGGCTTCGATTCAGCAGATGGAATTGAGAAGTCAGTTGAAACACTTGTTAAAGAAGGTTTACTAGGTGCGCTCTTTGCATCGATTGCGGTATTGGTTTTTTTACGTAATTTCAGAGCGACGATTATTGCAATCATCTCCATCCCCTTATCATTACTGATTGCAGCGATTTTCTTAGCCCAACTTGATATTAGTTTGAATATCATGACATTAGGTGGGATGGCAGTTGCCGTAGGGCGTGTTGTAGATGATAGTATTGTTGTTATTGAAAATATTTTCCGACGTTTGAGAAAATCGGATGAACCGATGTCGAATGAACTAGTGGCTTCATCCACGAAAGAAATTTTACGGGCTATTACAGCGTCGACATTGACGACAATTGTGGTGTTTTTACCCATCGGTTTTGTGAGTGGAATTACAGGTGAATTTTTCTTACCATTTGCTTTAACGGTTATTTTTTCACTTGCCGCTTCTTTATTAGTTTCCATCACCATTGTGCCGATACTTGCGAGATTTGCATTTAAAAAAGTCTCTCATGAGGAAAAAGAAGGAGCTATGCAACGCTTTTATGAGCGTGTTATTTTATGGTCGTTAAATCGGAAAGCGATTATCTTGGTGTTATCCGTCTTGTTACTTGCCGGTTCTTTTGCATTAGTACCGAGACTAGGTTTTACATTTATTCCGAATGAAGAACAAAAACTTGTTCAGGCAAGTGTGGAATTGCCATCATCAACTTCGTTAGAACGAACAAATGAGGTTTCGTTAGAAGTAGAAAAATTATTTGCGGATTTGTCTGACGTAAAAGATGTAACGACCGCAGTAGGATCTCGGGACTTTGCGACGGGTATCAAATTGGAAAACAGAGCAGGATACATTTTAACGTTAAATGAAGGTGCGAATGTAGTTGACTTTGTTGAGTTGGTACAAGATGAAATGGAAAACATCGTTGAAGAAATTTCACCTGAATCGACCATTTCAGTTTCAGAATTATCTACAGGTGGACCTCCAACAAATAACAACGTTTCTGTCGATTTATTCTCTAATGATTTAGAAGCACTTGCTGAAGCTGCAGCAGATGTGGAAGCTTATATGAATTCGGTCGATTCTTTGAAATACGTGACAAATAATTTTTCCGAGAAACAAAAACAACTCGTTGTCCAAATTGACTCTGAAAAAGCTGATGAATATGGTGTTTCTGGATTCCAAATACTTGGAACAATCGCAGACCAAACAAAACCTGTTACTGTTGGTACACTAACATTAAATGATTTAGACCGTACCGTTCAGTTATCATACGATGAATCCTTAACAAGTATTGAAGAACTAAATACATTAACGGTATTCAGCGCAGCTGGACCAGTTGAGCTTCAAGATTTGGCTGTAATTGAAGAAATTGAATCAGTAACGGCGATTCAAAAATTAGATGGGAAAGTCTTTGCTCGCGTCGAAGCACAAATCGATGCGGAAAATATTCAAAAAGTATCTTCCGAAGTAGAATCGGGAGTATTAGAAAATGTTGATTTCCCTGACAGTGTTAGTTTAGAAAGTGGAGGTGGTGGTGACGAAACCGTTGAGATCTTCCAGCAACTTGGTCTTGCCATTGCTAGTGCAATTGGTCTTGTGTATTTAACGATGTTAATTACCTTTGGGCAAGCAAGAATCCCATTTGTCATTTTGTCTTCACTCATTTTTGTCCCTATTGGTGCATTAATTGGTCTCGTTATTGCTGGGGAACCTTTATCTGTAAGTGTTATGATCGGTTTCTTAATGTTAATCGGAATTGTGACAACCAACGCGATTGTATTGGTTGATCGAATTAATCAAAACCGAACAGACAAAGGAATGAGTATCCGTGATTCACTAGTGGAGGCAGGGAAAACAAGATTACGTCCAATTTTAATGACGGCTTTTGCTACAGTAGCAGCTTTAATCCCGTTAGCACTTACGACTTCTTCAGGTACATTGATTTCCAAAGGTTTAGCCATTACGGTAATTGGGGGATTAACATCTTCTACTGTATTAACATTAGTGATTATTCCAGTGATGTACGAAATTTTTTATTCGAGACAAGTCAAACGTGAAAAAATATAGCATTATTTTAAAGGATTTCCACCTTTTGGGTGAGAAATCCTTTTTTTGAACAAAAATCATTAATAATAATGGTTTTGTCATCATTTTGTCAAGCTTCATTTCCTTGAAAGTCGCGGGTTTTTCGGCTATAGTCAATAGAGGAAATGAGCAAATTGGAGGACTTAAAATATGGCGAATACATATGCAGTTGTTTTGGCTGCTGGTCAAGGAACAAGAATGAAGTCCAAATTATATAAAGTTTTGCATCCTGTATGTGGGAAACCAATGGTAGAGCACGTGGTGGATCATATTCAAGAGCTAGGTGCAGAACGTATTGTGACCATCGTTGGTCATGGTGCTGAAATGGTACAAGAACAACTTGGAAATCGTAGCGAATATGCTCTTCAAGAAGAACAACTTGGAACAGCACATGCGGTTTTACAAGCCGATTCTGTATTAGGTAATCTTGAAGGAACAACTCTGGTCATTTGTGGAGATACGCCATTAATTCGCCCAGAAACGATTCAAGCTTTATTACAACACCATCAAGAAACAAGTGCAAAAGCGACAATATTAACGGGAATTCCTGAAGACCCTACTGGTTATGGACGTATTATCCGTAATGCGGAAGGTCATGTAGAACGCATTGTCGAGCAAAAAGACGCTTCTTCAGAAGAGCAACTCGTGAAGGAAATTAATTCTGGCACATACTGTTTTGATAATAAAGCCTTGTTCGATGCATTAAAATTAGTGAAAAATGAGAATGTACAAGGTGAGTATTACTTACCTGATGTAATAGAAATCCTAAAGCAACAAGGTGATATCGTTTCTGCTTATGCAACTTCTGACTTCGAAGAAACACTTGGTGTCAATGATCGAGTGGCACTTTCGCAAGCAGAGAGCATCATGAGAGCTCGTATTGTTGAAAAACATATGCGTAACGGCGTGACGATTATTAATCCAACGAATACGTATATTAGTGCAGACGCGATAATTGGGTCAGATACTGTTCTTCAACCAGGCGTAATGATTGAAGGTTCGTCTGAAATTGCGGGAGAATGTATCATTGGACCGAATAGTCACATTGTAGATAGTAAAATAGGCGATCGCACGACCATCCATTCTTCGGTTGTAACGAAAAGTGTGATTGGTTCGGATACAGCGGTTGGACCATTTGCACATATACGTCCAGATTCAGAAGTGGGCAATGAAGCGAAAATTGGTAACTTTGTTGAAATCAAAAAAACGAAGCTTGGAAACCAATCGAAAGTATCACATCTTAGCTATATTGGCGATGCTGAAGTTGGAGAGCGCGTAAATATCGGTTGTGGAACAATCACAGTAAACTATGATGGCAAAAATAAATTCCTAACGACAATTGAAGACGATTCATTTGTAGGATGTAATTCAAACCTTGTTGCACCTGTAACAATTGGTGAAGGTGCTTATGTAGCAGCGGGGTCAACAATTACTAAAAATGTTCCAGCTCAAGCTTTGTCAATTGGCCGTGCACGCCAAGAAAACAAAGAAGGTTATGTGAAAAAATTAAAATTAAAATAACAGGGGGATCATCCATCATGGCTTATCAATATGCTGATACGAAGTTGAAAATCTTTTCACTGAACTCAAACGAACCACTTGCAAGAGAAATTGCAGAAGAAGTAGGTCTTCCTTTAGGTAAGATTTCCGTTACACGCTTTAGTGACGGGGAAATTCAAATTAACATTGAAGAAAGTATTCGTGGTTGTGATGTTTTCATCATTCAATCTACATCTGCACCTGTTAATGAAAACTTAATGGAATTGCTAATTATGGTTGATGCAGTGAAACGTGCTTCGGCTCGAACTGTGAATGTAGTTCTCCCTTATTACGGTTATGCACGTCAAGACAGAAAAGCACGCGCTCGTGAGCCAATCACAGCGAAATTAGTAGCTAACTTACTGGAAACAGCAGGCGCAACTCGTGCAATCGTTTTAGATTTACACGCACCACAAATTCAAGGATTCTTCGATATCTTAATCGATCACTTAATGGGTGTACCAATCCTGTCTGACTATTTCTTAGAAAAAAATATTGATCCTTCAGAAATCGTGATTGTATCCCCAGATCACGGTGGAGTAACAAGAGCACGTAAAATGGCGGATCGTTTAAAAGCGCCAATTGCGATAATTGATAAGCGTCGTCCGCGACCAAATGTTGCGGAGGTTATGAATATTGTGGGTAACGTCGATGGCAAAATCGCGATATTAATTGACGATATTATCGATACAGCTGGAACAATCACAATTGCTGCGAATGCATTGGTTGAATCAGGTGCAAAAGAAGTGTATGCATGTTGTACACACCCTGTCTTATCAGGTCCAGCTATTGAGCGCATCGATAACTCAGTAATTAAAGAATTAGTCATTACGAATTCAATTGAATTACCGGATGAAAAGTATTCAGCGAAGATTAAACAATTATCTGTTGGTCGCTTATTAGCTGATGCAATTGTTCGTGTGTATGAACAAAAATCAGTTAGTACTTTGTTTGATTGATGTAGTGTAGGTTTCATTTCTCCTAATTTGGGTAAACATAGTAACAGAATGACTCATATAGGAGAGTGGAGAATTTGACTACAGTTAAAACACAGACACGTGAAACAGGTAAACAATCGAATTTAACAGAATTACGACATGAAGGATTTGTTCCGGCAGTCGTTTATGGATACAAAACAGATTCAACAACGATCGCAGTAAGTGAAATTGACTTATTAAAAACATTACGTGAAGTAGGACGTAATGGCGTTATGAAATTAGACGTTGATGGAAAATCAGTTAATGTAGTATTAAGTGATTATCAAATGGACGTTTTAAAAGGGAAGTTTGTCCATGCAGACTTTTTAGCCATTAATATGTCTGATGAGTTAGATGTTAACGTTGCAGTTCATCTTACGGGTGATTCAGCAGGAGTTCGCGAAGGTGGCGTATTAAACCAACCGAATCGTGAGCTTACAGTAAAAGTTAAACCATCTGAAATTCCAGATTCAATTGATATTGATGTAAGTGAGTTAGCGATTGGTGAAACATTAACAGTCGGTGATGTTCGTGAAAAAATCAATTTCAATGTAATGAATGAAGATGATTTCACTTTAGCATCGGTTGGAGCACCTCGTTCTGATGAAGAGTTGGAAACAACAGCAGACGAGCCAGCAGTTGATGAATCAGCTGAAGTTGAAGAAGTTGAAGGCGAAACTACTGAAACGAAGGAATAATATGATAAAAGGGGTTGTCTGCGGACAACCCCTTTTCTTACATTACAACGTTTTTTTGAATATCAACATAAGGCGGCGACTCCCGAGGGGATAAGCAAAATCTTTAGAGTCTGGCCTGAGCTTACTAAAGACAGCGGCTGTTGTAATGAAAATTAGCCACTTCTTAAAAAAGTTTACTTCAATCGAAAGAAAAATGACTTCAGCTTGCACCAGATGCAGGCTGAGGTTTTGTTTGTGATAAAATAGAAGATAGTATTTTGCGTTAATCACGAAGTAAAGGGTGTACCACAATGAAAATGATTATTGGACTCGGAAACCCGGGTAAACCATATGAACATACTCGACATAATATAGGTTTTGACGTGATAGATGAATTGTCAAAACGTTTTAATTCGCCTCTTATGCAGATGAAATTTAAAGGTATGTACACAATTGTCCATCATCCTGAAGGAAAATTCATCTTAGTAAAACCTCTTACCTATATGAACCTTTCTGGAGAGTGTGTCGTTCCGTTAATGGATTATTACGATATTGCTGAGAAAGACATCGTGGTCATCTATGATGATTTAGATTTAACGGTTGGCAGACTGAGACTTCGTCAAAAAGGAAGTGCAGGCGGCCACAATGGTATCAAATCCATGATTCAGCACTTAGGTACTCAAGAGTTTAATCGAATTCGTGTTGGAATTGATCGGCCACCAGCTGGCATGAAAGTTCCGGATTATGTTCTTCAAAAATTCTCGAATGATGAAAAACCTTTAGTGGCAGATGCGATTAAAAAAAGTTCAGATGCTTGTGAAGAGTGGTTGAAATCACCTTTTCTCGAAGTGATGAATCGATTTAATGGAGTTTAACGCATAAATTATCGTCCGCCGGTCTATACTTTGAAAAAGGAGGCCGGTGAGCACTATGGCAATTCGCGTAAAGTGTCGCCACTGCGACACACTAATGGGATATTTACCCTCTGAATCGGCTGAACGCAATAGTCGAGTTAAGGAACTAAAAGAAGAATTTGCAGAAGAATTTATTATGCAAGATGAGCAAGGGAAAGTAACAATTAAAAGTACGTGTGAGCATTGTGAGCAATCTCTCAAACTTTTCCCTAACTATTATGCCATTAATAAATGGATTCAATGACTATAGAAATTGCTTTGGCACAGATTCGTGCTCAAAGCCTTTTTCTGTTTAAGTAGGAGGAACAATATGAAACCCTTCCAGCAAGTATTTTTGCAGGATCAACATATATCGTCTTTTATTACAGCTGTTCAAAAAGGGCAAGACCAACAATTAATTACGGGTCTATCTGGAGGAGCACGTCCCGCTTTCATTCATTCCCTTTCAACAGAGACTGAAAAACCGATTCTTGTCGTTTCTCCTAATCTGTTACAAGCACAAAAGCTATTTGAAGATATGGTGAAACTATTAGGGGAAGATGAAGTTCGGCTATATCCAGCAGACGAACTGATTGCGGCGGATATCTCTGTCTCAAGTCCTGAGCTTCGAGCACAAAGAATCGAAACACTCGATTTCATGCTGTCTCAAAAGAGCGGGATTGTCATTACGCCAATAGCTGGACTAAGAAGACATATGCCTAATCTCGAGCAGTGGAAAGCGAGTCGTTTAGAAACTAAAGTTGGTGAAGAAGTTGTGATTGGCGAGTGGATGGACCAGCTAGTTGCGATGGGGTATTCGAGACAACCAATGGTCACGACTCCCGGAGAATTTGCTTTACGTGGCGGTATTTTAGATATTTATCCTATTTATATGGAAAACCCAGTTCGTCTTGAATTCTTCGATACAGAAGTAGATTCGATTCGAACATTTTCCGCTGAAGATCAACGTTCACTTGAAAAAAGAAAGGACGTTTGTATTTTACCGGCAACCGAATTTGTTTGGACGAAACAACAGTTGCTGCAGTTAGCAGAGAAATTAGAAGTTTCATTGGCTAAGAGTTTAAAAAAAGTCAAGAAACCTGAAACAAAAGAACTTCTGCTTCAACAAATTGGGCACGATATTGATTTATTAAAACAAGGCGATGTTCCTGAACAAATGACGAAGTATATCTCCGTCCTTGAAGATACACCAACATTTTTAGGCGATTATTTCGCTGAAAATGGGTTGGTTTTATTTGATGAGCTTGGAAGAATCCAAGAGGTGACAGAATCTCTTGAAAGTGAAGAAAAAGATTGGTATATTTCAATGCTCGAAGAAGGCAAGACGGTCCATGATGTAAAACTTTCTTTTAGTATGAAAGAAATTTTAGGCATGCTCAATCAAAAGAAGCTCTACTTCTCTTTATTTGCGAGAACGTTTTCTGGCATTTCATTCAAAAAAGTAGTTTCTTTCTCTTGTAAACCGATGCAACATTTTCATGGGCAAATGAATGTGCTGAAAAACGAAATGGAACGCTGGGTAGCTGGTAAGTTTTATGTATTCATCCTTGCTGAAGGAAAAGAGCGACAACAGAAAGTCCAAGATGTATTGGACGATTATGAGATAGCTGCACGCGTCATCAGCCAGTCGACTAGTCCGAGTCAACCGGGTACTTATATCATTGATGGTGAATTATCAAACGGATTTGAATTACCCTTACAGCGACTAGCGGTATTAACGGATGAAGAGTTGTTTAAACAGCGACCGAAGAAAAAATCACGTCCTCAAAAAATGACGAATGCTGAACGTATTAAAAGCTACTCGGAAATTAAACCTGGTGATCATGTTGTACATATTCATCACGGAATTGGAAAGTATATTGGGATAGAGACATTAGAAATTAATGGGATTCATAAAGACTATCTCCATATTCGATATAGAGCAGAAGATAAATTGTTTGTGCCCATTGATCAAATTGATCAAATCCAAAAATATGTAGCATCTGAGGAAAAAGAACCGAAGCTACATAAGTTGGGTGGAGCCGAATGGAAAAAAACTAAAATCAAGGTTTCAGCAGCTGTTCAGGATATTGCGGATGATTTAATCAAGTTATATGCGAAGCGAGAGTCTGAGAAAGGGCATGCGTTTGAAGAAGATAACGATATGCAACAAGCATTTGAATCTGCGTTTCCTTATGAGGAAACGGATGATCAATTGCGTTCAATTGAAGAAGTGAAAAAAGATATGGAACGTGAACGTCCTATGGATCGCCTTGTTTGTGGAGATGTAGGGTATGGGAAAACGGAAGTAGCAATTAGAGCTGCGTTTAAAGCTGTTCAAGACAGTAAGCAAGTCGCGTTCCTGGTTCCTACTACGATTCTTGCGCAACAGCATTACGAAACCATGAAAGAGCGGTTTGCTGACTTCCCTGTGGAAGTGAGCTTACTAAGTCGTTTCCGATCTAAAAAACAACAGACTGAAACGATGAAAGGTTTAAAAGCTGGCACAATTGATGTAGTCATTGGTACGCACCGGATTTTATCGAAAGATATTGTGTATCATGACCTTGGGTTACTTGTGGTGGATGAAGAACAACGTTTTGGTGTGACACACAAAGAAAAAATCAAACAAATGAAAACAAATGTAGATGTTTTAACGCTAACTGCGACGCCAATACCGAGAACGCTTCATATGTCGATGATTGGCGTGCGAGACTTGTCTGTTATTGAAACGCCGCCTGCAAACCGATTCCCAGTGCAAACGTATGTAATGGAGCACAATGGCGCTTTGGTAAGAGAAGCGATTGAGCGAGAAATGGCTCGTGGAGGCCAAGTGTTCTATTTATATAATCGTGTGGATGACATGGCAAAAAAAGTAGATGAAATTCAAATGCTTGTTCCAGAAGCAAGGGTTGGGTTTGCACATGGTCAAATGACGGAAAGAGAACTGGAGTCTGTCATTTTAAGCTTTTTAGATGGAGAATACGATGTATTAGTGACGACAACGATTATTGAGACTGGGATTGATATCCCAAATGTAAATACATTAATTGTTCATAATGCCGATCGAATGGGTTTATCCCAACTGTATCAATTACGTGGTCGTGTCGGACGTTCAAACCGCGTGGCGTACGCTTATTTCATGTACCAACGTGACAAAGTGCTAACAGATGTTGCAGAGAAAAGATTACAAGCCATTAAAGAATTTACAGAGCTTGGTTCTGGATTTAAAATTGCAATGCGTGATTTATCCATTCGTGGAGCAGGGAATTTACTAGGTTCACAACAACATGGCTTTATTGATTCTGTAGGGTTTGACTTGTATTCTCAAATGCTTCAAGAAGCAATTGATGAAAAACAAACCGGTGTTAAAAAAGAAGAAAAAATTGATTTGGAAATCCTTTTACCTTATGATGCCTACCTACCGGATTCGTATATTCCAGATGGATTCCAAAAGATACAAATGTATAAACGTGTTAAAGCAGTTGAAAGTGAAAAAGATTATGAAGATTTATTGGATGAATTAATGGATCGATTCGGCAATATGCCACTAGAAGCTGAACGTCTAATGCGTATTGCTCGAATGAAAGTGTGGGCTAAGGTTGCTGGAGTAGAATCCATTAAAGAGAAAAATGGGCAACTGGTTGTCAAAATTTCTTCAAATGGAACAGCCTCAACGAATGGCGCGGCACTTGTGGAAGCTTCTATGGCGTATGGCCGAACAGTTGGGTTCCAAATGGATCAGAACCAACAATTAGTCATGACAATTAATGAAAAGAACTCAGGGAAGCATCATCCATTTGACGTTTTAGAAGCGATGATGAAGGTTTTACCTGAGGTACGAAAAGAAAGTAAGCCCATTGTTGGCGTGTAATCCCGCCGTTGCATAATTTGTCCAAACTTGACTCATACTATGATGGAAATCAAGTCAAATTGAATTCTGTCGAAAGTGAGGCAACATGGATGAAAGCTACAGGTATCGTCAGACGGATTGATGATCTCGGTCGTGTCGTCATTCCGAAAGAAATTAGAAGAACCCTACGTATACGTGAAGGAGATCCTCTTGAAATTTTTACTGATCGAGACGGAGAGGTCATTTTAAAAAAATATTCACCCATCAGTGAGCTTGGAGATTTTGCTCAAGAATATGCGGAAACATTATTCGCAACTCTTGGAACACCGGCATTTATTAGTGACAGAGATGAAATGATTGCGGTGGCAGGCGTCCCTAAAAAGGATTATATGAATCGCCGTATTTCACCGCATACGGAAGAAATTTTAGCCATGCGATCCATTGTGTCTGAAAAAATGGAGAAATCTGTTGAATGGGTCCCAGGACAAATCGAGCAAGTGAAATCGTATTGTATTGCCCCAATTATTTCAAGTGGTGATCCAATAGGAGCGGTCTTCTTATTATCAAAAGTGCATTTTATCGGGGATACCGAAATAAAAGCAGTCGAAACAGCTGCCCATTTCTTAGCTAAACAAATGGAACACTGACAATCAAAAAGGTCTTATTTCCGGATGGATTTCGGGAATAAGACCTTTTTTGATTGCCAACTATGCAGAGAATCCCGTCCGTTAAATAACAAGTTGTTCGTGCTATAATGTGGATATTGCTTAAATGGAACGAGGAACATGTATGAACAACCAATGGACGATGAAAAAATTTATGAGAGGCGCTGTTTTATTAACCATTGCCGCCCTTTTAGTGAAAGCATTGAGCGCCATTTACCGTGTTCCTTTTCAAAACATTGTCGGGGATCAGGGTTTTTATATTTACCAGCAAGTGTACCCATTCATTGGCGTATTGACGGTGTGGACATCCTATGGCTTTGCTGTAGCGATTTCAAAATTATTAGCGGACAACCAAACTTCAGAGGATGTTGGTCAGCGCAAAACAATCATCAGCGTAGCATTTATATATGTAAGTATTATTTCTATCTGTAGTTTCTTAGTACTCTTTTTAGGAGCGGGTACATTAGCGTCTTGGATGGGAGACCGAAATCTCGCACAGTTGCTCAAAACAGGTTCAATTGTTGTATTACTTATGCCGTTTCTAGCGTTATTAAAAGGTTCGTTTCAATCAAAAGGACAAATGGAACCGATCGCCTATGGTCAAGTAGTAGAACAAACAATCAGGGTTATTGTCATTTTAGTAGGAACCTATTTGGTTATGAAAAATGGTGCATCCCTTTATACCGCAGGAAGTACGGCATTATTTGGTGCGTTTGTTGGAGAAATAGCCGGCATCGTCTTGCTTGTTATTTATTTAAAATCAAAGAAACCAACTTCTTATTTCAAAGGGCGAATGATCGTTACGCCAATAAAACCTATAATAAAAGATTTAACAGTTATTAGTTTAAGTGTCAGCATGAGTTCGCTTATATTGTTGTTCTTTCAATTGGTCGATTCCTTTACGGTTTTTCGATTACTAACGGACAATGGATTGTCGAGAATACTAGCTATGGAAACGAAAGGGATATACGACCGAGGCTTACCATTAGTGCAAATGGGTATTCTAATCGCATCAACTCTGTCTCTATCAATCGTACCGCTAATCGCTCATACAACTCATAAAAAAAGCGGTCGAAATGCAACCCCTTATGCTCAACTGACCTTTAAAATTGCCTTTTTGTTTGGTGTTGCGGCATCCTTAGGACTCATTTTGGTATTGCCAGCAGTAAATGAAATGTTATTTGAAACGCGTGACTTATCTCCGACGTTAATGGTTTTTTGTGCTCAAATTTTCTGGTTGTCTTTGCTTCTAACGATGACTTCAATTTTACAAGGTCTTGGAAAAGTCATCATGCCGGCTATTATTTTGGCAATAGGATTATGCTTGAAAATCATCTCTAACTTTATCTTACTGCCGACGTATGGCATTATGGGTGCAGCGATAGCGGGCAATATTGGGTTTGGCTTTATAACCCTTGGTCTTTATATGTACTTAAGAAGTATATGGACCATCCGATATGCGTCACTTCGATTTTATGGACATGTCCTTATTGGTTCACTATTAATGATTGTCAGTGTAACCGGTTGGACGTTACTTGCAGATGGATGGCTTTTTGATGGCTTTTCAAACCGTCTTGCCGCTATGTTTACAGCAATTAGTAGTGTGCTGATTGGAGCGGGAATATTTTTAATTTACATTGCAAAAAGTCGTATTATTGCAGAGAAAGAATGGTTTTTATTGCCCATGGGGCGCAGAATGGCGATGATGCAATTACGCTTTAATACGAATAGAAAGGGGTCTTTATAATGAAACAGATCACGGTCATTGGCTTAGGGGCTGGCGAGTTAGATCAGCTACCACTTGGGTTGTATCGTATGTTAAAAAATGCAACGAGACTTTTTGTTCGCACGGCTGAACATCCGGTGTTAAAAGAATTACAAGATGAAGGATTAACATTTGAAAGCTTTGACTCTGTCTATGAATCACATGAAGAATTTGAAATGGTTTATAAAGAAATAGTGGAGACCCTTATATTACGTGCAGAAGAAGCACCTCTTTTTTATGCGGTTCCAGGACACCCTTTGGTCGCTGAACAAACGGTTCAATGGTTAATCGAAGCTGAAAAAGATGGACGAATTGAACTTCAAATCGTTGGTGGTCAAAGCTTTTTAGATCCAATCTTTAATGCATTACGCATTGACCCAATTGAAGGTTTCCAACTACTAGATGGCACGATGTTTAAACGGGACGATGTGCAAATGAAGCAACATGTGCTAATCGCACAAGTTTACGATACATACAGTGCTTCAGAAGTGAAGTTGACACTAATGGAGAAGTATCGCGATGATTACCCAGTGACGATTGTAACTGCAGCAGGAACTAGTGAAGAAAAACTTCGTACTGTTCCGTTATTTGAGCTAGACAGAGCGGCAGAATTAAATAATTTAACTACTGTGTACGTTCCACCTGTATTGGAAATGGAAGATCGCTTAAAAGAATGGTCTACATTTAGAGAAATCATTGCAAAATTGCGTGCTCCCGATGGATGTCCGTGGGATCGTGAGCAAACCCATGAAAGTTTAAAGAAATATTTAATAGAAGAAGTGCATGAATTTTTACAAGCTGTTCATGAACAAGATGATGATGGCATGATTGAAGAACTAGGTGATGTCTTACTTCAAGTGTTTTTACATGCTCAAATAGGAGAAGATGAAGGGTATTTCAGTTTAGAGGATGTACTCGATTATATTTCTTCGAAAATGATTCATCGTCACCCTCACGTATTTGGGGAACTAGAGGTAGAGGATTCAGAAGAAGTGTTACGTAATTGGCAACAATTAAAAACACAGGAAAAAGGGCATGCATCTAAAAAGGTGTTAGAAGGTCAGCGCCGTGCGGAATCTTCACTCCTGACTTCGTATAATTTCCAAAAAGCAGCCGCTAAGGTAGGATTTGATTGGCCAAATGTCGAAGGTGCATTAGAGAAGTTCGAAGAAGAGTGGAATGAATTGAAAGCCGAGCTAGAAAACGGGGATCAGGCATCTCGTTTAGATGAACTTGGCGATGTTTTATTCACAATCATAAATGTAGCTCGATTTTATGGACTTTCTCCAGAAGAAGCAATGATTCATGCGAACCGTAAGTTTGAAACACGTTTTCTTGAGGTAGAAGAAAGTGTAATCAATGGAAAAGGTGAATTCAATGCTTATTCTCTAGAGGAATTAGAAGAGTTTTGGCAAGTAGCGAAACAAAAACAAAGGGGAGAAAATGAATGAGATTAGATAAATTTTTGAAAGTTTCACGATTAATTAAACGCAGAACGTTAGCAAAAGAAGTAGCCGATCAAGGACGCATTACCATCAATGAAAAAGTGAGTAAAGCAAGTTCAGTAGTTAAAGTAGGAGACGTACTTGGGATCCGTTTTGGTCAAAAAGTAGTCACTGCACGTATTGAGATGTTAAAAGAAGCTGTGAAAAAAGATGAGGCAACCATGATGTATACCATCTTAAAAGAAGAAAGACTTGAAAAAGTAGAACCAGAATTTATTGATGACGAAGATTAAAAGAAAGCATGACCAAACTTGGTCATGCTTTTTGTTTTCTCTGCATAGAATGAAAGGAATGGACAAGTAAAGGAGGAATTTTATGCAATATCAAGGAGAACACGCACCTATCGCAATTCCGTCTGGAGATCATGTAGTCAGTTTACGCAATCGAAAACGTATGGACTTAACGTCTGTTAAATCGATTGAACGATTCGACCAAGAGGAATTTGCGGTTCGAACATCACAAGGTCATTTAAGCATTAAAGGCGACGAGCTACGAATTGTTCACTTAGACGTGGACAAAGGATTATTAACGCTCGAAGGTCATGTGAAAACATTCCAATACGATGAAGAAGAAAATGAGCAAAGCAAAAACTTCCTTCATAAGTTGTTTGGATGACACTTTCTTATCAATTTTTAAGCCTGTTGGCCATGGTCGCAAGTGGCGTGGCTACAGGCTTTTTAGTTGAAAGTTTTCGAGATTTGGCCTTTGCCTTTAGACCTAACTTTTGGATTCGGAAATACCGTTTTTTCTTTGAAATTATGTTATGGGCAATACTTGGGTGTGCAAGTTATGTTCTATTATTTTATTTGCGTGATGGTGCTTGGCGAATTTACGATCCCATGGCTCAGATTGTTGGAATTGGGTGTTATGAATTGTGGTTTCGCAAACCGTTAATGTTCATAAGAAGACTATTTTTGCATCTAATTGTTCGTCCGATTTGGTGGGTTATTCATTTGTTTATTACCATCATTAGGTCAGTGGTTCGCGTATTTTTGAAAATAATCCTTATAATTATTAATCCAATAATTAAATTGTTTAAAAAAATGTATCCTATTACCCTACAAAAATAGTGTACAATCATGTATACTAGCAACTACTAATCATATGACAAATTTTGGCGGGGAGTGAACGAAATGGCAAGTCGGAAACAGCATAAAGAAGAGTATCGCAACGTGGCTTCCATTAATAAAGACTATGTTCGTTCAGTAGAACGCCAAGAAAAACGTCAAAAAGCTCATAAAGTACGTCTTTTCCGTAGACTTGGCTTTTTTGCTTTACTGGTAGTAGTCGTAATGAGTTGGTTAACCATGACGATGTTTTCACAAAAAAACGCGTTAGCTGCAAAAGAACAACAAAAATTAGAAGCGAAGCAAGAGCTCGTTGACATATTAGAAGAGCAAGAAATGTTGAAATCACAAATTGTGAAGTTGAATGATGATGAATACATTGCAAAGCTCGCTCGGAAAGAATATTTCTTATCAGATGAGGGAGAAATTATATTCTCTATTCCTGAAAAAGAGGATGCAGATAAGAAAAACAAGGATTCTAAAGAGTAGTCTTTATTGACACTCTTTTTTTGTTGGCTATAATTAAGTATGGATACTTGTATTTTACAAGGTCCACTATTAAGATGACTAGGCTTCTAAAAGGAGCCCGTTTAATATTTAAGGAGGAGCATTTTTTTTATGTCAATTGAAGTAGGCAGCAAAGTAGAAGGTAAAATTACAGGAATCACAAACTTCGGCGCATTCGTCGAACTACCAGGTGGCTCAACAGGTCTTGTACACATTAGTGAGGTTGCGGACAACTATGTAAAAGACATCAATGAGCATTTGAAAGTCGGAGATATGGTTGAAGTAAAAGTGATGAATGTCGAAGCTGATGGCAAAATTGGTTTATCAATTCGTAAAGCCAAGCCACAAGCTGAGCGACCAGAACGTCCTCAACGTCCACGCCAAAATAGTCGTCCGAATGATCGCGATCGTCCGTTCAAAGAGAATTTTGAGCAAAAAATGGCACGTTTCATGAAAGATAGTGAAGAGCGTTTATCCACTTTAAAACGTGCAACTGAATCGAAGCGTGGCGGACGCGGCGCTAAACGAGGATAACTTGCTGGCTGTTTTGATCGTAGAAAAAGTGTTTATTGGAACACCCTTGCATTTGCAGGGGTGTTTTTTGTTGCATTTATAAAAAAGTTTAATGTTTTGGATATCAGTGTAAGAAAAGACGTAGCTTGCATCATTTTTGTCCAACTTCAGACTGTAGACAACTAAAAAATGTTGATTTCCATTGCGACGGACGCTTTCCGGGGGCATTGCTTTAGCCGCTTCCCTCGCGAGCTCAGTCCAGGGTCTAAAGCTCAATGCTATTCCCCTCGGAGTCGCCGTCTCTATTCCAATCAACAGCAATTCCTGTAAAAATAATAAATTAATATTCATATAGGAGAATCAAGTATTGTTTAACATGCCAAAGCTATCAACTTATTACACTAAAGAAATAAGTAATGGCGAAACGTAAACTAAATATTTACTTAAACAATCATTTATAGCCAATTAAATTAACATATCAAATCGATTTGTAAGCATTTTTGTGCAATCCCCTATAGTTAGAAACTGGTCGACTATTTCTGAAGACTCCTGCGGAAAAACGAAAGACGCTAGACCCCACAGGCAACGAATTGTGCACAATTCGTTTGCGACGAGTAACCGCAGGAGCATAGGTCTTTAACAGCCGAGGAGGCTCGCGTTTCGTCCGCGGAAAGCGAAAGAAATAGCCGACCACTTTCTATTCGATTAAATGTATGATTTAAAATCAAGCGTAAAATTATACATAAACAACTATTGAAAATTAAAGGATTTCGAAGGAATGTTATCGAAAAAGACTCATAAGGAGTGATAAAGAAATGAAAGCGCAAATACTAGATTCACACGCAAAATATCAAGAATGGTTGGATTCGTTACATGAGTTAACTACTGAACAAGCCATGAGTCCATATATGCCTGGAAAGTGGTCACCTAATGAAATCGTCATGCACTTAGCGGAATGGGATCGTTTTACACAAGAAGAGCGACTACCTAATATGAAAGAAGGTGCAAAACTTGAAAAATTCCCAGCCTTCGAAGAGTTTAATGCAAATGCTGCAGCACGTGCTCAGAAACAAACATTTGAAGAAACCATCTCTTATGCGAAACAACAACGTAAGCAAATTACGCAAAAGCTTGAAGCGATAAACGAGCAGGAATGGACAAAAGAATTTTTCATTGGAGAACATGCTTTGTCGATTCAAAGCTACTTTGCAGATTTTGCGGAACACGATGAACATCACAAGCGACAAATTGAAGGTGTCAGAGGAGTTAAATCAAACGAATAGAAAAAAGGCACAAGAGAAATTTTTCTCTTGTGCCTTTTATGTATGACCCCTACGGGATTCGAACCCGTGTTACCGCCGTGAAAGGGCGGTGTCTTAACCGCTTGACCAAGGGGCCTCGTTATTGTCTAGTTACAAGCGCCAGCCCGCACCTAAGCTTAGGCCCACAGGATGTGGGTCATGAAGACGTTCCGACATGACGTCGGGAATTTAGCCTTCCAACCTTAGCGGAAACAGGTTTCCGATTCGTCTCTTCCAGCGCCGGTGTCGGGCTAGAGTGGCACTTTTCACTTTTCTTAGTATGGCGGCCGAGGGGATCGAACCCCCGACCTCACGGGTATGAACCGTACGCTCTAGCCAGCTGAGCTAGGCCGCCTTTTTGAAGAACATTTTAAATAATACAATCCAATAGATGAAGTGTCAAGATGTGTTTTGAAAACTATTCACAAATCTTCTGTTTTTTCGTCGAAAAGTTTTTTTGTGTGGTCGTCACGAAAAGACAAACTTTCTTCAATCCCTCTCCTATAATGAACATCATCGTAGTGGAAGGGATTGGTAGCATGAAATCTTGGACAAGTGAAAGTATAGGGAAAAATCATACGTGGACAAGGTGGATCCATGTAATCAAAAAGAAAAAGTTGAAAATTTGGATAGCCAGTCTTGTCCTACTTTTCTCCTTTTTCTTATCGAAAGCGGTTTTATTCGAAGCGGCAGTGCCGTTCTTCTTGCCGGTTTGGGCAGTGGTGGCTCTACGTTATCCAGCCTTTTTGCCCTTTGTTTGGATAGGGGGAATTTCCGGGAGTTTAACGCTTGGGATCGGTCAAATGATGATTCACCTTCTACAAGTTGGCGGATTCCAGTTGTTCTATAATTTATTGCGCAAGAAAAAGTTAATTCCTCTTCAGGTGGCATTAACGGTTTTGATTATTCAACTTGGCTGGCAATGGGTTTCTTATAGTGGGGAAATTCCATTATCCGTATCGTTGCTCGTCTTGTATGAGAGTATTTTGTCAGCGATTATGACGGTCTTTCTTTCACAATTATTTGTTCCGATGCACGCCATATCCACGGCAAAGTGGACATTTGAACGAATTGGTGCGGCAATTATGGTTTGTGCCCTGTTATTCACGGGGATGAATGGGTTAGTGATTGGAATGGTTTCGATTCCGTTAATCCTCGTTCATCTAGGCATTTTAATATCCGTTCATATGGGAGGTATTTTCGTAGGAACTGCTGTGGCTACAATTATCGGAACGATCTTAAGCATTTCGCAACTATCTTTTAGCGGGATGATTGCGGTCTATGCTTTAACGGGCTTGTTTGCGGGACTCTTTCAAAGTAAGGGGCGCATATGGATTTCGATTGGGTCGTTGGGAGCTGCCATCTTTTTCTCGATATATGATGCGTCCTTGCCATTAGACTCTGTTTACTTCGTTTCATTATCATGTGCTATTGGCTTATTCTTTTTAGTGCCTTCAGCTTGGTTAACATATGCACAAAATCAATTATTCCCGAAACAGACGTCCGTATTATTTAAGCGTCAACAATGGTTAACCGATCGAGTGAATCATCAATTGCAGGATTTTCAACAATTTGTCGACTTCATTACCCAGTTGGTGAATGATCGTTTTCCAGTTGCTAAAGAAACGGCTGCTACCGAACAAAATGTAGAGTATTCAGTGTGTCATTCTTGTTTTAGACAAGCTAAGTGTTGGGGCAATGAAGGGCAAGGTATGTGGCCGATCGTTCAAGATTGGAAAGACATGCGCAACCATGCGAAATCGGGTGTTCGCTATCGAATGAATGAGCGCATTCAAGAAAAATGTGTCCGTTCGAGCGGACTTATCGAATCGCTAGAAGAAGAATATTCATCTAACAAGCTATCAGGTCATTATGCGCACGGGAAAAAGATGCTTGCTTTTCAATTAAGAGACATGAGTCAGCATGTCAGCGAGTTGATGGCAGATCTTCAGTTAAATGACGTTAACCATGAATCAGAAGAAGAAAGAATTTCAAGACACTTGGACGAGGCTAAGGTTTCGCATTTTCAAATAGATATATTATCGGAAGAAGCAGGAAATCGAAAAATTGTGTGTTGCATACCGCTTAAGCAAGCAGACTGGGAAACGAATCAAATGATTGGTGAACGGCTAATCATCCCAATTCTTCATGAATTATATGATGAACCTTTTGAAATTAGTCGTACTTCTGAAATTTTAGATCCTTTTCCACATATCCAGCTAACGTTCCAATCGGCTGTTCGATTCACTTATGAGTATGGTGTTTACAATCGATCGTCTCAAAATACCGTGTATTCAGGAGATACTCACAGTGTTATTCCTTTGCATAAAGGGTTAGTTGCTTTTATTTTGTCAGACGGAATGGGACAAAATATTGAAGCATATCAAGAAAGTAGACGCGTGATTCGTTTACTTAGAGAATGCTTACAGCATCATATGAACCCGGAAACGGCCATGCACACCTTGCATTATGTTATGTCGTTAAAACAACATTCTGATTTGTATGCAACAGTGGACTTAGCTTTACTTGATTTACAACAAGGGAAACTGTGGTCGTTTAAAGCAGGAAGTATGTCGACCTATATTTTACGAGGAAACGATTGTTTACGAATTGATAGTCAAAGTGTACCGATTGGATTTTTACCAGCATTGTCTTTGGATGCAGAAGAACGTATCGTAAAAGACGGGGATTTAATCGTCTTGCTATCTGACGGAATGTTTTCCCCTGATTATTCATTAGATGAGCAGGAGGCGGAATTAATTCGGTTGATGAGAAAGCATGAAGGAACACCATGTTCATCATTAGCAGATGTATTAGCAGCCGAATTCGCACGAAAATTCCCTGCAGATGAAGACGATCGAACATTACTAGTCGTTCGAGTGAGACATGCCATACCGGAATGGTCACTATTTTCTCCAGCTTATCGAAATATTAAGCGAGAAAGAATGATAAGATAGAGGATATAAACAAGGAGGTGACAAGAAGATGGTTTTTCGGTTAGATGTGTTGAATTATATAAAAAAACATCAATTAATTAACAAAAAAGACCGTCTTCTTGTCGCGTGTTCAGGAGGAGCGGATTCCGTTGCGCTCCTCACATTTTTATGGAATGAAAGAAAGTCACTTGATATCGAACTTGCTTGTGTACATGCAAACCATGGCTTAAGAGGACTTGAATCTGATGCAGATGAAGATTATGTTAAACAACTTTGTGCAGAATTAAATATTCCGTTTTTTCACAGGACATTGACCATTCAACAGATTGTTGAGGAGACGAAAGGGAATATCCAAGATATTTGTAGACAAGAACGGTATATGTATTTTGAAGAAATTATGGTAAAACATGATTACACAACCTTAGCAGTGGCACATCATGCAGACGATCAAGCTGAAACCATTTTAATGGGTTTAACGAGAGGTTCTAAAGCGGATGGGATGCCTACTAAAAGGACATTTTCGAATGGGCAATTGATTCGTCCTTTCCTTTCTGTTACTCGAGACCACATAGAAGAATATTTAATGATTTATCAAGTATCGTATCGTGAAGATTCCAGTAATAAAAAAGATACATATACAAGAAATCGAATACGTCATCACATTCTTCCTTTATTGCAAGCAGAAAATCCGAGTGCCACCATTCAGATGGCGCGTTGGGCGGAACAACAACAACTTGAAAGTGCATTCCTCGAAACGTTGGCACAAAAAGAATGTGAACAAATCATCTTGAAAAATTACGATTCGTCATTTGAGGTGGATTTACAAAGATTTCAAAGCGTTCCGACTGCTTTACAAAAAAGAGTCATTCTACTACTATTAAACTATCTATATCCAAAGCAAAATATGTGGTTCAGTCAATCGTTAATCGATCAAATTCATGACCAGTGTCTCGAACGCGACGGTTCAAAAGAAATAGCTCTTCCAAATGGAGGAAAAGTACGCCGTCAATATTCGATGATGCTTTTTTCATTTCCCCAAGAAGATTTACAAATAGATGTGAATTTACAAGAGGTTATGTTTGGTCAATGGATGGATGTCGGCTATGATACACGTATGCGTCTTGAAGAAAGGCAAGAAGAGGAGCTCGAATTCGTTGGAGCTTGGTATATCACTTTGAATGAAAAAGAGATGCCATTATCCCTTCGACCTAAAAAAGACGGAGATCGTCTGTTGTTACAAGGAATGACGGATCCAAAACGTGTATCACGTATAATGATTGATGAAAAAGTATCAAGGTTTGACCGAGATTCTTTTTTAGTATTAGTTACCAAGGATGATGAATTATTGGGTTTACCAGGACTTAGACTTGGATACCGCTTTTCAAAAACCCCACCAGCTGGCTGGACACATCGAATCGTAATAGAAAATGAGGCACCAAAGCCCAAGGAGGAAGAATTATGTTAGAAAAAGATATCCAAGAAGTTCTGTTATCAGAAGAAATTATACAAACGAAAATTCGTGAATTAGGCGCAGAGCTATCTGCTGATTATAGTGACAAATTCCCACTAGCAATCGGCGTGTTAAAAGGTGCAATGCCTTTTATGGCTGATTTAATGAAGCGCATGGACATATACATGGAAGTAGACTTCATGGATGTCTCAAGTTACGGAAATGCGACAGTATCTTCGGGTGAAGTGAAAATCGTCAAAGATTTAAACACAAGCGTTGAAGGTCGCGACATTCTAATCCTTGAAGATATTATCGATAGTGGCCTAACATTAAGCTACTTAGTGGACCTGTTTAAATATCGTAAAGCAAACTCCATCAAAATCGTAACACTTCTGGATAAACCAACGGGCCGAAAAGTTGATTTACATGCTGATTATGTTGGTTTTGAAGTACCTGATGCGTTCGTAGTAGGGTATGGTTTAGATTACATGGAGAAATACCGTAATTTACCATATGTTGGTATTTTGAAAAAAGAGGTTTATTCGTTTTAATAAACCTGCCGTAATTTAGTCAAAGTTTCCGTTTTAAGGTTTGATATGTAAGGCTTTTCGTTGTACGCAAATTTCTACGTATGATAAGATTACAAATAGTTTTTCTGTATATTTTGTGAGGAGGCTCGGGATGAATCGAATATTTCGATACACCATATTTTATTTATTAATTTTCCTCGTTATTATTGGTATTTTTGGTACATTCAACAGCGGAAAAAACCCAACCAAAGAAATCAATTATGGCGATTTTATTACTGCTTTAGAAAGTGGTAAAGTAACAGAATTCAGCATGCAACCGGATGCTGGAGTGTATGAAGTTCGTGGTAAAATGGAAGGTTATGGCGAAGAAGACGAATTCGTTACAAACACTCCTTTAAACAACCCGGATCTTCAGGGTAAAATTGATCAAGCAGTTAAAACAACTGATGTGAAAGTTTTAGCAGCACCTGAAACTAGCGGATGGGTGCAATTCTTTACAGGTCTAATTCCATTCATTATCATTTTCATCCTGTTCTTCTTCTTATTGAACCAAGCTCAAGGCGGCGGAAATCGTGTCATGAACTTCGGTAAGAGCAAAGCGAAACTTTATGATGATAAGAAAAAAGCGAAGTTTGAAGATGTTGCCGGAGCGGACGAAGAAAAACAAGAGCTTGTTGAAGTTGTTGATTTCTTGAAAGATCCTCGCAAATTTGCAGAAGTCGGAGCGCGTATTCCAAAAGGTATTTTACTAGTGGGACCTCCAGGTACAGGTAAAACATTACTTGCACGTGCAGTTGCAGGTGAAGCAGGCGTACCTTTCTTCTCAATCAGTGGTTCAGACTTTGTTGAAATGTTCGTGGGGGTTGGGGCATCTCGTGTGCGTGACCTTTTCGAAAATGCAAAGAAAAATGCACCATGTATTATTTTCATTGATGAAATTGATGCAGTAGGTCGTCAACGTGGAGCCGGTTTAGGTGGAGGTCACGATGAGCGTGAACAAACCTTGAATCAGTTACTTGTTGAAATGGATGGATTTGGAGCAAACGAAGGAATTATTATCGTAGCTGCAACGAACCGTCCTGACATTTTAGATCCAGCACTTCTTCGTCCAGGTCGTTTTGACCGTCAAATTACGGTTGGTCGTCCAGACGTTAAGGGTCGTGAAGCAGTACTTAAAGTTCATGCTCGCAATAAACCTTTAGAAGATCATGTGGATTTAAAAGCGATCGCACAACGTACACCAGGATTCTCTGGTGCTGATTTAGAAAATCTATTAAACGAAGCAGCACTTGTGGCGGCTCGTCGTAATAAAAAGAAAATCGATATGGCGGATATTGATGAAGCTACGGACCGCGTTATTGCGGGACCAGCTAAAACAAATAAAGTTATATCTGAAAAAGAACGTAATATTGTGGCTTGGCATGAAGCGGGTCACGTTGTCATTGGTTTAACATTGGATGATGCTGAAATCGTTCATAAAGTAACAATTGTCCCTCGTGGTCAAGCAGGCGGTTATGCAGTGATGCTTCCAAAAGAAGATCGCTACTTCATGACGAAACCTGAATTATTGGATAAAATTTCGGGATTACTTGGTGGACGTGTTGCTGAAGACATCGTTTTCGGTGAAGTTTCTACTGGTGCTCATAATGACTTCCAACGTGCAACGAGCATTGCTCGTAGCATGGTTACTGAATACGGGATGAGTGACAAACTTGGACCGATGCAGTTTGGTCAAGCGCAAGGAGGAAATGTCTTCCTTGGACGTGACTTTAACTCTGAACAAAATTATTCGGATGCGATTGCTTATGAAATCGACCAAGAAATGCAACGAATGATTAAAGAGCAATACGTTCGAACGAAAGAAATTTTAACTGAGAAGCGTGAGTTACTTGATTTAATTGCAACTACATTACTTGAAGTAGAAACACTTGATGCTGCTCAAATTAAACACTTAAAAGATCATGGTACACTTCCGGAACGTGAGTATGAAACATTAAATGGCAAGACGGAAGAGAAGAAAGATGTTACTACTGATGCGGTTGTCGATTCAACGACAAACGATTCAGCTGACATTCCAGATGTGACTGGTGCAGCAAACGATCCTTCAACAGGTGATTTACCTTCTGAGGACACAGCAAGTGAACCGTCTAAAGGTATTCAAGAAGATCGTAAATAATCAATAACCCATAAAAGCTGATTGACTTCCTCTTGCGGAGTCAATCAGCTTTTTTCTAATGCTCAAATTATGGTATGATGACTTCGAGAAAAGTCGCGATTCAACTTTATGTGATTTGAGTGGCAAGGATAAGTGAGGGACATAGATGATACTTGTATTAGATACAGGAAACACAAACATTGTTTTAGGGGTTTACGACAAATCTGACCTCATTCATCATTGGCGTATGGAGACAGATCGTTATAAAACGGAAGATGAATATGGCATGCAGGTAAAAGCTTTATTTGACCATGCAGGTATTCAATTTTCTCAAATAGATGGCATTATCATTTCATCCGTCGTTCCACCGATTATGTTTTCTTTGGAGCGCATGTGCCAAAAGTACTTTGGGCTAAAACCATTAGTTGTAGGTCCTGGCGTTAAAACGGGGTTAAATATTAAATACGAAAATCCGAGAGAAGTAGGAGCGGACCGTATTGTAAATGCCGTTGCGGGTATCCATGAATATGGGCCACCACTCATTATCGTCGATTTTGGAACAGCCACAACCTATTGCTATATTAATGAAAAAGGTGAGTACATGGGTGGTGCTATTGCACCAGGTATAGGGATATCAATTGAAGCTTTATTCGCAAGAGCATCGAAACTTCCGAGAATTGAATTGACCCAACCTGAACATGTAGTAGGCAAAAATACCATATCTGCCATGCAAGCCGGAATTGTTTATGGCTATGTTGGACAAGTAGAAGGTATTGTTAATCGCATGAAAGCACAAAGTAAGTTAGAACCAACAGTTATTGCTACTGGCGGTATGGCAAGTTTAATATCGGCGGAATCGACTGTTATAGATGTGATTGATCCTTATTTAACATTAAAAGGATTGCACTTAATTTATCAACGAAACCAATAAGAATAGAGGGTTAACCAAATGAATGATTATTTAGTTAGAGCATTAGCATTTGATGGAAAGGTACGTGCTTTTGCTGTCAAAACAACCGATACAATTGCAGAAGCGCAACAACGCCACGGAACATGGCCAACTGCATCAGCCGCATTAGGTCGTTCAATGACTGCAGGCGTTATGATGGGAGCTATGTTAAAAGGTGAAGATAAGTTAACGGTAAAAGTTGAAGGGCAAGGACCAATCGGAGCTATTATCGTTGATAGTAATGCAAAAGGAGAAGTCCGTGGATATGTAACAAATCCTCAGACGCATTTCGACTTGAATGAACACGGGAAATTAGATGTGCGTCGGGCTGTTGGTACTGACGGTATGATTACGATCGTTAAAGATTTAGGCATGCGCGACTTCTTCACAGGTCAAGTGCCGATTGTTTCTGGAGAATTGGGAGAAGATTTCACTTACTATTTCGCAGCATCTGAGCAAGTGCCTTCCTCAGTGGGTTTAGGGGTTTTAGTAAATCCAGATAATACAATTTTAGCTTCAGGTGGGTTCATTATTCAATTAATGCCTGGAATTGAAGATGAAACCATCACGGTTATTGAAGAGAAATTAAGTAAGATGGAACCAGTTTCCAAATTATTGGATAAAGGCTTATCACCTGAACAATTGTTACAAGAAATTTTAGGTGAAGAGAATGTGGAGATATTAGAGCAAATGCCAGTTATGTTCGATTGCAATTGTTCAAAAGAGCGATTTGGAACGGCCATTTTAAGCCTAGGAGAATCAGAAATTCGTGAAATGATTGAAGACGACGGCCAAGCCGAAGCGCAGTGTCACTTCTGTATGGAAACATATCACTATTCTGAAGCAGAATTGGAAGCTTATATCGATGAGATCAAGTCATAATCGCGAGCGTCGACCTGAACAAGGTCGACCAACAAAAAAGACGTTAAAAACAAAACCTGTATTAGTTGTACTAGGTTTGTTGTTAGCTGGTAACCTTTTATGGTTTATCGCTTGGTTAATACCGAACGGACCTTCAGGTGGAAATGAAGAAGTAGCTTCTGTTGACGGAAATCCCATTACACGTGAAGACTGGCTGGTTGCGATGGAAGAGCAATATGGTCAAGAAACTCTTTTGGAATTAGTGAATTCGAAAGTGATGGAAACGGCTGCTAAAAAGTACGATATCAACGTGAGTGAAGAAGAAATCGACTTAGAATTAGCACTAATCCGTTCAGCTCAAGATGCTTCTGATTCTTCTCTTCAAGCCTTAAATGGAGAGGTTCAAAGACAAAAAATCCGTTCTCAACTCATATTAGATAAGGTTTTAACGAAAGACATCGTGATTAATGACGACGAAATCGAGTCCTTTTTCAAAGAAAATCAAGCGCTCTATAATATTCCGACAACCTACCGAACACGTATGATGATTCTTCCGACTGCTGATGAAGCAAAATCGGCAGTTAAGGAATTGGATAACGGTTCTTCTTTTGATGTATTGGCAAGAGAACGGTCACTAGATAGTGCATCTGCTAGTTTAGGAGGCGATATTGGATACATTACGTCCCAACAGGAAAATATGGATCCAGCCATTATCTATGCAGCCACCAAACTGAAAGCAGGCGAGTGGAGTGACTCTCTTAATCTAGAGGATGGACGAATTGCTGTTGTTTATGTAGAAGACGTAGCCGAAGGAAAATCGTTTAAATACGATCAAGTAAAAGATCATATTAAACGTGAGTTAGCACTTGAGCAATTACCTCAATCGGTATCACCAGAAGCTTTTTGGAAAGAATTCGACACCGAATGGTTTTATAGTGAATAATATGTATTCATTGAATACTATGTTATGAGATTGGAAGAGTGTATTCTTCTAAATCGCTTCGATATGCGAATAGAGTTTTACTAGATGAGCAGTTTTCTGAAGTCTTTCAGAAGACTGCTTTTGTTGACAGAATATAATAATTATTGATACGATTGCATATAATAAAACCCATTAACATACTTGGGATTAGGAGTGAGCGCATGGTTCGCATTGGTAATTCAGTTACGGATTTAGTAGGAAAAACCCCTATCGTAAAGTTAAATCGTTTAACGGGTCCTGAAGACGCAGAAATTTACTTAAAACTAGAATATTTTAATCCGGGGAGTAGCGTGAAAGACCGTATTGCCCTTTCGATGATAGAAGCAGCAGAACAAAACGGAGATATTAAACTCGGTGATACCATCATTGAACCAACAAGTGGGAACACGGGTATAGGGATAGCAATGATTGCAGCTGCTAAGGGTTATAAGACGGTTTTAGTTATGCCAGAAACCATGAGTTTAGAGCGACGCAACTTGCTTAGAGCTTATGGAGCTGACCTAATATTAACTCCTGGTCCAGATGGCATGAAAGGCGCAATTGCTAAAGCTACAGAATTAGCAGAAGAAAATGGCTGGTTTATGCCACAACAATTTAACAATGAAGCAAACCCTGAAGTGCACCGATTAACAACAGGCCCTGAAATTGTAGAAGCTATGGATCATTTGGATGCTTTTATTTCTGGAATCGGAACAGGTGGAACGATTACTGGTGCAGGCGGTGTCTTGAAAAAGAACTTCCCGGGTATTGAAATTGTTGCAGTTGAACCAAAGGACTCGGCAATTCTATCAGGTGGTCAACCAGGGCCGCATAAAATTCAAGGGATTGGTGCTGGATTTGTCCCTGAAATTTTAGACACAAAAATTTACGATACAATCATTCAAGTATCGAATGAGGACGCTTATGAAACAGCGCGTAAAGTCGCACGTGAAGAAGGTATTTTAGGTGGCGTATCTTCAGGTGCTGCTATCTATGCGGCAGTTGAAGTGGCGAAGAGATTAGGTAAAGGCAAAAAAGTCTTGGCTATCCTTCCATCAAACGGTGAACGTTATTTAAGTACACCACTTTATCAATTTGAAGATTAATAAGTGAACATTTGAGGAGGGAACGGAAACGTTCTCTCTTTTTTAATTGTGTGGAAAAAGTGAATTTTTGAATGTGCTGGGTGAAATGAAGAATGAGCCTGACGAATTCTAGAATAGCACGTCCGAAATGGAGAATGGACCGGTCGAAATCTAGAATGGAACCAGTGAAATCTAGAATCCACTCTAATCGCCTCGCCTCAAACGACGAACTGTGCTTTTTTTGTAGCGTTTTAACAGCGATTCACGATAAGATGATAGCAACAATTGTATTCAGGAGGAGTTTGAATATGGAGCGTGTTCCATTACATACAGCATCTATGACTTGTTCAAAAGATGAGTTTTATGATGCATACAAAGAACTGACGAAAAATGAATCACATCATATATTACTTGAAAGTGGAAGAGGCGGGCATTTGTGTGTAGCTGGTTGGAATCCATTAGCTGTTGTGAAATCTGTTGAAGTGGGTTTACATATTGAATGGCGAGACGGCTCATCCGAAAATCGAATGGGAGAACCCCTACATTTAGTAGAACAACTAGTCGCTGAACATGGATTTGCGCATCAAGCTCATTTGCCAGACTTCCAAGGCGGAGCGGCTGGTTTTATTACCTATGATTACGCTCGTCAAATCGAAGTGTTGCCAAATGAAACGGAAGATGATTTGGAGATTCCTGATATTTACTTTTACTTACTTGATCAATGGGCAGTTTTAGATGTAGCGAAAGAACAGCTTCATTTGATGAGTTTGGCATCTAGTCCATCTACATTAGATGAAGATATCGAACGGTGGAAAATTGCTGTGAAACAAGGTTTTGAAACACGCGTTTTTTCACCAGGAGTTGGAACTGAAGTTAAAGAAGATCATGCAGAGCTACATGTATCCGTAACGGGTCCTGTATTTGAAGAGGCTGTTAGACGAATTCAAACGTATATTGAGCAAGGCGATGTATTTCAAGTAAATCTATCGGTACGTCAGTCAAAGGAATTGTCTGTATCACCAATCTCTATGTACGAGGCGTTACGTTCATTTAACCCATCTCCATATATGGCTTTTATTCAGTCACCTGATTTTGCGGTCGTTTCAGGGTCACCTGAACTACTTGTTAAGAAAAAAGGCGAAGAATTATCGACGAGACCGATTGCTGGTACTCGTCCTCGAGGAAAAGATGAAGCGGAAGATGAATTGCTTGCAAAAGAATTAATAGATAACGAAAAAGAACGTGCAGAGCACGTGATGTTAGTGGATTTAGAGCGCAATGACCTAGGTCGTGTATCTGCGTATGGTTCGGTCGAAGTGAATGAATTCATGGTTATCGAAAAGTATTCGCACGTGATGCACATTGTTTCAAACGTAAGAGGAACACTAGCACCTAATACATCTAACGCAGAAGTGGTTCGTGCGGTATTCCCAGGTGGGACAATCACTGGTGCGCCTAAAATTCGTACGATGGAAATCATCGAAGAGTTAGAACCAGTTCGACGTGGGTTGTACACAGGCTCTATTGGGTGGTTTGGTTACAATGGTGATTTAGAATTCAACATTGTCATTCGCACGGCCTTTATTAAAGATGGCATGGCGCATATCCAAGCTGGAGCGGGAATCGTTATTGACTCAATCCCAGAGAATGAATACATTGAATCGTTAAATAAAGCAAAAGCGGTTTGGCAAGCAAAAGCGATGGCAGAAGGAGTGGGAAGCGTATGATTTTAATGATTGATAATTACGATTCATTCACTTATAACCTCGTACAATATTTTGGAGAGCTTGGTCAAGAGCTTGTTGTTAAAAGAAATGATGAATTAACACTCGAACAAATCGAAAAGATGAACCCAGCTATGATCGTCGTTTCACCAGGTCCATGTAGCCCGAACGAAGCGGGGATTAGTTTACAAGTGATTAAACACTTCGCAGGGAAAATCCCGATTTTCGGCGTCTGTCTAGGACATCAATCGATCGGACAAGCCTTCGGAGGGAATGTAATTCGTGCTGAGCGATTAATGCACGGGAAAACCTCGCTTATGCATCATGATGGCAAAGGGGTTAATGCAGGGATGCCAAATCCTTTTCACGCGACACGCTATCATTCGTTAATCGTAGAAAAAGAAAGTTTACCTGACTGTTTAGAAGTCACTTCGTGGACAGATCAAGGGGAAATCATGGGACTTCGACATCGTGAATTAGCGGTTGAGGGTGTTCAATATCATCCGGAATCGATTATGACCGAACAAGGCAAAAAGTTATTGCAGAACTTTATTCAAACGTATTGCCATACGGCAAAGAAGCAGGAAGTGTAATGTGGGCATGGATGAACGGGGAATTCATAAAAGCGGAAGATCTTCGCATTTCCCCGTTTGACCACGGCTTTTTATATGGCCTCGGTTTTTTTGAAACCTTCCGAACGTATAACGGTAAAATCTTTTTAGCTGAAGAGCACTTAATGCGTTTAAAGCAAGCGCTGGTTGATTTTCATTTACAGGTAGAACTGGATGTCGAGATGATTTCTGGCATTGTGATGGAACTAAATCACCGTGCTAACGGTGAAGATGGCTATTTTCGATTAAATGTTTCAGCTGGAGTTCATGACATTGGTTTGCAACCGTCTGAATACCAAAATCCAACGGTCATTCTTTTTCGAAAACCTTTGCCAGTCAATGTTAGAGGTACTGAAAAAACAGCTGTATGGTTAGAAACGAGACGTAATACACCGGAAAGCGCTACTCGACATAAGTCACACCATTACGCTAATAACGTTCGTGCGCGTTTAGAACTCCCTTCTTTAGCGGTGCATGAAGGGTTCTTTTTAACGGAGAACGGTTTTGTTGCGGAAGGAATTACATCGAATATTTTTTGGGTTCGTGATGGCGTTTTATTTACCCCTTCTTTAGAAACAGGCATTCTCGCTGGAACCATTCGTTCATGGGTGATTCAGTCTGCACATTCAATAGGTGTCGAAGTAATCGAGGGTTTATTCGAACCGAATGATTTGGAACAGGCAAGTGAAGTCTTTGTAACCAACGCTGTTCAAGAGTTAGTTCCAATAAAAACACTAGAATCTACAACCTTCGCTGGCAATGAAGGATCAGTTTATAAGAAGTTGCACCAACAGTACATCCAACAAGTGAACGAGTTAGAATAGGAGCGATCACCATGCAACTAGCACATTACACCAAACGGTTTGAACAAAACGGAATGGTTCTTGATTTTCATAAAGAAACAATCGTGATGGGGATTTTGAATGTAACACCGGATTCATTTTCAGATGGTGGTCAATTCGATGCGATTGATGCGGCGATTTTACATGCTAAACAAATGGTGAACGACGGAGCTAAAATCATCGATATTGGAGGAGAATCAACACGCCCTGGACATGACCCAGTTTCAACAGAGCAAGAAATTGCTCGCGTTATTCCAGTCATTGCGGAATTAAGTAAGGAATTAGACGTGATGATTTCAATCGATACATATAAAGCTGAAGTTGCTGAACAAGCTATTTTGGCAGGGGCTCATATGATTAACGACGTTTGGGGAGCGAAAAAAGAACCAGCCATCGTTCATGTAGCTGCGAAGTATCAAGTCCCGATTATACTGATGCATAATCGCGAAAATACCGAATACAACGATTTTTGGAATGAAGTAAGAAGCGACTTAGAAGAAAGTGTGCAACTTGCTAAAGATGCTGGAGTAGCAGAAGAGCATATTTGGTTAGATCCCGGAATTGGTTTTGGAAAAACGACAGAACAGAATATTTGGATGATGCAGCATCTTTCCGATTTAGCTGAGATGGGCTATCCAGTACTTCTGGGGACATCGAAGAAATCGATGATTGGCAATGTATTGGACCTACCTGTTTCTGAACGTTTAGAAGGAACAGCGGCGACAGTAAGTTACGGTGTTATGAATGGTTGTCATATTATGCGTGTCCACGACGTAAAAGGAATTGTGCGTACCGTAAAAATGATGGACGTATTAACTGGAAAACAAGTATTCGTAGAAAAGTAAGGGGGCCGCTTGTATGGATTATATTCATGTAAATGAAATGGAGTTTTGGGGATACCATGGTGTATTTCCAGAAGAAACGAAATTAGGTCAACGATTTCGTGTTAGTTTATCGTTAGCTCTTTCATTAAAAGAAGCTGGCGAAACGGATCAATTAGAAAAAACCGTCAATTATGCCGAAGCATTCAACATTTGCCGTGACATCGTTGAGGGAGAACCTGTGAAATTAGTTGAAACTGTAGCAGAGCGAATCGCTAGCGAAATTTTGTCTACTTTTGACGGACTAGTTAAAGGTTGTAAAGTTGTGTTAATTAAGCCTGATCCGCCGATACCGGGACACTATAAATCAGTTTCGATTGAAATTACACGTGGAGAATTTGTATGAATACAGCGTACCTATCTTTAGGTTCAAATATGGGAGACCGTCTGGATATGTTACAAGAAGCGGTCCGTATTGTAATGAACCAAGAAGACCTTCATATTTCGAGAATATCATCTGTATATGAAACAGCCCCTGTTGGCTTTACCGATCAAGCGTCGTTTCTAAATATGGTTGTCGAAGTGCAGAGTGATTTATCGGCGTTCAAAATATTGTCAATATGCTTAGAAACTGAACAAGTTCTAGGACGTATCCGTGAATTTAGATGGGGACCTAGATGCATTGACCTTGACATTTTGCTCTATAATGATGAAAATATGGAATCAGAGAATTTAATTATCCCTCATCCACGTATGCATGAGAGAGGTTTTGTTCTCATTCCTTTATTAGAACTGAACCCTAACTTAAATCATCCGATTACGGGTATGCCTTTCAGTCAGTATGTGGAAGAGCAGAAAGAAGGCGTGCACTTATGGAAAACATTCGATGGGGTAGACGCATTCGTGCATTCAGAAAATTAAAGGCGATTAAACAAACGGATTTTGCCAAAAGAATTGGCATATCAACATCCGTGGTAGGACAGATTGAACGCGGAACTCGAGTACCGACAGAAGAACAATTACAAATAATGGCTTCCGAGCTACATATAGAGGTAGAAGAGTTACTAGGAGAAACAAGTCAAAAAGGAAAGGAGGAGAAATATTGACTAAAATCAATGAAAAACCTTTTCAAATTGGTAACCATGTCATGGATAACCGAGTTGTTCTAGCACCGATGGCTGGAATATGTAACTCAGCATTCCGTTTGACCGTTAAAGAATTTGGGGCTGGACTTGTTTATGCAGAGATGATCAGTGACAAGGGTATCGTGCAAAAAAACGAAAGAACCATGAATATGTTATATATTGATGAACGTGAAAATCCATTGTCCCTTCAAATTTTTGGAGGCGATAAAGAAACATTGGTTGAAGCGGCAAAGTATGTTGACCAAAATACCAATGCAGATATTATTGATATCAATATGGGATGTCCAGTTTCTAAAATTATTAAATGTGAAGCGGGAGCAAAACTATTATTAGATCCTGAAAAGATCTATGAAATGGTGGCTGCTGTAGTTGATAATGTGAAGAAACCTGTCAGCGTTAAAATGCGCACAGGATGGGACTTAGACCATTTATATGCAGTTCAAAATGCACAAGCAATAGAACGAGCTGGGGGATCGGCGGTAGCTGTCCACGGACGTACACGTGTCCAAATGTATGAAGGGCACGCAGATTGGGATATCATTCGCCAAGTGAAGGAAAACGTTAATATTCCAGTAATTGGTAATGGTGATGTTGAAACTCCTCAAGATGCAAAGCGCATGCTTGAGCAAACGGGTGTTGATGGTGTTATGATTGGACGCGCAGCTTTAGGAGATCCATGGATGATTTATCGTACGGTCGAATATTTAGAATCTGGTGAATTAAAACCTGAACCTTCTGTACGTGAAAAGATGGATGTTTGTTTATTACACTTCGAACGCTTACTTGCACTGAAAGGTGAAAACATCGCTGTTCGTGAAATGAGAAAACATGCTTCTTGGTACTTGAAAGGGATTCGTGGAAACGGTAAAGCCCGTAACCTAATTAATCAAACAGAATCGGCACAAGAATTCCGTGCATTTATTAATGACTTCGCTGACGAGCACATGACTCTTGATCGCGAACTTGAAGTAAGTATTGTATAAAACTCGAAAGAGCTGTCACATTTTCTGTGATAGCTCTTTTATATAGAAGATATAATCTTCGGAATTATAGAAATTCATACAGAATTATAGGAAAAACGCGATTAAGCGTGAAGACCTTTGTGAAATTGTGTACAATAAGTTCATTATGTATGGCTAATCGGAGCTATCAAAGAAAAAAGGAGTGAAATGAATATGTCTCATTTAGATGAATTAAACGATCAACTTTTGGTGAGACGCCAAAAGATGACTTCTATAAGTGAAAGTGGGCTTGACCCGTTTGGTGGTCGTTTTGAAAGAACACATTTATCAGAAGAGGTACGATCTGAATTTGAAGCAATATCAAAAGAAGACTTAGAAGAACAAGGTCATGAAGTAACAATTGCCGGTAGAATCATGACAAAACGCGGAAAAGGGAAAGCTGGATTTGCTCATCTTCAAGATTTTAGTGGTCAAATTCAAATTTATGTTCGTAAAGATGCGATTGGCGAGGAAGCTTATCATTTATTCGACACAGCTGACTTAGGTGACATCGTTGGAATTACAGGAACAGTATTCCGTACTCAAGTAGGAGAACTTTCTGTAAAAGCGAAAGAGTTCACGTTCTTAACAAAAGCACTACGTCCAATGCCAGAGAAGTTCCACGGCTTAAAAGATGTCGAACAACGCTACCGTCAACGTTATTTAGATTTAATGACGAATGAAGATAGCAAACAAACATTCATTACTCGTAGTCGTATTATCCAATCCATGCGTCGTTATTTAGATGGAGAAGGCTTCTTAGAAGTAGAAACACCTTTAATGCATTCAATTGCTGGTGGAGCTTCAGCTCGTCCATTTATTACGCATCACAATGCACTTGATATGACATTGTATATGCGTATTGCGATTGAACTTCATTTGAAACGCCTAATTGTTGGCGGTTTAGAGAAAGTATACGAGATTGGTCGCGTATTCCGTAATGAAGGGATTTCGACTCGTCACAATCCAGAGTTTACGATGCTTGAACTTTACGAAGCGTATGCTGACTATAAAGATATTATGGCTTTAACTGAAAATGTCATCTCTCACGTTGCACAAGATGTGTTAGGAACAACGAAGGTTATGTATGGGAAAGATGAAATTGATTTGTCACCAGGTTGGAAACGACTTCACATGGCTGATGCTGTAAAAGATGCTACAGGAGTAGACTTCTGGGCACCGGTAACAAAAGAACAAGCTCACGCTCTTGCTAAAGAACATGGTGTTGATGTGAAACCTACTATGGAAGCGGGACATATCTTAAATGAATTCTTTGAGCAAAAAGTAGAAGAAACATTAGTTCAACCTACATTTGTGTATGGTCATCCAGTAGAGATTTCTCCGTTAGCGAAGAAAAATCCTGAAGATGGTCGCTTCACAGATCGTTTTGAATTATTTATTGTACGTCGTGAGCACGCAAATGCTTTCACGGAATTAAATGATCCGATCGATCAACGTCAACGATTCGAAGCTCAACTTGTCGAGAAAGAAGAAGGAAACGATGAAGCGCATGAAATGGATGATGATTTCATTGAAGCTCTAGAATACGGTATGCCACCAACAGGTGGATTAGGAATCGGTATTGACCGATTGATTATGTTATTAACAAACTCTCCATCAATTAGAGATGTTTTATTATTCCCTCAAATGCGTCATCGTGACTAAGATTTATAGAAAAGCTAGAAGAAATTCTAGCTTTTTATTTTTTTTGTAAAAAGGGGTTGCCTCTGCTTTTATATGGTGGTATATTAATCAAGTTGCTAATTTGAGTGCAACGTTGAAACGAAAAATGTTAATAAAAGTTGTTGACATTGAATTTCAAATTTGTTATTATATAAAAGTTGCTGTCGCGAGAGTGACCAACAAATGAACCTTGAAAACTGAACAGCAAAACGTCAACGAAATATAGCAATGATCGCTTAGGCGATCGGAGCAAAAACGTTTTCTTCCGCCGACACCTGTCGGTATCGAAAACAAACTTGAACTTA
>NZ_JBHZRU010000025.1:0-50093 GCF_043641925.1 Paenisporosarcina quisquiliarum
ATTAAACACGTCCTTTTCCTAGTCTTCTTATTATAAGGAATTCCGTTTTGACGTGTACACTTTTTATACTAAGCCCATAGCCGGCATGAAATCGAGAATGCACCCAGCGAAATCGAGAATCGACACAACCAAATCTTGAATACCCCCAGCGAAATCGAGAATGACCGCCTTCAACATCACACCACCACAACAAAAAAGGATTGCCTCATCATAGAGACAATCCATTTTACGCATTACTCGATTTCTTTTTGTTCGCCTGTTTGGAACCATTCTTCGACGTTCCATACTTTTGTTGCTAATCCTTCATAGAAGTCGGGTTCATGGCTAACAAGGACGATGGTGCCTTTATATTCAGTCATCGCACGTTTTAATTCTTCTTTAGCGTGGATGTCTAAATGGTTAGTTGGCTCATCAAATAGTAACCAGTTGCTTTCTTCCATCATTAATTTGCAGAGTCGCACTTTCGCTTGTTCTCCACCACTAAGGCTGCTCATTGGACGTGAAATATGATCGTTTTTCAAGCCAGTACGTGCAAGTGCTGCACGAACTGCGCTTTGCTCCATACTCGGATACGTTTTCCATACTTCTTCGATCGGCGTTTCATTCCCAGCTTTCACTTCTTGCTCGAAGTAAGAAGTCACTAAGTAATCACCACGAATAACGCTGCCACCAAGAGCAGGGACTTTACCTAAAATGGTTTTTAGTAAGGTCGATTTACCCACACCGTTCATTCCAACTAGCGCGATTTTTTCGCCGCGTTCAATTGAAAACGAGAGTGGAGGAAGTAAAGGCTTATCATAGCCGATAACTAAATGATCGGCTTCCACTACGTAACGACTTGGACTACGTGTCTCTTTAAATCCAAACTGAGGTTTTGCAGCTGTTTCTGGACGGTCAATTCGTTCGATACGATCCAATTGTTTCTGACGAGATTTAGCACGACCAGTTGTCGAGTAACGTGCTTTGTTTTTGGCAATGAAATCTTCTTGTTTTTTAATAAAATCTTGTTGCTTTTCATATGCATCGATATGTTGGCGTTTATTAATTTCAGCAAGTTCTAAAAACTTCTCGTATGTTGCTGTGTAACGTGACAGCTTAGAGAATTCCAACTGAAAGATAACATCAACATTTCCGTTCATGAATTCCGTATCATGTGAAATCAATAGGAAAGCGTGTGGGTAGTTCTTTAAATAATTGGATAACCAATTAATATGCTCTTCATCTAAATAGTTAGTAGGCTCATCGAGTAACATAACTTTTGGTTTTTCTAAAAGCAGTTTTGCTAATAAAACCTTCGTACGTTGACCTCCTGAAAGAGCGGAAACTTCACGATCTAATCCAACAGCGTCTAAACCAAGACCACGTGCAATTTCTTCTACTTTCATATCAAGAGAATAGAAATCACCTGCATCTAATGCATCTTGAATATCAGCCATTTGTTCAAGCAATTCTTCTAATTCTTCAGGTGTGGCGTCACCCATTTTACTTGTGATAACATTCATTTCTTCTTCTTTTTTATAAAGAGGTAAGAACGCATCACGTAATGTATCGCGCATAGAGCGGCCTGGTTCTAAGCGAGTATGTTGGTCTAAATATCCATAATGCGTTCCGGGTAGCCATTCTACTCGACCTGAATCATGAATGATTTCTCCTGTAATAATGCTCATTAATGTTGATTTACCAACGCCGTTGGCACCAACTAAACCTACGTGTTCCCCTTCAACAAGGCGGAAAGAAACGTCTTTAAAAAGGGTGCGATCACCAAATGTGTGTCCTAAATTATCTACTGTTAATAATGCCATGTTTCCATTCCTCCAATAAAAAGCTCGCGGGCATGTTACAGCGCCGCGAGCTTGTTGTTTAGTTCTGCGAGTTGTACTTCCATATCTGCTAATCGTTGCTCGGCTTTTTCAAGCATGGCCGGATGTCCCGTAGACTCCAATTTTTCCATGTCGCCTTGCAATCGTATATAATCCATTTTAAGTTCTGCGATTTGTGCTTGAATTTCTGATGCATTCATTTAGGAGGAACTCCCCTTTTTTCTACATTGTATCACAATTTATGCGTTTCTTGTCACCTCTGAAGACCCTTCTTGAATGATTTTTTCAATTAAACGCAACATGTTTTGATTATTGCTACTTAACTTTAAGGAAAGCTGCTTTTTGACGGCTTTTCCACTTCGATTATGATGAAGGATAAATTCCATCACCGCTTGTTGCAAATGAGACTGTTTTAACTTTCGTCCCAATCCAAGATGGACAAATCCATTATGTTCACGAGGAAAACCGTGCAGTCCTTCTTTTTCGTTTTGTGCAATGACTATACATGGTTTTCCAATGACCGCCACGTAGTAAGGTGTATAGCGTGCATCGCAAATAACCATGTCGCACTCACTTATACTTTGCAAGAAATCATCCGTTTCGATAATGCGGGTCTGTTTTCGTCCGAGTGCCATCATTTTTAATTCATCTCGTTTATGGCGATAGTTAGAATGAAGTAAAACAGTAACAGCTAATGGGATTTGTAAATGCAGGAGATGTCGAAGTGTTCGGTAGGATAAATTGTCTTCATCTTCTTCTGTAAAGGCAACAACGATATGTGGCAACGGTAATGCCTGTGAAGGGCGTAAACCGAGTTGTGCGTAAGGCTCCAATTCATCTGGGACAATAAAACCACTATGACCTGTGACGTAATTAGAAGGCAATGCTTCGCGTTCCTCACGGTAAAGGGTTTGAATGACGCGAGAAGCTTCTTTTCCACCTTCGCCAAAATCATCAAAGTGAATGGTTGTTGGAATCACTTTTTTGAACGTTTTACTTTCTTCAAGATCCGTATCAAGTCCATCTGTAATCAACACATCTGCTTGAACATCTTCTAATAGTGATTCTAAATCGGAGTGCTTACTAAATAACAACGGTTCAATCCCTTTGAGACGTAAAGACTCGACTACCGAAGTGTGTTTTTGATTCACTAGGAAAAGTATATGATGAGATGCTAAAAATTTGGCAAGTTGAATACATCGACTTAAAGGGTAGCCAGAGTGACCTACATAAAAAAGAATTGTTATTCGTTGGAACGGTTTGTCCATTAAAATCCCACCTTTCATGTACTTCTTAAGGTATGGGAAGCTCGAGGGATGTATGAATAAATATTCAGAAATTGTCTCGGCATATGGTAAACTTTAATCATTCGTTTTGACTTGAAAGGGTGACTGAGTTGGAAAAAAGATCTGCTATTGTAATTGGAGCAACGGGGCTAACAGGTAGCCATTTAGTGAAGTGGTTGTGTGAAAGTGAAGCATACATAGCAGTTCATGTCATCGCAAGAAAGGCATTATCCTATGAGCATCCGAAATTAGATGTGCTCGTTAAAGATTTTGATACCATTGAAGAAAACGATCTTGAGGTTGCTCATGACTTTTTCTGTTGTTTAGGAACGACCATTAAAACAGCAGGTTCAAAGGAAGCGTTTGAAAAAGTGGATTTAACCTACCCAGTCCAATTAGCATGCATGGCTAAGAATAAAGGCGTTAGCCATTTCTTAGTTATTTCAGCGATGGGAGCAAATCCAAATTCAACTGTTTACTACAATCGAGTTAAAGGTGAGATGGAAAAACAGCTGATTGATTTAAAATTAAAGAAATTATCGATTTTCAGACCTTCTTTATTAACGGGAGACCGAAAAGAGTTTAGACTAGGGGAACGTATTGGTGAAAGTCTTATGCAAATCGTTAATCCACTGCTCTTCGGTCCTTTGAAGAAATACCGATCCATTGAATCTCAACAAGTAGCGTTTGCTATGATGCAAAAGGCGATATTCGGCAATAATAAACCGGTGTCCATTTATCAATCCGATGAAATTGCAGCAGTTAAAGCGATACTTCCAAAAGAAGAAAAACCCATTCCAAGGGAACAATTATTTAATTGGGAGAAACGTGAAGGTGTATTCGTTGAAGAGGATTTAATTACTGAAGTAGTGGATAAACCATTAAAAAATGAGGAGTGATTCCATGCTTGATTCGCTATTATTTGATTTAATGTTTGTCATCTTTTTAGGAATCGCTTCCCAGTGGGTCGCATGGCGAACTAGAATGCCGGCGATTGTTCTTATGTCGATTGCGGGTCTATTAGTAGGACCCGTGTTCGGATGGATAAATCCAGAGGCAAGTTTCGGCGAGTTATTCGGTCCGATCATTTCCTTAGCAGTTGCTATTATATTATTTGAAGGAAGTTTAAATTTAGATTTTCGTGAAGTAAGAGGGTTTAATAAACCGTTGTTGAGAATCGTTACGTTAGGTGCATTTATTGCCTGGATTGCAGGTTCGCTAGCAGCCCATTATTTAGCCGGTCTTTCACTTGCAGTTTCCTTTGTAATCGGTGGATTATTCATTGTAACGGGTCCTACCGTTATTTTACCGTTACTTAGACAAGCGAAGCTAAAGCCAAGACCAGCGGCGATTTTAAAATGGGAAGGTATCGTTGTCGATCCTTTTGGTGCATTATTAGCTGTTTTTGCATTTGAATTTATACAATTTATAAACAAAGATGTCACACTTCAAGCCTTGTTAACGTTCTTTGCCGCCTCCATTTTTGCTGCTTTACTTGGGGTACTCGCAGGTAAAGGATTAGGTTGGATGTTTGGAAAAGGAAATGTCCCAGAGTTCTTAAAGTCGCCGATGGTGTTTGCTGTCGTGCTATTTACGTTTGTCATATCGGATGAGATTATGCACGAAACGGGATTGCTCGCAGTAACCGCTATGGGGATGACGATGGCAAATTTACATATTGCCTCTATTCAAGACATGAGACATTTTAAAGAAAACATTACAGTTTTATTAGTATCGAGTATTTTTGTCATGTTGACAGCGTCTCTGCAACCAGAAACTCTACTCCGTATATTTGATTGGAGAATTATTTCATTTGTAGCAGCTATGTTGTTTGTTGTACGTCCTTTATCTATTTGGCTTTCAACGATTGGAACCGATCTCACCAATAAAGAAAAGGCATTGATTGGATGGATTGCTCCTAGAGGAATCGTTGCGCTTACAGTGTCTGGGTATTTTGCAAATGTTTTATTGGAAAAAGGCTATGAAGATGCTGAATTATTAACCGCACTTACTTTTGCACTTGTTTTCTCTACAGTTGTAGCACATGGTTTCACCATTGGATGGCTTGCGAAGAAATTAAATTTAGCTTCTTCGGAAAGTCCAGGTGTATTAATCGTTGGTGGAAATCGTTTTACAACTGAACTAGCTAAATCTTTAAAAGAACTAAATCATCAAGTGCTCATCATGGATAATTCATTTTTCCATTTAAGTGAAGCTAGAAAAGCTGGTATTCCTTCGCAAATGGGGGAAATTCTTTCTGAGCAAACCGAATACAATGTGGATTTAACTCCATATCCAATTTTAATTGCGGCGACAGAAGTGGATTCTTACAACGCATTAGTATGCTCAAACTTTGTTCCCGAACTTGGTCGCAATTCTTTATTCCAAACCGCATTACACAAAGGGGATGTAAGTGATATTAATCAATCACTTGGCGGTAGTATTTTATTTAATCCAAACGAAACCATTTATAAATTGAATGACCGAATTGAAAGAGGTCAAATTATTCGTAAGACCCCAATAACTGAGCAATATACGTATACACAATACTTAAAAGAACGAGAAGAAGATACGCTTCTTTTGTATTTGATGAGAGAAAATGGAACACTTGAATTTTATTCAGTCAATAATGAATTACAAGCAGGTCCTGGTGATACGGTTATTAGCTTAACGCGACCGACAAAAGAATTAGTCAAATTACAAGAGCGTATTGAAGCAGACCGTTCTAAACAGGCTCAGTCAAAAGAATGAACTTGGGTTGAATAACACGTCGTGCATAGGTCAACGTGGTTCGTTTTGATACAATAGAAGTAAGAACGACGTTTGACTAGGAGGATGCCAAATGAAAATTTTGCTTATTGATGGAACAATCATTGGTTCGAAAACGGGAGCTATACTCGAGCAAGTGAAAGTATATATCCAAGAATTGAATGGAGCGCTTGAACTAGAAGTGCTAAAACTAGCGGATTATAAACACCAATTTGTAGATGGCCGACCGCTTGGGGAATATAATGCGGATATGCAAAAGCTTGTCCATAAAATTGAGGAAGCGGATGGTTATATTTTAGCAACCCCAATATTCCAGGGGTCGATTCCTGGTGTTTTGAAAAATGCCTTTGACATGCTTCATCCGCGTGCGATGAGATACAAACCCGTATCGATTGTCGCAAATGGTGGAACATATCAACATCATTTGGTCATTGAAAATCAATTGAAACCAATATTAGATTATTTTAGATGCTTAGTGACACCAAATTACGTGTACACGCATACGAGTCATTTCGGTGAAGGCAATGTCATTGTGGATGAAGATGTGCACGATCGATTACGTGAGTTAGCGCGCGTTTTCGTTCACTATGCAGAAATGGGTAAAATCTTATCTAAAGAAACCATTGATCTTCCTTAATGGCAGTTTTAAAAACCACTTCGTTCATAAGAATGAAGTGGTTTTGTGTTTTAACAGCAATAAGGGGAAACTTAAAATCTTTCTTTTGAAAAACCTTTCTACCCTGGATTGATAGGCTATAGCTATTCTTCTTTGTAATATGTAATATGTAATTTAAAGTCTATTTATTAATCATTGGAGAACCTATGAATCCTTTTATCCCTAATACAACTTTTCGTTTAACTATGTATATCTTGGTTTTGAGTGTAGTCTGCGCAAGTTTCTTTATTTTCCCTACTTTTTTTACCGACTTATACAACCCTATCAGTCCGAGCCATACCAGTATACATTTGGTTATTGAAATAGTTTCTATTTTCATTGCGATGAGCATTGCCATTCATAGCTGGATTACATATAAAGAAGGAAAAATGCATTTCCCTATCATACTTGCTGCTGCTTTCTTCTCCGTTGGAATTTTGGATACCTTTCATGCTTTGACATTTCAAGGTATGCCATTGTTTGTAATTGAAAGCACTCCTATGACTTCCACTTGGCTGTGGATCTTCGCTCGACTAACAGAGAGTTCAATTTTGGCAGTTGTGGTCTTCATGCCAAAGTTGTTTATGCGTCTCGATCGAAATATAGCATTTTTGGTTTCCACCATATATTCCATATTATTAATAGGTATTGTCTTCTCTTTTTATAAGGAATTGCCGGTGCTTATTGTGAATGGTGCTCCGACATTAACAAAAATCATACTGGAAATTATTACTGCTTTACTCCATCTTCTGGTTATTTTTCACTTACTTAGAAATGCCAAAAAATCAAATGATATTCTTATTCGTTACTTTTATATCATTGGTGCTTCTTCAATTGTACTGTCATCCGTATTTTTCATTCAATACAAGTCGCTAGATACTTATTTACATACGGCAGGACACTTATATAAAATAATTGGGTATTCCATGTTTTTCATCGTCTTATTCATCGTCAGTGTTAAGGCACCGTTTCTCAATATTACTCGGTTACATGACCGAAACCGAATGATGTTCAATATGCTTGAACTCGGGATCATTGAAACAGACGCAAGAGGGGCCATTCAATATGTCAATTTATCTGCTAGGGAGTTATTACGGATACCTTCAAGTTTAGATGAGACATTAATGATGAATCAATTTGAAAGCAAAGCGACAAAAGGCCAAAAATATGAAGAAATTCAAACCTATACTGGTGAGGGAATCCCTGTTGAAATTGACCGCTTTCCTTTGATAGAAAACAAACAAATTATCGGCTATTTTTATACATTACGAGATTTACGTGAATCTATAGAAAATGAGCGTTTAGCAAAAGAGAAGTTAGTTACCGATTTTGAAATTGAAACAGCTGCTGCTGTTCAAAAGGATTTCAATTCCGAGATCTCCTCAGGTGAGCAAGTAGGTTTTGTTTCTTTCCCTTTCAAACGATTAAATGGTGATTTTTATAATATTTTAAAACAAGGAAGCAAAACGATGGTGACGATTGCCGATATTAGTGGGAAAGGCATTCCGGCTGCTATCCAAACATCCTTAATGATTGGTGCAATTGAACATGTGAATTTACATCAAGAAAAACCTGATCAATTTGTAGCCTTTATTAATCGAATGTTTTCTAAATATAGTAAGTCTGAACACTTTATGACTTTATTTACGATGATTTATGATGAAGACACACACGTTCTTCAATATTGCTCAGCAGGTCATGAACCTTCACTTGTTTACAATAAAGAACGAAATGAATTTGATTTCCTAGAAACAAAGGGAGCAGCAATTGGCTTCTTTCAAGATGCCGTGTATGAGACAAAGACGATTCAACTTTCAAAAGATGATATAGTCGTTCTTTATACAGATGGCTTAATAGAAGATCGTCGAAGACTTGAAGATGACTTATTCGAAGACTTGATGAATGCGATTCGCAATATAGACTTAACGTTACCTGCAGATACCATATCAAAACATTTGATTACTGAGGTAGAAAAAAATCGCCTAGGTGATATTCACGATGATCGCACAATTGTCGTGTTAAAATCATGAAATGTCGATAATGTAAATTTCAGTCCTATTGGAATCCTTTAGACCGAGCATATAGATTCAACCCTAAAAATCAGTCATTCACACATGGTGAATAGACTGATTTTTGTTTTATAACAGTGAATTAGTTTACGGAAGGTTTTCCGTCCTCTATATTTTAAGAGCCAGTCTCAACGGATTCTTGCGAACATTTTAGAATCAATCGAACTTCCGTTATAATGAAACACATAAGAAAGGGGCGGCCGTATGTCAAAGTCAGTCGTATTAGCAGAAAAACCTTCCGTAGCGAGAGATATTGCACGTGTGCTCGGATGCCATAAAAAAGGAAATGGATTTTTAGAAGGAAATCAATATATTGTAACTTGGGCACTAGGTCATTTAGTGACACACGCAGACCCTGAGCAATACAACAATAGCTTTAAAGAGTGGAAACTTGAGGATTTACCAATCATTCCTCAACCATTCAAACTCGTTCCAATCAAACAAACAATGAAACAATATAACGCTGTGAAATCTCAACTTTCAAGAGCGGATGTAAAAGAGGTTATTATCGCAACTGATGCTGGGAGAGAAGGCGAACTTGTTGCACGCTGGATTCTAGAGAAAGCTAAATGTCATAAACCAGTGAAGCGATTATGGATTTCTTCTGTAACGGACCAAGCGATTCAAAAAGGATTTAGAGAATTGAAAGATGGAAAAGCATATGAGCACTTATATCATGCAGCAGTTGCTCGAGCAGAAGCAGATTGGGTTGTAGGAATTAATGCCACTCGTGCTTTAACCGTTAAATACAATGCACAGCTTTCTACTGGACGTGTACAAACGCCAACACTTGCAATGATTGCTGAGCGTGAGAATCAAATCCGTGACTTTAAACCGAAAACCTATTATGGGCTACAAGCTCTAACCGGTGAAGCAACCTATACATGGGCGTTCGGACAAAACAACCAAACGCAGGTGTTTAATAAAGAACAAGTAGATCAGGTGTTTCAAAAACTGACAAATACACATGACGGTAAAATAATTGGGATTCAAACCACCCCCAAAAAACAACCAGCACCACCTTTATTCGATTTAACTGAACTCCAAAAAGAAGGACACCGAAGATTTGGTTGGTCAGCAAAAGAAACGTTAAATACATTGCAAGCACTATACGAACGTCATAAGGTCGTCACATATCCGCGAACAGATTCCAAACATCTATCAAGTGATATGAAGTCGACACTAAAAGAGCGGATAAAAGCAGTTGAAGTCCAACCATACCGTGCTGTCGTAAATTCCATATTGCGTTTACCTCAAATTGCTCCGCAAAAAGGAGTAATAGATGATGCACGTGTAAGTGATCATCACGCGATTATCCCAACTGAAGTGACACCTGTTCTTCAAAACTTATCGGACAAAGAACGCAAATTATACGATTTAATCGTAAAACGCTTTTTAGCTGTCTTTCTTGGTCCATTTAGCTATGATCAAACTGTCATTACATTAGAAGTGAATGGTGAAAAATTCACGGCAAAGGGTAAAACCGTGCGAGATGAAGGTTGGAAGCGGGTGTATCAACAGGAAGATGAAGAAGAAGTTGAAAGCACTTTACCCCCTGTTCAAAAAGGTGATTCAATTGAGATTCGTGCGATTACCATGACGCAGGGTGATACAAAACCCCCTGCTCGATTCAATGAAGGAACATTGTTAGCGGCGATGGAAAATCCGACTGCGTTTATGTCAGGCGAGTCAAAAGAAATCATTCAAGCTATTGGTGAAACGGGTGGGCTAGGAACCGTTGCAACGCGTGCTGATATCATTGAGAAGCTATTTAATTCTTTTGTTATTGAGAAAAAAGGCAAAGATATCTTTACCACTTCAAAAGGTAAACAATTATTGCAACTGGTTCCTGAAGACTTAAAATCACCTTCACTAACTGGTGAATGGGAACAGCGATTGACGAAAATTGCAAAAGGAACATTAAAGAAAGATGTGTTCGTGAAAGATATGATTACATTTTCCAAAACGGTAGTGGGTCAAATTAAACAAAGCGATCAAAAGTTTAAACATGATAATGTTACTGGCAAAACGTGTCCAGAATGCGGGAAGAACTTATTAGAAGTGAATGGGAAACGCGGAAAAATGCTTGTTTGCCAAGATCGTTCTTGTGGCTATAAAAAACAAGTAGCTGTTCAAACAAATGCACGATGCCCGGTTTGTCATAAACGCCTCGAAATGCGTGGCGAAGGCGAAGGAAAACTATTTGTTTGTAAATGCGGACACCGCGAAAAGCTCTCAGCTTTTGAAAAACGTCGTGAATCTTCTGGCGGTGCAAAAGCAAATAAACGTGACGTCCAAAAGTATTTAAAACAACAAGATGAGCCTGAAAATACAGCGATGGCTGAAGCCTTAAAGAAATTAATGCAAAAGAATGATTAATAAAGTTAACTTTTATTTTTTCTTAATTAGGTATAAAGACTCTGGTATATCACTTTTTGACTAAGGACTTAAGAATGTTTGAGAAGTCTGACAATGGTGGTATACTAACCCATAATATAACAGTGGAAACGGGGTGAATTGCATGAATTTAAGCGCAACCATAGGCTCTAGCATTATAGATCGAGATGTTGCAAATGATTACAGAAAAAAGTTGAATCTACGCCGCGAAGTTAGTGATACCTATAAAAAACATTCGGATTTTTATCAGTCTAAAACACCAACATTTTCAGAACTAGAAGATTTATTATTAGGGAAGATGGAATTAGACGGTGATACAGAAGAAGTAGCTGATGCTGTTCGTGTGTATCAAGAAATTGAACAACAACCGAAACATACACTAGCCTTTGGTAACGCGCCAATTCAAGCAATCTCGGGTGCCACTCCAGAAGAAACAATAGAATTATTAGAGCATGTGAAACGCGCTGCTCTAGCTTCTTCGGAACCTTCAGTGGAAGATTTACGTTTAGCAGCAAGTGCGTCAACTCGAATTCAAGAAGCTCAAGCGCAAGTGGAGTTAAATGAAATTGCAGAGTCTCAAATAGAATTCGAAGCACAAAGACAAACAGAAATTCAATATGAAGCAACAAATAAATCGATGCAAATTGATTTTCAAGAACCACAAAATACGTTAGTCGAACAACAAAAACATAAACAACTTCGATTGTTTGAAGAAGCGATTTCAAAATACTCATTCCATGTTCAAATGAAGCAACAAGGATTCCAAATCCAGCAACCAAGCTTTTACCGTATTGCTTAGGAGTTGAATAAAGATTGGCGAAAGCTAATAAAACAACAAAAACGAATGCTATCCGATTGTTAGATCAACAATCAGTTCCGTATTCGTTGCATGAATACAACGTAGTAGATGGTCAAATAGATGGCGTTTCAGTTGCAAATAAAATCGGACAACCTGTTGAAATGGTCTTCAAAACATTAGTAGCTTCGGCTGGACCTGGTAAGGTTTATGTATTCTTAATACCAGTAGATAAGGAATTAGATTTAAAAGCAGCTGCTAAGAGTGCAGGGGAAAAGAAAGTGGAACTAATACCGGTGAAGGATTTACTTGGATTGACTGGTTATATTCGTGGCGGATGCTCTCCTCTAGGAATGAAAAAATTATTCCCTACTTTCATCGATCAATCTGCAAAAAATTTAGATGAAATGATCGTGAGTGCCGGAAAAATTGGTATGCAAATTCAGTTGAAACCGACGGATTTAATTGCCAATACAAAAGGGGAATTTGCATTAATTTCCCGTTCTTTATAATAGCCTATCCAAAACTTTAATACTTGTTATAATAGATAAATGAGTAATGCCATTCATGTCATACATGGATGGTTTTTTTTACGGATAAATAATGGAAGAGCACTACAAGATCTCAGAAGAGACTTCAACTTACTCATCGTAAGTATAAGCTAGAAAGAAGGCAGTTCACATGAAAGTTATATATTGGAGGTGGCTATTTTTCATAGCCGGTCTAATCATTCTTGCATTTGGCATTTCATTAACTATCAAAGGACAACTTTTAGGAATTGGCCCATGGGATGTTTTGCACGTGGGACTTTATTTAAACGTAGGTTTAACAATAGGCTGTTGGTCCATTATTTCGGGATTAGTGATTGTTATTGGAACTGCGATAGGTACGAAGAGGTTCCCTAAAATAGGAACATGGCTCAATATGATTCTGATAGGATTGTTTATCGATTTCTTTAATTGGTTACTACCTGATTTGGCCAGTTATTTTGGACAAACCATCTTTTTTGTTGCAGGTGTTTTGATCATGGGATTAGGTGTAGGGATATATGTAGCACCCAATATGGGGGCAGGACCACGTGATAGTATCATGATCCTCATTGTTGAAAAGACCGGATGGACTGTAAAAAGAGTACGTACTGGAATTGAAATCGTAGTTGCGATTGTTGGTTGGATGTTAGGTGGTCCAATAGGATTCGGAACAGTAATCATCGCTATTACACTCGGACAAATTGTCCACATGACGTTACCGATGGCAAAAAGTTGGTTGTATCGATTCGCGAAGGAAATCGAAATTTAGATAGAAAAGTGTGCACACAGTGCATGCTTTTTTTCGTGGGATGAAATCATAGATTGTAGTGAGAGGAATATGGCAAGTGCAGTAGATTATATATATCGTGAGCGAGGGAAGGGTATGGAGCTAGCGGTAGAAAATTTGACGATAGAAAGCAATAATATGCGTAATGTAAAATCTGAACATGTTTTCGCCACCTCTTTCATATAGTAGAAACATCTGATATTAGAAAGGGTGGATACATTGAACGGAACAATCACACACCAATTTGGACGGGCTTATACCGGTCAAGGCGTCAAACACATTTATAATGAATTAATTGGAGAAGCTCGAAAAGTTTATTTTATAAAATCTCCACCTACATTTCGGTTGTCTGAACTATTTCGACAAGTAGGCTTTCATTATTTAAAAAGAGGTTATGATATCGAGTGGTTTCATGATCCTTTACATGCGGATGTTTTAGAAGCTGTATATGTTAAAGGAAACCGAACGCTATTTATACAAGCAGCACATCCTTTATCATTTGAACCCAAATATTACGGCAGCACCCATCAAGTGATTTCATTTTATGAATCTTATGATGATGCTAAGTTAAAAGAACATGGTGGGTTTTTAAGAGAAAAGACCATTCATAGTGAGCAATGGCTAGCTAAAATGTTGCAAACTATGACAAAAGCCAAGGAAATTCATGATGAATGGGAACAGCCATATATTGTAGGGATGGATTGGCAAGCATTCGATCAACAAGCAGAGGAACTATTTGAAAACGTCTTTTCGTCGTTTAATTTTAATAAAGAGGCTCTAAAAACGCATCGTTTAATGGGAACAATCACGCCTGAGGGAGCAAAAGATCATTTTGCCTCATTAACTAAGGGGGTAAAAAGACGCATATTCATCAAAGGCTATCCAGGTAGTGGTAAATCAACCATGATGAAGCGGTTTGCAGCAAAAGCAGAAAGTGTAGGTCTAAATACACAGTTAGGGTGGTGTGGTCTTGATTGTAACAGCATTGATTATGTGTATCTACCAGAGCTTCAGACCATCCTTTTTGATAGCACAAGTCCGCATGAATACGAGCCTGAACGTTCGGGTGACGAAATATTCGATGTTAGAAAGTTCCGTGAGTTGAATGAAGAAGAGCAGATATTTGTTAATCAAATAAAAGAGCGCTATCAGGAAGAAATAAGGGTTGCAACGGAGTATTTACAGGTATTTTCAACGGACGAAGAGACTATAAGAGAGACTATGGACATGTGTGTAAATAACTATAAATGGCGAGAAATAGAAGATTCTGTATATCAAATGATAGAGAATATTACCATATAAAAATGATAGATTTACCGCATTTTTCAGAATATTCTAAAGTGTTAAGCTTGAACCCGACGAAGATTTACTGTTTTAAAATCGGAGGGGGAAAATAAATTGAACAAGAAAAAAATTCTTTCTATTGTTTCAACTGGTGCACTTGCAGCTTCATTATTTGCACCTTTCGCATCTGCTCCTGCAGAAGCAGCAAGTCCATATTCAAACTTTAATACAGCCAAATACGGAGATCGTGTTGATATCGATCAGTATTTAAATGATTTATCAACAAGTGATAGCTTCCAAAAACAAGCAGACCAAATCATTAAAGCACAAGCTGATGAATTACCTGCTGCGGATGAGGAAGCTTCAGAAGAAAGTCCGTTTACGTTTGATGGAGGTACAAAATTATTCCTTGACCGTAACTTAAGCTTTAAAGAATTTACTTTACGAAGTGTAGGAGACAACGTTGAAATTTGGGTTGCTAAGGATTTGGCATACGGTCCAGATAATCCAAAACCAGCGGATATTGTTACACAGGAACAAGCTGATAAATTACGTGATGAATTTGATTCGAATATTTATCCTGTTGCCACTGATTTCTTTGGGACACCAGATGCATTAGATGGATCAAAATCACCTTTACCGGGAATGGTAGGTCTTCCGGAGGGTTATTATGAAGGATCAGACAAAATCATTATGCTAGTAGATAATGTTCAAGATGAAGGTTGGAACAATCCTGATTATCCATTCTTCGTAGCTGGATTCTTCTGGCAAACACTTGAAAACTATACAGACCGTAATATTGTAACGATTGATACAAATTCATGGGAGACTCGCTTAGAAAGCACATTCTTTGGTACAACAATCCATGAACTTCAACATTTAATTCAAGCCGATAATGATGGTTCTGAAGAAACTTGGTTAAATGAAGGAATGTCTACATTCTCTGAATTCTTAGGTGGATACGGACACGGAGAAGGCTCGATTAACTTCTATTTGGATCATCCAGAAAATTCATTAGTAAACTGGGATGAGCATGGATTAGCGGAAACTGGACCAGAAACGATTGCAGATTATGGGCAAGTATACTTGTTCACTCTTTATATGTATGACAAGTTCGGCAAAGATTTTATTCGTGAACTAGCAGTAGACGGTACATCTCAAGGTATGGCATCAGTAGACGAACATTTAAAATCATTCGGCACTGGTAAAACGTTTACAGATGTATACCAAAACTTCATGACTGCTCTTGCTTTAGACGATGACAAAGTAAGCAGTGATTACAAGTTTGATAGCATTGATCTTCGTGAAATGCCGATTAATGCTGCTGGAGACAAACGTGGGAAAACGGTTGATTTCGAGAAAGCATTAACATTTGAAAAAGAGGGCGTACCTGCATGGGGTGGCGACTTTAAAGAATTAGATTTCGGTAAAGATGTACGTGCGTTGAAATTTGATGGAGTAGATTTCTTACCGTTGCAATGGGCAACTGTTGCTAATCCATTAGATGCTTCTGAGCAAGTACTGCACGCAAATAATGGTGATGAAGCGGATCAAGCTTTAATCTTTGGTGCAACAGTTCCAACTGAAAATCCTACTTTAACATTCGATCATTACTATGATATTGAAGAGCAATGGGATTTCGCTACGGTTCAAGTTTCTACTGATAATGGCGAAACATGGACTTCTCTAGCTAATGAAAATACACGTTCAGATGTTGTTGAAGAAGGACATCCTACGATCAAAGAGAATTTACCTGGATTTACTGGACATAAATTAGATTGGTCTACAGAGTCATTCGACTTATCAGCTTATGCCGGTCAAGACGTTTTAGTATCATTCCGTAACTTAACGGACTGGGGCTACAATGATACTGGTTGGTTTATTAAAGATATTAACCTTGGAGATTTCTCTTCTGATGGTTCATCGACAGATGAGTTCCAATCATTAGGTCAACTTAAAGGTGAGTACGTTGATTTCACAGTGACGTTAATTCAAACACGTGCTAACGGTCAACAAAAAGTAATGCATATTGATCCATTCAATGTAACGGATAAAGAAGCGTTACAAGTACGTAACTTCTTAACACAAGGTAATGTGAAAATGATTACTTCATATGCAGCAGAACCTGGTCAAAATACAGCACAAGATTACACGTATGAAGTAGTTTTAAAATCAAACAATAAAAAGAAAAAATAGTTGATTGATTGTTATTGACTAAGAGCGGGCTCATTTCGAGCTCGCTCTTTTGTGCGTATAGATTCGTCGTATGTTAATATACTATGTATCACGACAATCGAAAGGAAGATGATTTTGTCTAACGTACTAGATGCTTTTTTACAAGAAAACTTACAAGAACTGCGTGACCAAGGTTTATATAACGAAGTGGATCCAGTAGAAGGTCCTAACGGAGCGAAAATTCAAATTCGAGGAAAAGAGTTAATCAATTTATCCTCAAACAATTACTTGGGCCTTGCAACAAACGAAGACTTAAAACGCATAGCGAAAGAAGCTATTGATAAATATGGCGTAGGTGCAGGTGCAGTACGCTCAATTAATGGAACACTTGACTTACATGTGAAATTAGAAGAAAAGTTAGCAGAGTTTAAAGGAACTGAAGCGGCTATTTCGTACCAATCTGGTTTCAACTGTAATATGGCAGCTATTTCTGCAGTTATGGATAAAAACGATGCGATTCTTTCGGATCAATTAAACCACGCTTCAATCATTGACGGCTGTCGTCTATCGAAAGCTAAAATTATTGCGTTCAAACATTCCGACATGGAAGATTTACGAGCGAAAGCAAAAGAAGCGCAAGAATCTGGTCTGTACAATAAAGTCATGGTCATCACTGACGGAGTATTTTCAATGGATGGGGATATTGCAAAACTTCCTGAAATCGTTGAAATTGCAAAAGAGTTTGATTTAATTACTTATGTTGATGATGCTCATGGTTCAGGTGTTACTGGTAAAGGTAAGGGAACCGTTAAACACTTCGGTTTAGAAAAAGATATCGACTTCCAAATGGGTACACTTTCAAAAGCTGTTGGAGTAGTCGGCGGTTACGTAGCTGGTAAACAATCGTTAATCGATTGGTTAAAAGTTCGCTCGCGTCCATTTTTATTCTCTACAGCAGTCCCACCAGGTGATGTAGCAGCGATTACAGCAGCTCTTCAGATGATTATTGATTCAACTGAGCTTCACGACAAACTTTGGGATAATGGAGATTATCTAAAAGCAGGACTTAAAAAGTTAGGTTTCGATATTGGGGCTTCTGAAACACCAATTACACCATGTATCATTGGTGACGAAAAATTAACTCAACAATTCTCGAAACGATTATTTGAAGAAGGTGTTTATGCGAAAGCCATCGTCTTCCCGACGGTTCAAAAAGGGACAGGCCGTGTTCGTAATATGCCAACTGCCGTTCACACGAAAGAAATGTTAGACGAAGCCATCGCGATTTACGAAAAAGTAGGAAAAGAACTAGGCGTAATTCAATAAAACCATTTCCAAAAGCATTAGGGAGTCTCTAAACGGTGACTCCTTGATGCTTTTTTGTATGTTTGAGGTTACGTGAGAAGCCTCAGTTAGAAATATTGGCATCTTGGTTAGAAGAATGGCAATCTCAGTTAGAAAAACAGCGAACTCAGTTCGAATTATCGCCATCTTAGTTGTAATTGTTATTCAAGGTGGCTCAGTGAACGTAGCTGCTCCCAACAAACAACGACTGCCAAGCACAGCGGGCAGTCCATATTAAGGTTTTGAATGGCCCCGCTCCGCGGGTGTTTCTGTTGGTGTGCAGACGCTCAGTTAGAAATATTGGGTTCTTGGTTAGAAGAATGGCAATCTCAGTTAGAAAAACAGCGATCTCAATTAGAATTATCGCCATCTCAGTTGTAATTGTTCTCACACCGAACAAAAAAAGCGATTAGCCATAATCAGCTAATCGCTTCTTAAAATGAATAGGATGAATCGTTGTAGCTGACACTTATATAATCAGATGCGCCCAACAGAATGGACGACAATAAACTTTTGGATCCCACGTGAATGGGTAATTGCCTGTTGTGCTTCTTTTTCAAATAATTCTTGTTGTCCTTTTTCCTTTGCATATAAGGCATGTAATGCATGAATCATCCATTCGACGCCTACATTTTCTTCGTGTCGTGCGGCTTCTTCGAAATTTCCTTGTTTAGCAGCAATCAGAGCAGCGTAATAGGATTTTAAGGGTTCAGAATCGATCCGTTGTGCATACGTATCTGCGGCATCTATATTTTTTAGATGCAATGCTAAAAGAGTTTTATATACATTTTGCATGTAAGGCTGTTTGTGCTTTTCGATTATGGCACGTAAACTTTCTTCGATTTCGACTTCATTGCCATGAGCCAATGCCAATGGGTAAGCAAAAATTGGTTTCTTTTTATTTGCTTGGATAAACTTCTCAATGCTTTTTAGATTGTTTGAGCGATAAATTGTATATAAGGTAGGGAGTAAATTGAATCCCAAGAAAAAAATGAAGACTGTCAGTATGATCACCGGTAGTGGGAATTGAAGCGAAAACAATAAAGTAGCTAAAATGAAAGTTAATACGAAAGTGACACTGGTTCTGTAAATGTTCATTTAATGTAACGCCCTTTTTAATTTTAAGTATAGCAAACCAGCAATAGAAAAGAATCGAGTTATTTTGAAAATTAATGAATCAGATAAATCGTTGTGTATTTACAATGAACACTTTATAATGAGTGGTGGTTAAAAGCTTTTATATCAACGTTTTATTGGAATAATATGTACTCTGTAAAAACACAAATGTTTTATTCACAAGGAGAGATTTCATTTGAAGAGAATTATGATAACTGGGGCTTTAGGACAAATTGGTTCGGAGCTAATCGTTAAACTACGTGACATTTATGGTACTGAAAATGTATTGGCTACTGATATTCGTAAGACAGATTCTCCTGTCGTAAATGACGGACCTTTTGAATTATTGGATGTAATGGATTTAGAAAATATGCGAAAACTTGCGAAGGATTTCGGTGCGGATACGATGATGCATATGGCTGCATTGTTATCTGCTACAGCTGAAGCGAAGCCTTTGCTAGCTTGGAACCTGAATATGGGGGGGCTTGTTAATGCGTTAGAAACATCTCGTGAACTTGGTCTTCAATTCTTTACTCCAAGCTCAATCGGTGCATTTGGTCCTTCTACGCCAAAAGATAATACACCTCAAGATACTTTGCAACGTCCAACAACGATGTACGGCGTTAATAAAGTAGCTGGAGAATTACTATGTGATTACTACTTCCAAAAATTTGGAGTGGATACACGTGGCGTTCGATTCCCTGGATTGATTTCCTACGTAACACCACCAGGTGGAGGAACGACGGATTACGCAGTGGATATTTACTACAAAGCGTTAGATGAAGGTAAATATACGTCATATATTGAAAAAGGTACATACATGGATATGATGTACATGCCGGATGCTCTTCAAGCGATAGTCGATTTAATGGAAGCGGATGCTAGCAAGCTTGAGCATCGAAATGCCTTCAACGTAACCGCGATGAGCTTCGAGCCTGAACAAATTGCGGCATCGATTCGCAAACATATACCTAATTTTGAAATGAATTATGAAGTGGACCCAATTCGCCAAACGATTGCCAATAGCTGGCCAGATTCCATTGATGCAAGTGCTGCAAAAGCTGAATGGGGATTTAAAGCGCAATATGACTTAGATGAAATGACGAAAGATATGCTAGAAAAATTAGCAGCAAAAATAAAGTAAGTATTACTAAGCAAAGCATGCACCTTGATGGAGCATGCTTTGTTTTTTTATTAAGCAGTAAATATTAACAGGTGGAGAAATTATAAAGTAGTCGTCTAGAAAGTTTTTGTTAAGATTATTGATCTTTACATGCTTTTGTCGATTGTAATGGAGGCGGCGACTCCAGCGGAATCAGCAAGAACTGAAGACCCTGGACTGAGCTTCGCGAGGGAAGCGGCTGAAGTCTTGCCCGCGGAAAGCGTCCGCAGCAATGAAAATCGACCATTACATTTTAGATAGAGAAAGAGGGTGTTCCAAGAGTCAACTTACATGACTCTTAGACACCCTCTTTTAACTTGTGGATGAAACAATAATTAAAACAATAAATGAGCAACACCAGCGATAATTGGTAATGCGATAACTGTACGTAGGATAAAAATAATCACTAAGTCAAAGAAATTAACGGGGATTTTAGATCCTAATAGCAATCCACCGACTTCAGACATGTAAATTAATTGTGTAACCGATACAGCTGCAATAACGAATCGAGTCAATTCTGATTCAATCATTTCGCTACCTAAAATGGCTGGAAGGAACATATCGGCAAACCCAACAACAATCGTTTGAGCTGCTTCAGCTGCTTCAGGAATTCCGAGTACCATTAATAATGGCTCAAACGGTTTTCCTAACCACACGAATACATCTGTGTAAGTAGCAAGGATAAGCGCAATTGTACCAAATGCCATAACGACAGGTGCAACACCCATCCACATGTCTAAAACATTTTTAAGACCATCTTTTACGAATTCAACAATTGAACGGTTTTTATTTGCCTTCGTTAAAGCATTTTCTAAACCATGAGATACCACATTGTAACCTTCAGGAAGTGCTTCTTCAGTCTCGTCGTATGGACGACCATCGATATATTCATCAGGCTTACGAGACAATGGGAAGATACGTGGCATAATAAATGCTAATACAATCCCCGCAAACACAACAGTAGCGTAGAACGGAAGGAAGTAACTTCCTAAACCAACTTCTTCAATAACAACGATTGAGAATGTGATCGACACAACGGAGAAGGTTGTTCCGATAATCGCTGCTTCTTTTTTTGTATAAAAGCCTTCTTCATACTGCTTGCTTGTTAATAAAACCCCAATTGTTCCGTCTCCAATCCATGAAGCTAATGCATCGATTGAAGAACGACCTGGTAATTTGAAAAGGGGACGCATGATTTTAACCATCATCGTACCGAAGAATTCAAGTAACCCAAAGTTTAATAACAGTGGTAAAAGTAATCCAGCGAACAAGAAGATTGTAAATAAGAATGATAGTAATCCAGTAGGTGATAATAATAAACCACCAGTATCTTCACTTCGAACCATTTCAGGACCAATATTTGCGACAACCATGACCGCAAAGACCGCGCCAATGATTCGAACAATTGTCCAGAACCAATTCACTTGAAATAGCTTTTCAAAGAATGTTTGATCTTCTGGATTTGCATCTTTTTTAAATAAATAAAGAATCGAGCCAAGTGCCGCAAGAATCATGACGATAGTTACTGTCCAAGGCATAATCGATTCAACTTTACCTGCAACCAAGTTCGCTAAAATGGCAACTGGAATCTTCCATTCACCATCATATTTGAATGGAATCATGAATAAGAATATTCCGATAATTGAAGGTACTAAGAATAATAACCATGTAGATAGTGAAAACTTCTTCAAATCTGACGCCTCCTAATATGTATAATTATTCAGTTTGTTAATTCTCAAATAATGATACTTGTCGAAATAGAAAATGTCCACACTTCTTTATAAACAGAATTTGGTGCATGAACAAGAAAAAACCTGAAAATACCATTAAAAAAGGTATTTTCAGGAGTTCATTAAAATTCACTTTCGAAATCATCGTGCCAACGATAGTTGAAAAATCGTTCGTACGTCAACCAGTTCTCAGCTTCAGGTTCTCCCTCAGCCAAGCGTTTCTCCATTTCAGCTAACATCCATGCCGTTTGTGAAATATGTGCACGCATAGCACCTAACTTTTGTTCACGTGTGTCCCTAATATCATGAATAACATCAGGTTCTCCTAAGTCATCCTTCGTATTGTTTGCAAAAGCGACTGCATATAATTTTGGACGATCGGCTTCTTTTATTCGACGTACAGCACGAACGACAGCACGAGCAGTTGCCTCGTGATCAGGGTGAACTGCATAATTCGGATAGAATGTAATGACTAAAGATGGGTTCGTTTCATCGATTAGCTTTGTCATCATTTGAACCATTTCCTCGTCATCTTCAAACTCAACCGTCTTATCTCGTAATCCCATCATACGTAAATCGGTCAAACCCATTGCTTTTGCTGCGTCGACTAATTCTTGTTTTCTAATATGAGGAAGTGATTCTCGTGTAGCAAATGGCGGATTTCCTAGATTACGGCCCATTTCACCAAGCGTTAGGCACGCATACGTTACTGGAATGCCTTGCTGTATATAATTAGCGATTGTCCCTGATACACCAAATGCTTCATCATCCGGGTGTGGGAAAACAACTAAAACATGTCTTTCGTGTGGAAGTGTCATTTTGGTTCCTCCTTCTTAATACGTAAATGGGGTTTCGCTAATTTGTAGAGCTACTGCTAATTTACCTGTAGAGTCATGACCAGCCATTAATAATCGACCATGCTCATCCAATTCGTAGTGAGTAATTCCTTGCGCGTACACCCATCCGTGAGGTAATTTAAGTCCCACTCGGTGAGGATTGTCTCCCACAACTTTTCCTAATTCATAACGAACGACAATATTGCGAATAAAAGCACCTGCATTAAAAACGGTTTCGTCAAAATGTGACGCATAAGCACCGTTTGTCGTTTCGAGGTGTATATAAACATCTTTATCAGCAAAGGAATTCAACAATTCCTGCAATTTTTCGACTTGTACAATTTCCATTAATAAATTCCTCCTACTCACTTTCAAAGTCCTAACACTAAGTATAGTAAATTCGAATGATGAAAGCGATTAGCTTGCTTGAGAAAATCAATTGGGAAATTTTTCGTAACTCGAAATGGAAATATGATATTATCGAACTATCAGATTTTTTCGAATTGATTAGTAGATACAGATTCAAATGAACTTCAGGAGGATACATATATGAAAGGTTTTCTAAAATGGGTGATTCAATTCATCGTTGCTCTCATCAGTATTTTACTGATCAGTGGGGCTCCATTATTAATTGCGGGCTTTCAAAAAGGAGAATTTCTTTGGAGGGAGTATTTTGAGGCATTAAAATTTCATGTCGTCACAATTATGAATATCCGTGAATTATCGATCGAATATTCAACGGGCCGAGTTTTTAAGGAAGTTGCTGTCTTTCCTAAAATTATTGAATACATAACGTATTCACTTCAACTCTTATTTTTGGCACTAGGAGCAGCTATCCTGATCGCTTTACTTGGAACATTTATTACGATGATGTTTAAAGAAAGAGCGAGATCTCGAGTGAAACTGATTTTTTATTTTTTAGAGTCGTTACCGGATATTTTAATTATCACATTGGCTCAATTAGTGGTCGTTATCATTTTTCAAAAGACCGGATTCCTTGTCTCAAAAATTGCCGTAATGGGTGACGAAAGAATCTATTGGCTACCCGTTTTATGTTTGATGATTTTACCGATGATTCAACTGTATCGGTTAAGCATGATTACTTTCGAGTCAGAAGAAAGACAGTCATATGTTGAACTTGCTAAGTCATTAGGATTTAGTAAATCATTTATCCTATTCATGCACATTTTCCGAAATGCGATTATCAGTGTCTTTTTCCAGTCGAAAAAGACGATGTGGTTCATGTTATCCAATCTCTTTATTCTCGAATTAATGTTTAATATCCCAGGAATTATGTTATTTATGTACGAAAATATAAGCGGAGTTCTTTTCCTCATTACTGTATTGAGTTTCTTTGTACCGATTTTCATTTTATACAGTATTGGTGAATGGTATTTCATACGCCGACTTAGAAGAGGGGAGGCAGTATGATGAAGTCAGTTTGGAGACAGCCTTTATTTATCCTTGGATTTGGCATCATCTCGTTCTTTTTAGTAGGTAGTTTTCTATTTGAATGGATTTTCGGATCCATTCCTAAACAAACCTTTTTTATCGAAGAAAATGGTCGTGCAGTAGAAGCACCACCAATCTCACCATATTGGAAGCATCCACTTGGCACTGACGAATTTGGCTATGACATGTTCGCGAAAATTATGATTGGTGCAAAGTATACGATTCTCGGTGCGATGGCCGTGGCCGCTTTACGCATGTTCATTGCCGTTCCACTTGGCTACATGATTGGAACGTATTTACAGCGTCAACGCTCTTGGATTAACGGAATCATTGATCCGATTCACTATGTTCCTATGACGATCTTTGCAGTCCTATTACTATCACCTGTTCTTTGGATGCCTATGGAGGGATTTACTACTACTGTTTTTGAACGTGTTGTTATCCAGGTGGTCATCATGGCAGTAATTACTGTGCCAATTGTCGCTTCGTTGATTGGGAATGAAGCCAACTTGTTGTATCAACAAGAATACATATTAGCAGCAAGAACGTTAGGGGCTAGTCGTCGCAGAATCATTATTCGCCACTTGGTACCCCAAATGCGTGAGAAAATGGCTGTTCTATATGGCCAACAAGTTGTGGAATCGCTCATTGTTTTTGCCCATTTAGGATTACTCAAGTTATTTTTAGGAGGAACATTGGTAAGTTATGATCCAATGTTCGCTGATCCGCCCAAGTCAATTGCTTATGAATGGGCAGGGCTTTTTGGAAATTCATTCCGCTATTTGCAAGGAGCTCCCTGGCTTCCATTATCACCTGCGATTAGTTTTGCGCTCGTCATACTCGCAATTGCCGCAATGATTGAAGGGTATACGAGAGCAACGAATGGTCAAGTCAACATTAAGAGACGGAAAAAAATGAAGTACGTTTCAGAAGAAGTGGTCGAATGGAACCAACAACAACTAAAAGAAAAATTAGTATTGCTTCAGTCGGATAAAAACAAATAGGGTAGGTAAAGAGGAAACCGAAGTTTGGTTTCCTTTTTTGACGGAGTGGTGAGGGCGGGAAATTGTATAACGCCATAAAAATGATCTTTTGCGCCAAATTAGTCAATCCTTGCGCTAAATTATAATTTCGAAACGAAGCTTCCAACGCCGTAAAAAAACACACCATCATTTTTGATGGTGTGTCTCATTCATTCTTCTATATTTCAGATGTTGTGATATCAGGTGCACCAAAACGATTTTTCGCTCCGTGCATAACTGGTCCAACATATTCGTTTAATTTCCAACCGTTTGCAATTGCAGCTGAAACGAATTTTTTCGCTTCTAATACGGATTCGTCAACTGCTAGTCCATTCGCTAGGTTCGCTGTAATAGCTGCAGCAAATGTACAACCCGCTCCATGGTTATAAGAAGTGTCCGTCTTTTCCGATTCTAACAATGTGAATGTTGAACCGTTGTAGAATAAGTCAACTGCTTTCTCATGCTTCAGTTGTTTTCCGCCTTTAATGACCACGTTTTTAGCACCAGCCGCATGAATTTTTTCAGCTGCACGCTTCATGTCATCAATTGTAGTTAAATTTCCTAGTCCAGAAAGTTGACCCGCTTCAAACAAGTTTGGAGTAACAACTAATGCTCTAGGTAAAAGAGTTTGAACCATCGCTTCTACGTTTTCAGGGAATAACGCTTCGTCTTCACCTTTACATACAAGAACCGGATCGATGACAACTTTTTCTAAACCTGAACGATCGATAGCATCTGCTGCCGCTTTAATAATCTCAACAGTAGGAAGCATGCCCGTTTTAATTGCGTCCACATTCGTAGATAACGCAGTCTTCAATTGAGCTTGTAAAGTTTCAACTGGAATAGGGTGGATACCATGACTCCAGCCTTTATCAGGATCCATTGTTACGATAACTGTAAGAGCATTCATTCCATATGTGCCATGCTCTTGGAATGTTTTTAAATCAGCTTGTATACCTGCACCACCAGATGTATCAGACCCAGCGATTGTTAGTGTTTTTTTCAAAGTCATTTTAGTCCCTCTTTTCATGTTAGTTCTAGTTCTATACTATCAAAAGTAGGCAGAATTTCAATTAAGGTAGCTTTTCCGCTTTTATTAATTTAAATACCATAAATCCGATTCCAACAACCAGTACGATGGAAACTGTACCGAACATCCATTGTCCTTGCGTGAATAATCCATAAGCAAAGAAAGCTAAAAATAAACTCATCAATATCATGCCTAGCGTGAAACAACCAAATCCAAGTGATTTTGCTCGCTCTGGAACTTGGCTTTCTTCTTTTGTCGATTGTTGCACATTCCTTACTTTCTCACGCCACTGATAATCCGACACGATTCTTCACCTCTTTTTGTATCCTATCACGCACGTCTGAGTTGTTCAATTTGAAACTTTCTATTATGGTAAACGTACTAGATTCATAGCGAATATAAGAGAATGGGGGAGAATCATGTCTAAAGAAAAGCAAATCGAAGAAATTGAATTCCTTCTTAAAGAACTGAAAGCGCAGGATGAATCTGCAGTGACTATCGACAGTGTAAGACCCCAGTCTTCGGGGTTTTGGAAAGTTGGCTCAATGTTATTGTCGATTTGGACACGCAAGTTTTTATGGATCGCTGCGATTTTACTGGCTTTAATCGTTAGTATTCCCTTCTTAACGATGTGGATGTTAAAAGGCAGTACATTCACGGAAAATAAAGGCGCATTCCTCGAACAAATACAATCATTAAATGAGCTTGCGACAGCTGAAGCTTATACAAAAGTAATCGTTGAACGACAAGATAATCAGTTGTTTGGACAAGAAATTGGAATTGACTTGCCTGGTACAAAACGTCAATTGCTGGTTGTCATTCCTGGGTCAATAAAAGCTGGGATCGACTTCTCTCAAGTAGAAGCGAATGATGTGACATTAAATGAGGAAGCAAAGACTGCTACCATTGTTCTACCGAAAGCTGAATTCCTTGGAGGACCCGAGATTTTATTTGACCAAGTTGAAGTCTTTTCATACGAAGGGGCGTTTCGACAAAAAGCAAATATCGAAGAAGCTTACGAGTTAGCTGAAGAAGCAGAAAAACTTATGATAGAAGAAACGTCTGCACAGGGAGTTCTGAAACTTGCTGAAGAAAATGCCGCAAGATCCGTGGCGGATATGTTTTCATTAGTAGATTATCAAGTAACAGTTGAGTTTGAGGAGTGAACAGCTTGTCTAAATTGATCTTTCAAAATGATTGGCAGGAAGTACTCGCTGATGAATTTGAAAAACCTTATTATCTAAATCTGCGGGAAGAGTTAAAAGATGAATATGAAAACGAAACTGTTTTTCCTGACATGGATCATATATGGAATGCCTTTCATCAAACGTCCTTTCAAGATGTAAAAGTTGTCATTTTGGGACAAGATCCTTATCACGGTAAGGGTCAAGCGCATGGGCTTAGTTTCTCGGTACAAAATGGAGTGAAACATCCACCAAGTTTACGAAACATCTTGAAAGAATTACATGATGACTTAGGATGTGAGATTCCACTACATGGCAATCTGACAAAGTGGGCAAATCAAGGGGTTTTATTATTAAACACGGTCTTAACCGTCCGACAAGGACAAGCCCATTCTCATAAAGGAATCGGATGGGAGACGTTCACGGACACAGTGATTCAAAGGTTGTCTGATCGAGAGGTCCCTGTGATTTTTGTGTTATGGGGAAGACCTGCTCAGAAAAAACAAGGACTTATTGACACCTCACGGCATGTCATTATCGAAAACGTCCACCCAAGCCCATTAAGTGCACATCGAGGATTTTTTGGAAGCAAACCTTTTTCGGCAATAAATGAACATTTAGTAAACTCGGGTTTAACCCCAATCGACTTTTGCTTAAATGAAAATTCATGGTAAAGTGATAAGAGAAAAAGGAGTGTGAGTTCACTTTGAGCGTGAATTGTTTTCAATGTCGTCATTTTTACGTCACGTGGGACACACGCCATCCTAGAGGTTGTCGAGCTTATCAATTTAAAACAAAAGAATTGCCGTCAATCGTTGTGAAGCGATCTTCTGGCATGGAATGTATGAATTTTCAACCGAAACCAAGGGAGGCAGGTAAGTCATGATCCCACTTAGTCGAATTATTTCTGAAATAGAAAAGCACGCTTCGTCAGCCAATAATCAAGACGACTCAGTTGCCCGAGAGGCTTTAGTCGCCATTCGAGCGTTATGTGATGTTGCATTAAGTGAAAGTCCTAAAGTAGTCCAATACCAATCGACTCGTCAAATAGATGTGCCTATGATTCGTCAAACTGAATCGCCATCACTTAGACCTGCGGAACCGTTAAAAGAAGACGGTGCAAACGGTGATTCGTTATTTGATTTTTAGTTGAAAGAAAGAAAGGAATGTAGTCATGCCATTTTTTATTATTGCTGGTGCTATAAATGCTTTTTTAGCAGTAGCGTTTGGAGCTTTTGGAGCTCATGCGTTAAAAGAAAAACTTTCCGAGAAGTACTTAGCCATTTGGGAAACAGCCGTTCAATATCAAATGTATCATGCGATTGGCTTAATCGTTATTGGGATTCTAATGAGTCCAAGCATTATCGGCCATGTATCACAACTTAGCTGGGCAGGATATTTAATGCTTGCTGGAATTGTGATTTTTTCTGGCTCTTTATATGTTTTGAGTTTAAGTGGAATCGGCATTTTAGGAGCGATTACGCCAATTGGTGGTGTAGCGTTTTTGATCGCGTGGGTTTTAGTTATTGTTGCTGTTGTTAAACATATGGGTTAATTAGGGGATGTTCTCATTTAGAGAGCATCTTTTTTTAATGCCGAAAATTACAGTAAAGCAAAAAGGAGAGATTGCGTTCGGAAATTGAACGGAATCTCTCCTTTATTCATTGGATGTATTTACGCCACTCTTAAACCTAAGATTTTCAGTAGACTCGTTAGGGTTTGACTTGAATTATAAGTAATTAATTTCCTCGTCGAATGTAACGTAATCTAAGTAAATCATCAGCATTAAGTATCGTTTGCCTGTTTTCGGATCGCTGACAATAACATGATCACGACCAGCAGCTTCGATAATGCCTGTAATAACTTTTGAATTCCACTCGCGGTTATTTTCAAAGGTGAAATATAAGGTCGCAAGCTTACCTTTATTCAGTCGAAGAATGTTCTCAATGTAAGATTCTTCCGCAGCAGCTTGTGGTGGTCTTCCTCCTGCAGGGATTTGTGGTGGGGTTTGCTGCATTTGTTGAGCATACGCCGGGTTCCAATAATATTGTACCAAGTGATCATCCTTTCAAATTTAAATTCTCGGGCAATCTTGAGCTGTTGGTGAATAGAAACAGTGTGCCTTAAAACGCCCAACATTCCATTGGTTATACCATTGTGGGGGACATTCGCCAGGGGGTTCAAAAAACCATAAAGATCGAGTACCAGGGTGGAAGCGTTCACCAGCAACAACCCTGCGTGCCAATGCTATATCAGTTTCCCGAGCGCGTTGATAGAAGTAGGGTTTGGTAGTGGCTTCAAAACCACCTGGACTTTGAAACACCATATCTTGAATGTCGCGTATAGCTTTAAAGTCCAAACAGTCCGATCGTACACGATTGACACCCACATTACCGACTAACAACATGCCTAACTTTCCTTCACCTTCCGCTTCAGCCCTCATTAGGCGGGCAAGTGTTTGAATGTCCTTTTCAGTTGCGCGAACAACTGCCACAGCACAACCTCCTCCATTTCAACATATGAAATACATTTAAAAATAGAACAAAAAAAAGACTACGCATGCGATGCGTAGCCCACTTGTTTAAACATTTAAAAATTCAGTTGTTTTATTCGAATCTAACAAAGTTCCAACGAAAAATGAACCGAATTCAGCAAAGCGAGCACTTACTTCATCAAAACGCATTTCGTAAATCAATTTTTTAAATTGAAGTACATCATCTGCGAATAAAGTAACGCCCCACTCAAAGTCATCAAATCCAATTGAACCACTGATTACTTGTTTTACTTTACCTGCATAACCGCGACCAATCATACCATGACTGCGCATCATTGACTTACGATCATCCATTGCAAGCATGTACCAGTTATCATCTCCGTCACGACGCTTGTCCATTGGGTAGAAACAAACATACTGCGTACGAGGAAGTTCTGGGTACAAACGTGAGCGAACATGAGGATTCTGATAAGGATCTTCATTTGATTCGCCAGCTAAGTAATTTGAAAGCTCAACTACTGACACATAAGAATAAGCAGGAATTGTATATTCTGCAATCGCCAACTTGTTGAATTTCGCTTCATGCTGCTGCAACTCATCCATTGTTTCACGTAAAGTCATCAACATGAAATCAGCTTTTTGACCAACGATCGAGTAAAAAGCATGGCTTCCTGTTTTTGCTTCATGCACAACATTTAATTCTTCAATAAATCCTAAAAACTCATTTATTGCGGCTGTACGTTCTTCAGTGGATATTTGCTTCCAAGACGTCCAATCCATTGTACGGAAATCATGTAACGCGTACCAACCATCTAAAGTTTGTGCTGCTTCATTCATGTATGGGACACTCCTTCTCAATAAAAAATCTCAAGACAAGTGTAGCATAAAACCCTTTGGGATTCCTACAATGTCACCATTCAGACATGACGAAGTATGACAAATTCGTGTATGCTTAAAGAAAAGCGGAAATCGCCGTTTTAGCCTGACACTGGCGCTGGAAGGTCCGATGCGAAAGCCTGCTTTCGTCTGAGGACCTGAAGCTTAAGTGCAGGCTGGCGATTGGAGCTAGACAATCAGAAAAGCGGAGAAGCCTAAGAAAGCTCGACACCGGCGCTGGAAGAAACGACTCGAAAGCTTGCTTTCGAACGAGTTTCTGAAGCTTAGGTGCGAGCTAGGCTTCGCAGCTAGACAATAAGAAAAGCGTAAAGCACCGTTTTAGCCTAACGCTGGCGCTGGAAGGTCCGATGCGAAAGCCTGCTTTCGAGAGAGAAGAAGGAAGGCTAAAATCGTGCCATCGTGGCACAACGCCTTCATGACCCACTTCCTGTGGGCCTAAGCTTAAGTGCAGGCTGGCGCTTGGAGCTAGACAATCAGAAAAGCGGAGAAGCCTAAGAAAGCTCGACACCGGCGCTGGAAGAAACGACTCGAAAGCTTGCTTTCGAACGAGACCTCGCTTATTAGACAATACTAAATCACAGCTAGTAATGAATATAAAAAAACCTAAAGATACTTCTTGAAAGGATAGATGCCACATGACAAACTTTATGGATGAAATTAAACAAGCCATTTCCAATAAAAAAGTGAAGATCGTTTTACCTGAAGGAACAGACGAGCGTGTATTAAAAGCTGCAAGGATGTTGCATGAAGAAGGCATCGTCACACCAATCTTAATTGGAGCAAAAGAACTTGTGGAAGTTGCTGCGAATCAAGCGGGTATAAATTTGGATGGAATAGAAATTATTGACCCCGTCCAATATGAGCAACTTGAAGAGTTAATAGAGAAATTCGTTGAACGTCGAAACGGCAAAGCAACTCATGCTCAGGCGAGAATTCAGCTAAAAGATGTGAATACGTTCGGTACAATGTTAGTTTACACGGGATATGCAGACGGATTAGTTAGTGGGGCTGCTCATACAACAGCTGAAACCGTCCGACCGGCTTTACAAATTATTAAAACAAAACCAGGCGTCTCTAAAACGAGTGGGGCATTCATCATGGTTCGAGGAGAAGAGAGATTGGTATTCGCGGATTGTGCCATAACTATCGCACCTACGAGTGAAGACTTAGCTGAAATTGCGGTTGAAAGTGCGAAGACAGCAAAAGCATTTGGAATGGAACCAAAAGTAGCGATGCTATCTTTTTCAACGAAGGGTTCAGCTGTTTCTGCTGAAACGAAAAAGGTAGAAGAGGCAACTAAACTCGCACAAGAGAAATCACCTGGATTGCAGATTGACGGTGAATTCCAATTTGATGCAGCGTATGTGCCTGAAATTGCCGGAAAAAAAGCACCAGGTTCTCCGATCCAAGGTGACGCCAATGTATTTGTATTTCCATCCCTAGAAGCAGGAAATATCGGATACAAATTAACCGAACGATTAGGCGGATTTGAAGCGCTTGGTCCGATATTACAAGGCTTAAATATGCCAGTTAATGATTTATCAAGAGGTTGTTCTGCAGATGACGTATATAAACTCGTCCTTATGACAGCAGCCCAAAGCATGATGTCAGGAGAGTAAATATGTCAGCGTTTGAGGATTTATTTGTTAATAAAGAATGGCGTTTTTGGGATCAATCGATGAGTGGCCAATCGAGCTCTGCACTTGAATCGTTTGCGGCTGACGACATGTTGTGTGAACTGGTTGGGAAGAATGAATCTTTGCCAACCATTCGGACATGGGTTCACGACCAAACCGTGGTATTAGGAATTCAAGACCATCGTCTTCCTCATATTGCAAAAGGCCGAGAAGTATTAGAACAACAAGGATACCAATCCATTGTTCGAAATTCAGGTGGACTAGCGGTTGTTTTAGATAAAGGTGTGTTAAATGTTTCGATTGTTTTATCTGAAAAGGAAAAAGCGTTAGATATCGGGGCAGGTTACGATATTATGGTCGAATTTATTCAACATATTTTTCCTGATTATGCCGAAAGAATAGAAGCTTATGAAATTGTCGGTTCGTATTGTCCAGGTTCCTATGATTTAAGTATTGATGGAAAGAAGTTTGCCGGCATTTCACAAAGACGTTTACGATCTGGAATCGCCGTTCAAATCTATTTATGTATAGAAGGAAGCGGGTCCAAAAGAGCAAATTTGATAAAAGATTTTTATGCTGCCGGACTGCAAGGAGAGCCAACAAAATTTATATATCCTCAAATTGTTCCAGAAGTGATGGCATCTCTCAGCGAAATTACAGGTGAAGAGATCACAGTTCAAGACACAGTGATCCATATTCAACGGTTTATGAACCATGTCATGCACAATGTTCATATGCAATCCATCCAACCGAGCGAAACGGATTTGTATCTTTATTACTTAACCCGAGTGGTTGAGCGAAATCAAAAAATGTTAAGTAAAATAGGATGATCCTATTAATTTAGTAGAAATATCCCTATACCTATCCGTAATCAGTACAAAGAAAAACCGCCAATCAATTGACTGGCGGTTCTTTTACGACTAAATTTCCGTTCTTCTCCATTTGAAAAACAGGTGAAACATTTTCACCATCATCATTTAACGTCACTAATCGTCTTGCGCGATTCATGATATGAACAAATTGCTCATAGTCTTCTCGAATGGTTGCATTTTCTTTTTCTAATCGTTCAACTTCACGCTCAAGCTGGCTCACTTTTTCTTGTGAATGAGAAAGTAGAGCTCGCCATCTGAACGATTCGCCTTCACCCGTTCCATTTTGTTGCAAGCGTAGTAAATAAGCAATGACCACATCTAGCGACAGAGCGGAAAGCGGAATTTGAACACGTTCTTCTTGTGATTCGGGTTCACGACCTACAAGAAAAAGAGATTGACCGCGACGTCGATATTCTTTTCCAAGTACACGCATTTTTTGCTTTCTGTCTTTTTTCGCTTCTTTTAAGTCTTTCTCGTATTCTCTTCTTACAACCGCATTCCAGCGAAATCCGCAAGCAGCAGCTGTTCGATTTAAAGCATCTCCAGCTTCTTCAAACGCATTTAACTGTGTACTGCCCTCGCGCACGTGGCGTAAGACAGTTTCTGCTAATAACTCATCGTTTTCATCCAGCCATGCATCTTGCCGCATTTTAACCATACTTTTCCCTCCTGAATAGTTCATAGTTTCGATGTTCTACTCCAAGCTTGTACAAGATTCACAGTATTTATTCACGCCAACCATTTGATAGGCTTGAATAATAAACAAAACTTACGGTACAATGACGAATAGAATTCGTAGACAAAAAGATGTGTAGAAGGGGTTGTTGACAAATGGCAAACGAATTTCGAGTTTGCGATGATTGTCAGGCCGTCCATTTAAAAACATTGATTCCAAAGTTAAATGAAATCGACCCGAACGCAACGATTGATATCGCATGTCAGTCTTACTGCGGTCCTGGCCGCAAAAAAACATTCGCCTTTGTGAACAATCGCCCAGTGGCAGCGCTGACAGAAGAAGAGCTAATGGAAAAAGTCCGTACTAAACTAAAAATAACAATCTAACACCGCCAAATTTGGTGGTGTTTCTTTTTTGAATGAAGATTGGTAGCTCAGTTAAAATTTTGGCGATCTCGGTTAGAAAAATAGCGAATTCAGTTAGAATAATCGCAGTCTCAGTTGTAATTGTTATATAAACTATTTTTTCCATTTTTCATTCACGGATAGTGTGGTCATTCAGACTTTACTTGTTATAATAAAATCAAGAAAAAAGTTGCCAGAGAAGAGGGATTCTTATGAGTTATGCAACGCAGAAAATGGCTGAAGAAAAAGTCTTTAAAGATCCCGTTCACCGATATATACATATACGTGATCAAGTCATATGGGACTTAATCGGCACAAAAGAATTTCAACGATTGCGTCGCATTAAACAATTAGGGACAACCTATTTAGTTTTTCATGGGGCGGAACATAGTCGGTTCCATCATTCGTTAGGGGTTTATGAAATTGTTAGACGAATTGTTGATGACATTTTTCAAGGGCGTCCAGAATGGGACGAGTCTGAACGATTGGTTGTGCTTTGTGCCGCATTATTACACGATTTAGGACATGGTCCATTTTCTCATGCATTTGAAAATGTGTTTGACCTTGATCATGAAAAATTCACACAAGAAATTTTAACTGGACCAACGGAAATTAATGCGATCTTAAGCAAAGTTTCTCCTCAATTCCCTCAAGATGTGTCGGATGTTGTAGCGAAAACTTATGCCAATAAACAAGCGGTTAGTCTCATATCAAGTCAAATTGATGCAGACCGAATGGATTATCTCCTGCGAGATGCGTATTTTACGGGTGTAAGTTATGGCCATTTTGATATGGAGAGAATTTTACGCGTTATGCGTCCGAGAGAAGAACAAGTTGTGATTAAATACAGTGGGATGCATGCTGTGGAAGACTATATTATGAGTCGCTACCAAATGTATTGGCAAGTGTATTTTCACCCCGTATCACGCAGTGCAGAAGTGATTTTAACAAAAGCACTGCATCGAGCAAAAGAATTAAGTCAAACGGATTATCAATTTAGTTTTGAACCTCATCACTTTAAAAGCTTTTTTAATCACAGCTTCAATTTAGAAGAATATTTAGCTTTAGATGAAGGAATTGTGATGACTTATTTCCAAGCTTGGATGAAAGAAGAAGATGAAATCTTAGCCGATTTATGTGATCGATTTGTTAATCGAAAGCTTTTCCAATACATCGAATTTGATCCTGCAAAAGATTATCGGAAATTGTCTGAGCTTGAGCAGCTATTTAAAAAAGCAGGAATTAATCCTGACTATTACTTAGTGTTTGATTCTTCTTCAGATTTGCCTTATGACTTTTACAGACCTGGTGAAGAAGGAGAACGAGTACCAATTCATTTGTTAATGCCGAATGATGAGCTCCGTGAATTGTCCAGATCCTCTGAAATTGTAGAAGCAATTTCAGGAAAACGCCGTTCGGATCACAAGCTTTATTTCCCTGAAGATTTAATAACACCAGATGGTAAAAAGAAAGCATTGAAAAAACAAATATTACAAGTACTCAAAGGATAAGCTGGAGGTGCCTTTTTTGTTAGAAGAACATGCAAAACTCGTAGAATTTATTCATCTTGCTGGTGAAGTAAGCGGAAGAAAAAAACTTCAAAAAATGGTGTACATTGCGAAAAAAATGAAAATGCCTTTCCACGAAAAATATGAATTTCATATATACGGTCCCTATTCAGAGGAACTGACATTGCGTGTTGAAGAATTATGCGGCATGGGTTTTTTAGCTGAGCAATTAGAAGACAAAGGTTCATATGTGAAATACACCTACGCTTGTACGGATGAGGGGCAACAATTTTTAACATCGATGAATCGTAGTCATGCAAAATTATCAGTATGTGTCGACCATTTAAACGAGAAAAGCTCAAGGTTTCTAGAACTCGTATCGACACTGCTTTACTTCGATCACCTCTCACGTGAACAACAAATTGAGAAAATTCATGTCGTGAAAGGGAAACTCAATTTCTCTGAAGAAGAAATCACGCAAGCGTTCACTTTCATTAACGAATTAGAAACGTGTTTGAATTAATTAGAAATGACATGAATAGTCTTCAAATAGTAAGTCAAAGTTCATTATTGAATCCTTCATAATTTCAAGATATGGAGCAAAAAAGCGAAGACTCCAGCGGGAATAGCGAAGTGCCGAAATCCACTCGGACGATTTGTCCGAGTTAGTTCGGCGCAAGCCCGCGGAAAGCGCAGCTGTTTTGCGGAATATCTTTAACAAAACTAATAAAAAAGGAACCGCAAAAACGGTTCCTTTTACATGTTATTTATCACTGAATAGTTTACCTGCTACAGCGTAGTGATTCTTTGGCATATCTTCAATGAATACCACAACATTTTCAATAGGTGCATTCGTAGTTTCGGCAACAGCCGCAGATACTTTTTCAACAAGCGCTCTTTTTTGATCGTCAGTGCGACCTTCTAACATTTTTACAGTTACATAAGGCATTGGAGGTCCTCCTCTTTCACAAAAGTTTGTATATTCGCTATAATAACAGAACGGAGGTGACATACGCATGACAAATGAAGAAAAGCCTAAACAAAAACTTGGATTCACCATCATAAAAAATGATCCTACCGACGGACATGGCGGTTTTGGAATTGGATCGCTTACACTTGAACATGTGTCACCTGTAATCATCGATGTCGAAGAAAAAACGGCAAAAGTTGAAATAGGTGCGATGCATGCACGAAGTGATACGGAGCGTGGAATTAAATTCACAACCAATCGCGAAGATTCTGCAGGGGGCAAACTATTTTGGCTTGTCTGGGTAACCATTGACCATAAAGCTGAAGGACCTTACTATGCTGGAGTTACCGGTTGTGAAATGGTTATTAACCGCGAAAAACGAAGAGGTTTCAAACTGTTAGCTGATCATGTGAATCGTATGGATAAATCGATGAAACGTCATATCATTGTTGAACATATGGACGATGAATCTAAAAAAATCTTGAAAGAGTTTCTTGTTTCACATAACCCTGAAATGTGGGAGAGAAGCGAAGAAAAACTTCACCAAGAATTAAATGTATAATAATTCCAAACAGTTGTACAAAATGTGACATTCTATACTTGATGGGATATATTGTTGAATCTCGTCACAAAAGCAAGTAAACTGAACGTATAGCTTATTTAATAGTGAGCTAGGACAATTGGAAACGCGTTTGTACATGAGAGTTGTGGGACATTTGTGACAACCCAAGCCGAATGCCCCATGTTTCTCATGTCGCGCTAACCAAAAAAGCTTTCTGTTCCATTCGGAGACATTTCCGTGGAAGAGAAAGCTTTTTTGATTGAATAAAGATGTTTGACGAGTAAATCGGTAAAGTTGACGAGTAAATCTCTAAAAGTGACGAGTAAATCATCAGAGTTGACGAGTAAATCCCCAAAAGTGACGAGTATCCTCATAAACCGGACGAGTATCCGCGCACAACTGCCTAATCATTCGTCAAACAATGAAAACGGGAAGATCGACCAGAAGTCAGAGTCCATATTCACTTCTCCGCTGCGTTCTTTAATTTCATCGACGAGCGAACGTTTCAATTTTGTATCCGTACATAATCGTTTTGGAACATCCTTTTCCTTCACATATAACAAGCGTTGTTTTGAACAAGATGAAACTGCGAGACCGCCAGTTTCAATATCCACAATAACTCCTCTGACACCTTTAGGTGGAAGGAAGGGTTCAGGATTTAACCCTTGGTGCGCTTTTTCCATGAAATCAATCCATATATTTTTGGTAGCTTGATGATCCTCAGCAAGTTTTAACTCAGTAGCTTGATCGTATCCATTCCAAACACCAGCCGTTAAAGTAGGAGAATACCCGATGATGACTTGGTCTGAGATCGTTGTTCCAGACTTAGCGGCATAAGGACGTGTTTGTTTACTGCGAATTGATAAACCAGTGGCAGGCGCATAATCGTTAAATACTGGATCGAACATGCCCGTCATTAAATGAGTCAAGATGAACGCATCATCTGCTTTCATGATTTGTTCTTCATCTTTACGTTCTTGTGGCTCTGCTTCAAAAATGGTTTTTCCATCACTGTCTTTGATTGATAAAATCGTTCGAGGTGGTTTTTTCAATCCGCCACTCGCTAGTTGGTTATAAGCGCCTGTTAAATCTTTCAAAGTTACTTCGGCTGTTCCAAGAGCCATCGAAGGTGTGTGCTGAATGGTAGCATCGACACCAAAACGTTTCATCATTTGCTCGAAAGGTTTATAGCCTATTTTTTCTAGTGTTTTCACTGCGTAAATATTATCCGAAATGGCTAAAGCTTGTGCTAATGAAATCGGATGTTCTGCAAACTCACCATTTACATTTTTCGGTTCATACTGCGATCGACCATCGTCATAGGTGAAAATGGTTTTCTCGCTTTCCATAAATGTTAGGGGAGAGAACCCTTCCTCTAAAGCTGCAGCATAGAGAATTGGCTTTATCGTCGATCCAGGCTGTCGTTTCGCTTGTGTGACACGATTATAAGGACTGTTTGTATAATTGCGGCCACCGATGAGAGCAGTAACATCTCCTGTATTCGGTTCCATACTAACAAATCCGACTTCTAATCCATTCGCTGGCATCCACGCAGCCACCGCTTCTTCCGCTGATTGTTGATGGTGTTGATTCAAAGTAGTTTCAATCGTCCATCCGCCTTCTGCTATGGCTCGACCTTCTTTTTTCAATAGTTTTTCAGCTTCTTGCCATGCAGCATCTAAAAAGAACGGGGCTACACTTTTCGTTGCAATCCATTCTTTATTCTTCAAAACAATCGGTTCTTCTTTCGCGCGTTTTTGTTGTTCCTCATTTATTATTCCTTGAGATTTCATCAATGAAAGAACCAATGCTTGTCGACCATAAGCCTTTTCTTCATTTACTAATGGAGAAAATGAGCTCGGTCCTTTTGGTATTGAAATGAGAAGAGCAGCTTGTGCGAGTGTGACATCCTTGCTTGGTATTCCAAAATAAAATCTACTAGCGGCTTCCACACCGTACATGCCATGACCAAAATAGACGGTGTTTAAATACCCTTCAAGCAACTCTTCTTTGTCGTAAAAAACCTCCATTCGATAAGCGTATAACGCTTCACGTGCTTTTCGAGTCCAGGTTTTGTCATGAGTCAAATATAAATTTCGGGCATACTGTTGCGTGATGGTACTAGCACCTTCGACTTTCCGCATCGCTTTTACATCTTTTAATAAAGCCGAGGCGATTCGGGTATAGTCAAACCCGTTATGTTCATAAAACTCTTGGTCTTCCGTAGCAATTATCGCCGATTTAATATAAGGTGACATTTCATCAAGGGACACCCAGTACCGTCGTTGTTCTGAAAAACGATCACCGATTGAATGACCGTTACGATCTAAAAACACAGTCGCTTTAGATACCGCAAGTGAAGGCGGTCCTTGTATTTGAGCATAAATACGAAGTGCTAAAAAAACCGTACAAATTGCGCTCACAACGACGATTGAAGCCCATATAATACTGCGGACTTTTTGGTGTCTCCGCATTTTTTTTTGATATTGGATCCGCCGCATTTGTTATCGCTCCGTTCACTGTAGCTTTTTGCTAGTATGTGAACAAATGGTTCATATTAAACGGATATAAGTGTGAAACAAATAGCGGATATTGGCGAATAAAATAGATGGATTTTCGAAAAATATGATCGAAAAAGGAAAAAATAGTTGCACTTTTGCTGAAAACATCTATACTTTTCCTGTATTTGTTTTTCGGCAGACCGCGTTCACTTTTCGCTACATGCCGGGAACGGATCCACTAACCTCGTAAGTAAAGGAGAATGCAATTATGGCTGGATTTTGGTTTACAGAAAAACAAACCGAGAATTTTGGCATTACGATGAAGGTGAACCGTACCTTGCATACGGAGCAAACGGATTTCCAATTGCTCGAAATGGCGGAAACGGCTGAATGGGGCAACATGTTATTCCTAGACGGCATGGTAATGACTTCTGAAAAAGATGAGTTTGTTTACCATGAAATGGTGGCACACGTGCCTTTATTCACACATCCAAACCCTGAAAACGTATTAGTAGTCGGCGGTGGTGATGGTGGGGTAATTCGTGAAATCATGAAACACCCACAAGTAAAAAAAGCGACACTTGTTGATATCGATGGCAAAGTTATTGAGTTCTCGAAGAAGTATTTACCAACGATCGCATCTGAACTTGATAACCCTCGTGTAGATGTTCAAGTTGGCGATGGCTTCATGCATATTGCAGAATCAGAAAACAAGTATGACGTGATTATGGTTGACTCAACAGAACCCGTTGGACCGGCAGTGAATTTATTCACAAAAGGCTTTTATGCAGGAATTTCAAAAGCGTTAAAAGAAGACGGGATTTTTGTCGCTCAATCGGACAATCCTTGGTTTACTCCTGACTTAATCAAACAAGTTCAAAAAGATGTGAAGGAAATTTTCCCGATCACTCGTTTATATACGGCTAACATCCCTACGTATCCATCAGGTTTATGGTGTTTCACTGTAGGTTCTAAAAAATATGATCCATTAGAAGTGGAAGATGCTCGTTTCCACGATATCGACACGAAGTATTACACCAAAGAATTGCACAAAGCTGCATTCGTTCTACCTAAGTTCGTAAAAGACTTGGCGGGGGAATAAAGAATGAGATTTGATGAAGCCTATTCAGGCAATGTGTTTATTAAAAGTCATCCAAATTATGATGAATCACAAGCCGTTATTTATGGAATGCCTATGGACTGGACAGTTAGTTACCGCCCAGGTTCTAGGTTCGGCCCACAACGTATTCGCGAAGTATCCATTGGTTTGGAAGAATACAGCCCATATTTAGATCGTGATTTAGAAGAAGTGAAATATTTTGATGCTGGAGATATTCCATTACCATTTGGTAACCCTCAAAAAAGCTTAGATGAAATTGAAACGTTCGTAACAAAATTATTAGCTGACGGAAAAGTGCCAGTTGGTATGGGTGGCGAACATTTAGTTTCTTGGCCGGTAATGAAAGCAGTTGCTGCAAAATATCCGGACCTAGCAATCATTCACATGGATGCACATACAGATTTACGTGAATCGTATGAAGGGGAAGCACTTTCCCATTCAACGCCAATTCGCAAAATCGCGCATCATATCGGACCGAAAAACGTCTATTCATTCGGAATTCGTTCTGGAATGAAAGAGGAGTTCGTTTGGGCGAAAGAGAATGGCATGCACATTTCAAAATTTGAAGTGTTAGAGCCATTAAAAGAAATATTGCCAACGCTTGCTGGACGTTCAGTCTATGTGACAATTGATATTGATGTTCTTGACCCAGCACATGCACCTGGAACAGGTACCGTGGATTGTGGCGGTATTACATCACGTGAATTATTAGCGTCGATTCATGCAATTGCAGGTTCTGACGTAAACGTAGTGGGCTTCGACTTAGTTGAAGTAGCGCCAATTTACGATTCATCAGAACAAACAGCTAACACTGCAAGCAAACTCATCCGTGAAATGCTACTTGGTTGGGTTAAATAAAATATAAAGAAGACCTTGAAACTGTTTAAAGTTTCAAGGTCTTTTGTATTCACTAGTTGTGTACGTGAATCTAGTAAATTATTTATCTAATCTAGTAAATCTAATGGTTATTCAAGTAATTTGGACAGCTAATCTAGTAATTTTGATGGCTAATCTAGTAAAAGTAGATTGAAAAGAAACATTTTCCATAGCAGCTCCTAGTAAACAAGAAAAGCGTGAAGCTTTCTTTTTCAAGAGAGCTTCACGCTTTTTTATTTGTATAATGAAAAACTCGATTACGGCCAATGGCTTTCGCTTCATACATAGCGCTATCTGCAGCTCCATACAACTCTTGGAGAGTGGAACCGTTGTCTGGATAAGAACTGACACCTACAGATACCGTGATGCCAATTTCATTATCCCCAGAAACAGGGAAATCTGCACGAGCAACCATCGATCGAATCTTTTCAGCTATATGAATGCCCATTGCAGGTGGTGCATTTGGAAGCAACACTGCAAATTGTTCCCCACCATTTCGCGCAACTATGCCTTCCTTAGGGGAAACTAAGTTTTTTAGACGCTTAGCTAATTCTTTTACGATTTCATCCCCAACAGGATGCCCGTATAAATCATTTACCTTTTTAAAGTGATCAATATCAATGGATATGAGTGAAAAAGGTTTTTGTTCCGGCGTTATACATGCTTTCGTTATTTGATGAAATTTCCGGTTGTTATATAGGCCAGTTAAATAATCAGTTTCAGATAATAATTCAATTCTACGGATTTGATCAAAGTGATTTTTCAGCTCATCCAAAATAATCATTAAGATAAAAAAGGAGAAAGTTGAAAATAAAATGAAATACAAGATATACATATAATTCGAGTAATTAAGGTAAAGCAGTGCACCAATTAATATGCTTGTCTGGATGGTTGCGTAAAAAAAGAAGTACTTCGCATTTTTAAAGTTCATTGGAAATTTAAAACTGAATCCGCCAATGACCAACCCTAGTGTGATCGCATTGACTCCAGCGACAATGGAAATTGGTGTCACATCGTACATAAGCATGCGTGATAGACCAATAATAATTCCACTTATAATCGGAGCAATCGGACCACCAAATAAACCGGCAATAACAATGATGACATGCCTAGAATCGACAATCATCGTATCAGTTATTTGAATGGAAGATTCCATTAAAATAAAACCAGTTATGCCAGCCATAAACCCAATCATGTATGGATGTGAATTAGGGAACGGCATTCTAAATCGAACTTGATCTTGAAAAGGCCAATAAGATAAAACGGCAAATGAAAATAAAATACAAAAGTTGACAATAAGTTCTAGAAGCATGACCTTTTTCCTCCTGGTATGTATGGTAGATTTAGTATATCATACCTAATTCGATCCATTACAAGTAAAGTGAGTATTGAAAAGTAAGGAAATGAACAAATATATTGTTTAATTGATATAAAGAGCTAAAATCGCTTATAATAAAAAGGTTATCAATAAAAAGGAGCTGGTGGAAACGTCATGAGTAAACAAGTAAAAGTGAAATTAAAGACGACCATTCAGCAGCCAAATGAAGAGCCTGAAATATATGAATTATGGTCTTCTGGAACCTTCATCGAAAAAGGTGAACATTCTTATTTAAAATACGAAGAAATTCAAGACCAACAAGTCATAAAAACGACTGTTAAAATGGGGTCAAGTCAAGGACTTATTTTTAGGAGCGGAGCCGTTAATATGCGTTTGCCATTTTTAATTGGGGCAGATCAAACAGGGAATTATGAAAGTGAATTTGGCACATTAAACGTGAAAACCAATACACGTCAAATGACGTTTGAATTAAATGACGACCAGGGACACTTTCTGGTTCAGTACGAACTAATCGTTGGTGGACAGCCAGTTGGCGAATACACCCTCGAATTTAATTACACGGAGGTATCGCCATGAACGCAGTAGAACAAGTACAACATGTTGTGAAGACGGCTATTCAACAAGCAGTAATAAAAGCAAAATTATCAGAAACAGAAAGTGTTCCCGCTATCCATTTGGAAACACCGAGAGACAAAACCAATGGTGATTACGCGACAAACATTGCGATGCAGTTAACGAAAATTGCCAAAATGCCACCACGTGCAATTGCAGAAGCTATTTTAGAAAATCTAGATACAACAAATACACCAATTGAAAAAATTGAAATTGCAGGTCCAGGATTTATGAATATCTCGCTACGTAAAGATTATTTAGCGGATGTCATTAAAGCGGTCATTGAGCAAGGGGCCAATTACGGACGATCACAAGCTGGCGCTAACGAAAAAATTCAAGTCGAGTTTGTTTCGGCCAATCCAACGGGCGACCTTCATCTTGGGCATGCGCGTGGAGCGTCTGTTGGGGATTCATTATGTAATGTCTTAGACTTCGCAGGCTATCAAGTATCTCGTGAATATTACATCAATGATGCTGGGAATCAAATCAATAACTTAGCGTTATCTCTAGAAGTTCGCTACAACGAAGCGTTAGGAAAAGACATGGAAATGCCGGAAGACGGATACCGTGGTCAAGATATCATTGATATCGCCAATGCACTCGTAGCTGAACATGGAGATGCTTTATTAGCAAAATCAGAAAAAGACCGTTTCGATTTCTTACGTGCACATGGACTGAAAATCGAATTAGCGAAGCTACAACAAGATTTAGCCGATTTCCGTGTCAACTTCGACAGCTGGTATTCAGAAACGTCGTTGTATGACGGTGGCAAAATCGAAGTCGCTTTGCATAAATTAAAAGCCAATGGACATGTGTTTGATGAAGAGGGAGCGACTTGGTTCCGTTCTACAACATTTGGCGACGACAAAGATCGTGTATTAATTAAAAACGACGGATCCTTTACGTATTTAACGCCAGATATCGCTTACCATGAAGACAAAATCTCTCGTGGATATGATCAGTTAATCAACATATGGGGAGCTGACCACCATGGTTACATCCCACGCATGAAAGCTGCAATCCAAGCGTTGGGTTATGACCGTGATACGTTAGAAGTCATGATTATTCAAATGGTTCAACTATATAAAGATGGCGAAAAAATGAAAATGAGTAAACGTACAGGTAAAGCCGTAACGATGCGTGAATTAGTGGAAGAAGTCGGCTTAGATGCAGTGCGTTATTTCTTCGCAATGCGTTCTGGCGATTCACATATGGACTTCGACTTAGATCTAGCTGTTTCTCAATCGAACGAAAACCCGGTTTACTATGCACAATATGCTCATGCGCGTATCAGTTCTATTTTACGACAAGCTGAGGAACAAGGCTTTACAGCTTCGACTGAGAACTTGAATTTATTGCAAGCTGAAAAAGAAATTGATGTACTGAAGAAAGTGGGAGACTTCCCACAAGTCGTAGCGGATGCAGCGAAAAATCGCTCACCACACCGTGTGGCTAATTACATCCAAGAAGTAGCGGCTACATTCCATAGCTTCTATAACGCAGAAAAAGTGTTGGATCCTTCAAATGAAGACATGACACGTGCACGTATCGCACTTATCACAGCAGTTCGCACAACAATTGCCAATGCACTTCGTTTAATTGGCGTTAGCGCACCTGAGAAAATGTAAATGAAATAAAATAGCCATTCCGTTAAATTAAAGCGGGATGGCTATTTTTATTGAAAAAATTAGGTTAACAAAGATGAGTTAAAGGTCTTCGCATGAAATTGCAAGATCTCTCTTTGAACGAGCAAGTTTATAAAATAGAAGTTCTTCTCAGAAGCGAAGCGTAAAAGAGCTAATTGGAGCTCCTGAAGCAGCCTTTGCTGTTGGAAACTCCTGGGCTTTCGCGCGTAGAAAACGAAATTGAGTGAAAGGTTAGCGTGTGAACGTGAAAGATCCCTCTATTAAAGTGAAAGGTAGGCACTTGAAAGTGAAAGCTTTACTCGATTCCTCCAAAAGCAATCTCAATCGCACAAAAATGCCTCTCGACACGCTCAACAAATCATGTATAATGAAAAATGAATTACATAGCTTTAACACGAAGGTGCTCTGCTTCAATCGCAGAGTTAAAAGGGAAGTCGGTTTAAATCCGACGCGGTCCCGCCACTGTATGTGTGAGGAACGTGCATCAAGTCACTGAAGTCGAACGACTTTGGGAAGACGCACAATCCGTTGACCACAAGCCAGGAGACCTGCCTACGTGCTAACACTCAGCAACCCTACGAGGATAGGAATGGTGTGAATCGACAGCAGTTACGCATAAGCGTGCTTGCTTTAATTCAACCTCCCATCCTCCGACATTGCGCGGAGGATTTTTTGTTCTTCAAAAACCACAAACATCTAGGAGGAAACCCAATGAAAAAGTTTTGGCAATTAGCACTAACATCATTAATGGCTCTATCTTTAGTAACCGCATGTGGACAAAATGACGCTCAACCGAAAGAAAACACAACGGATAACTCATCTGTTCAAGAAGAAAAAGCTGCTTCTTATCCAATGACACTCACTGACGTGACTGGAAATGAAGTCACACTTGAAGAAGCACCTAAAGCAATCGTATCCATGATTCCAAGTAACACAGAAATCTTGTACGCATTAGGCTTAAGTGAAGAAATTGTGGGTGTATCTGATTATGACAACTATCCTGAAGAAGCCGCTTCAAAAGAGAAAATCGGCGGGATGGAATTTAACGTCGAAAAAATCATTTCATTAAATCCTGACTTAGTACTTGCGCATGAATCAGCACTTGGAACATGGGATGCAGGGCTACAACAACTTCGTGACGCTGGTGTTCAGGTGTACACTGTGACAAATGCTGAAACGTTTGACGCAACTTACGAAACCATTCACGAAATTGGGGAAGCAACAGGCAAGACAAAAGAAGCGGCAAAAATCGTAGAAGACATGAAAGCGAAAATTAAAGAAGTGCAAGACAAAGTAGCTGAAGTCGATACGAAAAAGAAAGTCCTCGTGGAAGTATCACCGGAACCTGAAATTTACACACCTGCTGGAAACACAATCATGAACGAAATGTTAGACATGATTAATGCAGAAAATTTAGTAGCTGATCTAGACGGTTGGATTAAAATTGATCCAGAAGAAATCGTCAAACGAAACCCGGATGTCATTCTCACAACTTATGGCAATTACACACCTGACGCGGTAAATCTTGTGTTAAACCGAAATGGCTTTTCAGATGTAACGGCTGTGAAAAACAAAGCAGTTCATGACATGGATGCAGATTTGACAGGACGCATGGGCCCTCGCCTTGCAGACGGATTAGAACTTGTAGCGAAAAATGTTTACCCTGAGGCTTTTAATGAATAAAACCGGAATCGCTTATGCAGTTTCCATCTGCGTATTGATCGCGGCTGTGATTGCTGGTGTGACCATAGGAACCGTATCGATTCCAGTATCAACTCTCTGGAATCGACAAGCGGATCCTGCATTATTTAATATACTTTGGAACATTCGTATGCCGCGTGTTGTTTTAGCCGGCTTAGTAGGAGCTTCACTCGCAATTGCGGGTGCGGCATTCCAAGGTTTGCTTAAAAATCCACTAGCCGATCCGTACACATTAGGTGTGTCATCCGGCGCATCAGTTGGCGCAGTAATCATTTTGTTTTTTGGCATTTCCATTCCGTTCTTAGGCATCTTTACACTTCCCGTTTTCAGTATGGCAGGAGCTTTTATTACCATGTTAGCGGTCATTGGGTTTGCGAAACTTGTCGATCGATCCATGAAAATGGAAACAATCATTTTAACCGGAATTATTTTTAGTTCATTCTTAGGTTCCATCATTTCATTAATGATTGCCTTAACTGGCGAAGAACTTAGACAAATCATTGGCTGGATTTTAGGCAGTGTTTCGATGCGTGGGTGGGATTACGTGAATATGGCGTTGCCATTTATCATAATAGGAACGCTATTACTCTGGCTAAATCGAAGAGAGTTAAATGCATTAATCTTCGGCGAAGAACGTGCGAAACATCTAGGAGTCAACGTCAAAAATCGAAAAATGATGATCTTAGCTGGTGGCTCGATTTTAACGGGAGCAGCAGTCGCGGTATCAGGAACAATCGGCTTCATCGGGTTAGTAGTCCCACATATGATTCGACTTGTTTCAGGTGCAGACCATCGTCAATTACTCCCATTATCATTTTTAAATGGGGCATCATTGTTAGTTCTGTGTGATTTGCTTTCACGCACAATCATTGCACCAACTGAACTTCCAATCGGAGTCATTACCGCGTTTCTAGGCGCACCAGTGTTTGCCTTTATTTTCTTCAAACAACGACGAACGGGAGGTGCGTAATTTGCTACAGGTCGACCAAATATCTGGCGGTTATCAAGGCGCACCCGTTGTTAAAAATGTATCATTCACAGTCGCAAGAGGGGAAATGCTTGGAATCCTTGGACCAAATGGGAGTGGGAAATCGACTTTACTAAAAGTCATTAGCGGCATTCTCCCATCATTAACTGGAACGGTCCACATTGATGAGAAACCGCTCACTTCATTCCAATCGAAGCAACTCGCAAAGCAAATGGCCGTTTTGCCACAACTACATGCACATGCATTTACTTATACTGTTCGAGAAACGGTGTCACTTGGACGCTATCCCCATCAATCTGGATTATTTTCATCTTGGTCAGAGGAAGATGAATCGGCTGTCGTCGAAGCCATGCAGTTGACGGACATCACGCAATACGAAAACACGTACCTTGATGAGTTATCTGGCGGGGAACAACAACGCGTCTTTGTCGCACAAGCACTCGCGCAAAAAGCACCGATTTTACTGCTAGACGAGCCGACGAACCATTTGGACATCGCGCACCAAAAGCAATTACTCGACACCATTAAAACGCTCTGCTTAACAAAAGGACTAACCGTCGTCTCTGTTTTCCATGATATCAATCTCGCTTCTCTATATTGCGACCGACTATTGATGATGGACCGCGGAACAATTCAACACATAGGTGAACCACATGCCGTTTTAAAAGAAGAACAAATCATGGACGTCTACAAAGCGCGAGTCGTCAGCCATCCACATCCAGAACTACCCAAACCGCAAATCACGCTCTTGCCAAGTATCGAAAGTATAAAAACCATGCCTTTGGTTAATCAAACACACTTCCGCATCACATCAGACTTTGTGATTCTACAAACGGAAAATCCACTAAAAACCGTATCTTCCGCAGTAGTCAACGCAGGTTCCGGTTGGTATCGTAACTTTGTTAATCGACACGTCCCGCCTACCTATGAGCAAGAAAATAGTATGGAAGAAATGACTCAGTACCTACAAAGGCAAGGGTTGTCCGCCACCGACACCGTCGGAATGATGACAGCTATTCAACCAGAAAAAGTGGTCATTTCCGATTATTATGGGGACTTTGGACAAATCACAATAGCTGTAACTGCAGGAATTGGCAACGCAATTGATGTATCAAAATCATACGAATACACGAGACAAGCACCGGTTGGAACAATCAACACCTGGATTATCATTAACGGAAAACTCTCAGAAGAAGCTTTTATCCAAGCGATGATTACAGCAACAGAAGCAAAAACAAAAGCCCTCCAACATATGCATGTGTTAGATCCCTACAGTGGAACACTTGCAACAGGGACACCAACCGACAGCCTACTAGTAGCCGCAACACAAATCGGCGCAGACATTCCTTATGCAGGACCCGTAACCGATTTAGGCAAACTAATCGGACGAGGCATCTTCGAATGCACCATAAAAGCAATCAACAAAACCCAATCGTGAAAATGCGATTGGGTTTTGTTTTTGTGTTAAAGATTATAAGTAAAAGTTTTCTTATATTGAGGATTGGAAGTATGAGGCGAAAAAAATCTTTCGTTATAGCACTACCATGTTAGCTTCGAAGTAAGAATAGCGGTGTTCAATAAGTATTAAGTGAGAACTGCTGATAAGAGGATCGAAAATTCACTACTAATTTTATATCATAGCGTGTTTTCATGAATCAGGTAATGATATGTAAGCTTCTACTAATTAATCTTCAATGAAGTTTAATATATTAAGGGAAAATATTCGCATTGCTTTTGAAGATTGAAATGTAGGTGGCGACTCCAGCGGCATCAGCACGAGGGCACTGAAAAACCCCCTGTTAACATAAAGACATTCTTAGGATTTCTTAAGGATGTCTTTTTGTTT
>NZ_JBHZRU010000026.1:0-47293 GCF_043641925.1 Paenisporosarcina quisquiliarum
CTATATTTCGTTGACGTTTTGCTGTTCAGTTTTCAAGGTTCATTTGTTGGTCACTCTCGCGACAGCAACTTTTATATCATACCAAATCGTTTTGTTTGTGTCAACAAAAACTTTTAAGTATTTAATATTCATTTCGTCGCTTTCAAATCAGCAACTTTATTAATATATCAGCCTCGCTAGAGGAAGTCAACATATTATTGAAATGTTTTTATACTCATAATATTAACAGAAATTTCGATAAATTCAAGTAACAATTTCATGACAATAATGAAAATGCTGGTAACCATTTTCACAGACTTCTATATAGAACTGTCGGTTCATTTTCATCGAGATTCTATTTCATATACAGATACTAGTATCTCTCTAAAATGAAATCTCCTGTCCTTCTCTATCTATCTCACGGGTGATAAGTTTTTATTAACAAAAAAAGAACTCCACTAAATGAAAAGTGAAGTTCTTCCTTACTATTAATGTCCTTCTACGAATACGAAGTACAAGATGAAAATTACAAACATCCCATACATGATTGGATGTACTTGTTTTCTATTCCCGCTTAAGATCATTGTAATCGGATAGAAAATGAAGCCCATCGCAATACCTGTCGCAATACTATACGTTAATGGCATTGCAATTATCGTTAAAAATGCTGGAACGGCAATTTCAAACCGATTCCATTCGATTTTATTCAAAGATGAAACCATCAACACACCTACAATAATTAAAGCTGGTGCTGTAACAGCTGACGTCATCACGGATAATACCGGTGAGAAGAACAATGCGAGCAAGAATAATATACCTGTAACGATTGCGGCGAATCCTGTTCTTGCACCTGCAGCTACTCCTGCACTTGACTCAATATATGAAGTAGTTGTTGAAGTACCAAAGATTGCTCCAGTTACAGTTGCTAAAGAATCTGCCAATAAAGCTTTGCCTGCACGTGGCAACTTATTTTCTTTCATAAGCCCTGCTTGGTTTGCTACAGCAACTAATGTACCAGCAGTATCAAAGAAGTCTACAAACAAGAAAGTAAGGACGACGATTAAGAATGGAAGTGTAAATAAAGAACCTGGATCATTAAAAATCGGGTCAAACGCTGCACCAAAAGTTGGTGTAACATCTGGAACTTTTCCTACAATTGCAGAAGGAACTTCTACTAACTTGAAAATCATGCCGACAATAGCGGTGATAAGTAGACCATAGAAGATCCCACCATTAATTCCTCGAACCATAAATATGACAGATAACACAATACCAAAGATGGCTAGCAGCGTATTACCCGCTGATAAATCGCCAAGACCGACTAATGTTGCATCATTATTAACGATAATTCCTGCGTTGCGTAATCCGATAAACGTAATGAACAAACCGATACCGGCTCCTACCGCATATTTTAATTCAGCTGGAATTGCATTAATGATGGTTTCACGAATACCTGTTAATGAAAGAATGATAAAAATAAGTCCAGAGAATAATACGCCTGTTAAAGCTGTTTGCCACGGTATACCGTAAGTTAGAACTACTGTATAAGCAAAGAATGCATTTAAACCCATACCAGGAGCGAGTGCTATCGGATACCTGGCTATGAGTCCCATAAAGAGCGAACCGACTGCAGCAGCTAATGCTGTTGCAACAAAAACTGCACCTGCGTCCATGCGCATTGCGTCTGGTAAATCAGGTACCGAGTCTAACGAAAGTGTTAATGGGTTAACGATTAATATGTAGGCCATTGACAAGAATGTTGTTAAGCCACCGATAATCTCACGACGAAAATTAGTTCCTAGCTCATCGAATTGGAAATACTTTTTCATTTTGTTCCTCCACTTTTTGTCGCGTATAAATCGGTTTTCTTCTATATAAAGAGTTTAAGCAATAAATCAAGCTTTATTCTTTATACAAATAAAAAAAGGCATGCAACAAAAAAGTCGCATGCCTCCGATTTACTTGATGGTTTAATCATCAAGATAGTAGAAAAATGAATTGCTTCATCTATCTAAAAATCGTAGTCGAGTCATTTACGGTAACTCGGTAGAAACTTTCGGGCCATATTCCCGACTTTATACGACGACAGTATTTAATTTCAATAGTAATATAACATCTTATTTTAAGTATTTCAATCCTTTTTCCGAACAATTATTAAAAATTAATGATTAAAGTTCGGAAAACACATTAATTCCCAATATAAATTGCGTCTGCAGCTTCGTTTTCGACGCAAACATCAACCTTGCTGGAGCAAGTGATTTCTCCGGTGCGGCGGGTCCTCGAAATCTAGTTGATGTTTACTCCCACTCTATAGTCGCAGGTGGCTTACTCGTAATGTCGTACAGTACGCGGTTAATGTTTGGCACTTCATTCACAATACGAACACTGATTTTTTCTAATACATCCCATGGGATACGTGCCCAGTCGGATGTCATGCCGTCAATTGATGTGACGGCGCGGATACCGATTGCGTAATCGTACGTACGAGCATCGCCCATTACGCCAACGCTGCGAATATCCGGTAGCACCGTGAAGTATTGCCAGATGTCGCGCTCTAAACCAGCTTTTGTTACTTCATCACGTAAAATCGCATCCGATTCACGAACGATTTGAAGTTTTTCTTCCGTGATTGCGCCAAGTACACGAATTCCTAAACCTGGTCCAGGGAATGGTTGACGCCAAACGATTTCATCTGGCATTCCTAACTCAGTTCCAAGTGCACGGACTTCATCTTTGAACAATGTGTTTAATGGTTCAATGAGTTTGAACTGCATGTCTTCAGGTAAACCGCCAACATTGTGATGAGATTTAATTGTTTGTGCTGTTGCTGTTCCACTTTCGATGATGTCTGTATATAGCGTACCTTGCGCAAGGAAATCCATTCCTTCTAATTTAGCTGCTTCATCATCAAATACATAAATGAATTCATTACCAATAATTTTACGTTTTGTTTCTGGGTCAGATACACCTGCTAGCTTATTCATAAAGCGTTCTTGCGCATCAATTTTAATCACGTTCATGTTAAAGCCGTCAGCAAAAGTCTTCATTACACTTTCCGCTTCACCTTTACGCAATAATCCATGATCGACGAACATACATGTTAACTGATCACCGATTGCTCTGTGAATTAAGACTGCAACAACAGATGAATCGACTCCACCACTTAAGGCACATAATACTTTTTTATCGCCAACTTCTTGACGGATTTTTTCGATTTCTAATTCAATGAAGCTTTCCATTGACCAGTCGCCTTTTGCTTCACAAACACCAAATACGAATTGGCGTAGCAAATCAATCCCATAAATCGAGTGACGAACTTCCGGGTGGAATTGCACCGCATACATACGTCGAGCTTCATTTGCAATTGCAGCCACAGAACAAGATGGGCTAGTTGCAATAATATCGAAACCTTCTGGTGCGATTGTTACATGATCTCCGTGACTCATCCATACGACTTGCTCGTTCGGTAATCCTTTGAATAAAAGATTCTCTTTTAACACGGTAATTTCAGCTTTTCCATATTCACGGTGTGACGCTTTTTCTACTTTCCCACCGAAATGTTGAGACATTAACTGCATTCCGTAACAAATACCTAAGATCGGAATATTTAAATCTAAGATTGCAGGGTCAACGTGAAACGCATTTTCGTCATATACGGAATTGGGTCCACCAGAGAAGATAATGCCAGTAGCATTCATTTCCTTCAGGTCCTTAGCCGTTACTGTATGAGGATGTAGTTCGCTATAAACACCAAACTCACGAATACGACGTGTGATTAATTGATTGTATTGACTTCCAAAATCGAGTACGACTATTTTTTCTTGTTCTTTTAATAACGGAGTTGCTGACAATGCGTCCACCTCTTCACTATGATATCCGAGCCCTAATATAGAAAAAGCGCGTACGAAAGTAAACCTTTCTACGCGCTCTTTTGCTCTCTACTTGAAAAAGGCGAATGCAAATAAACGTCTTAAATAGACATATTGCATCCGCCTTCATAGTCAAGTCATTTTCGGCAACTTGGTAGAGACATCCGAACCATATCTTCGGACATATATGAGGGCAAACCGGTCTGTATAATTTTTTTCAATTTTACAGGTAGTTTGGTGTAAAATCAACCGCTAGTGCGATTGATTAAATATTCCCAACTTTCTCTTAGTTTTGCCCATTCATGCTTATCAATATTCCCACCATAAAATCCATTTTCATAAGCTTTTGTTAGATCTCTCATATCATTCGACCCAAAGAAAGAATCCACATATTTAGCGTACGTTTTCAACGTTTGGCCATCTCTTCGTTCAATGCCATATAAAGCTAGTTGTTTTAACAAATGATGGTAACTTTGTTCGAACGAATTCCAGTTTTCTTTGCGTAATCGGTAATACGGAACCAATAATTTTGGCATCCATCTTTTACGAATACGGTAAAGTAACGCGATAACAGCAAGTCCAACGGCAGTCCAAATTAGTATTTTGACTTTATTGTCTGAAATCCATGACACTGCATCTTTCAATATTTCTGAAAATCGCTCTGAAATTGATTCTTTCTTTTCTTTAGGAGCAGCGTTTGGTTTGTCAGCTTGCTCAGGTGTTACTGGTTCTGGTGCTTCTGTTGAGTCAAACTCAACGTCAAAATCAATATTACCCGCTCCACTAAAACCAATGGTAGGCTCAAAAGGCATCCATCCTACTCCTGGTAAATAAGCTTCCACCCATGAATGGGCATTATTGTTTGTGACTTCAAAGATTCGGCTACCATCTTGACGGCCAATCTCTTCTCCTTCAGCAAAACCTTTTACCCATCTTGCTGGGATATCTAATGAACGGAGTAACACAACCATTGAAGATGAGAAATTATCACAGTATCCCCGCTTCGTTTCAAAAAGGAATTCATCTACATAATCCTTACCTGCAGCAGGAACTGAAACGTTTCGCTGGTCATAAATAAAACTATTTTGCGCAAAATACCGTTCAATTTCTTTGACCTTGTCATATAATCTTGTTTCATCTGCGGTAATAGAGGCCGCTAATTCACCTACTCGTTCAGGCAAATTCTCAGGTAATTGTAAATACCGATCGAATTCCGCAGGAACATTTGCCAAGGACTCAGTTGTTACTTCACGTAGAGCAGTAAGACTATACGTAGGTTCACTAAAAGTCACACGATAGTTCGTTAACTCGACTTCCTCATTTTGTTGGAACGTATTGATTTTTTGTGTATTCACATCTTGTGTAAATGTGGTATCTCCATCAGCCGTCACCACATCCGTTCCATAAGGTTGCATGATGAACGGATAAGGTGTGGAGAACACTAAAGATGCTTCAAGGTTTTCTTCTTCCCGATTAGGTGGGTAGTCTGTTTCAATCGGATCTCCAACTGTGTAATTTCTTCGTTGATCAGACCCTATAGACTGTTCCCAACCTCTTGATGTATACGTATCTTTCGTTTCGATTTTCCAATATTGAGGTGTGCGCACAACCGCTTCAAAAACAACTGTGTTGTCTCCGGCAAATGCACCACCTAATCTAGAATCATCTTCATCGTATCCTATTTTCCCAATGACGCCATCTCCGCCAGGTCCTCCACCAGCACCTTCAGCAAAAGATTGAATGAATGGCACAGGGTCTTCCCATACTGGACCCGCTTTTGGTAATAAATAACCGAGAGCCCCACTTAAAGAGATTAATAGAATGAGAGGAACGATGAGTGCGCCATAAGTCGATCGTGGAAGACCCACTTCATTTTTCTTAAATAGTTGAGCAATTTTAAGTAATCCGGACAGTAATAGCCCGATGATCATAACTCTTACAATGGCTTTATCACCTGCGTACGGACTAAAGGTATCCAGAGCGGCAATAAAAACAACCGTCATAAAGAAGAATAAGAATATATTTAACCGAATACTAATCCAGTGATGGATCAGATAGGTCGTCATCCAGATTAACGCAAAGAACAATACCGTCCTAAAGGAATCCGTAACTGAATTCCAATCTTGCGTAACCAAAGCTTGAACATTTGTCGTGAAATCCATGATTAAAAATTGGATGGCTGGCGCACTAAACAACATGGTTTCTGCGTAAATATAAATGAGTACCCACGCTATGTACAAAATCTTCAAAGGTGCGCTAATCCAACCTTTTACGTGAAACAATGACAAAAGAAAACACATGCCAATAAACACTAAAAAAACGTTTAAATAGTTGGTTTCCGTAAGTTCCATGACCGGTAATAACCACTCACGGAATAGGAAAAACACCAACACATAGAAAAGAAGAGATAGCCATTTATTTTCTAATGTTGCTTTCATGATCTACCCACCTCCGTAAACGCATTGGCAAAGTGATCTTGTGACAACACGTGAACAACCATTCCTCTAGACCGTGCTAATTGATGCATGGTTATATCTTGTTTTGAAAGCTTTACACCTTTTTTCACTACCACAAAACATGTGCATACACGTAAATTCTTCGCTGCCTTCGGTATGGCATCAATCCAATTAGCAGTTAATTTACCTGTAATGAACAAAACGGAAGTCGCAGTCGACATCGCCGGGTCGGTAGGCAAAACCTGTTCAATTGGCTGTTTTAGATCAGGAGTAACTTTTGCTAAATGAAACATCGATTTTTGCAAATGTTCTTCGCCTTGAATAGCTGGATAATAAAAACGATTGGCACCTAAAGATAAGAATGCGGCACTCGCTTGATGTCGAACAACTGCCTGTAAAACAGAGGCCGTGAGTTCAATCTGTTCTTCAAACATTTCGGATGGTTGACGGTCAATGAGGATAAACAAATCTTGGGACTGACGATCCTCGAATTCTTTCGTTCGAAGTGTTTGAGTACGGGCAAATGACTTCCAATGTATCCAAGAGACGCGGTCACCTGGCTGGTAATCTCTTATCCCTGTTGCCATTGTCGTATCTTTGACAATCGTAAATGGAGAAGCTGCCGTACCCTGATCGTATCTTGTTTCAATTGGCATATAAATCATGTCCGTAACATTTGGATAAACAATAATACTTTGTCTAATAGGCGTGAAATGTGTTTTCTTTACCCACCCAAAAAAGTCACTCACTTCAATTTCAATACCTTCTAAAGCGTGTTCGCCACGAGGCATATGTTCAATTTCATACGTCCACTCGATGACTTTCTGAAATCCTACTAGTTTAATTGTTTTCAATTCGTTCCCTGCATGCTTAGCCAAAACTTCACTTTGAGTTTTCTCTTTTATTAATAAATAAAGCATTGGGAATTGAGAAGGTCTTGTTAACTTAACCGTGACAATCAATTTCCCGCCGTTTCTAACTTGAGCCGTTTGAATATATCGCTCCGCTTCTATTTTAGAAATGGGACTAAAGAAAAATGCAATTGAATACGCTGCAAATGGCAACAAGGTGTAAAAAATAAACCAACTAACAAATCCACCTTGAAACATAGCAAAAACGAAAGCAAATAGAACAATACAAAGGACAAATAGTAATCGTCCTCCGATTGCCCACGTTATTTTTTTAAGCTTCATTGTTTCACAAGCCTTTTAATCGGTACATTTGTTTTCGCTAAAATTCGTTCTGTGATTTCCTCAGGAGTGATGCCGTCATATCTAGCTTCAGAACGCAAAATCATACGATGACTGAATACAAACGGAGCTAAATATTGCACATCGTCAGGAGTCACATAATCTCTACCTTGTAACATGGCATAGGCTTGAGATGCTTTCATTAACGCAAGAGATCCACGAGGACTCACACCTAAATAGACATAAGAATCTTTTCGCGTACGGTTTGCTAAGTCAACAATATAGTTTTTGATCGTGTCATCCACTGTAATTTCTTTCACTTCTTGTTGTAAACGAATCAAGTCTTCTAATGAAAGAACAGATGTTAAATCCTCAATTGGCGCTTGTCTTTCTGCACGTTTTAATACTTCAATTTCCTCTGCGTGAGAAGGATAGCCCATTCTTAATTTCAATAAAAATCGGTCTAATTGTGCTTCAGGTAATGGATATGTCCCTTCATATTCAATCGGATTTTGAGTAGCCATTACAAAGAAAGGCTTTGGAATCATCATCGTTTCACCATCAATTGTGACAGACGCCTCTTCCATTCCCTCTAAAAGAGCGGATTGTGTTTTCGGAGATGTACGGTTAATTTCATCGGCTAAGACGATATTCCCCATAATTGGTCCGGGACGGAACTCAAATTGCATATCTTTCGGGTTATAAATCGATACACCAATAACATCGGAAGGTAATAAATCAGGTGTGAATTGAATTCGTTTGAATTGCGCACCCACAGATTTAGCTAGTGCTCGCACCATCATTGTTTTCCCGACGCCAGGAACGTCTTCTAAAAGAACGTGACCCTGTGCTACTAATGCCACAACACTTAACTCAGCAATATTTCTTTTACCGATCATTACTTTTTCGATATTATCTACTATTAGCTGTAATTTCTGTTGATTGTTCATCTCTATTTTTCCCCCAGTTGTCTTGCTGAACTATTGCATTTATTAGAAAATTGTCACAATGTACATTAATCATACCTAAATTTTTCCTACAAGACAACTTCTTAAGACCTAGAAAAGGGGCTATCTCAAAAGTCATTTAATGACTGAGAGATAGTCCCTTTTTTAATGCTATGAATTCCGTTACAGACGGACGCGTTCCGTGGGCATGGCATCAGTGTCCTCGTCGCTTCGCTTCTGCGGGGCCTTCAGCTCATGCTATTCCCACAGGAGTCGCCGTCTTGCACTATTTTTTATTACCTAATATAAACTCGAATTGTACTTTAAACGTTTCTTATTTCCAAAAATCATCAAATACCGTGATCGGTAAGTGTCGTTTATGTTTCGTTCGATTGAAGTAACCTTCTATTTTTTCACGAGGTTCAGATGGAATTTCTTTTCCTTCTAAATAATCATCAATATGATCATAGGTTACACCTAATGCAATTTCATCGGGCACTGCAGGACGATCCTCTTCTAAGTCAGCAGTTGGTATTTTCATATATAAGTGTTCAGGACAATCCAATACCTTTAGGAGTTCTTTGCCTTGTCTTTTATTCAGACGGAAAAGAGGAACTAAGTCTGCTGCGCCATCTCCAAATTTTGTGTAAAAACCTGTAATGGCTTCAGCTGCGTGATCTGTACCCAGAACTACACCGTTATGCATAGCAGCAATCGAGTATTGAACCTTCATCCGTTCACGGGCTTTTTCATTCCCTTTAGCAAAGTCAGTTAAGGTAATTCCTGATAAGTCTAACGCTTTTTTACTTGCGTCAACAGCATCTTTAATATTAACTGTATAGATTTTTGTAGGTTGAATAAAATTCAATGCGTCTTGGCAATCATCTTCATCAAACTGCACACCGTATGGTAAACGAACAGCAATAAATGAATATGTGTCACTGCCCGATTCTTCATTCAGTTCATCAACAGCCATCTGAGCCAGTTTTCCTCCTAAGGTAGAATCTTGTCCACCTGAGATGCCAAGGACCATTGACTTTAAAAAAGTATGTTTTTTCATATAAGATTTTAAAAAATCAATTGTGCGACGAATTTCTTCTTTCGGATCGATGACAGGTTTTACTTTCAACTCTTCTATAATTTCTTGCTGTAAAGTTGGCATTGGTTTTCCTCCTTAAGCGAAATTCATGTTATCGACGATTTCTTTGACCTCTTGAATATTTCGCATTTTATTGTCCCAACATTTTTGACTTAAATCGACTGGGTACTCTTCCGGGTTAAGTGAACGTTTATATTCATCCCATAGCAACTCTAAGTTAGCTATCGCATAATCGCGCATTTCATTTAAAGTTGGATTTTCATATACGACTTGTCCTTTTTCAACGACAAGTGTATGAAGGTCTATCGCTTCAAAATTGGTCACGAATTTAGAGACAAATGTATGAACCGGGTGGAACATTTTCAAACGCTTTTCAGAAGCCGGATCTTCGTCATACATCGTGATGTAATCACCTTCTGCTTTCCCATTCTCACGGTCAATAATACGGTACAATTTCTTACGTCCAGGTGTGGTCACTTTTTCAGTTGTGGAAGAAATCTTAATCGTGTCTTCCATTATTCCTTCGTCACTTTCAATTGAAACGATTTTATAGACAGCTCCTAGGGCAGGTTGGTCATAGGCAGTAATCAGTTTTGTACCAATTCCCCACATATCCACTTTTGCACCCTGAGCTTTTAAGTTCAATATTGTATATTCATCTAAATCATTTGATACGACAATTTTAGCGTCTGTATACCCTGCTTCGTCTAACATTCGTCGAGCTTCTTTTGAAAGGAAAGCAATATCCCCACTATCCAATCGAATGCCCACAAAATTGATTTTGTCTCCAAGTTCTTTCGCCACTTGAATTGCCGTAGGAACACCTATTTTCAATGTGTTATATGTATCCACTAAAAACACACAGTCTTTGTGACGTTTCGCATAAGAATGGAATGCTTCATACTCGCTCTTATATGCTTGAACAAGTGAATGCGCATGGGTTCCCGCTACAGGAATACCAAATTTTTTCCCAGCACGAACATTACTTGTCGCTTCTAAACCGCCAATAATTGTTGCACGTGAACCCCAAATCGCTGCATCCATCTCTTGCGCACGACGTGTTCCGAATTCCATAACGGTATCCGTTTTGACAACTTGTTTAATGCGACTTGCTTTTGTCGCGATTAATGTTTGGTAATTCACGATGTTCAAAAGCGCGGTTTCAATTAACTGAGCCTCAATAAGGGGAGCTTCTACTCGAATGATGGGTTCATTAGCAAAAACCAATTCGCCTTCCACCATTGAATAGACATCTCCAGTAAATCGAATATCTTTTAAAAAATCGATAAAATCATCTTTATATCCCAATTCATTTTTTAAATAGGCTAAGTCACTCTCTGAGAATCGGAAATCTCTCAAGTAATCCAATACACGCTCAAGTCCCGCAAATACAGCGTATCCATTTCCAAAAGGCAAATTACGGAAAAATAATTCAAAAACAGCTTTTCGATTATGTATGCCATCCGCCCAATAAGCCTCGGCCATGTTAATTTGATATAAATCTGTATGCAACGCTAAACTGTCATCTGCATATGGAGACTTCATATTCATCCCTACTTCCACCTTCATAATTGACATAAGTATACACTATTTACCCTTTTTCATGCCTTTTATAAACGCTTCGGATAAGGTTCGACATTTCTCACATATTAAAAAGAACCGATAGCTTGTTGCCATCGGCTCATTGTATGTCGAATTATTGTCCACGTAATTGGTTTTGTGCTTGTTGTACTAATCGTTTAGTGATTTCTCCACCAACAGATCCATTAGCACGAGATGTTGCATCTGGTCCTACTTGAACACCAAATTCTTGTGCGATTTCGTATTTCAGTTGATCCAAAGATTGTTTAGCACCTGGAACCACAAGTTTGTTACGACTACCGTTCGAATTGTTGTTTGCCATATGACTCACCTCCTTGTGACTATTATGTTGTGCTATTTTCATTTTTTCATGCACGTTCATTCAAAAATATTTTAGACTACCTTGAAATTAAACTTTTTTAATTGTTAATCATAAATTTCTTCCGATATCAACCAGCAACTTTTTTATTGGCGTTAACGGTCCGGTCGATAATTTGTCGCAACTCGATCTTAATTTGGCGATTCGCCTTCATAATATGTCGTTATATCCAATTAATATGGCGGTATCCATCAATAATTTGGCGTTATGCAAAAAAATAGGATATTTCACTAAATTTCGCGCACGATACAATTTACCTTTTCTTGCTCCTTATCTATATCCAATCTCCATAAAAAAAACCATGAACATTTAGTCCATGGTCTTAAAAAAAGACTCACCTATTGGCAAGTCAGAGTTGTTGATATGGTACTTGATATTTTCCGCCTTCTACATCGGAATGATACATCGCTCTTAAAGCTGCATCTTTGTCGATATCAAGCTCGTCCATTAAATCGCGTAAACGCTTTTTAAGTTCTTCATTTTCTTTCACAAGTATTTTCATTTTTGATTTTACAAATTTCATATTGAGTAAACTCCTTTCCGGAACAAACTGTTGTCTTAAGTATACCATTGATTAGTGAAATCCATGAAATACAATAAAAAAAGGCGAGAAAAATCGTTCATTTTTCTCCACCTATTTTTATGAACAAAACCCTTTAGTACCTCAAATAATTAAATCAAAAACATGGCAACAATCGTTGTTACTATTAAACCAATTGTCACCGGCAAAAGGTTTCTTCTAGCAAGTTCAAATGGGTCAACACCACAAATTGCCGCTGCAGGAATTAGCGCCCAAGGAACTAAAGTTCCTCCACCGACCCAGATTGCAGCAATTTGACCAAGTGCAGTTAAGGTTGCAGCTCCTGCTCCAATTGCCGTCGCAAAGATATTGGCTACAGATCCTACTAACGAGATACCAGAAAATCCTGAACCATCTAAACCAGTGATTGCACCTGTAACGGCTAAAGTGACTGCCCCAACCTCTTTACTTAACGGGACGACCGATGCCAGTGCTACGCCGAGATCATTGACAATCCCATGCGAACCTTTTGGTAATAAATCACCCACTATTGTTAAAAATCCTGAATCGCCTAAATAGAAGAAGGCTGCAATTGGGATAACTGCTCCAAATACTTTAAACCCAAACTGAAATCCCTCTATTAAAAAGGAGGTTGCTTTTTCAAGTCCTTTATTCCCATGACTAACCATTGTGATGAGTAACAAAATGAATACTGCTGTACCTCCGATTAACGCTGTTGCATCGCCACCCTGTAACTTAAGAATAGACATTGCCCACACATCAATTGCAAATAATGTAGGGATAAATAAAGCAAAAAAACGTTTTTGTCCTTTCGATAATAGAGTTTCTTCTTTATCTGTAGGTTCAGTATTTGTTGTAACAGCTAAACCTGTTTCCATTGTTAATGCGCCTGACTTCAAATCCCTTTTCAAGAAATAAAAAGCGAGAACAGTCGTAACAATCCCCATAACAAACACGAGTGGAATACTCGCTTGAATTACATCACCCACAGGCAATCCAGCAGCATCAGCTGTTAACTTAGGAGCACCTTGAATGATGAAATCGCCCGACAAGGCAATCCCATGACCAAATAAATTCATTGCCATCGCAACACCAAGTGCTGGTAATCCTACCCGAATAGCTACTGGCAATAAGACAGCACCCATTAATGCTACAGCTGGTGATGGCCAGAAAAACCAAGAAATGACCATCATTAAAATCCCAATCGTCCAGTAAGCTAGAGCTGGCGTTCGAATCAATTTTGAGAATGGGGATATCATGACATCGTTAATACCTGTGGTAGTTAAGGTTCGACTCATAGCCACAATGATCGAGATGACCAAAATCGTTGGGAGTAATTCGGTTATTGCGTATATAAAGCTTGTGAAAATGCTACTTATTGAATCGCTTAATGAGCCTGTTGCAAATAAGGCAATTAAAAATATTCCCGAAATACTAATGAGCGTTGTATCTCGCCTCATCACCATAAATCCAATTATCAAGAATATGAACACGACATACGTCCAATGCAGGGCCGTTAATTCAATGCCCACTTTCATCTTCTCCCTTCTGTACTCCTTTTATGAATGGGTTAATCACCCAAACGGTATGTACTATAGGATATGAGGATGAAAAAAAGCGAGGTGAGGAATTTCAGCTCAATTATAATTCTTAGCTAAAATAAAATTGAAACTTTGAGATTGTGTAATCGTCTAACTTGAATAATGAAGCATTACATAAAGGGGTTTATCATTTATGAGGAAAAACATTAGTACTATTTTAACTGTGTTTTTAGTCTCTTCTCTTCTTTTTGGTTGCCATTCAGAAGATAACATGGCATTGGAGACAGAAAAACCAAAACCTTCTTCTGAAATACAAGTAGATGATAATAATCAATTGAAATTAGATGGAGAAATTACAAAAATCATCATTTCTAAAACAAAAGGAGTTAATGCAACCGTTTTTGAAAAGGATGAAGTTATTGAAACATTTATGAACATAATTTCAGGTGCTATAAAAGAAAGTGGCATAGTAAATATGGCTAATCCAGATTTATATATGGATGTTGTATATGAAAACGGAAATAAACAAAGTTTTTATTTATGGATAGGCGAAAAAGGGCAAAAAAGTACATTAATGAAAACGGATGATACCCATACTATTTATACTGTTTCAGGAGAAATGAATGATATGGTAATTGAATTAGTTGAAAGCATTGAGAATTGACCTCTAATGAGAAGGTCTTTTTTTATGTACTTTTTAGTGGTTCAAATGTGGTTGACTGAAATGAAAAAAGCGCACCTACAAAGTAGGTACGCAATTTGTTCTTATAGAAGGCTTAAACCGTAGCTTTTTCACCTTTTTTAATTTGTTTGCTTCGTAATTGACCACACGCTGCATCAATATCTGCACCTTGTTCATGACGAACGCCACAGTTGATTCCTTTTTTCTTTAGTGCATCATAAAAGGCACTGATGGCTTCAGGTGTACTTTGTTCGTATTGAGCATGCTCATCCACTGGATTGTAAGGGATTAGGTTGACGTACGATAAATGACGTTTGTTTTCTAACAACTTGGCTAATTTGTTTGCTTCTTCCACGTGGTCGTTTACATCGCGAAGTAAAATATATTCGAACGTAATACGACGGTTGGTTTTCTCCAAATAGTAGTCAATTGCATCCATTAATTTCTCGATTGGATACGCTTTGTTGATCTTCATAATACGCGTACGTAACTCATTAGTTGGTGCGTGAATAGAGATTGCTAAATTCACTTGAAGACCTTCGTCCGCATAATCGTAAATTTTAGGCACAATCCCACTTGTAGAAACTGTGATATGACGTGCACCGATCGCTAATCCTTTTTGAGAATTCACTACACTTAAGAAACTCATTAAGTTTGTATAGTTATCGAATGGTTCACCGATACCCATTACTACGATGTGACTTACACGTTCTTCTTTTTTCACTGCATCTAAATGTTGTTGAACTTGCATGATTTGTTCTACGATTTCTCCAGAATTCAAATCACGACTCTTCTTCAGCAATCCACTCGCACAGAAACTACAACCAATGTTACAGCCCACTTGCGTAGTTACACAGACAGACAAACCATATTTAAAGCGCATTAAAACGGTTTCGATTAAGTTGCCGTCTTTCATTTTGAATAAAAACTTAATCGTTCCGTCTGATGATTCTTGTTTTACTTCTTGCTCCAATGTGTAAAGAACAAAATTATCTTCTAATAATTGAATACATTCTTTACTTACATTGTTCATTTCAGAGAAATCTGTAATACGTTTGATGTATAACCAATCCCAGATTTGCTCTGCTCTATATTTTTTTTGTCCGTGATCTATAAGCCATGCCGTAAGTTGCTCTAATGTTAAACTAAAAATTGATGTTTTCATTTGTATACCCTCTTTTCAAAAAACGAAATTCCTATCTATTCTACTAGAAATGAGCATATATCACAACTGATTGAATTTTGCAAAGACTTTTTAACCGAAGAAGTTGTGAGTAGTATTTACCGAACATCAATAATTACACATTCGTTTGTCCGATTAATCGAATGACTTTATTTGCACAAAAAAACTGGCCATTGCTGACCAGGTTTTATTGGAAGTATGTGCCTACTCCTTTGAGTCCTTACGCTGACCCCAAATTTTTTCGCCTATTTTAGGAGCCATTTGAACCAAAAACATCCCAATTAAGGCTGCAATCAATATATACATACCCGCAAAGATTTGAACGACTCCAGATGCGAGGGCTGCAATGATAACAGAAAATTCTCCGCGTGGGGTTAGTACAAGACCTGTCTCAAAGGATTCACGTTTGTCCAATCCGTACCATCTACCACCGTAGTATCCTACAATCATTTTCGCCAGTATTGACCAAATGACAATGACGATTAAAAGACCAAAAGCAGGCACTTCATCTGTAAATTCAAGTGTTAATCCAAAATTCAAGAAGAAGAAAGGAAGGAATAAGTTACGAACTGGCATTGAAACCTCCATTACTTTATCCTTAAAGTTCGTTTCAGCCATCATAATTCCAGCTAGAAAAGCACCAATGACTTCTGATAAATGTAGGTAGTAAGCAAAACCACCATACGAAATGGCCACTCCAAGTATAAATAAGACAAAATAGTCTTCATTCAAAAATCTTGTAATTACTTTATGTGCTTTATTGAAGACGACTTTCCCGATAACAACAGCCCCAATAACTAACAGTGCTATCTTAAGGATAATGAACACAAAGTCCATCCCTTTAAAACCGTCCCCGCTTAACCCAATTAAAATTGTAATTAAAATAGGAGCGATTAGATCTTCAAATATGAGTAAGGATAAAATAAATCCTGACTCTTTATTGTCTAGTTTGTTTTTATGTTCTAATAATTTCACTGTAATAGATGAACTTGTTGCATAAACAAGCCCTGCGATTAGAAGTGATGTGAAGAGGTCGTGTCCAAAAATCATGGATATTCCAAAAGTAACACCTATACCTAAAACGATGTCTAGTAAACTAGCCTTCCAAACTTTACGACCTTTGCGTCCAAGTTCTCGAAATGTGAACTTCATTCCCAGTAAAAAGAATAAGACGATTAATCCGATTTCACCTGCTATTTTAAATGCATCCGTATCACCAAAATAACCAGTTAAAGAAAGTCCCGCTCCAACTAGTATGTAAATGACGATATCTGGTATACGTAATAATTTGATTCCAATGAAAGCCGCTACAAATAAAGCAAACAATGTTAACCCTATCGCTAAAGGTAAATTCATCCCTATATCACATCCGTTCGTTACTTAATAAAAGGAGTATACCCTTTTGAATGAAGAATACTTAAATAAAATTCATTTAAGTCTTTAATCACTCCATCAATTATTATAAGTAAGTATAAATACACATCTAGGTGAATGTAGAAACTGATTAATTCCGCTGCGGAAAGTACGATTATTATGGATGTTAAACGTCTTATATAGTCATTACGCAAAAGACCGTTTGGAGATTGAAACTTCCAAACGGTCTTTATATATATCACGATTAGTTTACTCTTCTCCAGCCTCTTTAAACGCTAAAGATACCATCTCAAATTCCTCATCACTTTCGATAATCGATAATTCTTCTCCTTCTTCAACTCTTAAAAAGAAAACATCGATATCATCTGTTGAATCATCTTGAGTTTCTTCAGCAAAACCAACTGCTGCATATTCGATGCCATCGATACTTAGCGTACCTAATACTTCGATTTCTTGTTCCTCATTATTCTCATCGAACAATGTAAAAATGTCGCCTACTTCGATTTTCTCCATTGGTTTTTCCTCCTATGACTTGTACTTCATATGCTTATCATACCACTTCATGATTTTTCAAAACATAAAGTGATTGCATGTAAAAGTGTACGTTTCCACGCAGAAATTTATAAGTCAATAATAGATGTTATGAGGAATGGAATGCAAATTTATGATGAATTTCGAATTTCCTTTTTGAAGAAGTTTCTATAAATAAGAATAAACCGCTCTCAGGTTTCCCTGAAGCGGTTTAGCGTTCCATTTAAGTTGCTTGATCAATGCTGCGGATCAGTCGATTTTCTACATCTGTCGCAATTTCAGTTAATTTATCATTATTTGCTAATTCTATAAGCGTCGTTGGTTTCGGTAAACCAATTTTCGTTTTGCCTTCATCTTCGTACACGACAATTTTACAAGGTAAAAAGTAGCCCACTACTTTATCTTCTTGTAATACTCGATTCGCTTCTTTTGGATTACACACTTCGAGAACTCGATACCCTGTATTAAAGTCCAATCCTTTTTCTTGCAACTTCGCAGTTAAATCAAAGTCCCACAAAACACCAAATTGTTCTTCTTTAAGAGATGCCTCAAGTGCTTTTACCGCTTCATCCATAGATTTCTCGGTTTCGACCGTATAATGAAAATTCATTCGAATCGCTCCTTTGAAATTATTATTGAAATAAAACACACATTTCAGTATACCCAAGTCGGTATAAACAAAAACACGGAACCTCGATGGATTCCGTGTTTCTATTCTTTCTATTTATATTGCGCCTATTTTCTATATTTAATCGCTAACCCTTTTAAGAAATTTCGTGCGTATCGATCGCCGCATTCTTTATAGTTTTTGTGACCTACTTTTCTTAATAAAGCTCCTAATTCACCTTTTGTTACAGTGACGCCAGCTGATTCTAAAATTTCGAGCATATCTTCACTTGTTAAAGAGAGGGCGATTTTTAATTTCTTTAAGAGCATGTTATTCGCTCTCTCACCTGTTAGTGCTGGTCGTTCAGGTTGCCCTGGTTGTGGATCCTGTTTGCCTCTTTTGAAAACAATAAATCCATTTAAAAACGACTCTAACATCGCATTATCACATTTGATGTTTTCATCATTTTCGATTTCATCATCATAATGATCAAAGTCATCATAATAATCGTCTTTTGATTTCGTAAGAATTAAAAGCACTTCTTCTTTTGTGAATTCCATGCCACCGAGTTTAAATATCTCAATCATATCTTTATTTTTTATATCTAGCGCATATCTTAATCGAATTAATATATCGTTATTATCCATTGTTAAACCTCCTAGTACATTCCCTGTTCACACCATTTTATGGTGTGAATTTAACCGAATTATTCAATTGAATTCAACCTAATAATAGCACAATTAGCGAGGTTTTATTCAAATGGACTTGCTAGGCTTCTTTCTACGTACGCCATTTCAGATAGAACTTACAAATCTCATTGTCCTCTAACCACAAATCTATAATATTTCCATGATATAAAACGGACTTTGTCGTATCATTGTATATGGAAAGCATTAAAATTTTTAATGCATTTACTTAAACAAAAGACATGTAAGCAAGTCAGCTATTGTTAACCAAACAAGTTAAGTGGTGGTAAGATAAAAGTTGAAGTTAAAGGGAGATGTAACATATGACCGTATCATTTAATTACAACAATGCTTTATCGTTTATGAATAATAGTGAAGTTGAAAATTTAAGTGAGTTTGTCAAACAAGCACATCATCAAATTCACCAAAAACAAGGACCTGGTTCTGATTACTTAGGATGGGTTGACTGGCCAGTTAATTACGATAAAGACGAATTTTCTAGAGTGAAGCTAGCTGCTAAGCGAATTCAAGAACAGTCTGACGCATTGATTGTTATCGGCATTGGTGGCTCTTATCTAGGTTCTAAAGCCGCAATCGAGGCTTTATCGCATACGTTCCACAATCAAATTCAAGGCAATACGGAAGTGTATTTTGCAGGACAAAATATTAGTTCTACCTATATTGAGCATTTAATGCAAGTATTAGAAGGAAAAGATATTTCGGTTAATGTTATTTCCAAGTCAGGGACAACTACAGAGCCGGCTTTAGCATTCCGCATTTTCCGTGAATTAATGGAGAAGAAATATGGAAAAGAAGAAGCAAGAAATCGAATTTATGTGACGACTGATCAGAATAAAGGCTCTCTTCTAAAACTTGCTGGTGAAGAAGGGTATGAAACCTTTGTTATTCCTGATGACATCGGTGGCCGTTACTCGGTTCTTACACCAGTAGGCTTACTTCCGATCGCAGTTGCCGGTCTTAATATTGATCAAATGATGGCTGGTGCAAAACAAGGATTCGATAAATATAATAATCCCGATTTGGCAACGAACGAAAGCTACCAATATGCCGCTATCAGAAATATTTTCTACAATAAAGGCAAGTCAATTGAGTTATTTGTAAGCTATGAGCCTGGTTTAAGCTATGTGGCTGAATGGTGGAAACAACTCTTTGGCGAAAGTGAAGGTAAGGATGAAAAAGGCCTCTTCCCTGCCTCAGTTAACTTTACAACCGATTTGCACTCGATGGGACAATACGTTCAAGAAGGTCGTAGGCTTTTAATTGAAACTGTTCTACAGGTTAAAAAACCGGCAATTGAACGTATTATTGAAGCGGATCCTGAAAATATTGACGGATTAAATTTCCTTACTGGAAAAACAATGGATGAAGTGAACAAAAAAGCAGCTCTTGGAACGACCCTTGCTCATATTGATGGCGGTGTTCCGAATTTATTAATCGAATTAGATGAACTTAACGAATTCACTTTTGGGGAATTGGTTTATTTCTTTGAAAAAGCTTGCGCGATCAGTGGAACTTTACTTGGCGTTAATCCATTTGACCAGCCAGGAGTCGAGGCGTATAAAACGAATATGTTTGCATTACTCGGCAAAGATGGTTTTTTAAAAGAAAAAGAAGAATTAGAGAATCGACTATCCACATTAGGATAAAAGCAAAAGAAATGAGGTAAGTATATGACGAAACAACAAATAGGTGTTATCGGTTTAGGCGTAATGGGATTGAATCTTGCGCTAAATATGGAAAGCAAAGGCTTTTCTGTTTCGGTTTACGATTACTGGACAGATCGAACAGAAGAATTTTCTACGAAAGAAGCGAAAGGTAAAAATATTCAAGGTGCCTTCAGCTTAGAAGAATTTGTCGCTTCTTTAGAACTTCCACGCAAGATTTTATTGATGGTAAAGGCTGGAGAAACAACTGATTCGGTCATCGATTCTCTTATTCCCCATCTTCAACAAGGGGATATTCTGATGGATGGCGGAAATTCATTTTATGAAGACACGAATAGACGTACCGCAAAATTACAGGCATTAGGTTTGAATTTCATTGGTGCCGGCGTTTCGGGTGGAGAAGAAGGCGCACGAACGGGTCCTTCTATTATGCCTGGTGGACCAAAAGAAGCTTACGAACAGGTTCAACCAATTCTTGATGCCATTTCTGCAAAAGTCGACGGCACTCCATGCAGCACATACATGGGACCAGATGGAGCAGGACATTATGTGAAGATGGTTCATAATGGGATTGAATATGGAGATATGCAGCTGATTTCTGAAGCGTATTTCATCATGAAACATGCACTTGGTCTTTCAGCTCAAGAATTGCATGAAATCTTTTCTGAGTGGAATAAAGGAGAACTTGATAGCTACCTGATCGAGATCACTGCGGACATTTTCACTAAGATGGATGATGAAACCGGGAACCCACTTGTTGATCAGATTTTAGATGTAGCTGGTCAAAAAGGGACAGGAAAATGGACAAGTCAAAATGCTTTAGATTTAGGTGTCTCTCTCCCAATCGTTACTGAATCCGTATTTGCGAGATTTATTTCTTCTATTAAAGAAGAACGAGTGGCAGCAAGTAAAATACTTAAAGGTCCTGATTCGAAAAAGTATGAAGGTGATCCAAAAGAATTTATTGAAGCGATTCGTAAAGCTCTGTATATGAGTAAAATTTGTTCATATGCCCAAGGTTTTGCACAAATGCGTGCAGCATCTGAGGAGTACGGCTGGAACATTCCTTACGGGGATGTAGCGATGATTTTCCGTGGAGGTTGTATCATTCGAGCACAGTTCTTACAAAAGATTAAAGAAGCTTTTGACCAGAACAGTGACTTGCCTAACTTATTAGTTGATCCGTACTTCCAAGAAATCGTTGGTGACTACCAGAGCTCACTTCGAGAAGTACTAGCCTTGGCAATCCAAAAAGGAATTCCAACGCCTGCTTTCTCAAGTGCATTAGCTTACTATGATAGCTATCGTACAGAAACATTGCCAGCTAACCTTATTCAAGCACAACGTGATTACTTTGGTGCACATACGTATGAGCGATTAGATAAAGATGGATCGTTCCATACGGATTGGTCAGCTAAATAAGTAGTAACAATCATAAAGCATCAGGTAGCGATACAACATAAAGTTGTTTCGTGCCTGATGCTTTTTCCTGTTCTTGAATATGCATTAAAAATTTCGTCTATAATCAACTATTAATTAGATATTTCAACCTTAGTATCTATAATAACCCCTTGTTTAACGTAATTTATTAGTTTGCCCGATTCCATCTCTACTCTTTTCCTGCCGTACGGATAATTAAACCAGTTATCTTCTCTAGTTGTTTGGTCATTAACTGTACACAGAGAATATTCTATCCACTCTGGCATAAACGTTTTTAGTGTTAAATGGAACCTACGCATATGAAAATTTGTGGTAACCACAATTATTCTCTTTACATTATGTAAATAAAAAGCTCTATCCAAAACTAGCAAAGAAGCAAGAACATTTTCTTTCGTATGAAGGGAAACATCCTCTACTATTATGTCCTCTTCTGGTATCCCTTGTTCAATAGCTTTCTCTTTTAATAATTGTGCTTCTGATAACTTGTTACCTTCCCAAATTACTCCACCTGAAAACAAAATCTTATTTGCTCTACCTTGCTTATAAAGTTGTATAGCTTTTGGTAAGCGATATTCCACAGTCTTATTACTACCTGGAACAAGAATGCAATCACCAATCTCGTTATCATCTTCCAAATTTTTATAAATGAGTTCGGTCAGTTGTAGGTCAGTAAGTTTATTAGGTTCTAACTGAGATATATTTATTAACATATTTCACCTCGACAATTGATTAAGCCTTCACTCCAATAATGCTGATTTTACTTATTGATACCTTTTCTTAAAACCGCTTTTGCTTCCGCTGAAATAAGCGTACTGTTATACAGTTTTACGATGATTTTCATCATATCAATTTCATTGAAAGCAGGAGCATTATTAATTGTTTTTCCGTTTTTGGTGTACCTCATTAATAGTTGTTCATCTTTTTGTGGAACACCGTTAACAATAGCCGTGCATTTATCAAACACAATGTCATACGCATTATCAACATTTTGTGAAATGCGATCATGCAGTTTATACTTCATTGTAGGTTTAATCACTTTTTTCCTCCTTTCGTTAACCAATCCTCATTATCCATCTAAAATGAGATTCTACTCTGCATTTCTTTAGTTCAACAAAAAAGAGCGCTTTTCCTTCTTGAAGTAAGGCACTCAGTTGTTCAATAAGGTAACATTTTAGTGTTCCCTAATGATGTTTTCTTATTAACTCCAAACCCCTTTACTATAAGAAAAAAACATGGATGTTCATTAGAACTTAATAACTTTCACTTATATACCAGGTTACTTTAAAGTTCCCTTTTACATCATCACCTGATACAACCATTCTATAAGAGCCATCAATAATAAGTAGTACTAGTCAAATTTGCACATCCTGTGATATCAAAAAAATCAACTTTAATTTAAATGTTCCTGTGCTAATCTCTCACGTTTAGATGCAACACGGAAGAAAAGGCCATCCTCTAGTTCATTAAACTAGTGGATGGCCTTTTTTTCAGGCACCATTATTTATTTTCATTTTCCAAATTGTTCTCTATATAATCTTTACCCCATTCATACATCGAATCAAGAATCGGAATCAAACTTCTTCCTTGTTCTGTAAGTGAGTATTCCACTTTTGGTGGAACAACAGGATATACTTCTCGATGTATAATCAAATGGTCTTCAAGTTCACGTAATTGATTAACAAGCATCCGCTGTGTAATTCCCGGCATAAGGTTTTTTAATTCACCAAAGCGTTTGGTTCCTTCTTTACCTAAATGCCATAGCACCAACATTTTCCATTTTCCACCAATGATAGAAAGTGTCAGTTCCTTTTCGCAATTAAATTCTTTCTCCCCCAAATTAGGCATTTTCTTCCCCTCCTTCCCTTTAGATTCAATAGTTTACTTTTGAATACTATATGTGAAAAAAGTTCGTACTTTGATTTTTATCATATACTAACTATACTAAATGCTACATATTTAGTACACAACTCTCCTTTGGATATACTAAAACTCAAATGAAAGTTTTAAATTACAAAACAAAGAAATGAGGCTAAATAAATGACTCGAATTGGTATAGTGGGTACTAATTGGATTACAGAAAGATTACTTGAAGCGGCAAGTGCGGTAGAAAATTTTGAACTAGCAGCCGTTTATTCACGAACAAGCGAGAGGGCTGAAGAATTTGGAACCAAATACGGAATAACAAATCTTTTTACAAATTTAGAAGAAATGGCAGGAAGTGAAGAAATTGACGCGGTTTACATTGCTACTCCTAATTCATATCATGCAGAACAAGCGATTTTGTTTTTACAACATGGTAAACATGTATTATGTGAAAAGCCACTGGCTGCTAATGCAAAAGAGGTAGCAAGGATGATTCAAGCAACAAAAAATCACAACGTACTATTAATGGAAGCAATGAAATCAACACTACTTCCAAACTTCAAGGTTATTCAAGATCACTTACATAAAATTGGTCCTGTCCGTAGGTACTTTGCAAGCTATTGTCAGTATTCATCTCGTTATGATAAATACAAGGAAGGGATTGTCCTAAATGCTTTCAATCCAAACTTTGCGAACGGTTCATTAATGGATCTTGGCGTCTACTGTTTATATCCGCTTGTTACATTATTTGGTGAACCGAAAGAAGTGAAGGCAACAGGTCTAATTCTGGATTCAGGTGTAGATGGTGAAGGTAGTGTCATATTGAAATACGATGATAAAGATGCAGTTGTGATGTATTCAAAAATTACCAACTCTTTTTTACCAAGCGAAATCCAAGGTGAAAAAGGCAGTATGATTATTGATAAGATCCATTCGGCGGAAAAAGTAGAAATTCATTACAATGACGGGACAATTGAACCATTAACTGTCGAACAATCTCATCCCGCTATGTATTATGAAGTGAAAGAATTTATTGATTTAATCAAGCAACAAAAAATGGAATCCACTACAAACTCATTTGAAAACTCACTCACTACAATGCAAGTGTTGGATAAAGTTCGAAAAGAAATATGTCTTGTCTTTCCAAATGACCTTAAGTAAATAACGCGCTACCAATCATTTATACAAAATCGCAGGATTTATTATGAACTTTTCTATCACATGAAGTACTCCATCATCATTGTTTGTAAGTGAGATGTAATCAGCTATATCTTTTAATTCCTTAACTGCATTGCCCATTGCTATGCCTAACCCAGCTGTCTTTATAAGTTCAATATCATTGTGGTTGTCACCAATACCAATAATTTCTGAACGATCAATACCAAGTTTTTTTGCTAGGTACAGCAGGGCACTCCCTTTGTTTGCTTCTGTATTAGTAACTTCAAGATAAGTTTTTTTTGATTTTGCAATATGAGCCTGTTCACCAAGCAACCATTGCAATTCGTCTTGCAGGATATCAAGTTTATCATGGTTATCAATAAAGAGTGCTTTTGTAAATCCTTTTTTGGCTAGCTTGGCAAGGTCCGGTTCTATTGTATAAGGAACTTTCGCTTCTTCGGAATAAGCAATAAGCTTTTCGTTTTCCCATGCACTATAGAGAATATCATCTTGATACACTTGTAAATGAATCTTTTTTTCGGTTGCAATCGCTACTAACTTTCGTGCAACGTCAGGAGAAATAAGTCGCTCATACATGACTTCATTTTCATTAACATCCTTGATAATTGCACCATGATAAGTAATAAGCGGTACATTAATACCTAGCTGCAGTGCAAAGACCTTGGCAGAAGGAAACATACGACCAGTTGCAATAGTTACAATTGTGCCAAGTCCAACCGCTTTCTGAATAGCTGTTACTGTATCTGGTGAAACCATTAATTCGTCTGTGAGTAACGTTCCATCAAGATCAATCGCAATCATTTTATACATAGAAACTCTCCTATTAAAAACTTTTTAAAAACTTCTTAAATGGATGAAAAAAGAAACTGGACGTTTGCTTAACATAGATTACTCTTGCAAGTGAGTACTCCGTTCCTACTTATTTCATGCAGTGAGAAAATCCAAATAAACCTGAGTATCTAAATTAGTATTAGACTCAGGTTTATTGTTCAGTTCTATTCTAAATTAGCATGTCTTCCGTACATTTTGTCAGAATTTAATCCTTTTTTATTCATAAATCTCAAAATTACTGCATCATAAAAAAGAAGAAGCGATTGCTCAAACAGAGAGCCCATCGGTTGAATTGATTTTCCACTGGTGCCATCCGCTTTTGCTTGAGCAGGTATTTCAATTTGAATATCAGCCAACTTACCAATTGTAGAATCAGGATTAATGGTAACAGCTACTACTGTTGCACCAATGCTTTTCGCTTTTTTCGTCATAGCTGCCAGGCTCCCAGTCTCACCTGAACCAGAACCGACAATAAAGATATCACTCGGTTCTAGATTAGGTGTTACTGTTTCTCCTACAACATACGCATCAAGTCCAACATGCATCATGCGCATAACAAATGCCTTAGCCATGAAGCCGGATCGTCCTCCACCTGCAACAAAAATCTTTTTTGCACGTAAAATACCTTCGACTACCTTTTCGGCATCCTCACCATTGATGAGTTCAAGAGTTCGCTTTAGCTCGGCCAGTATCTCATCTGTGTAGCCTTTTGTATTCATGTTACGCAATCACGCCTTCTTTGATTAGTTTTTGAATTTTTGCTGCTTCTGCTTTTTTATCTTCTTTACTTGTGATTCCACCACCAACAATTATTAAATCTGGTTGAGCTTTAATCACTTCCGGTAAGGTCTCAAACTTGATTCCGCCAGCAATTGCAGTTTTAGCATTTTTCACAACGTTTTTAATTGTGCGTAGATCTTCGAATGAATCTTTACCTTCCGCTTGCAAGTCATATCCTGTGTGTACACAAATATAATCTACACCTAGTTCATCAAGCTCTGCTGCGCGTGTTTTAACGTCTTTTACAGCAATCATATCAACCAAGATTTTTTTACCTAATTTTTTTGCTGCTTCAACAGCACCTTTGATTGAAGAGTCTTCTGCTTGTGCAAGGATTGTAACTATGTCAGCACCTGCAGCTGCAGCATTAGAGACTTCATAACCTGCAGCATCCATAATTTTAACATCTGCAAGAACTTCTAGGTTAGGAAATGCAGCTTTAACAGCTTCAACTGCTTTAAGACCTTCTTTATTGATTACTGGAGTTCCGATTTCAACGATATCAATATGCCCCTCAACTTCTTTAATAAGTTCTAGGGCTTGTGGAATGTTAACTAAATCTAAAGCTAATTGTAATTTCATATATGTCAATCTCCTTTTATTCGTTTTATGGTGCCTACCTAGTGTAAAACCATTCATAAATATTGTGAAGTACGCACTTTAAATTCACATACTAACAAAAAGTATACTGTAGACTTTCTTTACAATATTGGAGTGCCATGAATCTATATAAATGTCCTCTTCTCACTCCTATATCTAGTCATGGAATATAATTTCTTGGGAACGACGTGGAATCACAGGCTGAACCCGAAAAGCTAATTCGATTTCTTTACCTATATAAATTTAGTTAAGTTAAACGATACGGTTAAATATATTTGTTTGCCGTATATTCTCCGCAAATGCCTCATTCGTTTTATTCTTCTCAACAAAAAAATTTAACATGACTAATATTAAGTGTCCTTTAAATGATGTAGTTTATGGCTTCCCACACATTCCGCATGAGCCAAATATTTTTGGTTATTCGACTTCTCACTTTAGTGGCAGGCAATGATACCTTATTAATTCAAAATCCACAACATTATTTAATATGTTTTTTCTTGAATTTTTAAAGACGATTTAATTGACACTAACAGGGCGGAAGCTCCCGCAGTGAGAACCATTTTAATTTGAAGGTTTCAACGTCAGTCAATATCGTTAGTGCATTCTTGTTTACTCCTCCCTTAAATGCTTAACCAAAAGTATACTTTTTTACACTATTTGTTTTTTAAGTGCGTACTTACATAAATTAAATGCAGTCATTATACTGAGAACTGTTGCGATTATCATTCATGGTTTAAACAAAATGCTGATTGTAAAAGTTGGAGGGTGTTGAATATGAATTACGGGAATACCGCAATAGAATTTGATGTAAAAAATCAATTAATTGGATTCCAAGAAGAATGGTTCATGCAAGACATGACATTTGTATTATTTGGAGCAACGGGAGACTTAGCACAACGAAAATTATTTCCTGCTTTATATAATTTATACCTTGATGGTAAATTACCCGATACCATTTCTATAGTTGGTTTAGGCAGAAACTATTGTTCAAACGAAGAGTTTCAGTCCAAGGTGGAAAGAGCTCTTCAAGCATACTCAAGAAGACCTGTACAACCTTCTGGTTTACAAGATTTTTTATCCAAATTCCGGTACTGTGCATTTGATGCGACAGACAAAGATTCCTATTACAATTTGCACGAACTCATTAAAAAAAGAGAAATTGAGCTAGGTATTCCACAAAACCGGCTATTCTATTTGTCTGTTGGACCAAGTCTGGTTGATGTTATTACGTCAAATCTTAATTCAAGTGGTATTTGCCAAAACAAAGGATGGAAACGTCTCATCGTTGAAAAACCATTTGGAAGTAACCTAGAAACGGCAAGACAATTAAATAAAAACTTGAGCAAAACTTTCAGCGAAGATGAAATCTACAGAATTGATCACTATCTAGGGAAACCAATGGTACAAAATCTTGAAACCTTAGTTTTAGCCAATCCAGCACTTAAATCATTACTAGATCATAAACAAATTTCGAATGTCCAAATTACAGCAAGTGAAACAGTTGGGGTCGAAACTAGGGCTGATTATTATGATAAAGCAGGAGCCATTCGAGATATGGTACAAAACCATCTTCTTCAGTTAGTGATGATGACAGCCATTTACCTCCCAGAGAAAATAACGGCAAATGAAATTCGTGTTAAAAAGATGGAAATTATCGAATCTCTTCGGCCAATCGTAAAAGAAAATGCATACAAGGATGTTGTCCGCGGTCAGTACGAGTCTGGGGAGATTCAAGGTACTTCAGTTATTGGCTATAAGGAAGAGCCCGGTGTTGATGGTTCCTCAAAAAATGATACTTTTTTCGCGGCTCGCTTATATATTGATAATCCATCTTGGAGTGGAATCCCTTTTTATATACGCACGGGGAAAAGATTGGATCAGAAGTCTACACGGATTGTCATTGAGTTTAAGAACACGATGAAAAATTCAGATGTGTTACAAGGAATCACTCCGAATTTATTGATCCTCGAGATCAGTCCAAACGAAAGTATTTCTTTACGGGTGAACATGAAAGATCCATCTAGTAATCGTTTTGAACCTGTTTGGATTAACTTCTCAACCAATTCGGAAAGTCTGCCGGAAGCATATGAACTTCTTCTATTTGATGCAATGCTCGGTAACGCTACCTTCTTCTCTCATTGGAAAGAAGTCGAATTATCATGGGAGTGGATTCAACCGTTATTAGAAGCATATCAGGAGGATCTGTTACCTTTATATTCCTATCCTGCAGGTTCGACTGGTCCAGAAGAAGCAAATCAGCTATTGCAATCCAATCAATTTAAGTGGTGGTAGAAAAAAATATTAAAAAAAGGAGATATGAGATATGACCGTTTCATTTGATTTCACCAATGTTTTATCATTCATGAAAAATAGTGAGTTTGAAAATTTAAGTGACTTTGTAAAACAAGCGCATAACCAAATTCATCAACAAACTGGCCCAGGATCTGATTACTTAGGATGGGTTGACTGGCCAATTACCTACGACAAAGAGGAATTTGACAGAGTGAAGCTAGCTGCTAAACGAATTCAACAACAGTCAGACGCGCTGATTGTTATTGGTATTGGAGGCTCTTATCTAGGGTCAAAAGCAGCAATCGAGGCTTTATCCCATACATTTCATAACCAAATCAAAGGAAATACGGAAGTTTATTTTGCTGGACATAATATTAGCTCGACCTATATCGAACATTTACTTCAGGTATTAGAAGGAAAAGACGTTTCTATTAATGTCATTTCCAAGTCAGGGACTACAACAGAGCCTGCTTTAGCATTCCGTATTTTCCGCAATTTTATGGAGAAAAAGTATGGCAAAGCAGAAGCAAGGAATCGAATTTATGTGACGACAGATCAAAGCAAGGGTGCACTTCGTAAACTTGCAGGCGAAGAAGGATACGAAACGTTTGTTATTCCAGACGATATTGGTGGACGGTATTCAGTTCTGACACCTGTAGGTTTACTTCCAATGGCAGTAGCAGGACTGAACATTGACCAAGTGATGGATGGAGCAAAAGCTGCCTATCACAAATACAATGATTCTAATCTTGCGACCAATTCAAGTTACCAATATGCCGCAGTAAGAAATATTTTCTATAATAAAGGGAAATCAGTTGAATTGTTTGTAAGCTATGAGCCAGGCCTACACTTTGTGGCGGAATGGTGGAAACAACTTTTCGGAGAAAGTGAAGGAAAGGATGAAAAAGGCCTCTTCCCTGCCTCAGTTAACTTTACAACCGATTTGCACTCGATGGGACAATACGTTCAAGAAGGTCGTAGGCTTTTAATTGAAACTGTTCTACAGGTTAAAAAACCGGCAATTGAACGTATTATTGAAGCGGATCCTGAAAATATTGACGGATTAAATTTCCTTACTGGAAAAACAATGGATGAAGTGAACAAAAAAGCAGCTCTTGGAACGACCCTTGCTCATATTGATGGCGGTGTTCCGAATTTATTAATCGAATTAGATGAACTTAACGAATTCACTTTTGGGGAATTGGTTTATTTCTTTGAAAAAGCTTGCGCGATCAGTGGAACTTTACTTGGCGTTAATCCATTTGACCAGCCAGGAGTCGAGGCGTATAAAACGAATATGTTTGCATTACTCGGCAAAGATGGTTTTTTAAAAGAAAAAGAAGAATTAGAGAATCGACTATCCACATTAGGATAAAAGCAAAAGAAATGAGGTAAGTATATGACGAAACAACAAATAGGTGTTATCGGTTTAGGCGTAATGGGATTGAATCTTGCGCTAAATATGGAAAGCAAAGGCTTTTCTGTTTCGGTTTACGATTACTGGACAGATCGAACAGAAGAATTTTCTACGAAAGAAGCGAAAGGTAAAAATATTCAAGGTGCCTTCAGCTTAGAAGAATTTGTCGCTTCTTTAGAACTTCCACGCAAGATTTTATTGATGGTAAAGGCTGGAGAAACAACTGATTCGGTCATCGATTCTCTTATTCCCCATCTTCAACAAGGGGATATTCTGATGGATGGCGGAAATTCATTTTATGAAGACACGAATAGACGTACCGCAAAATTACAGGCATTAGGTTTGAATTTCATTGGTGCCGGCGTTTCGGGTGGAGAAGAAGGCGCACGAACGGGTCCTTCTATTATGCCTGGTGGACCAAAAGAAGCTTACGAACAGGTTCAACCAATTCTTGATGCCATTTCTGCAAAAGTCGACGGCACTCCATGCAGCACATACATGGGACCAGATGGAGCAGGACATTATGTGAAGATGGTTCATAATGGGATTGAATATGGAGATATGCAGCTGATTTCTGAAGCGTATTTCATCATGAAACATGCACTTGGTCTTTCAGCTCAAGAATTGCATGAAATCTTTTCTGAGTGGAATAAAGGAGAACTTGATAGCTACCTGATCGAGATCACTGCGGACATTTTCACTAAGATGGATGATGAAACCGGGAACCCACTTGTTGATCAGATTTTAGATGTAGCTGGTCAAAAAGGGACAGGAAAATGGACAAGTCAAAATGCTTTAGATTTAGGTGTCTCTCTCCCAATCGTTACTGAATCCGTATTTGCGAGATTTATTTCTTCTATTAAAGAAGAACGAGTGGCAGCAAGTAAAATACTTAAAGGTCCTGAATCGAAAAAGTATGAAGGTGATCCAAAAGAATTGATTGAAGCGATTCGTAAAGCGCTGTATATGAGTAAAATATGTTCGTATGCCCAAGGTTTTGCACAAATGCGTGCAGCATCTGAGGAGTATGGCTGGAACATTCCTTACGGGGATGTAGCGATGATTTTCCGTGGAGGATGTATTATTCGAGCACAGTTCTTACAAAAGATTAAAGAGGCATTTGATCAGAACAGTGACTTACCTAACCTATTAGTGGATCCATACTTCCAAGAAATCGTTGGTGACTATCAGAGTTCACTTCGAGAAGTACTAGCCTTGGCAATCCAAAAAGGAATTCCAACTCCTGCTTTCTCAAGTGCATTAGCTTACTATGATAGCTATCGTACAGAAACTTTGCCAGCTAATTTGATCCAAGCACAACGTGATTACTTTGGTGCACATACGTATGAACGATTAGATAAAGATGGATCGTTCCATACGGATTGGTCGGCTAAATAAGTAGTAACAACAATAAAGCATCAGGTTTTGAAACAACATACAGTTGTTTCGTGCCTGATGCTTTTTCCTGTTTTTGTATTTGTACAAAAAATATCGTCTATAAACAACTATTATTTATAACTGTACACAGAGAATATTCTATCCACACAGGATCTTAGTTAATTTTACAATTCATTTTTTGCTTTTCTTCCACTATGCCATAAAGTAATTTCAAGTATTGCAATACAGCTGAGAAGCCATGTCAGACCAAGTGCCAGCCCACCGATTACGTCTGTAAAGTAATGCACGCCGAGTGGAAGGCGACTAAAGGCAATTAATAATATTAAGACTCCAAGAGAGATGTTAATTAACCATTTTGCTAAAGCATTCAGTTTACTTCTGATGACCAAATACATAATAAATCCGTAAAAGACAATCGGGGCGGTTGAATGACCGCTTGGAAAACTGTATCCAGTTCCATCGTACTCCTCAAATATATTCGGGCGATCTCTTGAAAATGCAGCTTTAAGCCCACTAATCAAGATTGTAATTCCACCCATAGCAATAACAAAATAAACAATCCTCCACTTTTTCCGCTCATAAAAATACCACAGCACGCCAAGCATTATAAAAGATGCTACAGACAGCGCCCAGACAGATCCGAGTTCTGTTATCCAAGCGAAAAAGGTAATAACTTCAGGTGTTGCAAGACTTTCAGCAAAGTCCGCTGCATACCTGTCAATCATAAACTTCTCCTTCTCCAGCACCTCTTCACCAAGCTCTATAAATATGTAAAAACCTCCGCCTATTATTAGAAGCGCAGTTACAATTAACATATAGGTTTTAACAGGTATTCTCTTTAATGTATTTATCATATTTACGCACTCCCCAAATTCAATTGTAATATTACGCTTTCCCTGTTTCGAGACAGGGGAAACGTGATAACTGTAGTGAACATCCCTGTGCAGCACATATTGATGAAATAATATTTAATTTGATTCAAAAAGCAAGTAAAGTTTGTACTAGAAAAACAGCACACTTACTAAACTGCATAAGATTTTACAAACAAAAATAAGACTACTTCCTTTTTTAGGAAGTAGTCTTATTCTTGCTGACTATTTATACATTAGAGAGCTTCTTGTGCTCACTTGTAGCTGATGAACCCGTTATATGTTTTCATTGATTCATTGATATTATTTATCTTCTTGTTCTTGTTTCTTTTTTAAATACTCCGCACGTATTTTTTCAAGTTGCTGCTTTTTATCAAATTTGGCAGGCTTCTGTTTTTCATGATACTTTGTCACAGCTGCCTTACCTTTGGTATCCAAATGATATTTCCCCACTTTGTTCACCTACTTTTCTTGTCCTGAAAGAGAATCTATTCAACAAATATAATATACCTTATTTTACTGAAGTAAACCTTAAAGAGCATAAAAAAACCACCTCCCAAGAGTTAATCTCGGGAAATGGTAATTGCTTTACGTTTAAATAGTGAGTTACACCAATTTAGAAAAAGTGAATATTTCTCTAAAAATTTAAGCTCATTTTACAAGTTCTACGAGAGTTGTAAAAGTTACTCAAACCTTAATTACATCATGCCGCCCATGCCACCCATATCAGGCATGCCCATTCCACCACCTGCATTTTTGTCAGGGATGTCTGCAACTACTGCTTCAGTAGTTAAGAACATTGCTGCTACAGATGCTGCGTTTTGAAGTGCAGAACGTGTCACTTTCGTTGGATCGACGATTCCCGCTTCCATCATGTTTACCCATTCGCCGTTAGCTGCGTTGAAACCGATACCGATTTCTTCACGCTTCAAGCGGTCAACGATGATTGAACCTTCAAGACCTGCATTGTTTGCGATTTGACGGACTGGCTCTTCAAGTGCACGAAGAACGATTTTCACACCAGTTGCAACGTCGCCTACTTCAGATGAAGTCATTTCTACTACTTTGTTATATACGTTTACTAGTGCAGTACCACCACCAGAAACGATACCTTCTTCAACTGCTGCACGTGTAGAGTTTAATGCATCTTCAATACGAAGTTTGCGCTCTTTTAGTTCTGTTTCAGTTGCTGCACCGACTTTAATTACGGCAACACCACCTGAAAGTTTAGCTAAACGTTCTTGTAGTTTTTCTTTATCAAATTCAGAAGTTGTATCTTCTAATTGTGAACGGATTTGGCTTACGCGACCAGTGATTCTGTCAGGTTGGCCAGCACCTTCAACGATTGTTGTGTTTTCTTTAGTAACAACAACTTTCGCTGCGCGTCCTAATTGAGAGATATTAGCTGATTTCAAGTCCAATCCAAGTTCTTCCGTAATTACTTCAGCACCTGTTAAGATTGCGATATCTTCTAGCATCGCTTTACGACGATCACCGAATCCTGGAGCTTTAACAGCTACAGCATTAAATGTACCACGTAATTTATTCACAACTAATGTTGCTAATGCTTCGCCTTCAACGTCTTCAGCGATTAAGATCAACGGTTTACCTTGTTGAACTACTTGCTCTAAAACTGGAAGGATTTCTTGAATACTTGTGATTTTTTTGTCTGTAATTAAGATATATGGATTTTCTAAAATAGCTTCCATTTTCTCTGAATCAGTTACCATGTATGGAGATGCATATCCACGGTCGAATTGCATACCTTCAACTACATCAAGTTCAGTAGTGAATCCTTTAGATTCTTCAATCGTAATAACGCCGTCGTTCCCAACGCGCTCCATCGCTTCAGCGATTAATTGACCTACTTCTTCGTCAGCTGCAGAGATTGCTGCTACTTGAGCAATTGACTCTTTTCCTTCGATTTCTTTAGAGATATCTTTTAACTCAGTTACTGCTGCAGCAACTGCTTTTTCGATCCCTTTACGGATACCTACTGGGTTTGCACCGGCTGTAACGTTTTTCAAACCTTCACGAATCATTGCTTGAGCAAGAACCGTTGCAGTTGTTGTACCGTCTCCAGCGATTTCATTTGTTTTAGAAGCTACTTCAGCAACAAGCTTAGCACCCATGTTTTCAAATGGATCGTCAAGTTCGATTTCTTTTGCAATCGTTACGCCGTCATTTGTGATTAGTGGTGAGCCAAATTTTTTCTCCAGAACGACATTACGTCCTTTTGGTCCAAGTGTTACTTTAACAGCGTCTGCCAATTTATCTACACCGCGAAGCATTAAGCTGCGCGCGTCTTCACTAAATTTAATTTCTTTTGCCATTTAATAAACCCTCCTAGTAGTTGGTTGATTATTTATTTATTAGCCAATTACAGCTAAAACATCGCTCTCGCGTAAAATTAAGAATTCAGTGCCCTGGAATTTCACTTCTGTACCAGAGTATTTAGAGAAGATGATTTTGTCTCCTTCTTTAACATCTAGCTCGACACGTGTGCCATTGTCTAAAATTCGTCCAGTACCAACTGCTACTACTTTGCCTTCTTGTGGCTTCTCCTTAGCAGAGTCTGGAAGTACAATACCGAATGCTGACTTTTCTTCAGACTCGACTAATTCAATTACGATACGATCGCCTAATGGTTTTAACAAGTGAAACAACCTCCCTGATTGGTTAAATATGTTTTATTAGCACTCTCAGTCTTTGAGTGCTAACACAAGTATTATCATAATGAATTGGCTGAATTTTTGCAAGTAGGAACTCGTAAATTTTTGTATTCTTTGCGAGGCTTTTCAAAAAGCTCTACAATATAAATAGAACTTCTTAGAATGAAAGGACTTACCTCGTGAAAAATAACAAAACCGCATTTTATTTAATCATGGTATATATCACTATGCAGCTTTCTGGACTACTTTTTGCACCCTTGCTTTACATGTTCTTTTCTTCTCAGAATGGCACATCCACAGAACGTGCTGAATTACTCGCGAGTGGTTGGTGGGTATTCATCAGTATGTCAGTAGCTACACTTATCTTTGTCGCCATTATTCGAAAGGATAAAACCTTTTTTAATAACTTACGTGGCAAACAAAGTTCCATTGGCGTTTCTGTCCTTTACGGAATTCTAGGTTTCTTCCTTGTTTTATTTGGCCAAACGATGGCTGCTTTAATAGAACAACAACTTGGAATTGACCCGGGTTCAGAAAACACCACCATGTTCATGACGATTGCAAAAACGGCTCCTGTTACAATTCTTTCAATTGCAATTTTTGCTCCGATTTTAGAGGAACTAATCTTTAGACGCGTAATCTTTGGAACTCTTGTCCAAACGACTAACTTCTTTATAGCTGGATCTGTTAGTGCAATTGTGTTTGCGATTATCCATTTTGATTTTACACACATACTACTCTATGCGGTATCAGGATTTATATTCGCCTATTTGTACTATAAAACGAAACGAATTCTCACTTCGATTATTGCCCATATGTTATTAAATGGCTTTGTCGTCCTCGTTCAACTAAATCAAGACGTCATTCAAAAGATGCAACCGAAACTTGAAATGATTTTGAATTTGTTTTATTGAAATCAAATCAAAACTCCTAATCGAAAGTAAGAGAAAGCACATTTTAGGCTAATCTAAAATGTGCTTTCTCTTTGATTTCTATTCAGAAATAAAATACCTTTCCTTGAAAACTGGACTTAATTCACTCCAAACGTCAAATTTATTGCCATCTAGATCGGTGAAGACGAAATTTTTGCCAGAGTGACCTCTATCTTCAATTACACCAACTCTTATTTGCTTTTCAATAAAGTCTTTATGTATAGCTTCTAATGCATTTAACCCATTCACTTCAAATGTGATAGAAAAACGCTCCGTTCCGTAACAATCATGAAAATTAGAGCTCTGGTTTTCAATTGATTTAACAAGGAAGAAACTTTGGTTTGCAAAGTTTAATATTGCTTTATCATCGTCCTTATAGCTTAACTCTGCCCCTAATTTAATGACATACCATTCAGATGAAAGTTCAACGTCAGAAACTGGGATATAAATAGTTCCAACCCTCAATAATGTTTCATTCACTCTGATTGCCTCCTTTTCCTATATCGATAGTTATTTACTATCAGCCAAAATGTTTAGTCCACCAGCTATGCCAAAAGGGATTTCCTTGTTTCCTTCTTTCACAAAACCTTTCAATTCTACATCCGGATTCTCAAAATCAAGTAAATCATTATCTGAAAAAACCTCTTTTATGGGTGCAGAAAAAGAAAATTGAATGGACTCTCCTGATTTTAATGTTACTGGTTTTACCGTATTAACTGTTTTCCCTTCAATTACGAAAGGATTTTCCTTGTTACCATTCGATATTTTAATGGGGTAACTCATAGTTAATATTAGATGAGTTAATTCAAATCCCGTTTCATTTTTCATTTCAATAGTATACGAGGTATATTCACTCGTTGATTTAGTATCGACTACATAAAACATAATTTTTTCATCATTAAATTCATCAAAACTAGGTGAACAAGCGACTAATAAACTTACGAAGATTATTGCAGTGATTTTCATTGATAGCTTATACTTCATTTTCTACCCCCGCGTAAAAATTCGAGACTTATTGACCATACTCAATAAATTCACCTTTGTCGGGTGAAAGTTTATTCCACTTGTATTTAATTCGATATTGATTATTTAATTCCATTTGATTAAATGTATCTACGGATACTTCGACTTTCTTACCTTCAAGAAATAAATAATATTTATCGTTCTCATACAATTTATTATGATTTTCAATCGTATAATAACCTTCGGCTATTCCACCATGCAACTCATAAAAAATCTCTTTCACAAGAAAGATAGTTAGGCAAATTAATATCACATGTCTTAAAGTTACCCACGAACTTGGTTTCTCTCTGTATGTAAAGGTGTATTTGATTTGAAAATATAGATAGGTAAAGAAGGCAAATGGAAAGAAAATCATACAAATAAAAAAATATCCATGTAACATTTCAGATAAGTTATAGTAAAATTCGTTTATAAATGGAATCTGTGCAATTCGTAGACTAACAAAACCAGTCATTACAAGGCCAAATAAAAAGTATAAAGTGTTTGTTTTCTTTTGAAATAGCATCCGCTCTTTATTTTTCGACTTTAAGATATCATCCATCTCATTTGGCCTCGCTTCAATTTAAAAAGTTTAGAAATCACCTTTAATCAAATTAATTCAACACGTTCAGACAAATACCTGCATTTTAATTTCGCAAGTTTTAATTGAGAGTTTGACTTGTTCCATACCTCTCCCCATTTTCATCTTGCAAAATACGCTCCCCAATTCGTTGTAGCTCCAATGACAATTCATCCCCACTTGTAATGAAGTAGGTATCTCCTTTTGTTTTAACTTGAATGTCTCGATATACAACCTCAGAGGGTTCCTTCCCTTCTCCTTCCTTAGGATCCATATCAGGTTTTATTTCAAGACCACTTTGGATAATTGTTAAGCTACCTTCACTGAAAATGAGTTGATTACTTTGGTTATCTTGCTCAAAAAATATGATGTCTTCTAAGTGACTTTTCTCTGCTGGATATTCGTTTGTACATGCTGCCAAAAAGAACATTGAGAATAGCACTACCCACAATTTTTTCATTTCTCTCTCCTCCAATTTTTCACAATGCTTTCGTTTATTTACGAAATGAAATCACTTTAGTTTCAATATTTGGAAATTAATGAAAAACAAAAAAACCTTCCACCAAATCATTCCGGTGGAAGGTTTTCGTTACGTCGTCTATTTGCTTCATCAACTAGTGATTGGTGCTCTTCACGTTGACGTAATTCTTCTGATTTCAAATACTTTTTGTATCCGACACGTGAAACCATGACACTCAGTTCATATAACGCGAACAAAGGCACCGTGACGATCAGGTGAGAAATAATATCTGGTGGCGTGATAAATGCCGCTATTACAAATAAAACAAAATATGCATATTTCCTTACTTTCACCATCAACATTGGTGTAATTACGCCAAGTCGAGTTAAAAATAATAACACGATTGGTAATTGAAAAATAATACCGAAGGGAATCGTAATTTGGAATAGGAAATTGAAGTAGTCATTGATTCCAATTACTTGGTTTATTCCTAAATCTATAGCTAGTATGATCATAAAGTGAATGACATAAGGAAATAACACTTTATATGAAAACAAAATTCCCGCTACAAATAATAAGAAAGTAAAAGGGATATAGCTAAGGGTTGCTTTTCTCTCAGGTTCATAAAGACCCGGACTTACAAATCCCCATAGTTGATATAGAATCACGGGAGACGTGAGTAAGAACGCAACAAATAGTATAACTTTTAGGTAAATCATGATTGGATCCGTAATCGTAAATGCATGAAGCGGTAACGATTTGGCTTCTTCACTGTATTGTAAGAAGTTTATTAATGGTTCAGCAATAAAGAAACTTGCCACTACTGCAATAACAAAGAAAACGACGATAATCATCAGTCGTTTTCTTATTTCATCTATATGTTCAACGAGTGTTAAGTCTTTTTCATTCATTGAATGTTCATCCTAACTTACTTCAGTTCGTCTTTTTGAACGTCTATTTTCTTTTTATCTTCTTCGTCATCATCTGCTAAACCTTTTGTAGCATTTTTAAACTCACGTAATGAAGAACCAAACGCTTTACCTAGTTCAGGTAATTTTTTAGGACCGAACACAAGTAATGCGACGATACCGATAATGATTAAACTTAATGGACCTGGAGACATTGCAGACACCTCCTTATAGTGTGATTTCATTTTAACGTATTTGCCGAATCTATGCTAATGCTACTATGAACGATGTGTGAACGTTTCCTCGTCCTGTCTAATCAAGTAAATCAAGGTCTGTAATTCAACTGATAAATCAATCGTATGTACACGAATAGAATCAGGCACAGATAAACGAACTGGGGTGAAATTTAGAATCCCTTTTACATTCGTTTTGGTTAGTCGATCGGTTACTTCTTGCGCAGCGCGTGAAGGCACAGTTAAAATGACGAGTTCGATTCCAAACTCTTTGATTTTTTCTTCTAATTTACTAGGTTCGAAAACAGGAATATCACTCATCATCGTACCGTCTTCAGTGGCACTTGTATCAAATGCGAGCACAATACGTGTATTGTGATTTTTATGGAAATTGTATTTCAAAAAAGCAGTTCCTAAACTACCTACCCCAATCAAAGCGACATTCGTTTCTTCATCCTGGTCTAATGTTTGACGGAAGAATTCTAAAAGATGAGGGACATCATAACCGTATCCTTTTCTTCCTAACGCTCCAAAATGAGAAAAGTCTCTTCGAATCGTTGCAGGGTCGATTTTCATGGCATCACTTAACTCTTGTGAAGACACGCGTTTTTTGCCAGTGCTCGATAAATTTTGAATAAAACGATAGTAAAGTGGCAGTCGTTTTGTCGTGGCTTGTGGAATTTTAATCGGTTCTTGTTTCATGCAGTTCCTCCTGCGATTTAAGCGAAATCGATTCCATCTTACATCAGTCGTTTGTATAAGTAAAGTTCGGTCGTTGCAAGTGTTTGAACCATCCTTTAAACTAAGTGAGAACTGAGGTGGAATTATGATTGTCTTACAAGTGAACCAATTACATAAATCGTTTGTTGTAGATGAAATATTAAGCGGGGTTAAACTCGAAATTAATCATCGTGATCGTGTTGCGTTAGTCGGTCGAAATGGTGCTGGAAAGTCAACACTCTTAAAAATTATTGCTGGTGAAATGTCATACGATTCAGGTGAAATCATCATTCCTAAAGGCACAAAGGTTGGCTACATGGAGCAACACGCTGGAATCGATTCCGACCTATCCATTTGGGATGAAATGATGACCATATTTGCACATCATCAAGCTGCAGAACAAGAACTTCGAACCCTTGAAAAGCAAATGGCGGACCCTTCAATCTATGAAGATGCGGAAGCATACGCCCGATTAATGGCTGATTATGACATAAAACAAGTGAATTTTAAGGATTCAGGTGGTTATCAATACGAAGCTGATACCCGCTCCGTGCTTCACGGGATGCAATTCTTTCCTGAAGATTTCACAAAACCAATTCAATCCTTGTCTGGTGGTCAAAAAACGCGATTAGCCTTAGCTAAACTCCTTTTAACAAAACCAGACTTATTGATTTTAGATGAACCTACTAACCATTTAGATATTGATACACTAAGTTGGCTTGAGCGTTATTTACAAGGATATCCAGGTGCTATTTTAATCGTTTCCCATGACCGCTATTTCCTCGATCAAGTTGTAAACTTTGTCTATGAAGTATCTCGTCATAAAGTAAAACGCTTTGTCGGGAACTACAGTGCCTATTTGGATGAGAAAGCGAAAACGTATGAACGCGATTTAAAGACGTTTGATAAACAGCAGGAAGAAAAAGCGAAACTCGAAGATTTCGTACAACGGAATTTAGCTCGAGCGTCCACGACGAAAATGGCACAATCGAGACGTAAGGTTTTAGAGAAAACGGATTGGATGGATTCACCTGATGGATCGGAAAAATCCGCAAATTTCGGCTTCTCAATTGAACGTCAAAGCGGAAATGATGTTTTAGCAATAGATCAGATGACCGTTGGATATGCTGGGAAACCCGTTTCAACAGATGTGAATCTTCGTGTATTCCGAGAGGATCGAATTGCTTTAGTCGGACCAAACGGCGTGGGTAAATCCACTTTATTAAAAACTGTCGTTAAAGACATTCCGCCAATTAGCGGAAATATCAAATACGGCACGAATGTACAATTTGGCTATTATGACCAAGAACAAGCGAAACTAACTGGCAGCCGGTCAGTTTTAAAAGAACTTTGGGATGAATGGCCGTTGATGAATGAAAAAGATGTTCGGAATGTATTAGGTCGCTTCTTATTTAGCGGGGATGACGTAACGAAGTCCATTTCTTCATTGTCAGGTGGCGAAAAAGCACGCGTTGCCTTAGCTAAATTAATGATGTTGAAATCAAATACGTTAATTCTCGATGAACCAACCAACCATTTGGACCTTGATAGTAAGGAAGTTCTTGAAAACGCATTGATAGACTACCCGGGAACCATTCTATTTGTTTCGCATGATCGCTACTTTATTAATCGAATAGCTACAAAGGTTATTGAGTTATCAAGTGACGGCGCATTTGAGTATTTAGGCGACTATGATTACTACGTAGAAAAGAAAAAAGAGTTAGAAGAAATTAGATTAGAAAAAATGGGGCTTCAAGAAGTTGAATCTCCCTCTGTTAAACAATCTACTTCAACGATTGATAAAGACGCGAAGAAAAGAGAACGTCAAATCACACGTCGATTAGAAGATTTAGAAGTTGAATTACAAACGATTGAAGGCAAGATCCAATTGGTTGAAGAGAAGCTTTGCGATCCAGCTATTTTTCAAGACCACGAACAGTTAATGTCCCTTCAGAAAGAATTAGATTCAGTTAAACATGAGCAAGATGTATACATGACTGAATGGGTTGAATTAGAAGAAGAATTGGAAAATTTATAACTTTTATCATTTTTGCCACATGGGAGACTATGTGGCATTTATTTCGCATTCTTTCGATTATATATATAGGTCAATAGCAAATTTCGATATTTTTCTTTCCACAAATTTATTCACATCAAAAACCTTGATATATCAATCTATCAACAGACTTATCCACACTGTCCACAGGTAAAAAAGTTTTTGTGCACAGTACCGGTGGATTAATGACCTACTATATATTGAATTCCACCTACTTATACACAAGTTATCAACAAATTGTGTATAAGTACAGATGTTCTCTATTGACACTGACCTACTTTTTTGTTTATCAAAAGTTTAGTTTGGGGATATCATATTCTTCATTAAACTTAAAAAACTGCTTAATCGACAATGGAATAAGTTATGTATTTCCTATATGGAATTTCTAAAACATTTTGTTTTTAAATTGACAATACATGCTTACAATTAATGTAACAATTAAAAGGGAGATGTTTTTATGAAAAAGAAAAATACCCCATTACGTGTTGCATATTGGATACCGAATATTTTGTTGTACTTAGGTTTTATTTTCTTATGTTTTTACTCATTAACTAATCTTGAAGGGTTAATTGAAATCAATCGACTTGGAATATATATCTTCATGTCAATTGCATTCCTTTCGGTTGCACTCTTCGGTACTTATCGTATTAAAAGTTGGATCAAGAATGGGCAGTTATAATATTCATCCTGATACAAATCACAAACCTGATTGCCGCAAAAAAAATCGACTTCCTCTTTCGAGAAAATCGATTTTTCTTATTTCCAGTTAAATAACGGCATTCCTGGCTTCCCATTCATAGCCATCGTACTTAAGATTCCTTTTTCAAACATAACCGATCCTGCAGCTGCGATCATTGCTGCATTATCCGTACATAAAAATAATGGTGGCACTGTGAATGGAATGCCTTCATTTTCAAATGTCGTTTCTAATGATGCACGCAGACCTTTATTGGCAGAAACGCCTCCAGCCGCTATAACATGCTTCACATTGAATTCTTTTGCAGCACGTACAGTCTTCGCTGTCAGGACTTCAACGACACTCGCTTGGAACCCAGCAGCAACTGCTCCAGGTTTAATGTCTTCTCCACGTTGTTCCGCATTATGCATATAATTAATCACAGATGATTTTAATCCACTAAAACTAAAATCATACGAACCTTCTTCTAACCAAACACGAGGGAATGCAATGGCTTCTTCTTTAGATTCTTGTGCCAATTTATCAATATGAGGACCGCCTGGATACGGCAGCTTTAAAACTCTCGCTACTTTATCATAGGCCTCTCCTGCTGCATCATCACGTGTTTCTCCAATCAATTCAAACGAACCATGTTCTCGCATCAAAACAATCTCTGTATGGCCCCCAGAAACCACTAAAGCTAACAAAGGAAATTGCATCGGTTCCACCAATTGGTTAGCATAGATATGCCCTGCAATATGATGAACGCCGACTAAAGGCAGTTCATTCGCAAATGCAAATGCTTTAGCTGCGTTAATGCCGATTAATAAAGCCCCTACAAGTCCTGGACCTTCTGTTACAGCGACTGCATCTAAATCGGCTGGTTGAAGGTTTGCTTGCTTCAACGCTTCCTCAATAACTAGCGTCACTTGTTCCACATGATGTCGGGAAGCAATTTCAGGCACGACTCCTCCAAAACGCTTGTGGCTCTCAATTTGAGATGAAACCACGTTAGAGATAATCTCTGTTCCATTACGTACGATGGAAGCAGCTGTTTCATCACAGCTCGTTTCAATTCCTAAAATCAGTTGATCTTTACTCATTTAAATTCCACCCACATAACTAAAGCATCCTCGTTTGTATCTGTGTAATACCCTCTTCGGATGCCTCCATTTTGAAAATCCAGTTTGCGATATAAATTCTGTGCAATTGTATTACTTATTCGAACTTCTAAAGTCATCACAACAACTTCATGTTCTTTCGACACTCGAATGGCTTCTCGCATAAGCCCTTCCCCAATGCCTTGACCTTTAACCGCTTCCGTAACAGCCACATTGGTTATATGACTTTCATCCATCACTAGCCACATCCCACAGAAGCCAACAATTTGTTTGTCATTCGTTTCAGCAACCACATAATAAGCATGTAAATTTGTCGTCATTTCTTGAACAAACGAATCGCGAGTCCAAGGAAGGCTAAATGCCTCATGTTCTATTTTTAATACGGCATCAATATCTTCCACCGTCATTTTACGATAGGAAATCGAATTAGTCATGCGTATTTCCAGCCTTTTTCTGGTCTTCTCTCCAGTTAGCTTCAGCTTCCGTAATACGCTTATAATCAGGCACAAAATGATGCGTAGCTTCATTGGTAGGGATTTCTTTCAATTTAGCTTGAGCAATTAACACAGACGCTCGAGGCAAGTCTTGATAGAACGGCGCTCGAACAGCACGATCGCCTAAAACTGATTGAATCGTATCCCAATGAATCGCAACATCTTGACCAACAAATAAAATATCCTCATCCATATCTGAAACTTTGGCTAATAAATCCTCAAGTGCATAATGACCATCTTCTAGCTTTTGCTCACCTGTATTCGAATAGATAGCAGAAAACACATTTTGTCGACGCGCATCCATAATTGGACAGATAAGGCCGTTGAACATTGTGCCGTTTCCAGCTAATGTTTCTAAGCTCGATACGCCGACTAAAGGAATCTTAAGTGTCCAAGCTAACGTCTTCGCAATCGTGACGCCTATACGAACCCCAGTATACGATCCAGGCCCCTCTGCAACCGCAATTGCATCCAATTCAGATGGTTTTAAGTTAGCTTGTTTCAGAGCCTCTTCTACAGCAGGCATTGCCCCGACTGAATGAGTAATCTTAACAGAACTTGTCCATTCAACTAATAATGTATCATCTTTAACGACAGCCACTGATAAGGGCATATTCGATGTATCAATTCCTAACCAAATCATTCAAATAACTCCTTACATAATTGCTCGTACCGTTCTCCGAATGGCGTTACTTCAAAACGGCGAGCAAATTCATCTTCATAATAGACTTCAATTTGTAATCGTTCTATTGGCAAATCATGTTCAATCAGCTTTGCCCACTCGATGACCGTCACTGCTTCCCCATAGAAAAGCTCATCCCATCCTAAATCTTCTTCACTTCCTGCGAGACGATACACATCTAGATGGTTAAAAGGCAACCTGCCTTCATATTGTTTTAATATCGTAAAAGTCGGACTGTTCACATTGCGAAGAACCCCTAAGCCTTTTGCAAAGCTTTTGGTAAACGTCGTCTTACCAGCTCCCAGATCACCTTCAAGCGTAATTACATCTTGAGCTTGAACCAAAGATCCGAGTTTCTGACCAAATTGTTCCGTTTCTTCTAGTGATGCGACTTGTTTCATGTATGTCATAAATTCATTTCCTTCGCACATATTTTCTCTAGTGTACCGAATACATCACAATACTTCACTTTATTTAAATTAATAATTTTCATAAATCAACGAAACAAAAAATCCACATAGAAAGTTTCCTCTCTTTGCGGATTGATAATTTAAATTAAAATGGCGGTCCCGACGGGAATCGAACCCGCGATCTCCTGCGTGACAGGCAGGCATGTTAACCGCTACACCACGGGACCTCAAATATTTAACGACAAGATTTATTATACCAATGTATGAAATAAAAACAATAGCAAAATTGAAAATAGTTTTAAATATAATAGATTTTATTTTAAAGGTGAATTAAATGAGTGGAATTTTATAGATAAATGGTATAATTTAGATTAATTTCTAACAATTTGATATGTAATTAGGGAGTGTTGATGATCAGAATAAAAACATTCAAGAGTATCACGGCCTTATTCGTCCTATCAATCATTATCCATGCTTTAATCGCTACAAGCATATTTGCATCTATGGACCCTGCAGAAATCAAAAAGAGACATTCGGAAGCACCTTTTCATATCACTGGAGAAGTAATTGAAGATGTGAAGATTAAAGATTTATCAGAAGAAACAGATGGCGCTTATCAATTACGTAAAATGACAATAGAAATTGATGAAGTGATTAAAAGTGAGGATAGTGAGGCACAGGCTACAAGTGTCGAAGTATTCTACTCTTATCTACCTTTATGGCGTGCGAGAGAATATGTTGGTGGAAAGCCAATGGATATTACGATCAATGACGTTATCGAAATTTGGCTATACAAAGGAGAATATGGCTGGGAACCAGTTCTTTCAGGATATTCTGTTGAACATATTAAATATATAGAAAAACGCAATGAACCCATTCCCGAACCTTTTTTTCACTATATGGAAAGAACGATGGCAACCAACATTCAATATAATTTAAGTGGCGTAGTGATGATTGGAATCGCATTTTCAATACTAGTCATGTTCTATATTGGATTTAGAAAGCGAAGCACCCGTTAAAAATTCGATCAAATAAAAAACGTGTCAGTTGGTTCCCCAACTGACCATTTTTGCGCGTTAAATTGTTTGGATTTCGTGAATTTTAGAATGTGATGCCCGAATCCTTGAATAGCCCATGCGAATGCTAGAATAGCATCGTCCAAATGGAGAACACAATCAGCCAATCCTTGAATACCACCCGCGAAATCGAGAATATCAAAACTCGCCCTACCGCGCTCACCCTAAAAAAGAACACAAAAAAACCAGTACCTTTCGGTACTGATTTCTTAGTGCCTAGCGACGTCCTACTCTCACAGGGGGAAACCCCCAACTACCATCGGCGCTAAAGA
>NZ_JBHZRU010000027.1:0-22322 GCF_043641925.1 Paenisporosarcina quisquiliarum
ATTTGGATAAAGAAAACGAGTAATTTTGTGCATCTTTAAACAAGCGAAAGTGTACATGTTTAGATTGACATTTACAGCAATACTCTTATGTTCATTGAATCCAGTTAACTGATTAAAAATTTGCTCGAGAGACCCTTCTTTGCTTTGACTTTGCAATTCTTCAAAGGTACCGTCGGCTATAACTCTTCCTTCAGCCAACAAAATAATTCGACTACTGATTTTCTCAACAACGTCCATTATATGAGACGAATAAAATATCGTTTTCCCTTGGTTTGCTAGTTGAATCAAGATTTCTTTTATAATCATCATCGAATTGGCATCTAATCCACTCAAAGGTTCATCCCAAAACAATAAATCAGGGTCATGCAATAAACTCGAGATAATTAATACTTTTTGCTTCATCCCTTTGGAATACGATGAAATTCGGCTATGGAACACTTTCTCCATACCGAAATGATGCATTAAACTATAAGCCTTATGCTCAGCAAATTTTTGATCGAGCCCATAAAGCTCTCCCATCAAAGTTAAGTATTCACTAGCTGTCAAATTGTCATAGACTTCCGCATTCTCCGGTACATAGCCAATCTTTCTTTTATATGTATAGGGTCCAGTTGAAATATCTTCACCGAAAACTTCAACCTTACCTTTATATTCTTCCAGCAGACCAAGCATTATTTTAACAGTCGTACTCTTCCCTGCTCCATTAGGTCCGATATACCCAATGATTTCTCCTCGATGCACTTCTAAATCAATTCCATTTAACACTTTTTTAGAGCCGTAACTCATCGTCAAATCTTTAATCGAAAGAACCTTTTCTGTTTGAACAGTCATGTTACTCACCTCAAAATCACGTATTTATACTATTCTAACATATCAGATTTGGAATAGTTGCCATTATTTACCTTGGTTTTTGTTTACATGAATTTGCAGTAGCTACATTATTAATAGGCACAAATGGTTAATGTTGGTATATTGGTTAAAAGGTGTTTTTTTCTAAAAAATATAAGAGGATATTTGTTTGAAGGAGGAGAACATGGTGACTTTATTTAGCATGACATTTGGGTTGTCGATTATATGTTCATTCATTGCTTTGTTTTATACAGCAATTGTTCGAAGTTGGCAAAGCTTTTTAGCATTAGGGATTGCTTCCTTACCTCTTTCTTTATATTTATTTTCAGGAGAACCGACGATACAGTATGTAGGCTCATTTTCATTCATTTGTTTTGCTATTTCTTTATTTATCTTTTGGAGAGAAAAGAGAAAACCAATAATTTAATTTTAGTTTTTTACTTTAGATGATTGGGGTGAGACTCTTGATAGGTAGAAAATTTTTATCTGCTATAGGATCTTGTATCGGTGTAATGATTATCTATTTCATATTGGAACCATCCGGTTTTGTCATCTTCATAGCTATGTATTTACTTCCGATTCTTTTGTTTTATGGATTACCCTCATCCATTTTGTCTGATTGGATCACCAAAAAGCTAAGCGGAATCATTAGAGGAATCTCAGCATTCGTGATTCACCTTTTCCTTGCTGCTCTGTTCGTTATAGTCCCAATTCTGTTATTTTCTCAATGGGAAAGAGAATTATTATTTTCCGATGTTAGAAGCTTGTTAGACAATTTCTTTTTTATTACCGCAATTCTTTCATCCTTTTTGTTTTGGTTTATTGATGAGTTTCTAAGATGTAATAAAACAAAAAGGGAATGGAATGTGTTAAAGGAGAGACTTGGTGATTTAAGAATTTAATGCTGTGTGTTGAATGACTAATAACAGAAATCGATTGAACTAAAGAAGCTTGGAGTGTGGAGAATCTTGAAAATAAAGAAACGCTATATCATGTTAAGTGTACTAATTTTACTTGTTTTATATGTTGTTCACTTAAATGGATACAGGCTAACTGAAGAGTCTGCAATCCGAAATTCATATCCCAATCAAAGTGGGGAAATTGTTTATGAAAAAGAAATTGATCAAAAGAAATTGGTCATTTGGGATGCCGGGACTGCAAAATATGTAAAATTAATAATCAAGGACTGGGGTATCTTACACCGGGCAACTGTGATTATTGGTATTGGTGGGACAACACTTGATGAAAAAATGAAATTTAATTGGAATGCCACTTTAAAGAAAGACAAACATTATGACACATTATTTGCAGTAGAGGTTCTAGACACCAAGATCGTGAAAGTTATTGTTAGTAATGAACGTAATAATGAAAAAGTTTTATCACTAGATGAAGCGAAAGAGCAATCCACCGTGTATGTAGAGATGGATGTTTTAAATGGTTATGCTGCACATTATCGTTATTTACACACCTCTGATGTTGGAGCATTTATTTTTCGCGGATTAGATTCTGAGGGCAATGTTTTGTCCATCCAATAAATACATAAAGAATAGGCATCCAATTATCGATCTAATTGGATGCCTTTTATTCTTTATTAACCAATAACATGAAAAACAAAATTCATTAAAAATAACCCGGCAATCACATAAAGTGTTGGTGTGACTTCTTTCCATTTTCCAATCGCGACTTTCAAAATTGGATACAAAATGAAGCCGATTGCCATTCCATCCGCAATGCTATACGTAAACGGAATCATCACGACGATAAATAACGCAGGGAAGCTCTCACTCAAATCCTTCATATCCAAGTTACGGATATTTTGCACCATCAAGCCACCGATAATGATGAGAATCGGTGCAATTGCGCTATTTGGAATGAGTTTAATCATTGGAATAAAGAACGCAGCCCCTAAAAACAACATTCCTGCTGTAATAGTGGTTAGTCCTGTACGTCCACCCGCAGCCATTCCAGCAGCACTTTCTACAGAAGCTACCGTTGGGCTTGTTCCAAAAACACCTGAAGTCATTGCTGAAATCGATGTTGCCTGGAAAGCTTTTTTGAAGCGATCTGGACGATTGATAAATGTCACTTGGCCATGAACAAGACCAATGTTTTCAAATACAATGACCATCGTTAACGAGAAAACCGCAACCCAAAACGTCATAGACAATACACTTTCAAATGACAAAGCACCTAATACACTGAATGCATCCGCAGAGGATAAAGTTGACGTACTTTCTTGAGAAACATCAATCAAGCCAAATAACGAAGCAATGATGGTTCCGACAACAATCGTGATCAAGAAATTCCCCGGCACATTTCGTATGAACAAAATAATAGCAACGAGAAAAGTCAGGATCGTCGCGAGTACTTGTGGTTCACCAAAAGAACCTAAAGCTAAAATCGAACTTGAACCTTTTTCGATAATTCCACCTTTTTCAAGGCCGATTAACATAAGGAATAAGCCAAGTCCCACCGTAATCGCTTCTTTTAACGAATGAGGAACCGCCACACTCAGCATGCTTGAAAAACGTGTGAATGCGATAACGACAAAAATCAAACCAGATACGAAAACAACGGCTAATGCTTCTTGCCAAGATAAGCCCATTGACTGAACCATCGTGTAAGAAAACAATGCGTTAATTCCCATTCCCGGAACGAGCAATATCGGAGCGTTGCCCCAAAACCCCATTAACAAGCATCCAAATACAGAAGCTGCAATGGTTGCAATAATGGCTGCTTCAAGCGGCATACCAGCCTCGGACAGAATAAGAGCATTGACCGCAATAATGTAAACCACCGTAAAGAACCCGATAAGTCCCGCCATTACTTCTCTCTTAAAAGTCGTTCCGTTCTCTTGAAGACCAAAAAACTGATCGATCCAATTTAACATTTCTTCAACCTTCTATTTAATTAGCCCTCTCCCTACCCGCTCTGCCTGATTAACAGGTGAGCCATTAAGGATTTTAGTCACTTTTTGCCATACTGTCAAGTAAAAGTTCTTGAATGGGCGTTTGTATACAACTTATAATATGGCGTTACCTCAAGGTTTTTTTGGCGTTCCGAGGACTTTTTCTGTCGCAAACTGATGATAATTTGGCGTTCGCGATACATAATTTGGCGTTTGGACTCTTTTTTCTGGCGTTAGACGATTTTCCCCCAACACAAAAAGCAGTGAGACCACCGTCTCACTGCCATTATATACTCTACTATCAAGGCAACACTGTCGCACCCATCAAATAGCGATCACATTCTCTCGCGACTTCGCGTCCTTCATTGATTGCCCAAACAATCAAACTTTGACCGCGACGCATGTCTCCAGCTGAAAAGACACCTTCGACGTTGGTTACGTATTTGCCGTATTCTGCTTTCACTGTAGAATTTGAATTCGTTTCGATGTTTAATTGTTGCAGGAGTCCTTGTTCGGGCCCACTGAATCCGATTGCGAGTAACACTAAATCGGCTGGCCAAATTTTTTCTGTTCCTGGAATTTCTTCACGAATTCGATTTCCTTCTTCGTCAATTCTCAACTTCACGTTAACGGTATGAACTTCTTTCACATGACCAAGTTCGTCTCCAACAAATCGCGTTGTTTGTACCGCATACGCTCTTGGGTCTTCACCAAATTCACTCGCCGCTTCCTTTTGGCCATATTCAATTCGGTGAATGACCGGATATTGCGGCCATGGGTTGCCAACGCCATCACGAATTGACCCTTTTTGATCGTAAATATCAAATTGAGTGAGACTGCGACAGTTATGACGGACTGCAGTCGCTAAACAATCGGTTCCTGTGTCACCGCCACCAATGACGATGACGTCTTTTCCTTCTGCAGATAAGAACTGTCCATCTTGGTGATTGGAATCGAGATAGCTTTTCGTATTGGAATGAAGGAAATCCATCGCATAATGAATGCCTTTCAATTCTCTACCTTCAACCGCAACATCTCTATGAACCGTTGCACCACCACATAAGATCGTCGCCTCAAAATCTTGATGAAGTTGTTCAACAGAGTAATCCTTCCCGACCTCTGTGTTAGTGACGAATTTGATTCCTTCTTGCTCTAGAAGATTCACACGACGTTGTACCATTTCGTATGGGATCTTCACTTCTGGAATGCCGTAAGTTAGTAGTCCACCTACTCGATCATTGCGTTCAAATACGGTGACCCAATGACCGGCTTTATTCAACTGGGCTGCAGCTGCTAACCCGGCAGGACCAGATCCGATAACTGCCACTTTTTTACCTGTTCGTTTTTCAGGAGGCTCTGGAATGACCCAACCTTCTTCAAAGCCTTTTTCAATAATGGCTCGTTCGACCGTTCGAATGGCTACAGGCGGTTCATTAATACCTAACACGCAAGCCCCTTCACAAGGTGCAGGACAAGCGGCACCTGTGAATTCAGGGAAGTTGTTTTTTTCATGCTCCCGCTTCAGTGCTTCTTTCCATTGACCTTGATACACAAGATCATTCCATTCGGGAATTAAGTGATTCACTGGACACCCTGTGGTCACTCGATTGATTTCCATACCGGTATGGCATGTTGGGACGCCACAGTCCATGCAGCGTGCGCCTTGTTCTCTCACTTCTGTATCAGTCATTGGCAGCGTATAATCTTGCCAATCATTTAGTCGTTCCAGTGGTGTTCGTTCAGGCTGTGTTTGTCGTGCATACTCCATAAATCCTGTTGGTTTTCCCATGTCACCTCTCCTTTCCGCTAACCTACTTTACGCCAGCTGCTTCCTTGTTACTTTCATCAAACGCCGTCATTTGTGCATCAAATACGCTTAAACCTTCATCTTGAAGGGCTTGAATTCGTGAATTTATTTTCAAATATGCTTTTGGAATGACTTTGACAAACTGTGATGAGTATTTCTCCCAGTAAGCTAAAATCCGTTTTCCATGCGCACTATTTGTATACTCAACGTGCTTTTCTAGCATGTTGTAAACATCTTGTAATTCACTTTCGTGTTCCATCTTTTGAAGATGAACGAGCTCTGTGTTGCATCTTGTGTCGAAGGTTCCATCTTCATCAAACACATAGGCGATGCCGCCGGACATTCCTGCAGCAAAGTTTCGACCCGTTGTTCCTAACACGACCACTTTTCCACCTGTCATGTATTCACACCCGTGATCCCCAACGCCTTCGACGACTACATTTGCTCCACTATTACGTACACAGAAACGTTCTCCAGCGATTCCTTGAATATAAGCCTCACCAGCTGATGCACCGTAAAATGCGACATTCCCGATAATGATGTTTTTCTCAGGCGCAAAAGTTACAACTGGGTCTGGGTGAACAATGATTTTCCCACCAGATAACCCTTTACCAACAAAGTCATTCGAATCTCCAACTAACTTGAGTGTCATTCCTTTTGGAATAAAAGCACCAAAGCTTTGACCCGCTGAACCTTTTAACGTCAATCGAATTGTATCTTCAGGTAATCCTTTTTCACCGTATCGTCTCGTAATTTCACTTCCAAGCATTGTGCCAGTTACACGGTTTATATTGCGAATGGCAGTTGTAAATTCAACAGGCTCTTGGTTTTCAATCGCTTTTCGACAATTTGGAATCAATTCCTGGAAATCGAGTGTTTTTTCTAATCCGTGATCTTGGTCAACGGTATGATAACGCCCTACCTTCGCAGGTAAATTCGGTGAATATAGCAACGCAGACAAATCGATATCTTTTGCTTTCCAGTGATCAATCGCTTGATTCACTTCAAGTGCATCCGTACGTCCAACCATTTCGTCAATCGTTCTAAAACCAAGTTGCGCCATCAATTCTCTTGTTTCCATGGCAATAAAACGCATAAAGTTCGCCACATGTTCTGCGTTACCTGTGAACTTTTTACGGAGTTCAGGGTTTTGAGTTGCGACGCCAACTGGACAAGTATCCATGTGACACACGCGCATCATAACGCAACCTAGAACAACAAGTGGCGCGGTTGAGAATCCATATTCTTCTGCACCTAGTAGTGTCGCTAATACGACATCTCGTCCCGTCATCATTTTGCCATCGGTCTCAATGACGATTCGGTCACGCAGTCCATTTAATAACAACGTTTGGTGCGTCTCTGCTAAACCAATTTCCCACGGCAAGCCAGTATGCTTCAAACTAGTCCGTGGAGCTGCGCCGGTACCACCGTCATATCCACTGATTAACACTAAGTCCGCTCGTCCTTTGGCTACCCCAGCAGCAATTGTTCCAACACCTACTGCCGACACTAGTTTCACACTAATTCGCGCTCTTGGATTCGCATTTTTTAAGTTATAAATCAGTTCTGCTAAATCTTCTATTGAATAAATATCATGATGAGGTGGCGGTGAAATTAATTCCACACCGGGCGTTGAGCCACGAACTTCTGCAATCCATGGGTACACTTTCTTCCCTGGCAAATGACCACCTTCACCCGGTTTCGCCCCTTGTGCAACTTTGATTTGAATCTCGTCTGCATTTACTAAATAATGACTCGTCACACCAAAACGACCGGAAGCCACTTGTTTAATCGAGCTGCGTCTAGAATCACCATTCGCGTCAGGTGTGAAACGGTCAATGTCTTCTCCACCTTCACCGGTATTACTACGTCCACCTACTCGATTCATGGCAATCGCTAACGCTTCATGGGCTTCTTTTGAAATCGATCCGTATGACATCGCACCAGTTTTAAAACGTGCACAAATCCCTTCAATAGACTCAACTTCTTCAATTGGAACTGAAGGACGTTCTTTAAATTTCAATAAACCACGCAACGATTGAAGGTTTACCTTTTCATCCGTCAACATGCTTGTGTATTTCTTGAAAACCTCATAATTATTCGTGCGACACGCGTGTTGAAGTGTATGAATGGTACTTGGATTGTATTGATGGTCCTCTCCGTTTGCTCGATATTGGAACTCATCACCAGCATCCAAGGTTTTATTGCCACCACGGTTTTCTTGAAAAGCCACTTCATGACGAAGAAGTGCTTCTTTTTCAATTAAGTCCATACCAATTCCGCCAAGACGAGAAGAGGTTCTCGTGAAATACTTATCAATGACATCTCTATGAATACCCACGGCTTCAAAAATTTGTGCGCCACGATAACTTTGAATGGTGGAAATCCCCATTTTCGAAAGCACCTTTATAATGCCATCCGTAATGGAGTGAATATAATTATTTTCTGCTTGTTCAAGTGAAGGCATTGATAGCTCGCCTTTCACCATTAACTCACGAATTGAGTCAAAAGCTAAATACGGGTTTATTCCCTCCGCACCAAAACCTAGAAGAGCGGCAAAATGATGAACTTCCCTTGGTTCACCTGATTCAAGCAAAATACTTACTTTTGTCCGTGTTCCTTGGCGAATCAAGTGATGATGCAAGCCCGAAACGGCTAGTAATGCAGGTATCGCTGCTTGATGTTCAGACACCCCTCTGTCCGATAAAATCAGCAAAGTGGTTTCTTCATTTACTGCTAGGTCCGCTTTTACAAATAGTTCTTCTAAAGCGTGCTCAAGCTGGCCCGGTTCTTTATTGGCAGAAAAAAGAATCGAAAATGTGGCCGTTTTAAAGCCTTCTACTTGTTGTTGGCGCAGGGATTCTAATTGTCGATTCGTTAAGATTGGTGTTTTCAGTCGAATATGTCGACAGCTTTCTGCATTCGGGTTAACCAAATTGCCTTCCGCTCCGATTGTTGTATCGACCATCGTAATAATTTTTTCTCGAATTGCATCAATCGGTGGATTCGTGACTTGCGCAAACAATTGTTTAAAGTAGTTGTATAGCAGTTGTGGTTTTTTCGATAAAACAGCTAACGGAGAATCGTACCCCATCGATCCGACTGGGTCTTTCCCTTCTAACACTAATGGTTTGATAATTTTCGTCAGTTCTTCACGCGTATAACCAAAAGCGAGTTGCTGTTGTAATAATGGTTCGCCAACGTACACATGTGACTGTTCACTCGCTTCAGGTAAGTCTTCGAGATTGGTCATATTCTTCAGCCACTCTTTATACGGCTGCTCTGCAGCAATTTGCAGTTTCACTTCTTCGTCTGGAATAATTGTGCCTTTTTCTAAGTCGATTAAAAGAATCTTTCCAGGTGCTAATCGTTCCTTGTATTCGATATCGTCCGCAAAAATATCCAATGCCCCGACCTCTGAACCAAGGACAATCATGCCGCTTTTCGTAACGTAATATCGCGCGGGTCTTAAACCATTGCGGTCAAGTGTCGCAGCGATTTGTTTCCCATTTGTAAACACCAATGCAGCCGGTCCATCCCAAGGCTCCATTAATGTACTGTGATACTCATAAAAATCACGTTTCTCTTCAATAATAGTCTTATCATTTGCCCAAGGCTCGGGTACCATCATCATGGCCGTATGAGCGATTGAACGTCCCGACAAGTGTAGAAATTCAAAACAATTATCGAACATGGATGAATCACTGCCATCCGCATCGATGACTGGCAAAACCTTTTGTAAATCTTCTTGATTGAAAAATTCCGATTCAGTCATTTGTTCACGTGCTCGCATCCAATTCACATTGCCACGTAGTGTATTAAATTCTCCATTATGAATGGTGTAACGGTTTGGATGTGCGCGCTTCCAACTCGGAAACGTATTGGTGCTGAATCGAGAATGTACGAGTGCTAATGCAGATTTGAAATCTGGATGATTTAAGTCGATGAAAAAGGAATCTAGTTGTTCGGGGATAAGCATACCTTTATAGACAATGGTTTGGGTTGATAAACTGCAGATATATACGTCTTCATATGCTCTAAAGGCAGCCATTTCGCGCTCAATGCGCTTACGGATGATATATAATTTTCGTTCAAACGCCAGTTGATCTTGGCAATCCGAAGACATTTGGACGAATACTTGTCTAATCGTAGGTTTCGTTTTCGTTGCTACTTTTCCAACAAACGAATCATTGATGGGCACTGGTCGCCATCCAAGAAACACTTGACCTTCTTCGGCAATAATTCGCTCGAAAATTTCTTTACTCTTCATACGAATCTCGTGATCTTTTGGTAGAAACACCATGCCGACCGCATATTCGCCTTCTCTTGGTAAAATAATATCTTCTTTCTCACATTGTTTTTGGAAGAAGCGATGAGGAATTTGCGTTAATATACCCGCTCCATCTCCTGTACTTGTGTCTGCGGATTGGCCTCCGCGATGTTCCATATTACAGAGGATGGTCACTGCATGTTGAACGATACTATGTGTTTTTCTGCCATTAATGTTTGCAATCATGCCAATTCCACATGCCTCATGTTCTTGCTCTGGGTCATACAATCCTTGCGGAACTGGATATCCAGTCTTTATCATGACATCGCCCCTCTCTCTTCATCTTTGAAAGATTTCTCTATAGATATCGAACAAGTATATCACAAAATCACCGTTCACATAAAATTCTGACAACAAATATTGTGCATTTTTATTAATTTTAATGAATGAAAACGCTATCAACGTTGAATAATTAAGGAATCTCTTTTAAATAAAAAACGTTGAAAATGCTCATAAAAATGTGGATTAAATTAAGACATCCATACGAGGATCAATTATAAATACTCACAGTTTATGCAATGGCCAATCTTGATATGCTTCGTATCATCATTGTTTTCTTCTAAATAATAAGACACAATACTTTTCTCTATCTCAATTAAAGTTGGCTGATTTTCATTGCGGCGGTCGCTATCCATAACTTTCATTTCAACAAAAAAACCAACCAGCTAGAGAGAATTCTCTTTCTGATTGGTTTCATACGATATATTACTTACTTTGATACCACGCACTAGCTTTTTCCACTTCACTAAACGTTAGGTGATGGCCATTGGTTTCCCATTCCAACGTAACTTCTGCACCGGCTTGTTCTAACAAGGCTTTCAAGTCTTCAGATTCTTGGGCTGGACAAATCGGATCATTTGAACCTGCTCCAATGAACACCTGTTTCCCTGTTAAGTCCGGCAACTCAATTCCTCTTCTCGGAACCATTGGATGATGTAACATGGCGCCTTTTAATGAATCTTCGTAATGGAATAATAAGCTTGCAGCAATATTTGCCCCATTCGAATAGCCCACTGCGTAGATATTGTAGCGGTCAAAACCATATTCGGTTGCTGCTTGATCTAAAAAGTCATTCAATTCTTTTGTACGGAAAACTAAGTCCTCTTCATCAAATACACCTTCAGCTAAACGCTTGAAAAAGCGAGGCATCCCGTTTTCTAACACATTTCCTCTTACACTAAGTACATTCGCTTCCGGATCTACTTTTGATGCTAATGGTAGCAAGTCATGCTCTGTCCCACCTGTTCCGTGTAGCAAAAGCAATGTAGGTCTAGTAGGGTCATTCCCTTGTTGAAAAAGATGTCTCATTGTCATTTTCTTCTCACCCTTCATGATCTAAATTTCGAACTTCGATTGGAATTAAGACATTCATTAATGCATCTCGATGTTGTTCATACTGAGTTGGTAATTTCAACTCGGTTCCCATTGTTCCATCGGACTCATCGTGTGCAAACCCTGGAGGATCCGTTGCAATTTCGAATAAAATCTCTCCTCGTTCTTTAAAGTAAATCGCATTAAAGTAATTTCGGTCTTGGACAGGTGTCACTCCGTATCCAGCATTTCCAACATGTTCACGCCACTCTAACTGATCGGCGTCATCTTCAGCACGCCATGCAATGTGGTGAACTGTTCCCACTCCCATTTGTCCTCGGCCACTTGGCGATGATTTCACATCAATTATATTGCCGATATCGCCATACGATTTGAATCGCAGCAAGCCATTTTCTTCCGCGATTTTTTCAAGACCCATCACATCTACTAATAATTTAGCTGTTTGGTCTGGTTGAGCTGAAAACAAAGTAGCTCCGCCAAATCCTTTAATAGCAACATTAGCTTTAACTTCACCAAAAGCCCATGAGCTTTGGTCCCCACTTGCTCGCTCAACTAATTCTAGTTGTAAGCCGTGCGTATCTTTAAACGTCAAATATCTTTCACCGAAACGTTCTGATTTCGAAAACTCAATATTAAATTTCGTTAGTCGGTTCTCCCAAAACGGAAAAGCACCTGTAGGCACAACATATGAGGTCACTCCTACTTGCCCATCTCCGATTACACCAGGATAAGCATCTGCCCATGGGAAAAACGTGATAATCGTTCCTGGTTTTCCTCCGTCATTACCAAAGTACAAATGATACGTACCTGGATCATCGAAGTTCACTGTTTTTTTAACCATTCGTAAACCTAATATTCCTGCGTAAAAATCTACATTTTGTTGTGGGTGTCCTACAATCGCTGTTATATGGTGAATCCCTGCTGTTCGTTTCATTTTGTTGTCACTCCTTTTTGTGTGGGCACTTTTTTCCCTACTCTTTTTAATAAATCAATCAATACATCGTGTTCTTGTTCTGTCAGTTCAGAAAAAATATCTTCAATGACGAGTTGATGCTGCGGAAAAATTGAATCCATTACCTGTTTTCCATCGTCAGTTAGTTCTATATAAACAACACGACGATCCTCTTTGCAATCACTTCGTGTCAGCCAGCCCTTATCTTCTAATTTATCGATGACGTACGTAATCGAACCTGTTTTAATCAAGACAGCTTCGGCTATTTGGCGAATGGTTTGTCTCCCTTTATGATAGAGCGTTTCCATAATGACAAAATCAGATGTGCGCATGTCATAGGAGGTAATGTCTGTTGTAATCAATTCTTGAACTGATTTTGATGCTTTCATTAATACAATAAATGATTTCAATGACTTGCTTTCCACTTTGCAACACCTCTTTCTATGGTTAACTTCCATTATGTTTAATTAAGATATCTTGAATTAAAGATAATATTACGTTGTTTTATTTGTATTGTCAATTAAACGGTTTGATTCGTAATTATGAGAGTTTAAAATTTTTTTCATCTCCTGAACTTGCATGTTTAATCGTCTGTTTCCAGTTATATTCATCAACATTAAAATCAGAGTTTCTGGCAAGAAAATCAATGTTAAGGTAAACTTTATAAGAAAATACTTCCAGTGAAACGATGTGACGCGATGATTTCAACTACTTCTTATACAACAAAAGATCGAGGCTTCTGGCGGATATTGTTTGGTCTGTTCTTAGCTTCTTTATTCATTTTTGCTTCTCTTTATACGGTTCAGCCATTATTACCTATATTTGTTGATGAGTTTGGGGTCACTGTTGCAACTTCCAGTATGTCTATGTCACTTACGGTCATTGGATTAATTATTGGACTAATCTCTCTAGGTTTTCTATCAGATCGATACGGTCGAGTGCAGTTTATTAAACTAGCAATGATTTTTGCAGCTTTGCCATTTTTTCTTATTCCCTATGTCGATTCTTTTTATTTCCTTTTATTCATAAGATTTTTGCAAGGGTTTGCCTTTGCCGGTGTTCCCGCTGCAGCGATTGCTTATATGGCTGAAGAAATTGATCGACGGTATTTAGGAATTGCTATGGGATTGTATATCGCAAGCAATGCACTCGGCGGTTTAATAGGTCGGGTGGCTACTGGCTACATAACAGATCAAGCCTCATGGCAGATGGCTTTCACCTTGCTCGGTTTTTTTGGTATGTTGCTTGGAATCGTTTTACTATTCCTGCTACCAAAATCAAGACGTTTTCAACCTGAAGACCTCCGATTTTCAGAAGATATTAAAGGTTTTCTTGTACATTTAAAAAACCCAAAATTATTACCGATTTTTGGTTTCGGAATCGTCTTACAGCTTTCATTCACAGGAATATGGACATTTATGCCTTTTCATCTACAAGAAGCTCCGTTTAATTTATCCTTACATACAATTTCGTTGCTATTTTTCGCTTATGGATTTGGGGTTATTGGGTCCCCTTTTGCAGGAAAAATAGCGAATCAGTTTGGTATAGAAAGGATCCGTGCACTTGCGATTCTGACGCTCTCACTCGGTGCCTTTATTACTCTTTTTGATAATATGATTACGATGGCAATTGGATTGTCTGTCACGTGTCTCGGCTTTTTTATCGCCCATTCTTTGACAGCCGCGACTGTCACTAAAAAAGCGACACACCATAAAGGGAGTGCCGCTAGCTTATATCTCGTTTCCTATTATCTCGGAGTAGCGGCTGGTAGCTCTTTGCTAAGTCCCATTTGGACACAGACAGGTTGGATTGGGATTGTAATCTTCTCTTCTCTGTTGCCGGTAATATATTTACTTACGACTCGCCTTTTTACTCGTTCCACATAAAAGAAGCTTCCTGCATTAAATGGCAGGAAGCTTCTTTTCATCTTTTATTTCATTGATTCTGGAACGGTAAAGATATCGATGTCCCACACAAGTGGGAGATAATAATAAATTGATAATCCAACAAGGAAAATGCCGATAATGTTAAGCGCAAACCCTGCCTTTGCCATATCCGGAATTCGTAAATAGCCAGATCCAAAGACTACTGCATTTGGTGGTGTTGCAACTGGTAACATGAAGGCACACGAAGCAGCCAGACCAGCAGCAATCATTAATGCAAATGGATGGATACCTAGGGCCACCGCTAATGATGCCATTATTGGATACATCATAGATGCAGTTGCTGTATTACTTGTAATTTCAGTCAAGAAAATCACAAATGCTGTAACGATTAAAATGACCACTAAGACAGGAATACCTTGAAGTGCAGTCAATTGGGAACCAACCCATTCAGATAATCCTGAGGCAGTAAATCCAGCAGCAATCGCTAGACCCCCACCAAATAGTAAAAGAATTCCCCAAGGCAACTTAACAGCAGTATTCCAGTCAAGCAGATGATCGCCTTTTCTTGTTTTAGCGGGAATAATAAACAACAGTAATGCTGCTGTTAATCCAACCATCGCATCTGTTAAAGAAGGTAAGAATTGTACTAATAAAAATGTTCTTGTGATCCATGCAAGAGCTGCTAAAACAAATATGATAAAAACAATTTTCTCCTCATAAGAGGCACTACCCAATTTTTCTTTCTCTTTACGCATGACCGCTTGTCCACCTGGCAGCTGTTTGAGTTTGAGTGGATACGCAACTTTCACTAAATAAACCCAAGCAATGATAATGAAGATCCACGCAAGCGGAACTCCAAACAACATCCATTGCGCAAACGAGATTTCAATTCCGTATAACTTATTTACTGCCCCAGCAAGCAACGTATTCGGAGGTGTTCCGATTAATGTTGCAATTCCACCAAGAGAAGCTGAATAGGCAATCCCAAGCATTAAAGCCTTACCAAAACCGAAATTTTCTTTGGTGGTGTCTATCGTAGGGTCGTCTTTCAGAGCCTCTTGTACTTGATAAATAATAGCTAACCCAATTGGCACCATCATCATGGCGGTTGCAGTATTTGAAATCCACATAGACAAGAATCCAGTAGCTACCATAAACCCAAGTATGATTCGATCCGTATTCGTTCCTATGGCTGATATAATCGTTAGTGCAATTCGTTTATGTAAATTCCATTTTTCCATAGCTAAGGCAATCATAAAACCGCCCATAAATAAGAAAATGGTTTCGTCTCCATAAGCAGATGTAACCGCTTTTACTTCAAGCGCTCCTGTTAAAGGGAATAATAGAATCGGTAAAAGAGAAGTAGCCGGAATCGGAATTGCTTCTGTAATCCACCAAGTTGCAATCCAAACTGTTGATGCCAATACCCCTTTTGCCTCTGGAGACAAGCCATCCGGTGTAAAAAACAACATTATTAACGCAAATAGTAACGGTCCTAAAATTAATCCGGTCAACTGAGACTTGGTATAACTACGGTTATCTCCAGGGTCCTCGTGCCCAGAAAGATCTTCATTACGAATACCCTTCGCCATATTTGAATCATTTGTACTCGTGAAAAATCTTAACATATCCTTCACTTCGTCATGTTTGTCCCATAACCAATTCCAAGTTGCTGAAACCATCCAATTCCTCCTTTAATTAAAAGAATATTCAAACTATAAAACTAGCATCCTCATTATACCTTTATTTTCCTCATTTGTGTGAATGTAAACACTTGATTACACATGTCAATATGTTGACGAGTTTTATTCCGCCACACCTAGACCATTCCTCTCGAATTACATAGGTTATGAATAAAACTAAATGGGGTTTTGGTTTGAAAAAACAACATCATGTAATTACCATTCTTGGTAGTGCTGGCGGAGTTGCTAACGGCATTCTCTCTATTTTAAATAAATCTGCAATAAATCAGAACGATCCACTTCATCACATTATGAGTAAATGAGATTCATTTGATTGATTATGAACAAAAAGATGCTTTTACCTATTCACAATTATTCCCACAGTTAAAAGATCAGTTTATCTTGCATACATTTGATTTGAAAGAAACGAAGCGATTTAAAGAACACCTAAAAACGAGTCAAACTGATGTTGTTATTGACCTTTCTTGGGCGGACACGGTTGAAATGATGAAATGCTGTGATGAGTTAGGAATCAGTTATGTGAACACAGCATTAGAAAACACGATGATTGATGAGAATGAAGAGTTATATGAGGGATTTGGTTTGATTGAGCGATTTAGGCACCTTGAAAAGTACAAAGACAACTTTTCAAATCTAACCGCCATAATCGGTTCTGGAATGAACCCAGGAGTGGTCCAGTGGATGGTACACGAATTACTTAAGACTGATTCACCTGAAAACAAGCCTATTGGTTGCTATATTGTGGAGCATGATAATTCATTTTACAAAAATCCAAAAATCGCTAAAAAAGATACCATTTATACGACTTGGTCACCAGAGTGTTTTCTTGACGAAGCTATCTTGAGTTTTCCGATGTTTATGCAGCACCACACACCCCTCTTTTTTTATGAGAAAGTGTATGATCTGGAATTTAAAGTAAAGCTAGGAGATATAGAGTTTGATGGCTGTTTATTGCCCCACGAGGAAGTTTATACACTTTGTAAGAAATACAACATGGAAGGCGGATTTCTGTATAAGGTCAATGAGCATACGACTAATTTAATCCGAGAAAATATAAATGATGTAGATAAACTATGGAACCATGAGATGAAGGTTCTCGATCCTAATGAAGCTCCTTTAAATGGGGAGGATTTAGTTGGTGTACTCCTCGTTTACCCTGACAAGGAACGGTATATGTATAACGTCTTAAGTAATCAATCCATCTATTCAGAGTACAAGACAAATGCAACATACTATCAAGTCGCTTGCGGTGTTTACGCATCCCTATCAGTCCTGTTCTTAGATAACTTAGAAAAAGGTTCTTATTATGTTGATGAGCTATTAATTAAAACCAAAAACAATTTTGGCAAATATTTAACAACGTATATGACGGAATTTGTTACTGGAGAAAATGAACAGTCAGATGGTTTGTTACACCAACGCATGAAAAATCTTCGTAAATAAAAAAGGAGCTCAATACAAATTGAGCTTCTGGCTGTAGAAAAACTGAAAGAGAAGGAAGCCCACGATTTAAAAGAAAAAATACCAGCTTCAACACAAAGAAAGTCTATCGGTTTATATTGCTAAACCTTCCCTATTCATTGAACAAACGTTATTCAAAAACACCACTACGAAGTATTTTAAAATTTACTCTAATATTAACTTTTGCGGTTGGATACATGGCATGCCAACTTTCATGCGTAAGGTTTGAGTTGCGGACTTGACTTCGATATTGTTCACCCAGTCCAAAAACATCTGAATTAATTTCCTGACAATAGTCCAATATGGATTTTAGTTCTTCCGCCAGACTTTGATTGATCGCTTTTTCGAGTTTTTCGACTTCTTTAGGATTATCAAAATCCACTTCTGCATCTACTTCGAGTATTCTCGCATCTAAATCAATATGTAAATCAAATTCCGGTACCGTTTGATCAGTTAATTTCAATTTCTTTGTTGACGTGATTGCATCAAGAACAACAGCAACAGTTTCCGTGGAATTAGATCGATCAGAAGAGAATATGTCCCCTGGAATAGAAGTTTCAAATTTACCAGATTTAAACTTCCCTCTAGTTAATAACAAATAAAAACTGTCTTTTGCAGGGAGTTGCCCAACTAATTTATCTTTATTAAATAATGCCACGTTTGAAACCTCGATTACTTCACCTTTTCTCATGATGATTGGCATAATAATATCTCTTCCAATTGAATAATAGTCTTGGGCAACTTCATGTAAAGTCGAAGATGTGACTTGCTCACTTTGCACATTTTGTTCAATTAGCTTATATATTTCTTGTCCAACATCATTAATATTTTGATATGGATATTCCAGTAAGTCCTTTAAGTTTCCTGGAGTCATAGCTAAAAGAATTCCACTACTGGTTGATGAATTCTTAGATAATGTATCTAGAAAATGTCCAATGCCTTCAGTTGCGAGGTCTTCGCCAAATAAAACAATTCTCATCTGTCCCGGCATTAATTTTTTCGTCGTTTTACGGTTTATTTCTGTCAGTGCTCCTTGACTTGAGTCATTTACAGCCGTAGAAGTCGTTACCATACTTTGAAATTCTGGGTCCACTTGCCGAATGACAGCGGTAGTCGACACTTTCCTGTCCTCATCAAGATCATAGCCAACCAAAGTGATCAATCCAATTTTCTCTAAAAGTTTCTGTTCAGCACACCCACCTATAAGCAAAGTGAAGGATAGAATTAAAATGCCAAGTTTAGTCATACGCATTATGTTAGCCTCCGTTGAGACGTGAGTTTTTTCTTAACCAGTGCAAGTACATAAAGGACTAACGGATAGATAAATACGACATAGAATGCTACTTGCGCAAAAATATTATTTACGGCGTTTATTTGAATGCGGGACTTAATAGAAATTGTTAGAAGTAGAACAATGATTGAAAATACCCATATAAATTTTTTTGCACTGATATTGATCATACCCTTCAATCCCCTGTGTGCTGCCCATACATATAGGCATAGGTTAGGCAAAATAATCATCATCCAAAAACAGATTGCTAAGAATTCAAAACGCTCTATAAATGGAAATCGAACAATACTAAACAGAGATAATGTTGCCCAAATGGTTTTACTTAACTGTTCACCACTAAAGTAGGTCAGTGAAACAATAATAACGGCTAGATACATCAGAGTAGTGACTAGTAAACCATAATGAACAGGCTTTGCAATTTTCTTCTTTTCCTTCACAAAAGGAAAAATAATATACAAGATTTCAAATCCTATAATCGTAAAGGTCATCGCTTTTGCACCTTTCAATATATCAATGAATTCACTTTCTAGTATTGGAAACAGACTTTGTGGATCTGAATATTGAAGTGGAAATACCAGAAATATAATGAGCCAAAATGACAATACAAAACTAAAGAAGGCTACACCTACAATTACTCGTAAACCGCCTAAAAAAGTATAAATTACGAGTAGTAATAGGGTTGCCGAAATAAACCATGTACTTAGTAACGGAAAAATCCATGTTTGAATCACTTCTATATAGTTTCTCAATACTGAGAAAAATGCTACCGAGCAGTAAAAGACGTAGATGACGTTTATAAAATTTCCAATCCATGCACCAAAAACTTCGCGATTAATTCCATATAAATCGTGCGAATCATACATCTCCAACGTTTTTATCATGATTATTGCAATGACATGTGAAGCAAGTCCAATCACAAGTACGGAAATCCATGCATCCTGTTTAGCTTCTTGGTAAATGATTCGCTGAAATCCGTGAATGCCAACACCAATTTGTGTTGTGTGAACAACGAAAAAGACTAGGAAAGCATTTATCATATGTTGGGGTTTTACGTGAATCACATTTTTCATCAAAACACCTTCAGTTCAACTTTTTTCTGGATTGATCGGTTCTGATTCAAATTTCTTTCTTTTTTTAGCTCTTGAACTTGTAGGTCTTAAATTAGTTAATGTCAGAGGCAATCTGATAATACTGTCCCGCCAATCAACCAATCGAGGTGGATAAAATGGTGCAGTATAAGGCGTACCTAAACTTGATTGTTTAATTAAGTGAACGAGTAAAAAACAGAATCCAAGCATTATGCCATAAAATCCCCAAAAGCCTGCAAGAATGATAATAGGAAATCGAATGGCACGAATAACATTCCCCATCATATAACTTGGTGTTGTAAAGGATGCAAGTGCACTTAAAGCCACAATAATGATTAAAATATTACTCGTAATACCTGCCTGAACAGCAGCAGTCCCAATGACAATACCGCCTACGATACCAATAGTCTGACCTACTTTGGTTGGTAATCGAGCTCCAGCTTCTCTAAGTAACTCAATGATGAGTTCTAGTAGTAATGCCTCAATTATCGGTGGAAAAGGAACTAACGCCCTTGATTCACTTAATGGAACTAGTAGGGATTGAGGAATCACCTCATAATGAAAGGTCAATGCAGCTACATATAAAGGTGTTAAATAGACTGATAAAAAAACGGCACCAAATCGTAATAATCTTAGAAACGAGGCAATTGGCCACCTAAGATTTTGGTCCTCTCTACTTTGGAAAAACTCGATAAATGAATGCGGGCAAACAATGGCCATCGAGCTTCCATCTACAAGAATCCCCAACTTTCCATTTATTAGACCATCACAAAACCGGTCAGGTCTTTCAGTTAAAAGCATCTGTGGAAAAGGAGATAACGAATTATCGTCTATCATTTCCGCTAGAAAGGAACTATCCAGTAATGCGTCAATCTTTAAATCGGTTATTCTTTGCCGAAGTGTTTGAACCATTTCCTCCGAGGCAATGCTTTTGAGATATAGAATGGAAACAGTTGTATTGGAAATTTTGCCAACAGAGAGTTTTTCAATATACATATCCGGTGTTCGAATATAGCGTCTAACCAGAGATTCATTCGTAGATAGGCTTTCGTTGAATCCGACTTGAGAACCGATTACTTGAGATTCATTTTCTGGTGCAGATAATGAACGAGAGTCTCTTGTATTAATTTTTGCCAATAAAACAGTTGGATGCCCATTTTTATGAATGAGAGCTGTTCCACTAAACAGTTCGAGTATGGCTAAATCCAACTTCTCTGTCATATTCACTTCAGGTATTTGTAATTGGAATTTCAGCTCGGATGGAGATGAACTTGGGTTATTAAGCACAACCGGAAGAATGTGTTTATTAAGAACTCGGCTATCTACCAAATTTTCTATGTAGAAAAGAGTAAAGTCCTCAGTGATAAATTTAGTTTTTAAATCAGATGGGTTATTCGACTCCTTTTTGATAACAGAAATAAATTCATCTTTATCAGCCGAGATTATTTTTTTATCATGTGAATTAATATTTTTAGACTTTGGTTTTAGACTTTCAGAGTCAGAACGAGCTTCTTGCTTCGACTCTTTTTTCTTGAACATATTTTTAAAGTTTTTATTAAACATGGGACACCTCCCCATTTTTTCTTTGTTCCTAGAATAGGTCTTAGAGTTTTTTTCTATACGCTTTCTCCTTATAATCTTTGTTGTCCCAATTCAACAGGTTTTCCTGATTGCTTTTCTAACATGGCGATCAAGGAAACAATCGTTGTTCATTACCCAGTCTTATGGATTTAACTTAACTTTATGGGAAAAGGAGGAATTTTTAGGGGTAGTATTGAATTAGTATTAGACACGGACTAATTGAATTTTGGAAGCTTATACTATCTCGGTGGGTTATACAGAGTGGCTCTGCATATAAATGAAAGGAAATATACTACCTTTGTTTGTACTGCTTAACGGCATATTCACGTAAATATGTAACTTATGCAAATTTAAATAAGAATGGAGTGTTAATAATGATTTGGTTTCTCATTTTAACCCCAATTGGTTTAGTTGTATTCGGCATTTTGTATGATATTAAAAACAAAAGTTTTAAAGAAATCAAAGCTCCTCCAAAGGGCAAGAGCTCTGATGCTGCTTTTAGAGATGCAAATACGCATAACAACGTAAATAGTAGCGGAGGTTTATAGAACAGTGTTTTTTTAGATATAGAAAAAACGGCTATTTCAATTACGAAATAGTCGTTCTTTTATTGGGGGTATTCACTATATTATTTGTACTACAGATAATTAACTTCTTAGGTAACTTTGCCATTTTTCATAAATTACTCGGTATACTGTATTTTTATAACGCGCCAGTGGAGAACATGCTCATAAGTTTATTTGGCTATTTATTCGTCTTTATCTTGTCATTTTCAACTACTATTGCCACATTTCATTATGCTAAAAATATTTACAACAAAAAAGCATAGAGTACAAGTGTTTAAAATTCAAAAAAGCAAAAAATGAAAAGGAGATGCATATGTTTAAAAACAAAAAGTACTGGATTCTCATGCCGCCTTTTTTATTATTAGCTATTCTCCTAATTCTGTTTTTACCAACCGATTTAAAGCCATATTCAATTATTTCAGTACTGATATTTTGGGTCACTTATTACATTTGGAACTACGCTGACAAAAAACAAAATAAAACACAAAAATAGGTTCTCCGTCAAATGTTGGGGTGGAGTGAAAATCACTTCACCTCATCCAACGTGATATCCTATTTTTTTATACTT
>NZ_JBHZRU010000028.1:0-19462 GCF_043641925.1 Paenisporosarcina quisquiliarum
AACGTTTTTGCTCCGATCGCCTAAGCGATCATCGCTATATTTCGTTGACGTTTTGCTGTTCAGTTTTCAAGGTTCATGTTTTGCATCGCACCTTAGCGACCTTTATTATATTACGCTATGTATTAAACAAAGTCAATACATTATTTGAAATAAGTTATAAAACATAAGAAATCAACAATACACTTAATATTCCTGGGATTCCAAGCGTCGCAATCATTAGTCCTGAAAGGATGTTTACCGGCACATAAAAGCCGAAGAACCCAGAGATGACGTGAATTCCAAACAATACAACGAATGCCATTGCAATTCTAAACCACCAAATCGAAAAAAGTTCAATTACTTTGACTTTCGATTGTTTATTCAAAAATAAAAAAAGAAGTAATATTATACCAATCACATAAAGAGCGAGTTTCATATCGCTTTCCACCTTCCTATTAGTTGTCCACTAATATATGAAGAGATTGGTATAACATATGCTTCATTTTAAAAGTATCTTTCGAATCTTCGCTTCTTTAAATAGAAAGAAATGTTTACTCTCTGCAATTTTTCGTTGAGCAATGACGGACAGATCGTAGTCATCTAGAAAGTCTTCGATGACTTGAGCGTTCTTCCAATCTTCATTTGTCTCTCTTATTAATCGAATTAGGTTTTCATCGAATTCTTTTTTAAGTTTCCCTTTTCGAAAAAACATTTTACGCAATGCCCTCCTCTTTACAACTCGCGTCTACCTTCTAACGCTTTTGACAAGGTCACTTCATCTGCGTACTCTAAATCTCCACCGATGGGTAAGCCATGGGCAATGCGTGTAGTGCGAATGCCGGATGGTTTAACAAGCCTTGAAATATACATAGCAGTGGCTTCCCCTTCTATAGTAGGGTTCGTTGCTAATATCAATTCTTGCACTCTCTCATCCTGCAACCTTTTTAATAAGGGTGGCACGTTAATGTCTTCAGGACCTATTCCGTCCATTGGAGAAATGGCGCCGTGTAGAACGTGGTACAATCCGTGATAATCTCGCATTTTTTCCAAAGCTATCACGTCTTTAGGGTCTTGGACTACACAAATAATTGTGTCATCACGTTGCTTATCTTGGCAGATTCGGCAAGGATCCGTATCTGTGATATGTCCGCAAATGGTGCAATAACTCAAATTTCGTTTTGCATCAACTAAAGCCTTTGCAAAGTCGAGAACGGTATCTTCTTTCATACCTAAAACAAAAAACGCCAGACGGGCCGCAGTTTTCGGCCCGATACCTGGCAATTTCATAAAACTATCAATGAGTTTTGATATTGGTTCAGGATAGTGCATATGGTTTCCTCCTAGAACATGCCAGGGAGGTTCAATCCCTTCGTGAATTGTCCCATCGTGGAGTTCGTTGTTTCTTCAGCTTTTTTCATTGCTTCGTTCGTAGCGATGACGATTAAATCTTGTAACATTTCAACATCTTCTGGATCAACAACAGATTCATCAAGAGCTACTTCTAATACCTCTTTATGCCCTGAAACTGTTACTTTAACCATTCCGCCTCCAGCTACACCTTCAAAGCGTTGTGTTCCTAATTCTTCTTGAGCCTCAGCCATTTGTTTTTGCATTTTTTGCATTTGCTTCATCATACCTTGCATATTTCCCATTCCGCGCATTTAAAATTCCTCCTTAGTCATCATGTATTTCTACAAATTCTTTACCAAACAGTTTTTCAGCCTCTACAATCAATGGATCTTCTGAAGCTCTTTCCTCCGCTTGCATAAAACTCATCATTTCGTCAGCGGCTTGCTCAACATCAGAAGATTCAGGCGTAGTCGGCTTCAAGCCATTTTGACGAATAAAATCTTCACGGATTTTCATCCACTCTTCTTCAGGTACAAACAATACTTCATATGAATTCCCCGTTAAGTTAAGAAGAATCTGAGTAAAGCTGCTTGAGAAGGTTTGATTATCCGCCGCCATTTGGCAATGAATATCATACTTAAATTTTAACACAAAAGCTCTTCCAGATGCGGCTACAGGTTCTGCTTCATTCAATAAAGCAGCGTGTGATTTTTGCAATTGGTTCATAATCGTTGCCCAGTGGGTTTTGATTAACTGAATATCGTCTTTTGTTGCTGTCTTTAATACTTCAGCAATTCGGCCAGTCGGTACTTTATAACCTGATTGGGATTTCGGTCGCTGACGTTTTTGAGGTTCAGTCGCTTGTTGCGCTGCCCCGGCATTTCCAGAAAGTCCTTGTCGCACTTGTTGTTCCAGAGCAATTACTGTTCTTTCAAGTTGTTCGATTTTCTCCTCAAAAGGTGTTAAATCGACTGAATGGGAAGTGACTGCCCCGTCCTTCACTTGAGACATTTTCAATAAAGCTGTTTCTAAATACACTTTTGCGTGATTTGAAAATCGCATCTCTTGTTGTGTTGCTGAAAGGATTTCAATGAATTGATATAACTTTTCTAACGAAAACTGTTCTGCAAGTTCTTTAAATTTCACTTCTGCAGACGCTAGTTCCAACAATTCATCTAAATCCGGTGCTGTATTCATTAACAAGAGATCTCGGAAAAACGTAATCATATCCTCTGTTAAACGTACAGGATCTTTTCCTTCTTTCATTAACTCTTCCAAAAGCATTAAAACTTTTCCAACCTCTTTGGTTAATAAAGCCTCAGCTAGTTGATAAAACACTTCTTGTCCGATAGAACCAGTGACCAACAAAGCATCATTAACCGTCATTTCTTCTCCACTAAATGACACCACTTGATCTAACATACTTAGTGCATCTCGCATCCCGCCACTTGCAGCTTGAGCAATTACTTTCAAAGCTTGCTCATTTGAAGGGATATTAGAATCTGCAAGCACGACTTGCATACGATCGACAATGTCTGACGCTGTAATTCGTTTAAAGTCAAAACGCTGACATCTGGAAATAATTGTCAATGGTAGTTTATGAGGTTCAGTTGTTGCAAGAATGAATACCACATGTTCGGGTGGTTCTTCTAGTGTTTTTAATAAGGCATTGAACGCACTGTTAGATAACATATGGACTTCATCAATGATATATACTTTGAAACGAGAATTTGCAGGTGCAAAGCGTACTTTTTCAATGACATCTCGAATTTCTTCAACACGTGAATTCGAAGCTGCATCAAATTCGATGACATCTGTGTTTGACCCATTTGTAATACTCGTACATGAATCACATTCATTACATGGTTCAGAAATCGGTGCCCGTTCACAGTTTAGTGCTTTCGCAAATATTTTGGCCGCACTCGTTTTTCCTGTTCCCCTTGGACCTGAAAACAAATACGCGTGCGTTGTTTTATTATGAAGGAGAGCATTTTGAAGGGTTTGTTTTATATGTGCTTGGCCTGACATCTCCGCAAAAGATTGCGGGCGGTAGACACGATAAAAAGCTTGATACGCCAACTGATTTCTCCCCTTATTAAATGATTTTAAACAGTCCTTTTAGTATATCATATCTAACCTGTTCTTCCCATTTCATGAAGATGAAAATTACGTTTTTAAGGAATGAAAAAAGGCGCTTGTTCGCATTGCGAACAAACACCTGAATGGAAGTATGTATACCGTGCACCTTCCTTCGACTGGAATACATAAGCGGAACCTCTGTCGTTAGCTCAGTTTAGGCGACCCTGCGGCACATGAGTAAAACCACTTAAGGCTGCTTCCTTCCGGACCTGACCTGATTCATGGACACCCATTGCGCAGGACCCAGACGTCAACACTACGTGCAAAAGTCAGACCCTACATATAAACAGCCTCGAGAAGGAGTTCAGTCTCGCTAGAGCGGATTGCGAGTTACAAGACACCGCTACCTTCCCACCTAGCACGGCATTTACTAGTATAACGATTTCAAATGAAAAAATCAATCGGTTACTATGAATATATAAACGGTACTTTTAGGAAATGAGATTCTTATGAGAAAAAAGCGTGCTTAGTGGAGAAATACTAATAGCGAATAATCACTATGCTTTTTGTAAGAAAAAACAAAATAATAAAACAATAATTTTTTTTGCTATTTTTGTTGACTTTGTTTTTTGTACATGATAAATTATATTTTGTTGACACGGAGGAATACCCAAGTCCGGCTGAAGGGATCGGTCTTGAAAACCGACAGGGGAGTCAAATCCCGCGGGGGTTCGAATCCCTCTTCCTCCTCCATACTTTCAACAAACACGCGCATATATATGGAGATTGTATTCGTTGCTTAGGTAACGAATTTTCTTCTAACATAACTAATCAGAATATTATGAAGGCGACTCCTAGGAGTCGTCTTTTTTGTTATGGACTTTTTGTTGTTTATTAAGTGATAGTTGGCTGAAATTCTGTCCGCGCAAAGCGGAAATGATAGCCATTAATCAACTAATTAGATCATGCATCCTTCTAATATAGCCGTTCCATTGAAACGGAAAGAAGTATCCTTACTCGAGCAATTCATCTAAGAAATAAGTGATATTCATTAAAAACAAAAACAGACTGTAAAACAAACGTATAAAAAGAGTTTGTTTTACAGCCTGAAGGCTTGTCCTACTATTTACGTAATAAAGATGTTTGTTGGATAAAATGGCCAACACGCTCAACAACTGCTTCTACCGTGTCGGGATTTTTCATTAAATCATAATCATTAATGTTTAAACGCAATACTGGACATGCATTGAATGAATTAATCCAGTTTTCATAGCGCTCGTGCATTTCATACCAATATTCAACCGGCGTCTGTTGTTCCATAGGACGTCCACGCTCTTGAATACGGCCTAATATGTCTTCGATTGAACCATCTAAATAAATCAATAAATCTGGATGTGGGAAATAAGGTGTCATAACCATTGCATCAAACAAGCTTGTATACGTCTCGTAATCGGTTAGATTCATCGTTCCTTTTTCCATATGCATTTTTGCGAAAATGCCTGTATCTTCGTAAATTGATCGATCTTGAATAAATCCTCCACCGAATTCAAAGATACGTTTTTGTTCTTTAAAGCGTTCTGCTAGGAAATAGATCTGCAGATGAAAACTCCATTTTTCAAAATCATCATAAAATCGATCTAAGTATGGATTAGCATCTACTTTTTCAAATGATGTGCGGAATTGTAATGCATCTGCCAAAGCTTTCGTCATTGTTGATTTACCAACACCTACTGTACCGGCTATCGTGATGACAGCATTTTTAGGGATACCATATTTTTCGCGTAAGTTCATACTTGGAGACTCCTTTTTTCTAACGTTTCTTGTACTTGATCTAAAATCCATGTCAAATCACTTTCGTTTTGAACAAAATCGATTTCGTCTCCATTAAAACGAAGAACTGGTATTTCAGGATGTGTTTCTTCAAAATGCTGAATGAACGTATGATAATCAGCAGATAACTGTTCCATGTATTCGGCCGATATCATTTTTTCAAATTCACGACCACGTAACGCAATGCGCTTCATCAATGTGTCTAAGCTTGCATGCAAATAAATGACCATGTTCGGCTTTGGCATATCATGAGTTAACGTTCGGTATATGGTTTCATACTTTACATATTCCTCAGGTTGTAACGTACGTTTTGCAAAAATAAGGTTTTTGAAGATGTGATAATCAGCTACAACGGGTTGTTGTTTCGATATGTATTTTTTTTGAATGTCACTTAACTGCTTGTAACGATTACAAAGGAAAAACATTTCCGTTTGGAAGCTCCACTCTTCAATATCTTCATAGAATTTATTCAAAAACGGATTTTCATCCACAATTTCTTTTAACAGATGAAAATTATTCGTATCAGCGATGGCTTTTGATAGCGATGTTTTTCCAACGCCAATCGGACCTTCGACTGTGATAAATGGGATCGGCATCAGATATCTCCTTTAATAGAGGTATTCAATCGGAACTTCACAAAGTGTGGATTTATCCTATTGAAATTTTACTTATTGTTCAATATCAATCAGTGCTTTTAATTCTAACATAGCAAGAAAATGAAAAACAGAGCCAAAATCTACTTTTCCAAAGAGGAAAAGTGATTTAGCTCTGCACCTTTTTCACTTGAAACAATTCGTTTAATAAAAGCCAGTTTTGAGGGAATGGGAAACCGATATGCCAGTAGCTTATACCTCGTAACCCTAACTCTTTGATTAACTCAAACTTAGCGTTTATAGACCTTGCGTCTTCAAACCAAACAACATGTTCTTTGCCATCTAACCAATAGTTAAAGTATGGTGCTTGGGATGTTGTATCGTAAGAAATAGCTGCGTTTCTTTCTCTTGCCAATTCAATTGCTTGTTTTGGACTCAGAGCTCTAGCGTTCGGGTTACCTACTTTAAAAGGCAACGTCCAATCATAGCCATACAAATTTTGCCCCATCATAATTTTATTCCCTGGTATTTCTGTTAAGGCATAAGTGAGAACTTCTCGAACTGGACCAATTGGCGAAACGGCCATCGGTGGTCCACCACTGTATCCCCATTCATACGTCATAATAACAACGAAATCAGCTACCTCACCAATTTGCTTATAATCATGACCTTCATACCATTTACCAACTTGAGTTGCAGATGTTTTAGGCGCTAGTGCGACAGATAATGCCAAGCCTTTCGCAGCCTCTTTTAATTTCTTTAAAAAATCAACGTACGCTTGTCGATCTTCTTTGCGTAAATATTCAAAGTCGACATGAATGTCTTTCGCATTTTTCGCCTTAGCTTCGGCTAAAATATTTTGAATCAGTTTGTCTTGAATGGCAGGATCAGCAAATATCGCTTGGGCGAGCGTATCACTGAATGCACCATCTTCAATATTAGAAATAACAATGGCAGCAATGATATTTTCATCCGCAGCAATCTGTTCGAGTCCGTTCCAATTTAACGGGGTTAATGAACCATCACGTTTCACATCATATGAGAAAGGCATCATATACGTAAGCAATGGACCACGCTTTTTAACTTCGTCCAATAAGCTTTGTGCTGGGCGTTCCGTATACCATTCCACATATGCATTTGATTCAATGGTGGGCCGAGAAGGATCAGGCGCACCTGGAATGACGAGTGTCTGACCAATGACTAACACATCCGGATCTTCAAGTTCATTTAAAGTAGCTAAATTAGCGGCATTTACATTAAATCGATTGGCGATTGAGTACAGGCTATCTCCGGACTTCACAACATAAATCATGAGTATCCTCCTTTACAACATCTCACTTACGATATGCGACAGGTGAATAAAACATGCTACACTAAACACAAGGAGCGATGACGAATGGATGCAATGGAAACAAATCGCCATTATATGCGAGAAGCTTTAATAGAAGCTGATAAAGCTGCGATGTTAGGTGAAGTCCCAATCGGAGCTATTATTACCTATAAGGGAGAAATAATAGCGCGTGCTCATAATTTAAGAGAAACCACGCAAAATGCAACGACACACGCAGAATTGATCGCGATTCAAGAGGCGTGTCAAAAAATAGGAAGCTGGCGTTTAGAAGAAACCACGCTTTATGTCACGCTTGAGCCTTGCCCTATGTGTGCGGGAGCTATTTTACAATCGCGTATTCCGCATGTAGTGTACGGTGCACGTGATGCAAAGGCAGGATGCGTAGACTCACTTTACCGTTTACTGAATGATGAGCGCTTTAACCATGAATGCGAAGTAACAGAAGGTGTTCTTGCTGACGAATGTGGCGGAATTCTAACCACTTTCTTCCGTCAATTACGCGAACAAAAAAAGAACCAGAAACGAAACCGATAATCGGATCATTTCTGGTTTTTTCATTTCAATTTTTTAAAGTTGTTCTGCTAACTAAAGTCTATTTTTTTGCAATGACTTTTTTTCCACCCATATATGGACGTAAAACTTCAGGAATGATAACAGATCCATCTTCTTGTTGGAAGTTTTCCAAAATAGCAGCTACCGTACGACCAAGCGCTAAACCACTTCCGTTTAATGTATGAACGAATTCTGGTTTTCCACCCGCTTCGCGACGGAAACGAATATTCGCACGACGAGCTTGGAAATCTTCAAAGTTACTGCAAGAAGAAATCTCACGGTATACACCTTGCGCCGGAATCCATACTTCTATATCGTATTTTTTCGCAGCCGTAAATCCTAAATCAGCTGTACACATTTTCAGAACGCGGTATGGCAGTCCCAATAATTGAAGAACTTTTTCAGCATGTCCAGTTAACTTCTCCAACTCGTTATAAGAATCATCTGGGCTAACAAAACGAACCAATTCGACTTTGTTAAATTGATGCTGGCGAATCAACCCACGCGTATCGCGACCTGCAGATCCCGCTTCAGAACGGAAACATGCACTATATGCAGCAAACCCTTGTGGCAACATATCATTCGTTAAAATTTCATCACGATAGAAATTTGTAACCGTTACTTCTGATGTTGGAATCAAGAAGAAATCTTCTTTTTCAATTAAGAATGCATCTTCTTCAAATTTAGGCAATTGACCAGTACCCGTTAAACTCGCACGGTTCGCTAAGTAAGGTGGTAGCATTTCTTCATAACCATGCTCTTCTGTATGAAGGTCGATCATAAAGTTCATCAACGCTCGCTCTAAACGTGCACCGAGTCCACGGTAAAATAAGAAACGGCTACCTGTTGTTTTTGCTGCACGTTCAAAATCAATAATATTTAAGTCTGTCGCAATATCCCAATGCGGTTTTGGCTCAAAATCAAATTCACGAATTTCTCCCCATTTACGGTCTTCAACATTATCGTCTTCCGTTTCGCCAACTGGAACACTTTCATGTGGAATATTAGGAAGACGCATCATCATATCCTCAAACTTCGCCTCTACTTCTCGAAGCTCATCATCAATCACTTTAATTTCGTCGCCTACTTCACGCATACGAACAATTAAATCATCAGCATTTTCTTTATTACGTTTCATTGTAGCAATTTGACCTGATACTTCATTACGTTCTGCTTTTAACACTTCTGCTTTACCGATTAATTCACGACGTTTCCCATCTAACTCGGCAAACTGATCGAAATTCCCGAGGTCTTCGCCACGCTTTTCTAATTTTGCTTTGACTTCTTCATAATTATCTCTGACGCGTTTTACATCTAACATGTTTTTTCCTCCTTTGAATGGTGATGATGGAAAGTGGAATAAGACTTTTAGACAACAAAAAAAGCCCTCCATCCCCTTGGAAAGGGACGAGAGCTACCCGCGTTGCCACCCTGATTGACTTGTTCATTACAAACAAATCCACTTGTTTCATAACGGCTTTTCAACCGGCTACAACTTACTATTCGTTCAGTTGCGCAACTCCAGGACGGATTCACAAGTGTTTTTACCGGCTTGCACCACCCGCCGGCTCTCTAGAAAAAACAGAGCTTGTTACTACTTCCCATCATCGTTTCATATGTGAAATTAAACATACTTTACTACAGGATGTGACATTTGGCAAGCACCTATTCACTTTTGAAAAATACAGGTTGAACTAAAAATGGTGTCTGAAAATGAAGGTGGTCGGCTATTTCTTTCGCTTTCCGCGGACGAAACGCCAGCCTCCTCGGCTATTAAAAACCTATGCTCCTGCGGTTACTCGTCGCAAACGAATTGTGCACAATTCGTTGCCTGTGGGGTCTAGCGTGTTTCGTTTTTCCGCAGGAGTCTTCAGAAATAGCCAACCACTTTCCTACTAAAACTATTCCACGTGCTTGAAGCCGTCGCGAAGGAAATCAATTTTTATACATGGATACTGTTTTCATAGTCTACAGTTGAATACAGCTTGCACCAAAAATGGTGCAAGCTGTATGTAGATACCTATATTCGTAAACTTATACGTAATAATCCATATCGCTTCTTTAATTTACACCTACTGCACTAAATGCCGCTTTCACACTCGTCATTTCAGCACTACTAGCTCCGTATAAATCCGTTGCCGCTTGAACAGATGCTGCACGATACTGACTGAATGTAGAGTTTGGAGTTAAATATTGAGTTAAAGTACGATAGAATATCTTCCCTGTTTTGTCGTTACCAATTCCAGCTACACTTACACCGTAGTGTGTTCCACCATTTGATAATAAGTAAGCAGCTTTGTTACTGATACCACTGTTCCAGTGAACCCCACCGTTATCTGATGTTCCGATATAACGATTTGAGTAATGATCTGGATCGCCACTTTCAGTTGGGTCAGCCATTGAACGAAGCGCATCGCCAGCAGTTGATGGTGTGTAGATGTCTTCACCAATCTGCCAATCTGGATTGTTATTAAAATGGTATTCAACTAATGTACCAAAAATATCAGACATGGACTCATTGATAGCCCCAGATTCATTTTGATAAATCAGGTCTGCTGTTGTATCTGTAACTGCATGTGTTAATTCATGAGCGATTACATCAAGTGCCCCAGATAACGGGATGAATGTTGAACCATCGCCATCTCCATAAACCATTTGAGACCCGCTCCAAAATGCATTATTGTAATTACGTCCATAATGCACAGTTGAGATTAGTTGTGCCCCATTTCCATCATAACTATTACGTGCATGTACATCTTTATAATAATCATAGGTTTGTGCCGCATACGCATGAGCATCAACAGCAGCACCATCGTAAGCTGCATTATATACGTTATCTGCATCTAACCATAATGTTCCTGGCGTACGAGTCCGGTTTTTTGCATCATATGTAAAAATACCATTTCCTCGCGTGCGATCCACTAAATATGATCCATTACTATTTGTTACGGTATTAAACGATTTAGAATCTCCTAACACACCTTTACCAGTTCCTACTGTATTTGTACCTGTTGGTGAAGTGACGCCTTCACTAGGTTTAGCTTCATGGATTTGATTATACGAATTTAAAATTTCTCCAGTTTGGGCATCCACGAAGTATTGATAATTCCCTGGTGAAGGATAAAGGAATTCAAATTCTACTGCATAAGCGAACTTCGCTTCTCCATCTCTTGTATAAACAACAAATTCTGGAGTCGCTTCATGTTCTAACTCAGGTGTTTCACCTAATTTTGCTTCCAAATCTTTGGCTGCTGTTGCCACAGCATCAGCTCGTTTTACTTTAGATCCTTCTTTTAAAGCTGCTTTTTTATCAAGTTCAGGTGCAACTTCCCCAGAAACCGCTGTTAGTACGCCTTCTTTATTAACATGAGCTGTAACAACTGCTCCAAATACAGGAACACCTTTATAAATTTGTTGTAATTTCAGTTGCGTAAAGCCAAGTTCATCTTTTGACTCTTTAACAACTTTAAAGCTTGAAAATGGATCATTGCTAAATTTATAAACTCCTTGTTTTTGTGCAAGAAAGTCAAATACTATTTCTTTTGCTGCTTTTTTCGATGGCGCTGATAGTTTACCTGAAATAAAGTTTGGTGCTTTACTATTTTCATTTACATGAATCTTTTCAGAAATTCCGCTACCAGGTGCTGCGTATACAGGTGCAACAGCAGCAGATAATGCCATCGTTGCCGCTAAACTTAAACTTACTAATTTCTTCTTCTTCACTCAACTTCACTCCTCAAATTCTGAAAGTTCCGATAGTTTATCGGGTAATTCACATTCTAACTTTTTAACTATTCAGAATATATAGGAAACGAAGACTGTTTTTATTTGGAGATTTACGGGTTTATTTTCCTGTGCTTCCAACTGCATTTTTTTGAAATTTAGTTTTTAATAAAGAATTCCCAGTCAAATTTAGTCCACAGTCACCTGATTCTTGGAATTTGTGGAAAAATTGAAAAACCTACCATTTGGTAGGCCTCAATTTTTTGTAAATGTATTTTCAAACTTCAAGGTTTCAAGTTTTTTGGTTGATACGGTTTTCAACAAGTTTAACAAAATAAGCTGTTATACGATGATCATCTGTTAGTTCAGGATGGAATGAACAGCCAAGAAATTGACCTTGTTGGGCCATTACAATGCGGCCATTATGTTCACATAAAACCTTAGTAGTAGAGCCTACCTCTGTAATATGAGGAGCTCTAATAAATACCGCTGGGAAGTCTTCCGCTACTCCGAGAATAGACAAGTTTGCTTCAAAGCTATCAACTTGGCGGCCAAAAGAATTTCGTTCTACCGTTACGTCCATTAACCCAAGATGCGATTGGTCATAATTAACGAGTGATTTCGCTAAAAGAATGAGTCCCGCACATGTTCCAAACATGGGATGTCCTTCATTCGCAAATACACGAAGGGGTTCCATCATGCCATATAAATCGATTAGACGTCTCATCGTCGTGCTTTCACCACCAGGTAAAATGAGACCATCAATTCCATTCAAATCTTCTGCACGTTTTACAAGCACCGCATTTGCACTACAAGCTTCTATAGAAGTGACATGTTCTCTTACTGCTCCTTGCAGAGCTAATACGCCTATTTTCACCATCTTATAGCACTCGATCCTGCATACGATCTTTCGCTTCCAAACGAGAAATTTCAATACCTTTCATTGGCATTCCTAGGTCTTTTGAGATTTCGACAAGTAATTTATAGTCTTGATAATGAGTTGTTGCTTCAACAATCGCACGTGCAAATTTTGCTGGGTTATCTGACTTAAAGATACCTGATCCAACGAAGACACCATCCGCTCCAAGCTCCATCATTAATGCAGCATCTGCTGGAGTGGCTACGCCACCTGCTGCAAAGTTAACAACGGGTAAACGACCTAAACGCTTGATTTCAAGTAATACATGGTAGGGTGCTCCCAAAATTTTTGCTTCTGTCATTAACTCATCATCATTCATGTTGATGACTTTGCGAACTTGTGCATGTAATTTACGTAAATGACGAACTGCCTCCACGATATTCCCTGTTCCTGGTTCCCCTTTTGTACGAAGCATGGAAGCTCCTTCACCGATTCGACGAGCTGCTTCACCCAAGTCTTTATTTCCACAAACAAACGGCACTGTGAATTGACTCTTAATCAAGTGGTACTCTTCGTCTGCAGGAGTTAAAACTTCTGATTCATCAATATAGTCAACACCCATTGCTTCAAGCATGCGTGCCTCTGAAATATGTCCAATACGCGCTTTCGCCATCACTGGAATCGTGACAGCATTCATCACTTCTTCTGTGATACGAGGGTCAGCCATACGAGCTACGCCACCAGCCGCGCGAATATCAGAAGGTACACGTTCTAAGGCCATTACTGCTACTGCACCTGCTGCTTCCGCAATTCGTGCTTGTTCCGCGTTTATTACGTCCATGATGACGCCGCCTTTTTGCATTTCTGCCATGCCTCGCTTCACACGATCCGTACCCGTTAGATGTTGATTCATATTGATAAACCCTCCATTCCATAATAATCTTTAGTATAATGAAATATGACCATAATAAAAGTGTCAGTTTCTTCTTTATTAACATGGTCAGAAGGAGTGGAAACGATGGATATGTGGTTAATCCAATTAAATAAAACCTCACAAACTCCCCTTTATGCCCAACTTTATGAAGAAATGAAAGAGGCCATTATTAAGGGGGATTTACTGGTTGGAACCAAGTTGCCTTCGAAAAGAAAATTAGCTGAATTTTTATCCATCAGCCAAACAACAATAGAATTAGCCTACGCGCAGCTAGTCGCAGAAGGTTTTATTTCTTCAGTATCTAGACGCGGCTTTTTTGTAGAAGAAGTGGCAGAACTAGCTTATGTAGAACAACCACGTGAAATTGCAGATGAAATGGAGTCTGTGAAACCGAATTACTCAATCGACTTTCATTCTGGAAAAATAGACACATCGGCTTTTCCGTTCAATCAATGGCGGAAGTATGCAAAAGATGTATTAGATGAGTCCTCACGTGACTTATTATTACTTGGACATCCTCAAGGGGATTTAGAGCTACGACAAGAAATTGCGAGCTATTTATATTCATCGCGAGGTGTACGATGTGCGCCTCAACAAATTATTTTAGGTTCAGGTACCGAACAATTAATGCCTTTGTTAATTCGCTTACTTGGAAAGCAATCTGTATATGCTATTGAAAATCCTGGCTATCCGTTAACTCACCATATATTTGTGAACCATGATCGTTCTGTCATTCCTATACCTGTAGATAGTGATGGCATGAATGTGAATGAACTAGAGAAAACGGACGCTTCTGTCGCGTATGTCACTCCATCTCATCAGTTTCCAACAGGTGCAATTCTTTCAGCATCTCGACGAGTTCAACTACTGAATTGGGCTTCTGCTAAAGAAGGCCGCTACATTATTGAGGATGATTATGATAGTGAATTTCGTTACATAGGAAAACCGATTCCTTCCCTGCAAGGTATTGACCAAAGTGAGCGTGTGATTTATATCAGTACATTTTCTAAATCGTTAATGCCATCATTAAGAATGGCCTATTTAGTGTTGCCAATGCATATTTTACAAGAGTATAGAAAAACATTTCCTTACTATTCGTCAACGGTTCCTAGACTCGATCAGCATGTTTTAGCTCAATTTATGAATGCCGGCCATTTCTCTAAACATTTAAATCGCATGAGAAAGATATACCGTAAAAAACTAGAGAAACTCACTTCTTCTCTGGCTGGCTACGCGCCACTTGTACAAATATCAGGGGAACAAGCAGGGATGCATATCGTCTTAACGATTGACCTGGAGAAAACCGACAAAGAACTCGTTGAATTAGCTTTGGATCAAGGAATTCGAGTATACGCGCGGTCTGAATATATGGTGACTTCTAATGACCAATCATCAAAACCACAAATCTTACTTGGCTTTGGCGGATTTTTAGAAACCGAAATTGAAAAAGCCGTTCAATTATTAATGAATGCATGGGGAATATCATCTACATGAAATGAGAAAACACATCCTGTCTAATGATAAGACAAGATGTGTTCCCTAAAGCTGATATTCTATTTAATCAAAGTAAAATAGAAAAAGACCGTGAGCTCTCAATTTAATGAGACTTCACGGTCTTTTGTAGTTTAAAATAAACCAGTTACGAAACCTTTTGCTCCATCCCAAAGGTTAGCAAAGAAGTGACCAACTGCTTGAAGTCCTAATGAGAACCAGCTTGCGCGTTCTACCGCATCGTTTGTAACGACATTAGCAGTAGCCGATTTACCAGTAATATACCCATAATCAGTTCCTTCAGATTTAACAACTTCAACTTGTCCAACGACTTCATCTTCTTTAATCGCAGCTTCTAAAGATCCGTCTGTTAGTTTCTTTTTATCGATTACTAACTTAGGTACATACAAATCTTTTTCACTTGTTTTAACAACCATTTCAATTGGATCTTTCACTGTAATGCCAACGAAGTCTTCTTTCCCTTTTTGCACTGGTAGTTGTTTTTGTTTTTTAAACTTGTAACCAGCAGGAACAATTTCTTCTTTTGAAAATTGAGAGAATCCGTAATTGAATAAAGCCGCAGTTGCATCAAAACGAGCTTTATATGAACCTTGACCTTTTGAATCTACTGCTTTTGTAACAACTGCAATGACACGCATGCCATCTTTCGTAGCTGTTCCAGTGAAGCAATGTCCAGCAAAATCAGTCGTACCTGTTTTCAAACCATCAACTGTTGCATTTTTGTATTCAAAAACAAGACCTGGAAGCATGAAGTTCCAGTTGTCCATTTTAATTTCATCAGAAGTTCCTTCACGGAATTTCATCGTTTTAATGCTAGTTGTTTCTAATACTTGAGGATAATCTTTCATTAAATGATAAGCAAGTTTAGCGACAGATTTTGCAGGCATCACATTTTCATCCGTTTCGCCTGTTCCTTCTGGATGGCTTCCTTGTAAGTCTGCATTATTTAGTCCAGTCGAATTGACAAATTTGTAGCCTTCTAATCCTAATTCGTCAGCTTTTTTATTCATCATCGCAACAAATTCTGTTTCAGTTCCAGCAATGGTTTCTGCGATTGCAATAGTCGCAGCATTTGCCGAATAAATCGCCATCGCTTCATACAATTCTTTTATCGTATACGAATCATCTTCACGTAATGGAACATTACTTAAACGTCGATCTTGTGAAATTCGGTACGTATAGTCAGTTACTGAGTAACGTTGGTCCCACTTAATTTGACCCTTTTCAATCGCTTCAAACATTAAGTACTCAGTCATCATTTTCGTCATACTAGCAATTCCTACAGCTGTATCTGCATTTTGTTCATATAAAATTTTTCCTGAATCCGCGTCAATTAAAATCGCACTATCTACTAATAAATTTAAGTTATCATCTGCAGCATCTGCTGATTTTGGTTGTGCTACAACCGTGCTCACCAATAACATAGGTAAGATTAACCAGCGTACTAGCGCTTTGTTCCATACACTTTTCACTTTTTAGAACCTCCGCCATTCTCATTTTTCCTTTTTCCCTTGCTCATTCTATCATAAATTTCGTCTCACCGGCATATTCCTTGAAAAAAGCACCCATTCTGCCTAATTAAAAGACGCAGAATAGGTGCTAAAGTTTCGCTTTTTAAATTAAATAGAATAGTTTGGAGCTTCTTTCGTAATTTGGACATCATGTGGATGACTTTCACGAAGACCTGCACCTGTCATACGAATGAACTGTGAACGTTCACGTAAATCAGTTAAATCCTTCGTTCCGCAATAACCCATGCCTGCACGAATACCGCCCATTAATTGATGAATCGTATCTGAAAGTGGCCCTTTATAAGGAAGTCTTCCTTCAATACCTTCTGGAACCAATTTCTTCGCATCATCTTGGAAGTAACGGTCTTTTGACCCCTTTTCCATAGCGCCAATTGAGCCCATACCGCGATAGACTTTAAAGCGACGGCCTTGGAATATTTCAGTATCTCCAGGACTTTCAGATGTACCTGCAAGCAAGCTACCCAACATAACAACATGTCCACCAGCAGCCAAAGCTTTTACAATATCACCTGAATACTTAATGCCGCCATCTGCAATAATCGTTTTTCCATGTTTACGAGCTTCCGATGCACAATCATAGACAGCAGTAATTTGTGGTACTCCCACACCTGCCACTACACGGGTTGTACAAATAGAACCTGGACCAATTCCTACTTTAACAACATCCGCTCCAGCTTCGTATAATGCCGCAGTACCTTCGGCTGTTGCCACATTCCCTGCAATAATATCTAAGTCAGGATGATTTGCACGAATTGAACGAATCGTATCTAGCACACCTTTTGAATGGCCATGTGCCGTATCAATAACAATCACATCTACTTGTGCTTTCACCAAATGTTCAACGCGTTTCATTGTATCAGACGTTACTCCTACTGCAGCTCCAACAAGCAATCGACCGTGATGATCTTTCGCAGCATTTGGAAATTCAATAACTTTTTCAATATCTTTGATGGTAATTAAGCCTTTTAACATGCCGGCTTCATCAACAATTGGAAGCTTTTCAATCTTATATTGTTGGAGGATTTTTTCTGCATCTTCAAGAGTTGTCCCAACTGGTGCCGTAACTAGCTTTTCTTTCGTCATTACTTCATCGATCGTTAACGAATAATCTTGAATGAAACGTAAATCACGATTCGTAATAATTCCGACTAATTTTAACTCTTCTTTATTATTTACAATCGGTACACCCGAGATACGATATTTGCCCATTAAATGTTCTGCATCAAATACTTGATGAGTTGGAGTAAGGAAGAAAGGATCCGTAATAACGCCATTTTCAGAGCGTTTTACGGTAACAACTTGTTCAGCTTGATCTTCGATACTCATATTTTTATGAATGACACCAAGTCCACCTTGACGTGCCATAGAAATAGCCATTGCTGCTTCAGTAACAGTATCCATACCAGCACTGATAATCGGTATGTTTAACTTCACTTTATCCGTTAATTGAACAGACAAATCAACATCCTTTGGTAACACGTCAGATTTACCTGGAACTAATAATACATCATCGAAAGTTAAGCCTTCTTTAACAAATTTAGATTCCCACATATTCTCCTTCTCCTCCTATATGCTCTTGAATATTATTGTAAGGTTATCAGCGGCTACAAAGACTGTCAAGAAGCTTTAATTAGAAAGAGTATTCACATTTTTCCTTAAATATATTTCAGTAAATCATCTTCAATTTTTTTAGGAGATGATTGAGGTGCATAACGTTTAACCACTTTCCCATCAGGATCAACTAAAAATTTTGTAAAGTTCCATTTAATGTCCTCAGTCAATAAACCTTTCTTTTGTGAAACCAAATATTCGAACAAAGGATGAGCTTGATCACCTTTTACATTAATTTTTTTAAACATAGGAAAAGATACACCATAATTTAATTGACAAAATTCCATTGTATCTTTCATATCTGCAAACTCTTGATCATTAAATTGATCACTAGGAAAACCTAATACAACAAGACCCTGATCTTTATATTCTTCATACAACTCTTGTAACTCTTTAAACTGTGGTGTAAAACCACATTTGCTAGCAGTATTTACAATAATCATTGGCTTCCCCTCATATTCGCGCAATGACACGTCTTCACCATTTGAATTCGTTGCAGTAAAATCATATATATTTTTCATCATATTCACTACATCCCTTCTTTTTTCAATCTATGTAGTTAACATATCGAGTTAATGCTTTTTGTACAAGTAAAAGGACTCTATGAACCTGCTCGTAGAGACTGGAGAAAGTGCTGTATCTTTTATTGGATATATTGCTCAATCACTTTCTTACATTAAATAAACATTTTCTATATTCGTTCTGTCCTGCGATACCCAATTCAATAGATGTCGCCAACAGAAAAGGCTGCACAAGCAGCCCAATTTGTCTTTTTACGCTTCGCTACTAGCGCGTTAAATTGTTTGGAAATCGTGAATTTTAGAATGGGATGTCCGAATCCTTGAATAGGCCATTCGAAATCTAGAATAACACCGTCCAAATGGAGAATACCCTCATCCAATCCTTGAATACGACTCGCGAAATCGAGAATGTCTTTTTTCAGGCTCACTATACCTAAAAAACTAAAACCTGTAATGCGATTTATTCATTAGAAAAGACTGCACAAACAGAAGACGTGTGAGTTAGTTCGCCAACAGAAAAGGCTGCACAAGCAGCCCAATTTGTCTTTTTACGCTTCGCTACTAGCGCGTTAAATTGTTTGGAAATCGTGAATTTTAGAATGGGATGTCCGAATCCTTGAATAGGCCATTCGAAATCTAGAATAACACCGTCCAAATGGAGAATACCCTCATCCAATCCTTGAATACGACTCGCGAAATCGAGAATGTCTTTTTTCAGGCTCACTATACCTAAAAAACTAAAACCTGTAATGCGATTTATTCATTAGAAAATACTGCACAAACAGAAGACGTGTCAGTTGGTGAGCCAACAGACACCATTCTTGCGCGTTAAATTGTTTAGAAATCGTGAATTTTAGAATGTGATGCCCGAATCCTTGAATAGCCTATGCGAATTCTAGAATAGCATCCTCCAAATGGAGAATACGATCGACCAATCCTTGAATACCACCGCGAAATGGAGAATGACACGATATCCCCTACTACGCTCAACCTAAAAAAGAACACAAAAAAACCAGTACCTCTCGGTACTGATTTC
>NZ_JBHZRU010000029.1:0-17426 GCF_043641925.1 Paenisporosarcina quisquiliarum
AACGTTTTTTGCTTTGAGCACCGAAGTGCTGTCCGCATATTTCGTTGACGTTTTGCTGTTCAGTTTTCAAGGTTCATTTGTTGGTCACTCTCGCGACAGCAACTTTTATAATATAACTTGTCCCGAAATCAAAGTCAATACTATTTCAAAATATTTTTCTTCGCTTCCGAAGGACAAGTATTAATATACACCGTGCGTAATTATAAATCAAGACTTTTTTGTCGAAATAATTTTTTTATCCATTTATCATCTAACACAAACAACAGTATACCAATGATAACAATGATTCCTCCAATTATTTGAGAAGGAATTAAATATTCATTAAAGATATAAAATGCTAGAATTGTCGCCCCTACTGGTTCAAATAAAATTGCTATTGAAATAACATTTGTACTTACATATTTTAATGACCAATTAAACAATGTATGTCCTAATAAATTAGGAATAAGAGCTAAAAGTAAAAACCACAACCAATCCATTGCAGGATACGGTCCAAATGATTCCCCTTTAAACAAGACATAAAAAAATAAGGTAACAGTTGTTACGCCATAAACAACAAATGTATAGGTAACTAACGAAAGTCTTTGTCTAACGTCTTGTCCAAAAAGTAAATATGCTGTAACTAATGCACAGGCAATTAAGGCTAACATATCACCGTATAGTGCTGACCCACTTATTTTAAAATCTCCCCAACTTATTAGCACAGATCCTGCAATTGCAATTAAGCCGGATAAGATAGTTTTAATGGAAAGTCTTTCTTTAAAGAAATAATAAGTGCCCACGAATGCAAACAACGGTTGTAAAGTTACTAATACGGTTGAGCTGGCTACTGAGGTGTAATTTAAAGATTCAAACCATAATATAAAATGAAACGCTAAAAAAATCCCCGCTATTGAAGAAAAAATCCAATCTCTACAGGAAAGTCTTTTAATTTCTCCCGTATATTTATAAAAAAAGAAGGGGGCCATTATTAAAACTGAAAACAACATTCGATAAAATGCTATGACACCAGCATCAGCATTTGCCATTTTAACAAAAATAGCTGACAAAGATACTGAGATAACGCCAATCGCTATTGGTATGTACGGATGTACTGCAGATTTTTCCATATGACACTTCACTTTCTAAGATGAAAAATTATTATTTGTTTAGTTTCATATAAAACAGGTAGTATAATACTAATCGTTTAATTGTTTCACTGAACGGATTAATGTGCAACCCTGTTACTGAAATGGAGGTTTTTTATGCAGGATTTAATAAGTCACTTTAGTATTTCAAGTGAAATTTTATTAAAATTGGGTTTAGCTGCATTATTAAGTTTAATAATTGGTCTTGAAAGGGAATTGAAAAAGAAACCTGTTGGATTAAAAACAAGTTTGGTTATTTCTACTTTCAGTTGCTTGCTGACTTATATTTCGATAGAGTCTGCCTACATGGCAGAACCTAGAGATGGAGTAAATATTACGATGGACCCCCTCCGTCTTGCAGCTCAAATAGTCAGTGGAATAGGTTTCCTTGGAGCAGGAGTAATATTACGTAAAGGCAATGACAGCATTACTGGCTTAACAACTGCTGCAATGATTTGGGGTGCAGGAGGTATTGGTATAGCTGTAGGTGCCGGATTTTATATTGAGGCAGCGATTAGTGTTCTTATTGTAATCATTGGTATTGAAGTACTCCCTCCACTTCTTAATAAAATTGGACCTAAGCGATTAAGAATGAGAGAAATCTATTTAAAAGTTCTGGTTTCTGAGTATACTTCTATTGAAGATCTAATGGTTTATTTATCCGATCAACAATTCCATATAGAAAATATGAGAGTTAGAGATATCCCGTTAGCTGATCAACGAGTAAAACATGAAATAGAATTGCGTTTATCCGTATTACCTAAGAAAGATACATTATCACTTTACCGCAGTATCCATTCACTAGAATTTATCGATCGAATTGAAATTGAAATTTTAACTTAACTGGAGGTAACTATGAAAGATTTTTTCGCACTATTAAAAGAAGGAAATAAACCATCATTATTAGCCGCTATTATTAATACCATTATTGCTGGATTAAAAGGAGGAGCGTTTTTCCTTACAGGAAACGTCGCTATGTTTGCTGAAATGATGCACTCTGTAGGAGATGCTGCCAATCAATATTTTGTATTCATTGGATCTGCTCTTTCTAAAAAAGCCCCTACCCCAAAATTTCCTAACGGATTTGGTCGTGTTGTAAATATAGTTTTATTATTTGCTGTCCTTATAGTAGGAATCTTGGCATACGAAACAATTATTGAAGGTTGGCACCATATTCAACATCCAACCCAATCTGGTGGTTTCTTAATTATTATTGGTGTCTTAGCCATTGCAACCGTTCTAGAATTGTTTGTTCTATATAAAGCAGGTAAAGAGGTTTTACATGAAACTCGAACAGAATCTAAAGGATTAGACCCACTTACTAAGAGTTTTGCTCATTTAAAAAATGCAAAACCTGCTACCAAATTAGTGTTTATGGAAGATTTAGTGGCAACTAGTGGTAACCTTTTAGCTTTAATCGCTGTAGTGATTGCTCACTACACCGGATTCTTAGAAGCTGAAGGAATTGTATCTATTATTATCGGATGTATGATGTTTTATGTTGTAGGACGTATATTCTTAGAAAATGCTCGCGGAGCAATTGGTGAAACCGATGAACAAATGCTTAATCACATTGCACATTTAGTGATGGATCATAAGGAAGTACGCGATATTAAAAAATTAGAGGTAATTAAAGAAGGCGAATTTTTACATGTTGAATTAGTTGCGAAGGTCAATCCAGACATTTCATTTGCGGAAGCTGATGATATTCGTGACCATTTGGTCGAATTGATTCTTGCTCAACACGGCGTACAAGATGTAACAGTCTCATTTGATGAAGATGATGGAATTACCCATTGGAAACATGTGAGTAATCGTCCTGAAACTCTTCCACCACTTAAAAAATAAAGATAATGATAAAAATCCCGTTCAATGAGTTCATTGAACGGGATTTTTTAATGCAATTGACGATCTATTCTTTCAAGTAGTTCTACTCCTTTAACGACAAGTTTATCGCTTATTGGAGCATCTTTATCAATTGGCTTTTGAAATTGATTTAGTAATCCACCACCAATACCAAATAAAGCATCTTTTTCATCATCAATGCCATATTGATAACAGTGACGTAATAAAAACGGACGACCACATTCTAATTTAGAAGATGGTTGATCAAAATTTCCCGATTTTACAAAGACCGGAATCCTTAATACATCATAGTACGGTTCTTTTTGAAAGATATAATCATAATAGGCATGATCATATTCCCATCCCCCACCTAAAGTAAAACCATTGCCATTTAAAAACCCATCCAAGAAACCCTTTTCAAATCGCTTTCCTTCTAATGCAGATGATAATTCAATCATTAAAAAACCTCCTGTCCATCCTAGGATAGACAAGAGGTTAGCTTCTTTATTCATGTCAAAAATTAAAGAGACGCTTTTAATATAGCACGTACATCTTCGGCTTCTAGAGGAACAAAGTTTCCAAAGCGTCCATAAACCATTGCTTTTTCTACCATTAACTCTAAATTCGAATCGTCGATATCATAATGAGCTAGGGTTTCTGGTGCACCCAAAGAAGTCCAATACTCACGTAGGTTATCGATACCCTCGTTAGCAATTTCCTCCACTGTTTTGCCATCTGGTTCAACACCAAACACATAAACAGCTAAACGTGCAAAACGTTCTGGATCTACTTTTAAATTGTGGCGCATCCAATGTGGGAACAGTACAGCTAAACCACCAGCATGGGGAATATCATATACAGCAGAAACGGCATGTTCAATATTATGAGTAGCCCAGTCTCCTCTATACCCCATTTGTAGCATTCCATTCAATGCAATCGTTCCAGCGAAAAGAATCGTTTCGCGATCTTCGTAAGAATGCAAGTTATTCAACAGTTTTGGAGCTGCTTCCATTACTGCTCTTAAAACCCCTTCACACATCTCATCTTGAACAGGTGTGTTTGTGGCATTGTTAAAGTATTGTTCGAAAATGTGAGACATCATATCAACGATACCGTAAACGGTATGATTTAATGGAACTGACATCGTATAAGTTGGATCTAGAATCGAAAATTTAGGGAACACCAATGGGCTACCCCATCCGTATTTCTCTTGCGATTCTTCATTAGTAATTACAGAACCTGAATTCATTTCTGAACCAGTCGCTGCGAGAGTAAGAACTGTCCCAAAAGGAAGTGCTGCTTCAGGAACTGCTTTTCGACTAACTAAATCCCAAGCATCTCCATCGTATTTTGCACCAGCAGCGATCAATTTCGTACAGTCAATAACCGAACCTCCACCGACTGCTAATAAAACATCGATATTTTCCTTTTTACAAATATCTACACCTTGACGAGCAGTTGATATACGTGGATTCGGATCGACTCCAGCTAGCTCAAACACTTCCATCTCAGCTTCTTTTAATGTGGCCATTACCTCATCATAAAGACCATTTTTCTTGATACTTCCTCCACCATACACAACAAGTACCTTTTTGCCGTATGTAGGTAATTCTTGTTTTATCTGTTCTAACTGACCTTTACCAAATATCAATTTTACTGGATTGTAAAATGTAAATGTATTCATAGGTATCATCTCCTCTATCCATCATTATGTGCATTTTTTCAAATGAAATCAAAGATAAGTGCTTGAAAAAGAAAAAGTTCTACCTAGAAAATCTAGGTAGAACTTTTATTTATTAAACCCAGCCACGGAAGCGTGAAGCTTCTGCTGTTTTACGAACACCAACCATATATGCAGCTAAGCGCATATTAATATTACGAGTTGTTGCAACGTTATACACATTTTCGAATGCTGAAATCATTTTTTTGTAAAGTTTTTCGTTTACTTCTTCTTCAGTCCAATAGTATCCTTGGTTATTTTGAACCCATTCAAAATAAGATACTGTAACTCCACCAGCACTTGCTAAAACATCAGGAACAAGCAAAATGCCACGTTCCGTTAATATTTTAGTAGCTTCAGAAGTTGTTGGACCATTTGCAGCTTCTACTACGATACTTGCTTTAATATTATGAGCATTTTCAGCTGTAATTTGATTTTCAATTGCTGCAGGAACTAAAATATCACATTCTAATTCAAGCAATTCTTGGTTAGAAATTGTATTTTCAAACAACGTTGTTACAGTTCCAAAACTGTCACGACGGTCTAAAAGATAATCAATGTCTAAACCATTCGGGTCATGTAACGCACCATAAGCATCAGAAATACCGATAACTTTCGCTCCAGCATCACTCATGAATTTAGCTAAGAAACTACCTGCATTACCGAATCCTTGAATGACAATACGTGCGCCATTCATATCGATACCGCGCTTTTTAGCTGCTTCTTCAACACAGATTGTTACACCTTGTGCTGTTGCACGATCGCGTCCTTGCGAACCACCAAGTACAATTGGTTTCCCAGTAATAAAGCCTGGAGAGTTAAATTCATCTATGCGACTATACTCATCCATCATCCATGCCATGATTTGTGAGTTGGTGAATACATCCGGTGCAGGAATATCTTTTGTTGGACCAACGAATTGACTAATCGCACGAACATATCCGCGACTTAACTTTTCAATTTCATTCATCGACATTTGACGAGGATCACAAATGATCCCACCTTTACCTCCGCCATACGGTAAATCAACAATTCCACATTTCAACGTCATCCACATTGATAAAGCTTTTACTTCATCTTCAGAAACTTGTGGATGGAAACGAACGCCACCTTTAGTAGGTCCTACTGCGTCGTTATGTTGTGCACGAAACCCAGTGAAAACTTTTACAGAACCATCATCCATTTTAATCGGAATACGTACTTCAAGCATACGTAATGGTTCTTTCAAGAGTTCAAACATTCCTTCATCGTATCCTAGTTTGTTAAGAGCGTCCTGAATAACATCTTGAGTTGATGTGAACAGGTTTAGATTTTCAGCCATTTTATAGTTTCGCCTCTTTATTCATAATGATTACATCGCAATCATTGTAACATAATTGGATTTGTTTTTTAACAATTAATATTATTTATTAAATACTTTTTGAATTTTTTCAATTGCCCAATCTAATTCTTCTTTTGTAATAACTAATGGAGGAGCAAAACGAATCACGGTATCATGCGTTTCCTTACACAATAAACCTAATTCTTTTAACTCTTCACAATATGGACGAGCTGCTTCGTTAAGTTCCATACCGATGAATAAACCACGACCACGAACTTCTTTAATAGAAGAATGTTCAATTTTCGATAATTCCTCTTTAAAATAATTTCCAAGTTCTTCAGAACGTTCAGCCAATTTTTCATCTTTTAAGACGTTTAATGATGCAATAGATACAGCACATGCCATTGGATTCCCACCAAAAGTAGAACCATGTGAACCAGGATTGAATACTTCAAGAATTTCTTTATTCGCAACAACGCATGAAATTGGGAATACTCCGCCTCCAAGTGCTTTACCTAAAATGTACATATCTGGATTAACATCTTCCCACTCACATGCAAACATACGACCAGTACGAGCAAGACCAGCTTGAATCTCATCTGCAATAAATAGGACGTTATTTTCTCGACAAAGTTCACGAGCAGCTTTCATAAATCCAGCTGGAGGAATAATGATTCCCGCTTCACCTTGAATTGGCTCAATTAAGAATGCAGCAGTATTCGGAGTGATAGCTGCTTTAAGAGCTTCTAAATCACCATAAGGAATAATGTTAACACCTGGCAATAATGGTCCGAAACCACGCTTATAATCTGGATCTGATGATAGTGAAACTGCAGCCATCGTACGGCCGTGGAAGTTACCTTCACATGCAATAATTTGTGCTTGGTTTTCAGCAACGCCTTTTACATCATAAGCCCAGCGACGAGCAGCTTTAATAGCTGTTTCAACTGCTTCTGCACCAGTGTTCATTGGAAGTGCCATTTCTTTACCTGACATTTCACAAATCATTTCATACCAAGGTCCTAATTGATCATTGTGGAAAGCACGTGAAGTCAATGTTACACGATCCGCTTGATCCTTAAGTGCTTGAATGATTTTTGGATGACGATGCCCTTGGTTTACGGCTGAATAAGCAGAAAGCATATCCATGAATTTATTTCCTTCCGGATCTTTCACCCAAACGCCTTGTGCTTCAGAAATAACGATTGGCAACGGATGATAGTTAGGAGCACCAAATTTTTCGGTTTGTTCTATTACATTCTGTGAAACTGTCATAATGTTTCGCCTCCTTAGTTTTTCAAAAAAAGACAGACGCATCTTCAGATGTGCCTGTCTATAGCCCACATGATGTGGAATTTATGTTTGAGATTAACCGAAATGTTTATGAAGGTGTTGCCGCTTGAAGCGGCGACCTTTCCCTTCATATTTCTTATAACATTTCAGATGTTGTTTTAGCTTGTAAGTGCAGTCCTAAGTAATCAGGTCCGCCAGCTTTTGAGTCTGTACCTGACATGTTGAATCCACCAAATGGTTGATATCCAACAATAGCGCCAGTACATCCACGGTTGAAGTACAAGTTACCAACATGGAATTCTTCACGTGCTTTTTCTTGGTTCATACGGTTGCTAGTAATTACCGCTCCAGTTAAGCCGTACTCCGTATTGTTTGCAATTTCAAGTGCATGGTCGAAGTCTTTTGCTTTCGCAATACCAACAACTGGTCCAAAGATTTCTTCTTGCATGATGCGTGCTTTAGGATCTAAATCAGCGATTACAGTAGGTTGAATGAAGAATCCTTTCGAGTCATCTCCAGTTCCACCCGCTACTAAGCGACCTTCACCTTTACCAATTTCAATGTAGCTCATGATTTTTTTGAATGCTGCGCCATCGATTACTGGACCAACAAAATGCTCATCTTGATCAGGAACACCAACAGATAGAGCTTTCGTTAATTCTTCTACACGGTTTAACACTGTATCGTAAACGTCTTCAACGATTACGGCACGTGAACATGCAGAACATTTTTGACCGCTGAAACCAAATGCAGACTTAACGATTGATTGAGCAGCTAATTCTAAATCAGCTTCTTTATCAACTACGATTGTATCTTTACCGCCCATTTCAGCGATAACACGTTTAATCCAAATTTGACCTTCATTTAACTTAGAAGAACGTTCAAAAATACGAAGACCTACATCACGTGAACCAGTGAAGCTGATTAAACGCGTGCGTGGGTGATCTACTAAGAAATCGCCAACTTCAGCACCAGAACCTGGGATGAAGTTCAATACGCCAGCAGGCATACCAGCTTCTTCTAAAATTTCAACAAATTTATATGCAACAACAGGAGTTGTTGAAGCTGGTTTTAGTAATACTGTATTACCAGTTACGATTGCTGCAACTGCAGTTCCAGCCATAATTGCGAACGGGAAGTTCCATGGAGAGATAACAACAGCTACTCCCATAGGAATGTAGTCATAACGATTATATTCACCTGGACGGCTTTCAACTGGGTGTCCATCTTTTAAACGAAGCATTTGACGACCATAATATTCTAGGAAGTCGATAGCTTCAGCTGCTTCAACATCAGCCTCAACCCAAGTTTTACCCGCTTCTTTCGAAAGCAATGCTGAGAATTCGAATTTACGGCGACGCATAATAGCAGCCGCTTTGAAAAGTAAGTCTGCACGAACTTCAGGTTTTACTTTTTTCCAAGTATTAAATGTAGCGTCAGCAATGTCCATTGCTTTTGATGCTAATTCGTGAGTTGTTTTAGATACTGAACCAACTACTTCAGTTTTATTTGCAGGATTGTAAGATACAATCTTCTCTTCTGTTGTAATTCTTTCTCCACCAATGATTAATGGGAAGTCTTGCCCCATGTAACCGGCTACCGTTTTGTAACCTTCTTGAATAGCTTTTTTGTTTTCTTCTTTTGAAAAATCTGTGAATGCTTCGTGTTTATAAGGAATCATGTGAATCCTCCTATAATTTATTTTAGTGCAAAAATTATTTGCACTTTTATTTCGTTTACATCTATAATAATGCAAAAGATTGTTGCGTTTTTCAAGTGATATTTCTTATTTTCGTAAAAAAAGTTAGGAGTGGACCTCCAATGAATCATAAAGATCTTGAATTATTACCTTTTTATCGCTTCGCGAGTGACCATATATCCGTTGGTATACATGCAATAGACCAAAATGGACGCACTATTTTATACAATGAAAAAATGAAAAACATCGAAGGTTTGGATTTACATGATGTAGCGGACCGAACCTTATTGGAACTATTTCAGTTTGACCAACATGAGAGTACTTTATTAAAAGTACTACAAAGTGGCGAGCAAGTCTTAAATGTTAAACAAACGTATTGGAATCGTAATGGACATGAAATCACAACCATAAATGATACGTATCCTGTCTTTCAAGACGGGATATTAATTGGAGCAGTAGAATTAGCTCGTGATGTGACGACATTAGAACGAATGGTTTATCAACCTTTGCGCAGATATGGGGAACCAATCACGTTTTCAGTTATTACAGCCGTTTCTGATACCATGAAACAAGTTATCTCAACTGCAAAAAAAGCTGCAACTGCTCGATTATCTGTACTTTTGATTGGAGAAGCTGGAACTGGAAAAGATTTAGTGGCTGAAGGCATACATTACGAATTGTCACCACCTTTGGTTCATTTTTATACGTTATATTGTCACAATTCAGATCCAACGATTCTAAATAAATTAAAAGAAGATTTAGTTGCACTTGAAGAAAGTACAATCTTTTGTGAACGTATTGATCTTTTAACATTAGCTATGCAGCAACAATTGTTTGAAATGGTCAATGATCCAACTCTTAGTGGACATTTGTTTTTAGCAAGTGTCGGCGCTGATCCAATTGATTTAATTGCCTCAGGAGACCTTTTAAAAGACTTATATTATTTCTTTGCAACTATGACGATTTATGTTCCTCCCTTAAGAGAACGGAGAGAAGACATTGATCCATTCGTTCATGATTATTTTGCCAGACATCGAGTTCGTTTTGGATCTATTATTCATGGACTATCCCTTGATGTTCGTGAATTGTTCCATTCCTACGATTGGCCAGGGAATTTAAAAGAAGTCGAAATTTTATTAGATGAGATTTCTTCCATGATCACGACAGAAGAACTTGTAACGTTTGAGATGTTACCCCTTCATTTCAAACTCAAGGTTCAAGAAATAAGAAAACCACTAAAAAGAGCTGAAGACTTTGTCGTTCAAACTGAAAAAGACTTGTTGCCGTTAGACGAATACTTGAGAGAAGCTGAAATGTACTACTTACAAAAAGTCATGGGGATGTTTGATGGAAATGTAACGAAAGCATCAAATGCCCTAGGAATGAGTAGGCAAAACTTGCAATACCGCTTAAGGAAAATGAAGAAATAAAAAAAGCGAGCCATCTCAATAAAGAGATGCTCGCTTTTACTCATTGACCAGATTGTTTGATCCAGTCTTCTAATTTGTCTTTTAATGAATTGAACCCTTCAGAATCTCGCTCATCTACACGAGCTTGTAAAGATTTCTTCGGCTTGTCTTCTTTACGAATAACCGGTGGGCGTTCTTGTAATGCACGAATTGAAAGGCTAATTTTACCCGCTTCTTCGTCCACTTCTAAAACTTTCACTTCAACTTCTTGCCCTACTGATAAAAATTCACTCACTTCTTTCACATAACCATATGTGATTTCAGAGATATGAACCAACCCTTGTGTTTCTTCGTCTAAAGCAACAAAAGCACCATATGGCTGAACGCCAGTAACTTTACCTGCGACTACATCTCCAACTTCATACTTCTTTGTCATAATAATCTCTCCTAGTATTAAATATATACCTATCTACCTTAAGGCCATAGTAGATTATACCATAAACTAGGAAATAACTCAAAAGACTCATTGAATTGGCAAATAGTAAACGCGCCACCCATCAACCGTTTTCCGCATTTGTATTCCATTTCTATAGAATTCATTAGTAACTAATTCAGGTTTAATATATAGCCATGCAGTTACATCAAATTCATCGGTTTTATCTCTGCTTAGTAACGGTTCATCCAAAGGGTAGTCTTGATGCGATTCCATCGAGTGATATTGTTTTTTCCAATCAGTCTCTATATCTGATGGACTTGATAGAAATTCTTCTTTATTCGGAGTATTCTCACCTTTTAACAGGAGTTCATACTGTGTATTTAAATCTCCTTGACTTGCTGCTTCAAGATAAATTCCGGCAACCATTGTTGCTCCGACATCTTTTAAAATGGTGTAATCGTAATTTTCTTTAAACCGAGTATAGAGATTTTGAATATCTTTGATTGTCTCTTCATTAATTTCTACATGTGGCTCACTATAAAGCAAATAACTTAAGCTTGCATCGATTGTCCATATTCCCTGGTGACTTCGATTAATGGGAATTGTACGAATCACTTGATCTCCATTTAATACATCGACTGAACCTACAAAGTTGCCATGCTGTTCAAAAGTATTCTCGTCTTGATAACGAAGACTCGTTGCTTCTTTTGGAATCAATTCATAGTTTAGCCAACTATTCATCACTTTCTCGAAATTCTCATGATCAGTAAAATTCATGAATGATAAAAGTTGTTGATTGATTTCTCTTAACTTTTCTTCCTGAGCGTGTTGATACAATACAACACTTTCTATTGGACTCAATCCAACAATTTGACTGATGTGTGATAAATCAATATTCTCGATCGATTCCGCTACCTTTTGCTCTACTTCACTGTTTGGCCAATTGATTGTAGTAGATTTTGCCCCACTTACTTCTTTTGGCATAATGGCTGCTAGGTCACCATTTTCTGCAAGTGTAAAGGCTACTTTAAGGTCATTAAAGTTTAAACTTCGATACACTTCATTTACTTCCCAATTATTTTCGCTTACGGATTCAAACATTGGTCTAATGAAGTATTTCATGGGTGAATCGCCATAACTGTAACGTAAACTATTCCAGACAGCCTGGAATTCATAACTAACACGACCATTCGTAATTACTTCCGTGTTACTTGCCCCAAAAATTAACGTATAGGCTAAATCTTCATACTGTGATTTCATAATAGCGTATAGAGAATTGCGGTGTTTCGTGCTTAACAAAGTGTGCTCTAATTGATTTAGATACATGGCAGATTCTAAAGGAGTTAAGATTAACTCTCCCCCATATGTAAAAGGGACCATAGATTTCATCTGTAATAATGAGATGGAAGGATACTGAATGGTTTCATATAAATTTTGCCAATGATTTGGGAACTCGAAGAATGCTTCATAACTATTGTTGTCTCTTGAAACTCTTATAGAAATCCCTTGAGTGTTTGCATTATTTATAAGGTTTTCAACCTCATCAGGCAAATCATAACGATTCGCCAACAAATAACTCGCATCCAATTTTCCGCCCATTTTTGCAGTATTCAATATTTCGCGATGTCTTTCTAATACGGAATTATAATACGTAGTTAAATAATCAATCTTGGTATTTAACTCATCAATAAATTTATCGCCTTCCTCTTCAGACATTTGTTTATCAGCAGTTGCATCATTAATCATTTGAGAAGGTATTTTTAACACATCTAACACTTCTTCATACCGTTCATCCATTGATGCACTACTAGATTCATTATCCGAACGACTCTCTTTAAAATTAAGGGCAAATAATTGATTAGCCAATTTTACAAATTCAATTTGATTAAATTCTTCTTCTGTTAAGCCAAGTGTATTTCGATAGGTAGTTTTTTGTTCTTCAAAAGACTTTTTAAAATCGTCAACACTCTTAGTGTCAGCAGCATTTGCTACCTCACGACTTGGGGTATTATCATCTTTTAAAAATGAAGTACTTAGAATCCCTATTAACAAAACACTAGCTAACCCCACTGCCCAAACATTCACCTTATGCTTATTTGACTTACTTACTTTTTCCTGAGAAATTGAATCTTCCCCAATACCTCTTTCTAATTCTATTTGTCGAAGAACTTCGTCTACATTAAATTTTGAGGGCACGCGCTTATATGATTTTTTCAATAAATTCACATTCTGTTCGAATTGGTTGTCATCTAATATTTCAAGTGACGATTTAATGTTCTCACGCGAATCCGTCAGTCTTGATTCAACTTCAGATGGTTGGATATTTAAAATTTCACCAATTTGAACATATGTAAGCTCTTGGAAATAAAACAAAACCAGTGGATTTCTATATTTCTCATCTAATAGTTGAATAGCATCATGAAGTTCTCGATCTTCATCAAACACTAAAATCCTCGATTGGGGTAATCGAGTTGAATGTTCGTCCCTTTGTAATTCTTGCTCTTCTTGTCCTCGCTTTTCTCTTTTATGATAATCACGGGTGGCCTTTAATGTTAGTTTATAAAGCCATGTTGTAAAATCGGAACTTTCAAATTCACCTAAGGATTTATATAGTTTAATAAAAACTTCCTGGGTTACACTCTGAATATCAACTACTTTCACTCCACATTGAAAGGCGTATTTTTCGACCGTTCGATGATGGTGTTCCATTAATTCGCCATATGCAAACAGATTCCCATTTTGTACATGATTAACCATTTCTGTATCTTGCATGAAGCCCCCTCCTTGCTGTCTATATTTGTAATACGTTTCTTTTTCACATAATGTTTCACAAAATTCTATTATTTTTATAACCTGTCGTGTAGAATGAGAAAATCTTTATATTTTAAGGGAGTGGAAAACATGGCAAATCGCGATCATTTTGCATCGAAAATAGGCTTCGTCCTAGCAGCAGCCGGAAGCGCTATTGGACTAGGAGCTATATGGAAGTTTCCATATATGGCAGGAACAAACGGTGGTAGCGTATTTGTTTTGTTATTTATCATCAGTACGATGTTAATCGGACTACCTATATTGCTAGCTGAGTTTGTCATTGGTCGAAAAGGCCAGGCAGATGCAGTGACTACATTGAAAAAATTAGCACCGGGAAAAAAATGGTCCATCATCGGTTGGTCAGGATTTTTCTTCTCGTTTATTATTCTATCGTTCTATAGTGTTGTAGGCGGTTGGATTTTATCATACTTAACAAGAGCACTATTCTTTACTCTTAATAATAGTAGTGAAAGTTATTATGCAGCATTATTTGAATCAATTATTGCAAACCCGTGGGAAGTTATTATCGGACAGGCCGTCTTTATGTTTCTTACCGTTTTAATTGTCCAAGGCGGAATTGAAGGCGGGATTGAACGTGCTAGCCGAATCATGATGCCTACACTTCTTATTTTCTTTATCGTCTTGGTTATCCGTTCATTAACTTTAGATGGGGCTATGGAAGGCATTAAATTTATGTTTGTTCCTGATTGGTCTTATTTAAATGGTCACACCATGTTAATGGCTTTAGGACAAGCATTCTTCTCTTTAAGCGTAGGCGTAGCTGGTATGATGACGTACGCGTCATACCTTCCTAAGGACCAAAAGCTAGGTAATTCAGCATTAAGTGTTTCTTTGCTCAATGTTGGAATTTCAATCATGGCGGGTCTCGTAATTTTCCCAGCTGTTTTTGCATTAGGATATTCACCTAACGAGGGACCTGGACTTGTATTTATCATTCTACCTGCCGTGTTTGAACAAATACCTTTTGGTGCATTCTTTATGTTGCTTTTCTTCATTCTTCTTTTATTTGCAACATTGACTTCTTCAATTTCCATGTTGGAGATTGTAGTATCGATTGGAATAAAAAATGCATATGATAAACGTAAGCGCTCATCTTGGATCTATGGACTTCTAATTTTCTTAGTTGGAATTCCTAGTGCCTTGTCATTCGGTGTTTTTGCAGACGTTAAAATTTTCGGGAAAACTTTCTTCGACTTTGCAGATTTTATTACCAATAGCATTGGATTACCTTTAGGTGCTTTCTTAATTTCAATCTTTGCTGGTTACGTATTAACAAAAAACGAAACGTTTACGGAGTTAAATATTTCCTCACTTTGGTTCAACGTTTGGCATTTTATTGTTCGATATTTAGCACCAGCTGCGATTATCCTTGTTTTTATTAATGCTATGCTACCTACAATTCAGGCCCTATTTAAATAAATTTTCGATTTTAGATGTGTGCGCAAGACGACTTATTTCCCCATTTATAAAGTCTTACGGTATGATAAGATAGTATCAAGCATATGATGTATGTATGGAAAGGAGTGCATGAAGATGAAACAAGAATTTCACACTCAGCTTCGCTCATTACGCGAAGAACGCAATATGTCTTTAGAAGATTTATCGCTAAAAACAAGAATTGGTGCAGGAAAATTAGAACAATATGAGTCTGGTTCAGAAATCCCTTCAGAACAGGCCATTTTAAAATTATCCAACGCACTCGAAGTTCCAGTTTCAAACTTAATGGATGGACTTCAAGTTAATTCATAATTAGAAAAGACGTAGCTTGTACCGCAAATGGTGCAAGCTACGTCCTTTTTATAGTAATATCCGCTTCTCATCACAAATATAAAAAACAAGGTATAGATTGAAAAGTTGTAATTTGTACAGCTAATGTTGTAATTTTCCCACGTAAAGTTGTAAATTTGAAAGTTAAACTAGTAAAAATTGAAGCTAATATTGTAATAGTGGGAATAATGAGCAAAAAAACGGGGAGTCATAAAAGTCATTTGACATGACTATTATGACTCCCCGTTATAGAATTCATGAATGCTAAACAATACATTTCGCTTCAAATTTTACTGCAATAAGCTTGTATGCAATTTGCATGCATTGCTCCAGCGGAATCCATTTTTCGAAGGAATGTTCATAAATGGTTTGAATCTTTCTTGCAAGATCAGATGGATGATCAATACCTTGTAGTGCTGCCACGACATCTGCCGTTTCTGTATCATACGCTTCTGAGCCTAATTGAAACGGATCCCAAGAAGCGAGTAGTAAAACTGCTCGTCTATTCATCTCTATAGTTTGCATCTTTTTTCACCTATTTACTTTTCTTTAATAAAGGCTATGATACCATATTAATAAAAAAAGGAAAGAAGGAATTGACGTGAGCTCATTTGATCAAGTATATAATCGTCGCGATACCCGCTCCGTAAAATGGGATTGGATGGAGAAAATTTACGATATTAACGATGCATCAGATATATTACCTATGTGGGTTGCAGATATGGATTTTGCAGCGCCAACTGTTGTGACGGAGGCTTTACAAGAAAGAATCAATCACCCCATTTTCGGTTATTCATACATATGTGAAGGTTGCAAAACGGCTGTTCAATCATGGTTACATACTAAGCATAACTGGCAGACTGAAACCGAGTGGATGCTCTTTCATCATGGTGTAGTCCCAGCAATTGCAACTGTAGTCGAAACTTTCACCAAACCTGGTGCGAGCATTTTGGTCACACCACCCGTCTATCCGCCATTTTTCAGTATCCCTGAAAAACTCGGGAGAAAAGTCGAAATAAGTCCTTTACTAGAGTTAGAAGGAACTTATGAAATGGATTTCGTTTCATTTGAAGAAAAGTTACAAAACGGGATTGAGCTATTTATTCTATGTAATCCTCATAATCCTGGTGGAATGGTTTGGTCCAAAGAAACGTTAATTGAAATTATCCGCTTATGTGCGAAATACGACACGATAATCCTATCTGATGAAATACACGCAGATTTGGTTTATCCAGGACACACTCATTATCCTTTAGCATCATTAGCTGACAATGAAGCAGATCGAATTATTACGTGTGTCGCCCCAACAAAAACATTCAATTTAGCGGGTGTACAAGCTGCAGTGATGATTGTTACAGATGCTCAAAAGCGTGAACAATTGCGAGACCACGCAGCAGCTCATGGTCAAATGGAGTTGAGTCCTTTTGGTGCGACTGCATTAAAAGCAGCTTATGAACATGGTGAACCTTGGCTAGTAGAATTATTAGAAGTTTTATCATCAAATATTGACTATGCAATTGAAACCATTACATCTGCTTTACCTAAAGTAAAAATTGCTCGCCCTGATGCAACTTACTTGCTTTGGATTGATTATCGACTTACCGGATTATCTGAAGAAGAAATGATGGAGTTGCTACTTCATAAAGGGAAATTAGCCTTGGAACCGGGCTCTAAGTATGGAGAATCAGGTAGAGGATTTATGCGTATGAATATTGCTTGTCCTCGCAAAACACTTGAAGATGGTGTAGATAGGTTTATACATGCTTTAAGTTAAATTATTTTTCTAAAAAAATAGCCGACCTCGAAAATGGGTCGGCCATTCTAGAATAAGGATATATAATAATATTATTTTAAAATTGATTTCAGTTGATTGAAATGTAGGTGGCGACTCCAGCGGAAACAGCACGAGGGCACTGAAAAACCCCCTGTTAACATAAAGACATTCTTAGGATTTCTTAAGGATGTCTTTTTGTTTAT
>NZ_JBHZRU010000030.1:0-13044 GCF_043641925.1 Paenisporosarcina quisquiliarum
GTATATAAGATATGGATGATGTCGTGCTTTTTTCATGCGCTAAATTGTGTGCTTACCCCAACATTTATTATAGAACCGATTATTTCAAAAAATGAGCAATATCTAGAAAGGAGAATATATATGGAAGCGGAACAAATTAAACCTAATGCAAAGTTTTCGTTATTTTATAATGTACTTATAAGCATTGCACTACCCTTGATGCTAACACCTTACTTATATTCTGCTTTCACTTATTCGCAACTATTTTTTGAAATGGGTTTATTACTTTTCGGGGTATCATTTGTTGTATCATCTAATACTGAAATACATATTAAAAAATCATTTTATGTTTCATTAGTTTGCGGAACTGTCATTATAATTATCTCTCTACTTAATATTTATAAACTTTACACATGATTTTGATAGCGAAAGATATATTTTCTTTTAAATTTAGACTCTAATTCTAATAAGTAATGATATTTTATTTTCTAAAGACTAAAGATTTGATTATCAAAAATAATGTTCATTATTTCACATGATTTTTAAAGTAATTTCCCCAATGTGGTTGTGTACCATCAACATCTGTAAAGCCGTAAATTTCCGAGAGTTCCCACGTACTATAAACCCCGCCTGTTCTTTCAGCTATGTTAGGATCCGAAGCGAGACATTGAATTGCGTTCCCTATATAAAATGGAGTTTCAGAAGCAATGAAATGTGGGTCAACTTTAGCCCCATCTTTCCAATTTTCTTCGCTCACACCAAAGTGTTCGAGCATTGCCTCTGATCGTAAAAATCCAGGTGTAACTGCAAGTGAAATAATATTATCATCTCTTAAATCCTCTGCCATTGCTTGTGCAATATGTATATTAGATATTTTCGCCAGACTATAATAGAAGTTGCCTCTAGGTTTATAATCCACCCCATCGGTAATTTCAATTATAAGACCACCATTGTTTGCTTTAAATAAAGGGATACTATAATGGGCTGTAATTATATGAGAAAGAACGGCTTGTTTTTGTATCTGAAGTCCATTATGCAAATTATGTTCTCCAATAGGCTTTCCCCATTCGGTAAGAGGGTCTCCTCCCCAAACATCATTCACCAAAATATCTAATTTACCAAAGTCCTTTTTAATTTGATCAAATAAGGAAATCACTTCTGATTCAACCGTATAATCTACTTTTACTGGTATACCATGTCCACCAGCTTTCGTAACCAAATCAGCTGTTTCTTCTATAGTTTCCCTACGTCCCATTGGTGACTGATTATGAATCGTAGTTCTTCCTGTTACATAAACTACAGCTCCCGCTTCTCCTAGTTTCACTGCAATTCCGCGTCCAGCTCCCCTAGTTCCCCCTGCTACAACAGCTATTTTCCCTTTTAATGAATTCAAATTAATCATTCCTCTCAAGATCTTCATATTTAAATTTCTCTATAAATCTTTATTCATATTTAACAAAGGATCAATTTATAAGAATTCAACAAATGTTTAAATACACCTTCTACAAAAATAAATACACTTTTCATTCTAAAACAGATGAATCTAATGTTGTTTTTAATAATCATTTTTAAATAGCGAAAAAAAGACATTAAAAAAACATAGTATAATTCAATTGTCTTAAAATTAAAACAATTAATCTGAGACAATTACGTTTTAGGAGGTAAATAATATGATGAACACTAAAAAAATTGACATAAAAATTTACATGGGGATAACTTCAAACTAAACATCTTGAAAATCGTTTCCCTACATTTTGAAAGGGGATAGAATTTTGAATCAAACATTGATAATCATTGATGCGCAACAAGAATTAATTAATGGGAATCACCAAGAAAGTGCGGTACGAAACAAAGATTTGCTTATCCAAACTATTAACAACGTGATTGAAAAAGCTAGCGATGCAAATGTGTCAGTGGTGTTTATAAGAGACCTCGATGTAGCTGAAGGTAAAGGAGCAGGATTCCAAGTTCATAATGAAATTAATGTTCCTTCAGGTGCCAAAATCTTCGATAAAGCAGCAACGAATTCATTTCATGGAACGGGTCTTCTAGATCATTTAAAATCGCAACAAATAGACCATGTTGTAATCATGGGTTGCAAAACAGAACACTGTATTGATAGTGCCGTTAGAACAGCGACTATTAATGGATTAGATGTAACATTGGTCAGTGATGGGCATTCAACAAATGACAGCGATGTCCTTAGTGCTGAACAAATCATTATGCATCATAATAAAACTCTTCATGGTCATTATAACGTTGAACACTTTGCATTAGTCAGAAACTCTGAAGAAGACTTGTTCAATCCAACTCATGACACATACCGGTAATTTGTTTCTAGATTTGTAACTATTTTTTCGTAAACGCAGAAAACGCACTGGGAATTTACCCGGTGCGTTTTCCGATTGTTAGAACAAATATACTAATCCAACAACAATCATTATTGGAATGATTGCGATATACATCCATGCCTGGTTACTTAAACTCTTTTCACCACTGTATACAGCGTCACTATCTTTTGTAATTAACAAAGTGCCAATAAGTGCAAAAATCAAAATGATGGCAACGATAATTATTAAGAATGTCATGTTCATATTGACCCCTCCATTTCCATGAAATGTATTTGATTCTTCGAAGTGAGTATATTAATTTAGGGAATTTATACTCTAATTTTACCATCAACTTCCCCTCAAAACATAAACATATATTTAAAATACATGTATTATTTGTGACTAATTTATTTGTGACTAGATGATTGTATTGGTCATATTCGGTATGAACAGAATTAATCTTCAGAATGCAAACTTTTTACAATTTCTTGTGTTACAGCTTCAACTTCTTTTGAATTTCTAATTACATAAACGTAATCCGCTTCGCCATCTACTGGATCAACAATTTCATTTATTCCCGATTCATTGTGCTGTCGTTCAAGCACATCTTTGAAACTTAGAACTGTTCTTAATACCTCTGTACTTCTCTGACTATTTTCAACCCGCTCAAAAAGAACGTCGTCAGGCATGTCGAAATTTACAATAATCGTCGTAAATCCTTTGTTTCGAAAATATTCTATCAGGTTAATGCGCGCTTTTCTGTTTCGGTTTGAGTTACATAAAATAATATGACAACTGGTCTCATTAACTGCATAATCCACAATCGTTTGTGTGAGTGCATACTTTATCTTATTATGTCCTTTGGTTGGTACTAACAATGGATAAGTCGATTGAAGAAATTCAGCATGGTTGTCTTGATCGATCACAACTGAATTGGTTATCTCTTTTTCTAAGTTTCTTGCAAAAGTAGTTTTACCACTATGCGTTTTACCGACAGTCATAATTACGAATCTATTCATTGGTGTAATTCCCTTCTTACAATCGAAGTTTATTTGTGAATGCATCTTCTTGTATTTTGTATATAAGCTAAATTTCAGAACGTTTTTAATCCACCATAGTATGTAATCTGCAATACTCTTGCAAAAACGATTTTTATAAATACTTTTCCATTCGAATATCAGTCCACATCTTCTCATTCCAATATGTAAAGTTTTCAATGCGACCTATTTCTTTATAGCCCATTTTCTTATACAGTTTTTGAGCTGGTGTGTTAAATTCGAAAACACCTAATTCAATCCGCTTAAGCCCTTGTTTCTTAATCTGTTCTTCTAAAAATTCAATTGCTTCCTTACCAATCCCTTTACCTCTACCTTCTGGCTCACCAATTGTGATACCAATCCACGCAGTTCCAGGGACTTTATTAAACAAGTGGACGGGGTCTACCATAAAATTCATTTCACCCACAACTTTTTCATTTAGATAGATGAGGTAGATATGGTGACTCTCAAGTCTTTTTGTTAAATCTTCTATGGTCATTTTATAACGTTTTTCAAATTCCGTTTTGTTACGATTCGGTCGAACTAATGGAATTAGTTTTGGATCGTTGTCCCAACGATTTATTTGCTCGATTAACTGTATTGTTGGTCCTTCTAATTTTATAAAATGGGTATTCATGACGTTCTCCTCTCTGCTGCCGTTATGTTTGTTCAAATACGAAAAGCTAAAATCGTGCCAAATATTCAAATTGATTATGAACAACACATAATGGCCTTGTCTATATCCCTTTCATTAACAAAAATACTTCCATTTTCATGAACTATGAAATCAATCTTCGCTTTTGTTAGTCTTTCAATAGATGAGTCTACCGTTTCTTGACTACTAGTTGCGGGATCAACCCATAATTGATAATTTTTTTCTGATGGGTTACAACCACTTAATAAAACTATTGTGAAAACTATATAGAGGTATTTTTTGAAATTCATACATCTACTCCTTCCCTTTGCTTTTAATGAACTGAATAATTAAAAGGTTGACCCACGTAATTATTGGAATTGACACTAATAATATATATATATCTGAATTAAAAAGACCAAACACTATAGCTTCATAGTCATTTTGATAACTCAACCAAAATGATGTTAATAAAATCAAAGTGTTTATACATAAAGCAAAAATCATACTTTGGAAATAATTATTTCTTTGATTCCAAAATATGACGGAAACAATCGTAGAAGTTATAAAAGAAAATAATATTATTATGTAAACTATGCTTTCACAACCTAACTTTGGTTTTCTAGAATTACCATAATCATTCTTTTTCGACAAAATTAAAAAAATACCTGCTTCACAAATCTTTTAACTAACTAAAAAATGACCAACAAATTCAATTGAAATTTGTTGGTCATTTTACACCGATCTATAATTGACTTCGACTACTTACATTACAGTAGCTTCAGGTTCGTAGCTGATGATGTCTCGGATTGTGTTATTGTCGTTCATAATTGCCACAGTTGGTTTGTGATCTTTTGCTTCATCGTTCATAACATAAGCGTACGATAAAATAATGACAACATCTCCGCGTTGAACAAGACGCGCTGCTGCACCGTTTACGCAAATCACTCCACTGCCTCTTTCTCCTGAAATGATATATGTTTCAAAACGTGCCCCATTGTTGTTGTTAACGATATGCACTTTTTCGTTTGGTAACATACCAACTGCATCTAAGATGTTTTGATCGATTGTGATACTTCCTACGTAGTTTAAATCAGCTTCTGTAACGACAGCTCTGTGAATTTTTGAATTTAGCATCATGCGTAACATGAGAGTTATTCCCCTTTATTAGTCAGTATAATATTGTCGATTAGACGAGCTTTTTCAAAGAAGACTGCGACAGCTAAAATAACGTCTTCTTTCCTATCCGTTGGTTTTGTTAAATTAGGATATCCTAATAATTCAACATAATCTATTTTCCCTGATGTTTTTTCTTCAATAAGTTTTTTAGTGATGGACACAGCTTGATTGACATCCCCATGTTTCGAATAATCTTCGATCCCCAGTTTAATCGCTTTTTGCAGAGCCGGTGCTTCTTCTCGTTCAGTTGGACTTAAGAAAACATTCCTTGAACTTTTAGCTAGACCGTCTTCTTCTCTAACTGTTTCCACGCGGCGGATTTCTAATGGGAAATTATAATCTCGCACGAGTGTTTCAATTATCGCTAATTGTTGTGCATCCTTTTGGCCAAAATAAGCACGAGTAGGCTGAACGATGTGAAAAAGTTTGGTGACAATTTTTAAAACGCCATCAAAGTGTCCTGGTCTAGATGCTCCACATAAAACGTTCGCTTGTTGACCGGCTTGAATGGTAATGCCACCATCTTGAGGATAGATTTCATCCACTTGTGGGTAAAATAATACATCCACACCCGCTTCTTTTGCTAAACGAGAATCACGTTCGATGTCTCTTGGATACCGATCGAAGTCTTCATTTGGACCAAATTGTGCTGGATTTACGAAAATACTCATTATGACTAAATCGTTTTCAGTTCGAGCATTCTCTACTAATGTCATATGTCCTTCATGTAGGAAACCCATCGTTGGGACAAATCCAATCGTTTGACCAGTTTCTATAGCTTCATTAACTTTGTTTTTTAATAAAGCAATTGTATTTATTTCAATCATGATTTGCCTCCGTACAATTGTTGGTACTCTTCATCCTTCATCGTAAAACGATGCTGTTCAGCAGGAAATACTCCTTGCTTCACTTCTTGTACATATTGGGTTAAACCTTCCGAAATCTCTTTTCCAACCTGTGAAAAAGCTTTGACGAATTTCGGCATATGATGGCTTCCATAAGTTACTGTGTCATGGAAAACTAAGACTTGTCCGTCAGTATCGGCACCAGCACCAATACCGATTACCGGGATTGTTACACTCTCTGTGATGGTTTTAGCCAATTGGTAAGGAATGCATTCTAAAACAATCATAATTGCACCCGCGCGTTCTGCTTCTTTTGCATCATCAATCAGTTTTTGAGCAGCGTCGGCTGTTTTCCCTTGTACTTTATAACCCCCACTAACACTTGCTGATTGAGGCAATAACCCGAGGTGAGCAACTACAGGAATCCCAGTTCTAGTTAGTAATCGAATGACATCGTTAATCTCATCTGAGCCTTCAACTTTTAAAGCTTGAGCTTCTGTTTCTTGGAATATCCTAACTGCGTTTGATAATACGGAATCCGCAGATCCATGATAGCTTCCAAAAGGCATGTCCACGACGATAAACGTGTCTTTAGCGCCTCTTCTCGTTGCTTTCCCGTGGTGAATCATGTCTTCAACGGTCACTCGGATCGTTGAATCATAACCCAGGACTACCATTCCTAACGAATCTCCGACTAGTAAAATGTCCACACCAGCTTCTTCAGCTAATTTGGCCGTTGGGAAATCATAAGCAGTTAACATAACAATTTTTTCTTTTTTTGTTTTCATGTCAATGAAACTAGATGTCGTTTTCATGTTCATTCTCCTCTCAAATGGAGAAGAAACCAAAAAATAAACCCTTCTAGCCAAAAATGGACAGAAGGGTGCTAAGTGTAAAATAATTGGTTTCCTCCGTCCCTGTCGTTTCTGATCAAGGCAGAACTATTAAATTTGCAAATATAAATGGTCAAGCAGGTGCAGTTCTATAAGATACTGCCCTATGTGTTCACTATAGCAGAATCCGTTTAGGAGTTCCATTGCTTCGTTTCAATCTTTTTGGATTTCAATATCAGCTGAATAAATTCCATGAACCTTTCCATCATCTGTTCGAACTTGAAGTACGCCATCATTTGTTATTCCTAGCGCAACACCTTCAATTTCGTTATGAATCATAACCGCTTTTATACGTTTCCCTAAAGTGCCTGAATAACTTTCCCATAAAAGCTTTAAAGGTTCAAAGCCGTGTTTCACGTAAAGGTCTGTATAGATCTCAAGATGGTGTAGAATTCGAGCAACTAGTTGTCCTCGATCGACATGACTTCCTGAAACCATTTTAATTGACGTTGCGATATGTTGAATATCCTCAGGGAATTCCTCCATGTCTTGATTTACATTGACGCCAATACCTAAAATAATCGCTTGGACTCGATCTATGTCAGCTTGAAGCTCAGTTAAAATACCTGTGCATTTTTTACCGTTTATCAATAAATCATTAGGCCATTTGATTTCGGCACGAACATTTGCAACATCCTCAATTGCTCGCGTTACAGCAACTGCTGCAATCAACGTAAATTGCGGTGCTTTTATTGGCGGAATATCTGGACGAATAATCACACTCATCCATATTCCTTTTCCTTTAGAAGATTTCCATACTCGTGATAGTCGGCCTTTTCCAGCAGTTTGTTCTTCGCATATCACAATCGTTCCATCCGCAGCATTTTCTTGAGCAAGTTTATGAGCAATTGGCTGAGTGGAAGGACATTCCACGAAGTAATGTATAGGATGTCCAAAACGGTTGGAAGTTAAGTATTGTTCTATTTGTTCTTTTTGAAGAGTATCTGGTGACGATTGCAAAATGTATCCTTTTTTCTTGATGGTTTCAATAATGAATCCATCTTGCTCTAGTTCTTTTATATGCTTCCAAATAGCCGTTCTTGATACTTGAAATTCATCTGCTAATTGTTGACCCGATATCGGGTTTCCTGCTGCAGAAAGCAATCTTTTCGTTATTTCAGTTTTTATGGCGGGATTCATTTTTAATCCATTCCTTTATCTGTTCAGGATGATTGTTGATTTCTTTATGAAGAATAGCCTGAACAATTTCATTTATCATTTCCTTCAACCAAGGTCCACCAGGCTTATCTAGCCAGTTCATTAAGTCGTTACCAGTTATCGATAATTCTTTTATTGATTGGATCGGCAATGCTTTTTTATTTTCTACAATGGTAGTTGAGTCTGTAGTTTCAATAGTCGGAAATAGAATTTTTACGAACTTTTCAGCTGTTACTAATGTTTGTTCACTGAATTGATATAGGTCAACAGTTGAGAAAAATCTCTGCTTGCGAATATGAACTGCTTTTACAATTTGTTGGATTTCTATTTTTTGCAAGTTTGATAATCTATACAATCTCGGAATTTTTTCTTGTTTGTCCTTGTTTTGAAGTAAAGAAAGAAAGGCCCATCCATGAACTGTTGCCTTATTGTCATCAAACTGTTCCCACATCTCAGGGGACCAGTTTAATGAACCTGGCAACCATTGTCCAATTTTTGTTTTTTCTATTTCTTTCAGTGCGTTTATTGGAAAGGCGCTTAGCCAAATTTTCTCTAATTCATTCGTAATTCGTTCAACAGATATATTTTGAATGCTGATTGCATTATTAGTGATTGCCTCAGAAGTTTTTTCTTCGAGTTGAAAGTTCAATTGTGCAGAAAATCTAATTGCTCTTAGCATTCTTAAAGCATCTTCTGCAAAACGATGATTAGGATCACCGACTGTGCGAATAATTCCGTTTTGAATGTCTACTTTTCCACCAAACAAATCGATAATTTCTTCATCTCTGGTTTGAGCCATGGCATTCATCGTAAAGTCTCTTCTCTTCATGTCTTCTTCTAATGAACGTACAAATGTGACATGAGTTGGTCGTCGATGATCCACATATTTGCCGTCTGTTCGAAATGTGGTCACTTCTATTGCACACTCATCCATTAATACAACAATCGTTCCGTGTGCAATGCCAACATCAATTGATCTCGGAAAAGTAGATTTTATTTCTTCTGGCAAAGCACTTGTCGCAATATCAATATCGGTAGCCGGTTTTCCTAAAACAATATCTCGAACGGCTCCCCCCACTACATAAGCTTCAAAGCCTTGTTGTTGGAGTGTTTCAATAATCTTTTGGCTTGCTGCCCACTCATTGGTTTTCGACATGTTGTTTCGCCACTTTCCAATAAAGATCTTCATATTCGCTCACAATTTGTGAAGAATGAAATTTTTCTTTAACAGTTAAAATGGCTTGTTCTTTAAAACGACTATGCATTTCGTCATTTTTCAATAATTTGATTGCATGGCAAGCAACCATCTCAATATCATTTAAAGGCACGACAAACCCATTGACATTATGTTCAATGACCTCAGGAATACCGCCTATATTTGAACCGATACATGGAACACCACACGCCATAGCTTCAATTAATACTAATCCAAATGCTTCTTTCTCTGATAATAAAAGTTTTAAATCACTAATTGCATATAGTTCTGATAAATTATCTTGCTTTCCTAAAAATAGAACATCTTGTTCAAGGTTTAAACTTTTCACCAATTGAACAATGACATTCATCTCTGGGCCATCCCCTACCAACAATAATTTGGCTGGCATTTCTTTACGTATGTAAGCGAAACTGTTTACCACGTCCGGAACGTGTTTAACTTTTCTGAAATTAGAAACATGGATAATTACTTTTTCATCAGAATTTATATTAAAGTAGGATCTCAATTCAGATGTATCTCTTGGAACGTATTCTCGTTCATCAATAAAATTAAAAATAGTCTCGATTTGTTGGTCGGGTTCAATTAACTCCATCGTTTGTTGTTTTAATGATTCAGAAACGGCTGTAACGATATCGGATTTTTCAATGCCATATTTTATAGCACCTTTTAAAGATGAGTCATGGCCCAAAACGCTAATATCTGTCCCGTGAAGCGTTGTAACAATCCCAACGTGTTGATTTGCCATATCACGAGCTAAAACCGCACAGACAGCATGTGGAATCGCATAATGCACATGCAATACATCTAAGTTCTCTTGTTTTATCACTTCAGCCATTTTGCTAGCAAGTGCAATGTCGTATGGAGCATATTGAAAGACTGAGTAACTATTTACCTCCACTTGATGGAAATAGATGTTTGGCACCATTCTATTTAAACGAAAAGGCATGCTAGAAGTAATAAAATGAATTTCATGGCCACGTTCTGCAAGAAGCTTTCCAAGTTCTGTTGCAATGACACCTGATCCACCTACTGTGGGGTAACAAGTGATACCGATTTTTAACTTTTTCACGTGGCTTCCTCCCTTACGAACGTCTCTCTTGCAATAATCGCCAATCGACAAAGCCTTCTTGTAATCCTTTTAATAAAACTTCTGCTGTGCCCATATTTGTGGCAAGAGGGATTTGGTATACATCACACAAACGAATCAAAGCTGTAACATCAGGTTCATGCGGTTGAGCTGTTAATGGATCTCGGAAGAATATAACCATATCCATGTCATTGGTAGCAATTCGAGAACCAATTTGTTGATCTCCACCTAATGGCCCTGACTGATAGCGAAAAACAGATAAACCTGTTTCATCGATAATACGTTGGCCAGTCGTACCAGTAGCAAAAAGTTCATGTTCATCTAATATATCTCGATAGGCAGTAACGAATTGAATTAAATCATCTTTTTTTCGATCATGTGCGATTAAAGCAATTTTCATGATGTCTACCTCCATTTTTACAAAACATTTTCTAAACCATATATTAATTCTTCTAAATCCATTACTTTTTTAATTGAAAAGCTCACACCGGACATAAAGGATTGTCGATTGAATGAATCGTGTCTAATCGTTAACAATTGTCCTTCTCCTCCAAATAGTACTTGTTGATGTGCGACGAGTCCAGGTAAGCGCACGCTATGTATCGGAATTCCTTCATAAGATGCTCCTCGAGCACCTTCCAAGGTTTCTTTTTCATCTGGATGCCCTTGCTTATGTTCAATTCGGTTCTCTGCCATAAGTTGAGCTGTTTTATAAGCTGTTCCTGAAGGTGCATCTAGTTTTTGATCGTGATGCATTTCAATGATTTCTACATCGGGGAAATACGATGCCGCCATTGCCGCAAACTTCATCATAAGTACTGCTCCTAATGCAAAGTTAGGAGCAATTATACCTCCTAGATGCATTCTATTCGCTAATTCGGTGCACTCGGTAAGCTGTTCCTCTGTAAACCCAGTTGTTCCAATAACTGGACGAACCTCAGACAATAAACATGTTTTTGTATGCTCATACACTTGATGAGGGGTTGTTAAATCAACAAAAACATCAGGCTTTTGATGATTTAGGAGATCTTTTAGCTCAAGGTATACTGGAACTGTATAACTAGATGGAAATTCCGAAGATTCACTTAAATGACTTCCAATATCTTTATGGTCTAACACCGCAACTAATTCAAACTCAGGATGATTCATTACTGTATGTACCGCTTCTTGCCCCATCTTACCTCGCGGACCACCAATTGCAACACGTATCATCATTCTTCCTCCTTCAATGTCCATCTATTTTGATCGCGTGATTTAAACTTAGTCATTACACGCTCGATTGCTTGCTGCATATCAATATTTTGAGCATTAGCAAAACAAACTAATACGAAGAAAAGATCACCTAACTCTTCCTCCATACTTTCCTCTGCTTCTGATTCTTTCTTTTTTTTCATTCCATAAACATGATGCACTTCACGGGCTAGTTCCCCAAGTTCTTCTGACATTCTGGCAAGCATTTCAAAGGGTGGAAAATACCCCTCTTTAAATTGACCTATATATTCATCTACTTCTTTTTGAACAGTTTGTAATGTCTTATCATGATTCATTAAAATTCACGCTCCTATTCCTATCCTATAAAATAACGAATGATATTGTCAAAACTATGAAAATGAATGATAATTAAGAAATGTTCGAAATATGGGAACGGGGTGTTTGCGTGCTTAAAGGCATTCGATATAAAAATATATTCTTTATTATGTTAGGTGCAGCCATATTTAGTTTTGGTTTTGTCCATTTTAATATTCAAAACCAGTTAGGTGAAGGTGGTTTTAGTGGGATTACCTTAATCCTCTTTTTTGTTTTCAAATTAGATCCAGCATTAATGAACTTAATATTAAATATACCAATGTTTATACTCGGTTGGCGATTACTAGGAAGAAAAGTATTTGTATATACAGTTGTAGGGACTGTATCCGTTTCGATTTTCTTGAAAATCTTTCAGATTTATGAAATTGATATTCACATTAAAGATGATTTATTTTTAGCGGCATTATTTGCTGGCGTTTTTGTTGGTATTGGTTTAGGAATTATTTTCAGATATGGTGGAACCACTGGTGGAGTCGATATCATCGCTCGCTTAGCTCACAAATATGTGGGATGGAGCATGGGCAAAACAATGTTTATCTTCGATGCAGTAGTTATTCTATTATCGTGGTTAACATTTTTAGATTCTCGCTCCATGATGTATACATTAGTTGCGGTATTTATCGGAGCGCGGGTGATCGATTTTGTTCAGGAAGGTGCATATGCAGCCCGTGGAGCATTTATCATATCTGAGTTTCAAAATGAAATTGCTGATCGAATTTCGCTTGATATGGATCGTGGCGTGACCGTATTACGGGGATTTGGACACTTTACTAAAGCAGATCGTGAAGTTCTATATTGTGTAGTGGGCAGAAATGAAATCGTTCGCTTGAAAAATATCATCATGTCTATTGATCCTCATGCTTTTGTGTCCGTTACCGAAGTTCATGATGTTATGGGAGAAGGTTTTACATTAGATGGTGAGAAAAAACCGATAGATTGAAAAACACACCTAGCAAAGTCTTTGCTAGGTGTGTTTTATGGTTCTATAATAAATGTTGGGGTAAGCACACAATTTAGCGCACGAAAAAAGCACGACATCATCCATATCTTATATACTTGAATTGTCGAGAAACAAGTAAGAATGGAGATGCGTGCAGAT
>NZ_JBHZRU010000031.1:0-9178 GCF_043641925.1 Paenisporosarcina quisquiliarum
GCATGCACAAATAAGTATAGCATGAACTATTTTTAGTTTTCATTAATAAATATTGACAAACTATTGGCTGGTTTAGTGGAAGAAGGAGTAATATGTTTTATCTAATGATGGAAGTTTGTTTTGAAAAATTCTTTTTTTACGTAAATTGTATAAGCTAATACGATAATTGACCAAATTAAGTTCCCTAAATATGGTTGATGTGATTGATAAGTTATAAGTAGAGAACTGACTATTCCAAAGAGAACAGAATAGATTATCATTGTCCAAAAACCCCATTTTTTCAATCTTATATAACCATAGACCATTCCCAATGAAAATAAAGCTACAATCACTAACATCAATCGTTCAGGTACATTCGGCAGTCCAAACCTTTCAGCTATACCAATAGGATTAGCATCAGCACTATAAAAAATAGCTGAAAATAATAAAACAATTGCACCAAAAATATAAAAATAACTTATCAATGAAACGCCTATAGGTCTCTTCACTTTTACACATCCAATTTTCATTATTATAAATCAAAGTTTTTATTTCTTGCTCAACTAAACTGCTGCGTTAGTTGAACAAGAAAAAATTCCTCTATTAGTAATTATACCAATACTTTACAATTCATTCTGTAAAAATTAAAATATTCCGTCAATAAAAACCGATGTAGTTTGAAGGTTCTTTTAACATATCAATTAGCAGACTGATTAGTTGTATTACAACTTCCATTGTAGTGCGACCAAATAGGCTGCTAAACATAGAGCTAAAAACAGTGATATTAGTTCAAGAATGCCTATATAACAATAATAAAAGGACTACCAATCCATATGCGAATTAATAGTCCTTTTGTGTTGTGTTTTAAAATTTTGCACCTCTGAAGAGAACCCTTTAACATATGGATTCGCTTCTTTTTATTTTGCAGATACTTCCCTACCCATCCGTTTCTTCCCTTCTCGACATAAAGCCAATAAAGGACAGGTCGGACATTGTGGGTTTTGTGCTTTGCAGTGGTAGCGACCAAAGAAAATCAGCTGATGATGCGTTTTAGACCACTTATCGATCGGTGTCTTTTTCATTATCGTTTCTTCCACTTGCAATACTGAATCTTTCCAACGACATAAACCTAATCTTTTAGATACACGTTCAACATGGGTGTCTACAGCTAATGCTGGTACATCGAATGCAACTGAAAGGACTACATTTGCGGTTTTACGACCAACACCAGGGAATGTCGTTAACAATTCTCTATCCGCTGGGACTTGTCCATCAAAGTTGTCTATTAACAAACGGGATAATGCCTGTATGTTTTTTGCTTTATTGCGAAACAAACCAATTGAGCGAATATCATTTTGTAATTCTTCAACTGACACAGCCAAGTAATCTTCTGGGCTCTTATATTTAGCAAACAAGCCAGGTGTCACTTTATTCACTAAAACATCTGTACACTGTGCAGATAATAAAGTAGCCACTAATAATTCAAATGGATTGGAATGAACCAGTTCGCAATGCGCCTCTGGAAACATTCTCTCCATTTCGGATAAGCAAATTTCCCATTGTGCTTTTGATAACATTCATTCACATCCTTATTCGCGTTCTTCTAACCAATTATAGAAAGGTACCTTTTCTGTACGTGTTGTTTCAGAAGTTGTAGTACGTGCAGGAGCTGAGCGATATTGACTCGCCTGCTTTTCTACATCACTTAACGTCTTTACATTTTTCTTTTTCCATTCAAATAAAATACGGTCAATGTATCTCAAGCTCATTTTTTGTGCTAAGACGGCTTCTTTTAAAGCCGCACGAATGAGCTCAGGAGATAACTGATCTTGATCAAACCACATGGAAATCGTTTCACTTTCCATTGGAGATAAAAATCGACCGAATTCTTGTTCAAACAGTCTGAAAATCTCGCCTTCTTCATCTTTTTGGCTTTGTTGTTCTTTAGAGGTTTCCTCAGTAACCAAAGAGTCCAATAAGCGATTCCATAAAGAATAAAAAGAAAATGCTTCATTTAACATGCCGTTGTCATCGTATTTTTGCTCTATGGTTAAATAGCCTTTTTGAAAGAGCCGTTGCATAAGATGACTCACTTGTTCTTTTGAAATATGGGATCTTTCGGCTAAATCATCTGGAGTCGGAAAATGATTTCCTTTTTCAATAAATGCCGTCATATGGAGGATTAGTAGTGCTTCATCATCCTCGATGCCGCATGCTTTATATTGTTGAAAAAAGAGCTGGGAAATGTGTACATTTCCCTGCTCTGTCCAAATTCGGAGCCGATCTTGGTTTTGCTGTTGCATAACCGAACACTCCTTTATTATTTATGGGTACAAACGGTTTAATAAACGTGGGAATGGAATTGCTTCACGGACGTGTTCCGCTCCACTAATCCAAGCTACAGTACGTTCTAATCCTAGACCAAAGCCTGAATGTGGAACTGAACCTTGTTTACGTAATTCTAAGTACCACGCATACGCTTTTTCATCTAGTTTATGTTCTGCCAATCTTTGTTTTAATAAATCATAATCGTGAATACGTTCTGAACCACCAATAATTTCTCCAAATCCTTCTGGAGCAATTAAGTCGGCACATAATACGACATCATCACGCTCTGGATGTGGTTGCATGTAGAATGGTTTAATTCCGATTGGATAATGCGTAATGAATACTGGTTTTTCATAATGCTCAGCAATTGCTGTTTCATGTGGAGCTCCAAAATCGTCTCCCCACTCGATATCATTAAAACCTTTTTCATGTAAGAAGGTAATCGCATCATCGTAACTGATTCTTGGGAATGGTGCTTGAATATGTTCTAGTTTAGATAAATCACGATCTAAACGCTCTAATTCAATTTTACAATTTTTTAAGACCGATTGAACAATGTATGATACGTATTGTTCTTGTACTTCCAGGATTTCTTCAAATTCAACAAACGCCATTTCCGGTTCAATCATCCAGAACTCGATAAGGTGACGACGCGTTTTTGATTTTTCAGCACGGAATGTAGGTCCAAACGAGAATACTTTTCCTAATGCCATTGCCGCAGCTTCCATATACAATTGGCCTGATTGAGACAAGTATGCATCTTCGTCAAAGTATTTTGTTTGGAACAACTCAGAAGTTCCTTCTGGAGCTGATCCCGTTAAAATTGGTGGGTCCACTTTTGTAAATCCATTGTCATTGAAAAATTCATATGTCGCACGAATCACTTCATTACGAATTTTCATGATGGCATGTTGTTTACGTGAACGTAACCAAAGATGTCTGTTATCCATTAAGAATTCAGTACCATGCTCTTTAGGAGTGATTGGGAAATCAACTGCTTCATGAATCACTTCAATGTCCTTAACTTGAAGTTCGTATCCGAAAGTTGAACGCTCGTCTTTCGTCACTTCACCAATTACATACATAGATGTTTCTTGAGTAAGCGATTTAGCTTTAGCAAAAAGCTCTTCTCCTGCCTCTTCTTTTACAACTACTCCTTGAACGAATCCTGAGCCGTCACGAAGTTGAAGGAAGGCAATTTTACCACTTGATCTTTTATTAGCTAACCAAGCACCTAATTTAATCGTTTCGCCGAGATGTTTCGACATATCTTGAATCATAATTTTTTTCATAAGTTCCTCCAGAAATTACAGCAAATCTTCTTGCCATTTTGATCGTACAAACGAATCTATACGTGATACTGCTTCTTCAAGTAATTCTAATGATGTTGCATAAGACAATCGAATCGTGTTTGGTGACCCAAATCCTGAACCCGGTATAACAGCAACTTTGGCTTCTGTTAGTAAAGCTTCTACGAATGAATCAACTGATGAATACCCCGTTTTAACAGAAGCTTCTGTTACATCAGGTAATAAATAAAATGCGCCTTGAGGCTTAATTAAAGTAAACCCAGGAATAGCTGCTACTTTAGGGAATATCGTTTCAAGACGAGACTCAAAAGCTTTACGCATTTCTTCTACCGCATCTTGAGGTCCATTATACGCTTCAATCGCTGCAAATTGTGAAGTTGTTACAGGATTTGAAGTTGAATGACTCGCAAGATCGGTCATAGCGTTTATGATTTGTTTATTTCCAGCTGCATATCCGATTCTCCAGCCTGTCATTGAATGAGATTTTGAAACACCATTAATGACAATTGTGCGTTCCTTCGAGTCAGTAGATAACTCAGCAATTGAACGATGCTTCGCATCACCATATATCAATTTCTCATAGATTTCATCTGAAATAATCAGAATATCTGCTTCTTTACAAACATCTGCAATCTCTTGTAATTCCTGTTCCGAATAAATCATCCCCGTCGGATTACTTGGAGAGTTAATAATGATTGCTCTTGTTTTTTCAGTAATTGCATCTTTTATTTGTTTCGCTGATATTTTATATTCTTGATCAGCTGTCGCTTCGATATAGACAGGAACTCCACCAGCCAACTTCACTTGTTCCGGGTAACTCACCCAATACGGGATAGGAATGAGTACTTCGTCGCCTTCATTTAAAATAACTTGGAACAAAGTATATAGTACATGCTTAGCACCTACTCCGACTAAAATCTCCGAAGGTTCATATGTTAACTTTTGATCACGAGCTAATTTGTCTATGATGGCTTGCTTTAGTGCAGGCAAACCACCAGCCGGCGTGTATTTCGTCTGTCCATCCTTCATTGACTGATAAGCAGCGTCAAGAATATTTTCAGGTGTATTATAATCAGGCTCACCTGCGCCAAGACCAATTACATCGACACCTTGTTCTTTCAGTTGTTTCGCTTTTGCTGTAATTGCCAATGTTGTTGAAGGTGTTAATGTATGAACACGATTTGCCAATTGCATTTTCAAGGTCGATCGTCTCCTTTTACAAATTCAAAATACGCTTCCACCAATTTCCATTTTCAAACAGTAGATATACATAGTTCAATTTGTCATTTTCATTAAAGAATGTAATTTCCCAAACTACTTTAGAATCTTCAAAGCCAAGTTTTGCATGAAGAACTTCCTTCACTTTAAACTCGTCTTGGACGACTTTAATCGCTTGTTTTTCTGATATGCCATCTTTTAGAAGAACTTCTTCTATAGGGTCCTTTGATGCTTTTGTTGGAATAAAGACAGCTTTATCATCACCGTTTTCATCCATGCCAAATACAGTAACATAGGATATCGTCCCGTTATATACTTCTGCATCATCAACTTGAGCCAAAGCTTTTTGTTCAAGTGCCATTTGCACGGCACGATCCTCTTGATCTGAGAAAGGAACTTTTGATTGCCAAATGACAAATAAGCTAATAAAAACGGCAAGTGAGAGTACAAATACGCCAATAAATGTTATCCATTTTTTCATGTTATCACCTTACGTTTTGTAGATGGTAAAAACGGCTTTCTCATGATTTTCTTTTTCGAGTGCTAAACCAAACATTAAATCTTGGTGTTTTAATGATCGGTTTAAGACGTCCACAATTTTATACAAGTCTGATTGATAGTCCACGGTGACCGTGGAGATAATTTCGATTTTGCTTTCCATATGGAACCCCTTCTTTCTTCACTCATGCTTTTTCATTATACCAATGTTCAATATCTAAAACCATATCTTCTAGCGAGACTTTCTTAATAGAAATCGTCGGAAGAGATCGGATGAATTCTTCCCCATAAGACTTGGATTCAATTCTTCGATCTAAGACGATAAATACACCTCGATCTTCTGCCGATCGTATTAGTCTTCCAAAGCCTTGCCTGAACCGAAGAATTGCTTCAGGAAGTGCTAAAGCGGAAAATGAATTAATCCCTTGTGCCGTCATTTTCTCTGCACGAGTTTTAAAAATCGGTTCGTCTGGCGAAGAGAAAGGTAATCGAACAACGATTACAGCAGATAGTGCCTCGCCTGGAACATCTACCCCTTCCCAGAAACTGTTCGTACCGAATAATACAGAACGATTAAAACGCTGGAACGATTTCAATAACCGCATGCGACTTCCGGAAGTCATGCCTTGTGCAAACAACATATACTCTTCTAGCAATCCACTGTCTTGTATTAGCTCTACTGTTTTTCTTAACATGTCTTGCGAAGTAAATAAAACAAAACATCTACCTTCTGTTACCAAGACGGTTTGAATAACAGCGTCAGCAACCGCTTCAATAAAGTCAGTTTGTGATACTTGTTGAATGTGTGGCATATCTTCGACGATAAATAATCGGGCACCATTGTAAAAGTCTTTCGGCGACCCGTAAGACTTTATTGGACAAGTCAAAGGTAATCCTAGTTGGTTCGCGATGAAGCGTTTATTCCCAGGAACAGTGAGCGTCCCTGAAGTCCATACGATGCCGATTTCGCCTCTCCATTGCTGAAAGACTTCTTCTACAGCTTCACTACTTGAAATCGGCTTTTTAAATACATGGAGACTTCCTGGGATACTTCTTTGATCCATCTCGAGCCAAACAGAGTAGTCCGTTGTTGACGATAAAAAGATATCTACCCACTCGCCTGTTTTCATTTTGATTTCATTCAACCAATATTTCCATTCAGATGTGATTAATTGTTCCGAAAGCGTCATATCTTTTGGTAACTTCGCTGTTCTTTCCACAATTTTCTCCGCTAAATCAATCCATTTTTGCAACATCTGAAAATGAATATCAAATAACTCATAATCTAATTCGAAATTACTTAACAAAATAGATTGCTTTGAATGCCCTCTCTTGACAGGCATCTTCAGCATATTCTTCACAAGATCATCAATTGCTATATCAAACGTAGATACGAGCAAACTAAATGTTTCATTCAAATCTTTAAAAAGATAATCGATGGAATAATCTTGTTGTTCAACTAATCGATAATACTTCCCGGCCAATTGTTCCCCATCACTCAAACCAATTTGACCAAATACATATTTCCACTGAGTGAATGAAAACGTTCGTTCATCTCTTGTATTGGCAGCTTGTACAAATTGATGTGCTTCATCTACAATGCATGCCCCGATATTCGTTGTAAATAAAGGCTCTAATCGATCTTTGTCGCTGAACAACATAGCATGGTTTGTAATTAATAAGTCAGCTTCAACACTTTGTGAGAGTGCGTAACGGTGAAAATCATGTTCTGCCTCAGCTTGTTTTGAGGAAAAAGTCGTTTTCCGAATTTTATCAATGAACAATTGACCTCCACTTGATACATTTAACTCCTCCACATCGCCAGTTTGTGTGCGTGTTAGCCAGACAAGGATTTGAAGTATCGCAAAAGTATCATCATACGATTCATCGTCCGCTCTCATTAATTCTTCAAAACGAACTAAATCAATATAATGATTCGCTCCTTTAAGTAAGGCAACTTGAATCGGTGCTTGGACAATGGATTCGAGTTTTTTGACTTCATTGTCTCGTAATTGCTCCATTAAATGAGATGTATATGTACTGATAATCACTTTCTTGTTTTGCTGTTTCGCAAAAAAGTAAGCTGGAACTAAATAGCTAAGGGTTTTCCCTACGCCTGTTTCAGCTTCAATGGCAATTTCTTCTTTGTTTTGCAAAGTAGACCACACTGAATCCATCATTTGAAATTGTCCTTCACGCTCTTTAAAATCAGCCAAACCGTCGTTAAAGATCATTCTTTTTTGGTTTTTTGTCTCTGGATAATGCATTATCTGCTGATTCGATTGAACGGTTCTAGATTTCGGCAAGAGAGCAATGCCCTTATAAAAGTCAAAGTGCTCTGGTGCTGAACGTTTTCTTTTGTTTTGTAAAATTTCAAAGAACAATGATGCTAGGTCCGATTTTAATAAAAATGCACGTTTATGGATTTGCTCTAAAGTGGAAATCGGCAATTTCTCTATTTCTTCTTTACAGCGGATGAATAACTCCGCTGTTGCATACGCATCATCGTCTGCTCGGTGAGCTTGTTCCAAAACAATGCCAATTTCAGATGTAATGTCTGATAGCTTATAACTGAAAGAAGTTGGAAATAGCAGTCGAGAAAGCTCAACTGTATCCATCTTCTTCCCACTCCATTTTGGCATACCCGCACGTTTAAATTCGGCTTGCAAAAACGGCAAATCGAAATCCGCATTATGGGCAACAAATATACAATGTGCGAGTTGTTGATGAATTTCTTCTGCCACCTCTTCGAAGGTTGGTGCATCTTTTACATCTTCATCTGTGATATGTGTTAAATCTTGAATAAACATAGGAATTTTCTTGCCCGGTTGGATAAACGTTGAAAAGGTTGATTGAATCTTCCAGTCACGAATAAAAACCGCAGCAAACTGAATCATTCGATCACCTTTTTTAGGTGAATGACCCGTTGTCTCGATATCTACAATTGCATAAGTGGGACTATACATAATTCATCAACTCTCAGTTCAATAATCTGTCTCAAAAAATTGTATCACAATTTTTACAGTGACGTGTAACTGACACCCCTAAAACACGTCTACTCTAAAAAGGAGGAATATTAAAAATGATGAAAAAAGTATTAATGGGATTTGGTTTGTTGTTTTTATTCACATTAAGTGCATGTAATGCAGAACCAGAGGTACAAGTCGACGATGAAACGACAGATGGGGATCCGGCAGCAATTGAATTAACCACACAAGTTGAAGGAGAATTTGTGCGATTCGAAGGTGACAATGCAGTCGTCATTATGTATGAAGGCAAAGAAAATACGTATGAGATTGCTGAAGATGCGAGTGGGGATTTTGAGATTATTGAAGAGGGGAATAAAATTGCGTTTTCAACTAAAGAAGTAGATGGGAAAGAAATGATTGAAACACTCCGATTGAATGAATGAGTGAGTCCTCTAGGTATTAGTGAAATTAATTTTCTATCATATAATAAAGTCTGAATTATTTTGTAAAGATAAAATAAGTTGAATTCATTAAATGACCGCTTTCCGTGGGCTCGCTCCGAACTAACTCGAGCATAGCTCGAGTGGATTTCGACGTCTTCGCTTTCCCACAGGAGTCGGTCATTTAGTTCTTTATTCCGAAGATTAGTAGTAGCTAAATTTTGAAAAACAGGAGCACTAGCGCATCAACTCTTAGATGATACCTAATAATTATTGTGATTCTGCCTCATTATGATTATTTTTAATTCCATGAAACCTTTCCAGTTATTGTAACGTAATAGATTTAACTTAGATTATTTGGTTCTCCGTCAAATGTTGGGGTGGAGTGAAAATCACTTCACCTCATCCAACGTGATATCCTATTTTTTTATACTTG
>NZ_JBHZRU010000032.1:0-8318 GCF_043641925.1 Paenisporosarcina quisquiliarum
GGGGGTTTTGGGTTAGTGGGTACCCCCTTTTGAAAAGGGGGTACTTGCTCTTGATCTCTGGGAAAAGAACGTCCGCAGCCGGACGATTCTTTCTTGCTCTTGAACTGGGGGAAGGACAGCATCCGGCAGGAGGAAGTCACCCCTGCACTCACCCTCGGAGAGCACACCTTTACGGATGTAAAGTATAGTGTGTTATACTTTTCTTGGAAGTGTTGCCGAGTAAATCGCGTGATCGGAGGGAATCGAATGAGCTTTGTAGTGGCTCGAATGGTGAAGATCAAATCACATGATGTGAAGGGAATTCAATTTCATAACCAACGAGAAAAAGAGAGTCGAACCAACCCCGATATTGATCCAGCTAATCGGCATTTAAATTACGATTTGGTGAACGCGGAAAAGATTGATTACAACAAGCGAGTCAAAGAAATTATTGGGTCACAAAAAATAGGGGAACGCAAAACACGAAAAGATGCGGTCTTGGTCAATGAGTTATTGATTACTAGTGATACCGTTTTTTTCGACAAGCTGACTCCGGATAAACAAAAACAATTTTTCGAAGAGAGCTACACCTTGTTTTCGGAACGATATGGAAAACAGAATGTAGCTTATGCCACGGTACATCATGACGAACGCACCCCCCATCTTCACTTGGGCATCGTTCCGATGCGGGACGGCAAGTTACAAGGCAAAAACATATTCAACCGACAAGAGCTGCTTTGGATTCAAGACGAGTTTCCGAAACACATGCAGAAACTCGGATTTGACATTGAGCGTGGCGAAAAAGGCTCGAAGCGTGAACACATTGAAACGCAGAAATTCAAGGCAGATACGCTGGATCAACAAGTCAAAGACCTGGAAACCAAGTTACAAGACGTGACGAAAGTGTACGAGGTCGAGCAGCAAGTCGATAACATCCCCGTAAAAGACAAGCCTACCCTCAAAGCGAAGATGGGTTTAAATGGCACTAGAACCATCGAAATTTCGTCGGAAGACTACGAAACGATTAAATCCCTCGCTAAAGGGGCGGAGGGGCTTAAAAGAGAAAATAAGGGCCTTTTACGTAACGTGGAACAGTTGGAAGACCAGATTGATAGGTTAAACGAACGGAATTCAACGCTGATCGAGCAAAAAAAGCGATTGATGGATGAAAATAAGCAATTAAAACAGGCGATCATCACCTATGAAAAACTAGTTGATTATTTGAAATTGACACTAGAGTCGATTAAATTTAACTCCGTCAAGGGGTTGGGGATGGCCAAAGAAAAAATGCATGCCTATGTGGGTCATGTTCGAACCGGTGTATTGGTTCAACTATTTGGTAATGATGTCTTGAAAAAAGAACAATTCGACCAGTACATACCGGATGATGAACGTCCAGGTGCTGAAGGCATGAGAGAAACACTCCAACAAAAAAGGGAACAAGAAAAATCGATTGATCGCGGTAAGAAACAAGATTTGGATTTAGAGAGATAGGTCTCTAACTGCCGGAAAAGTAGCTGCAAAATGCGGTTTTGTCAGTCCGTAGATTTCGACTAAACTCCATAAGCTCTAAAAAGCCGTACAAGCGTTTTTAAGGTGGTTATAATGCTCGTACTTACAAATTCCAATAAAAACGATTAAAACCGATTCTAGGTATCATAGAATCGGTTTTAGGTACATTCGGAATCATAGAAGACTGATAGTTTTGCAGAGAGTCCTGAGAGGGGCTTTTTCTTTTGGAAAAGTTTTTAATGAATTACATTTTCCACCACCACCAGATTCTCGCGCACGTTGTTTGGTGTTGTTTTTATATCTTTTGTTTAAAGTACTTTGTTTTAACTGTTTTAGGCACCCATTGAGGCTTTGGTACGACTATGTTTTTGATGTCTAACTATTACATTTTCGATTCGAACTATTACATTTTCGATTCGAACTATTACATTTTCGATTCCTTAACTATTACATTTTCGATTCGAACTATTACATTTTCGATTCGAACTATTACTTTAATGATAAATGATGTAATAAATAACTTTACACGGTATGTTTGAGTGGTTTATATTGATATTAGTATTACAAATACATAAGTCTAGTAATAAAAGGATGGGAGAGATGTTCTTTGCAAGAGAATTATATGGTTACACAATCTAATAATCTGATTGAAGCTCGTCATTTGAAGCCATTAACAGCAAGAGAACAAAAAATAGTACTGACCATGGTGAGCATGATTCAACCGACTGACAAAGACTTCATGGATTATCGCATTTCGATTCGTGAATTTCATGAGTTACTAGGGCTTTCTGGTCGAGAACATTACACTGAAATAAAAGAAATCGCGAAAGAACTTATGTCTAAGAGCATTGAGATTCCTAAAGATGATGGAGGTTGGATACTGGCGAATTGGATTTCAAGTGCTGACTACATCAAAGGGGAAGGCGTTATTGCTTTGTCTTTTTCACCAAAACTTTTGCCGTACCTTTTACAATTGAAAAACGCATTTACTTCTTATCGGTTGAGTAACATTCTGTCTCTGAAAAGCACTTATTCCATTCGTTTGTACGAGTTGATGAAGAAATGGCAACATCTTGGACGTTGGGAATGTCCAGTAGAAAGTTTGCGTGAAAAATTAGGAGCAACAACGAAAACATATAGTCTTTACGGGAATTTCAAACACAGGGTGTTATCTTTTGCTATTAACGAAATTAACGAAAAAACAGACTTACATATTACTATCAAGGAACTTAAAAAAGGACGAAAAGTGGACAAAATAGAGTTTTCCATTCAGCATTTTAAAGAAAAAGAAATTCGATTACCTGAAAAGCCAAAGAAAGAACTACAGGCACCTTCCATAAATGAAATTCGCGAACGACTGAATGACTCAGCAAAGGGGTTCAGTTTTGATAAAGGTTACTTTGCTGATATTTACGCAACTGCACTTACGGTTTGGCAAGAACAGGCTGAATATGAACTGGGCTTGCTTGTGAAATACGTTAATAATGAACCAACTGTCAATAGACCCTTAGGTTTTATTAAATCAAAGCTTGAAATAGCATTACAGCTACATTTGTCGGGCGATAAAATTAGTTTTAATGAATTACAAAGCGCCAGCCGATCAACTGGACGCACAGAAGTTATTCCTGATTGGTTTAACGAAAGGAATACATCTAAAGAAGAGACAGTTGCGACAGTAGTGACTGAAGAATATCAAGAAAAGAAACGTGCTTTGCTTGAAAAACTTGGTCACTCGCCTGAAGAAATTGAACAGAAAATGAAAGAGTGAATTATAAAAAAAGGAGAAGTGAAAAAAATGATGGAACTACTAGGCGCATTTTCATTAATAATTTTAGGCTTTATTTTATGTATAGCAGGTATTCTGTATATGAGAAAGGCTCAAGAAAAGAAACCTTTACCGCTTATTAAATACTATGGAATCCAGCTTGGACTCATATTATTTGCTCTTTTATCTCTCACCGTGTTTTGGGATGCCCTAACAGTGATGCCTAAGATTTTAAAGGGAGATCACGACACAGTAAAGGGTGTGTGTTCAGTTGAATATTGGAGCACTACAAAAAATTCTTATTTAGATATTCTGTTTTCAGAAAATGTATTTTTTAGTGTACCTCCAAATTATTGGGACAAAGGTTCATTAACAAAGGCGTATTGCGAAGTTACCTATTATGAAGGTTCTGATTTTGGTATACATTATAAAATATACGATAAACAAAATGGCACATTATTACAGCAAGATTAGCCACTTTAAGTAAATATATAATGGCTTACGACTAATTATGAGGCGTCCTGCGATGGGTACACCTTTTTCATTAACGGGTGCTTTAGTTAAAGAACAGGAGATCGTCAGAGACGGTCTTTTTTTATTTACCTAAAGCCCAAGACAGATTGGATATTTATTCATTAGAGGGGAAAAGCGAATCAACCAAAAGCCCGTCAACTCAACGATGTATATTCGATGAATAAAAGATAGATTCGTGAAAAAAGGAAGAAGTGAGAGTTCGTAAGGGTTTGTTCGTAGGGAGCAACTTCCTAGACGTGGTGTTATGTCAACTTAGGATGCATACGTGATACAATCCAGTTAAGTAAGTGAATCACGTTTTACGGCAGAATCATCTATTTTCTTCTTCAACTAATTAAGCAGTTTAGTTCATTCAAAGAAATGTTAAATAAGAGGTGAAAAATGAGAAAACGATTAAAGAAAAAATCAGAAAATAGATATAATGCTTTAAATGTAGCCAAACGTCAAAGAATTAAAAGAAAAGGCATTAGGTGTATAAGATATGATTTTTTACCGATTGGAGAAAGGGATAAGTTTGCTCTAACTAATGATGAAATAACCCCCGACTACCCTAATGCTACACACTGGCTGATTGAGGCGTTTGTTTGGGAGGATTCTTCTCAAATAAGGATTTTTCCTTGTTCAAAAAATGGTGCTACTACAAGTATCTCCCCAGTTCAAATGATTTTATTTAGTGATAAAAATGTTAAACAGATTTTAAATACATTTAAAAAAGTAGTTGAAGATATGAAGAGTGATAATTTTTGGGACACAATTTATTAAACATAGTTCAATGCTAAATTCGTTATTGAACTTACGAGTTCTTATTGATTTAAAGTTAATTAACTTCCTCATCCGGAGGTTATGTCAACTGGGTGCATGCAGCATACAAAATCCCCGAAATGTTGGTGGGATTCCAATTGGTTTTAAATAACAAAATCAGCTACCATCATTGATATGAAAGGGATGACAGGATTCTTGTCGTCCCTTTCATATCAATGACATTAATCTTGGCTAGGATTAAGTTAGAATTCTTTAGATAATAAATTCGAAGGGAGAAAACATTATGGAAATCGGTTCGAAATTAAAAAACGCTAGATTAGAAAAAAAGCTTACTCAAGAAAATGTAGCAAATATACTAAATGTTTCCCGATCCACGATTTCTAGTTGGGAAGTGGGAAGAAGTTATCCTGATTTAGATAACTTAGTATCTATTAGCAATTTGTATGATGTTTCTCTTGATAATCTATTACGAGAGGATTCTAAAATGGTTAAAAAACTTTCTTTAGATACTAAACAGAAAAAAAGATTCGAAATTTCTATTGCTTTATTACTCATTTTCATTAGCATTATATTCGGTTACATGTTCATGCTATCAACGACCTACCAAACGGGTGTAGATATTTCGTTAAATGAAATCAAAATTTCTGATATCACCCTTTCAAGCGTTAGCCAAAATGATTCGGATACTGGAATCACTTTTCAAGCAAAATCAAAAAATATATTTTATCGCATAGAACCTGAATTTGCATTAGTCTATGTGGAAGATGATTCAATCTATATAATTCTAGATACAATATTTGATCCTTTCTCAATTGTAGCCAACAAAGAAACATCACAAAGTAACTCTTTCACGGCTCCAGACTCATTATCAGACGCGACAAAAGTTTATTTGATTGAAGATGTCAAAGAAGGAAACATAAATTTACAAGGTACCATAGGAAAACTTACTAACTAACTAAGAAAACGCTGCATTTGGCCAAATTTGGTCGAATGCAGCGTTTTCTTAGTTTGGGAAATGGTAATCGTGTACCTATACTTAGTGTCGTATAGGTTACTGAACTTAGATTGTTGAACGAGTTCTTGAACATTCAAGAAAGCTCCAAAGCTCAAAAAACACTGTAAATATGCGGTGTTCATTAACTCCTGACTTTCTGAACGAGAACAAGGCCGATAATTCCTTAAGACTAAGGAAATTATCGGCCTTGTCCATATTAGTTTATCTTATTTTTGTTGGGATGCTTTTCAATTTTAATCCCATATCATGGGTCTTTCCAAACCAACCATTCTTAAATATTGTAAAAATTGACCTGCATGGACTGAATCATGGTAAGCAATCCGTAAAAGCATATCGCCTAAATATCGTTGGTAGCCGACATCACTTCGGTCAATCATTCTGGATTCTAACTCCTCTACGGAGAGGGATTGAGCATACTCTATAAAATCTTCAAAATATAATTCTGATAGTTCTATTTCTTTTTTTATAGAAATGATAGGTTCTTGATCGTATGGGGTAGGTGTTTCTGTTTTAACAGATCCATTGTTTTTTAAGACCATATGGTAATGGTAACTTGCACTCCACGTAACGATTATATTAGTAAATGATTCATATTTTCCCAGTAATATCTCATATCTCTTTGCCCAAAATACTGATACTATACTCAAGATAAATATAATAGAATAATTGGGGGAAGAAAGAATTGAAAGCATATAAAAAGAATCAAAGATTAGGGCTTATCTTAGTAGCCTTTTCTTTGTTGAATATTATTTTCGCAAGCCATATACAAGCAGCTGCAACTGTATCTCAAGCATCTATTTGGGTAGATAATCAACCCATAAAAACAAGTTATTTTATGCAAAATGGTCGTTTAATGGTTCCAGATCTATTTTTCAAACATACAGGTGCTATGGTTGATAAGAATGAAAAATATAATTCTATTGCTGTTGAGAGAAATAATATTGTTGCCCTCCCATTGGACAAGGCATATATGGACTATTACATGAAAGGAAAAAACAAATGGATCCGTGAGAACCTGGCTACTACAACAACTGTTATTAATGGCCGTCCTTACATTCCATTATTGGTAACTGCACAAAAATTAGGGATGACCGTTACCTACGACCCTAAAATTAATAGAACCAATATTCAAACAAACACCCCAACGGAGAGCAAGCCGATCGCCTATGAAAAGGCCGAAATTACTGAAAAGAAAATTGCTTTAACTTTCGATGACGGCCCAGACAAAATTATTACGCCTCAGATTTTGGATATATTAAAAGAAAAAGATGTACCAGCCACGTTTTTTGTAGTTGGAGAGCAAGTTTCCTTTTATCCGCAGTTGGCTAAAAGGATGGTAGAGGAAGGGCATGCCATTGCAAATCATTCATGGGATCACCCTGAATTATCCAAACTATATACTGCTGAAGTTATCCAACAGATTACATCTACTAATGAAATTGTTGAAAGGGTAACTGGAGTAAAACCTACTTTAGTAAGACCCCCTTATGGCGACTTTACTGCAGCTGATGCAATCGTATTTGAAAAACTTGGATTAAAAAACATTCTTTGGTCCGTAGATACACTTGATTGGAGTGGGAAGTCAGCGGAAGAAATTTTAACGATTGTGAATAAGGATAAATCCCCAGGAGGGATTGTCTTGCAGCACAACTTCCAAAACACCAAATTACAAGGTACAGTTGATGCGTTGCCGCAGATGATTGACCAATTAAGAGCAGAGGGTTATGAATTTGTAACAGTGGACAATCTTATTAAGTAATAACTAATAGTGTAATGTTCCTCTTCTTGTTTTTAAGAAGAGGATTTTTTTATATCTTAACAATATGAGCTATGACCGCATGAACGAACCCGTGACTTTAACCATGACCGTGACCGCAGAAATCCCTTGATAGGTATAGAAATAATGTATAATGAACAGATGGTGAACGAGGTGAGGTGACCGCATGAACAAAGACAATGAATGGCTAACCGTATTAGCAGTTGAAAAACAAACAGAAATACCAAATGCAACCATTCGGAGGTATATCCGGAATCACGGACATCATCTGAATATTCGGAAGAAGGGAAAAAGCTATACCATAGCTCCTGAATCAATTCCAATCGTCCTTAATATCCGGAAACAATATGATGACGGAAAGAGTTTGGAACAAGTCGAAGAAACCTTGTTTCAAACAGGGAACCCCGTGACCATAACCGTGAACGCAGATGACAAACTGATGACCGTAAATGTTGGTGAAGCCTTACAGGATATGAAAAAAGCCATGAACGAACAAAACAAAATCATTCAGTCATTGGTTGAACATATGCACAAACAGCAAGAGTATATAGATACTAAGTTAGAAGAACGAGACAGAAAGTTAATGGCAGCCATAAGAGAAAACCAAGAGAGTAGAAAGCAAGTTGCCGTTACTGATCACGAGCATGAAAAAACGACTTTTGACAATGATAAAAAATGGTATGAGTTTTGGAAATAACCCTAATTTTTGCAGTTCAATAAAAGACCGCCAATTTGACGGTCTTTTTTGTTTTGGGGTGAAAGGAAGCACCCCGATAAGTGTCCACGGTAAATGTCTGACTGGAACGCTAGTGAAAGGAATTTAAGGAGTGGACACGTGAGGTGATTCTTCACCCTGTTTTTGGTTCTCACCCAATGTGAGAACCTGCCACCCGGCGAGGGGGTTTTGGGTTAGTGGGTACCCCCTTTTGAAAAGGGGGTACTTGCTCTTGATCTCTGGGAAAAGAACGTCCGCA
>NZ_JBHZRU010000033.1:0-5101 GCF_043641925.1 Paenisporosarcina quisquiliarum
AATAGTATGAAGAATGGAGTCAAAGTTGTACATATTTATTCAAGCGTTTTAGTACATTGTTAGGTTATCATTTATATCCATGGGTAGACGCCCCCTTTTTCTTGGTTGTAGAGCGTCTACCCCATGTGTTTCAACGATTTTTAACCATTTTCCAATTGTGGCATCTGAGGAAATATTAAAAATCGCAGCTGTTTCGCGGAAAGACGTCCCGTTATCCTTCATGTAATTGAGTACGTCTATTTTAAACTCTTGTGAATAATTTGTATATCGAGGTCGTAATCCACTCTCTCCATGATTTTCAAATAATGCAATCCATTTAATCACTTCAGATTTTATTACACCAAATTGCCTAGCTATTTCATGTTTTGAAACATTGTTCTCCAGATAAAACTTCACTACGCTCAATTTGAAATCAGTACTAAATTTAGTCATAAAAAAATGCACCTCCAATTGTTAGTTTGTGTCTAAAAATTGGGGTGCAGATCAAATTCGCAGTGCTTTTTTACGTGTTTCTTCCAAAAAAATCATAGCAATTATTACTTACTAAATTTTCAAATAATTAAAGGAAATAATTAATAAATATGGTAAGATTATATTAGAACTATTTAGTAGGCAGCGAATTTCTTCTTCATCTAACGAAGCAGATTAGTTCAATTGCAATAAAAAAGGAAGGTGTAGGTATGAGAATGATTTCACGAAATTTCAAAAAAATAGGAACCGTATTTGTAGCTATATTTATTATTATGGTGGGTGTCATTATCTTTGCTAACGCAAATAGGACTTATTCTGCATCAGAAGTATTAGGGAATTATGCTGATTTAAATGCAGAAAACCCATTTGTAGATATTGAAAGTATTGATGTAGAAAACGAGAAGAAATTCACATCAATTGAAATCTCAGAAGATATGGAACAGGAACTTATAGAGGCTTTTAAAAACACAAAATTTATAAGAGTAAAAGATGGTTCAATGGATTACGATTACCGAGTCAATATTACATTAAATACTGGATATGCGATGTGGATTGATTCAAATAAAAAGCTACTAAAGGTCATTGATACCCAGGAATCCTATTCAACAGAAAATGATAGTGATTTCTTTGAAATTTTAGAGAACATCACTGAATAGTAAGCCCGAATTACCATTTTTTATAACGTTTGCTTTAAGAAGGGTTTATGCATTTAGTTTATTGAGCAGGTGAATTTTGGAGGACATCAAAGTAGTTAATATCAAGTTACAGAATAGGTAAAGGTGGGATGGCTTTGAAGTTCGTGTTTATCATTATTTTGGTATTTTCTTTACTCGTTTCTTCGTTAACTTCTATTTGGTTATTAAAAATGAAGAACAAGAAATGGCTGGCAAGGTTAAGTGCATTTTTCGTAAATACTCTTATCTTATCAATAGCAACTGTCATCCTTTTCCAGTTAGACGTTCAAACATTTCATAAAAAGACAGAAGGCGTTTTTGATAGTTTAGGTATAGTAGTGCTGGTGTTTTTTATTCCAATAATTACATTTATTAATTTCTATGTACTCAAAATTGTAAGAAATAGAAGCCTGAGTATATCTAATTAATATTTACTTCTTCTACTAAGGGGTGCGTTGATCTAAGAAGGGCTAACGCATTTTTTGTTGAACTTATTTTACTAACTCAGCAGTTTAGTTTAGTAAGCGGAAATACATTATTATTAATTTAAACTGGATAAATCACTAATATTGGAACTTTAATACGTGTCAAACGTATTAAAGGAAAGGAAAGGAAAGGTTAGTGCAATAAAGAAAGTATTGTTTGAAAAAGTTCAAAGGGGTGAACAAAATGAAAATCAAATTGTTGTTGTTTTTAAGTTTATTATCATTTTTCTTATTGGTAGCTTGTTCTGATCAAACTTTTGAAAATACACACGAGTTAGATTATATTGTTGCAACTTTAAATGGTAAAGATATAACTACAAGAGAAATAATTTCACAATTTTCACTTACGGATGAAAACATTGAATACTATTTAAAACAAGAAATCGTCATAGATGAAGCTAAAAATGCTGGTGCTACAGTATCTAAAGCATATATAAAGGAGTTAAAAGAAATATTGTATCCAAATGCTGAATCAGTTGAAATGGAAAAATTCAATGTTAAAGAAGCAGACGCGTTAGGTCTGACTAATGATGAATATTTCGATATGTGGTCTTTAATTTATTTGGAGAGAAATGAATATTTCCAAACCTATATAAAATCAAAATTCGGTGAACCAGCTTCTTTTGAGGATGGCGAAGAGTGGGGTAAAGAAATTGAATCCTATATTAATAATCTTTATGAAAGCTACATTGAAAATCAAAAGTTAATTATTTATTAAATCTGTTATATCCTATTAATATTTATAATCAGCAAGTTTGAAACGTTTCACTTAAATTAACGGGTTGCTTAACTTCAAAAGGAGTGAAGTCTTTTTTCTTCTTGAACTACCGAAGCAGGTTAGTTAAAGAAGAAGGTTTTTAATTATACAAGGGGGGAGAAAATGAGAAAGAATTTATTTGTCTTAGCAGTAATTTCGTTACTTTTATTAGTTGGTTGTTCGCAACAAGAAACATTAACAAAGGCAGAAGATAACAATAGCAATCATATAGGGAAGAATGCCTCAGTTGTAGTTATACCTACAAGGGAAAGTATTTTAAAAGATGGCTATCCAACAAATGAAAATGGGCAAACCTATGGTCCTAATATAAGAGACCTAATGCTTGTTGAACCTGATTTAATTAGTGCTATTGGAATAGATGGTACAATAGGGTATGTAAAAAAAGATGATTTGGATGGTCCTATGCCTAAAACGCCCGAAGAAGCAGTTAGACTTACAAAAGAAGCTAAACCAAGAGAAATTCCTTTGTATGATGTTGATGGAGAGACTATTATTGGTAAGTTTATTGTAGGTGGATAGAAGTTGTTCCATTATTGAACAACTTATAATAAAGAGAAAGTATTATTAAAGTAACGGGTGTTTGAGTTGAAGATTCTCCAACTGTGTATGAGTTCTTTTGCTTACTGAACTAACGACGCAGGTTAGTTTAAGAAGTGGTTTTAACCCCTTTTATACAGTCATATACTTGAAATAAAAGGAAGTGTACAGAATGAAAAAGGGCAAAATCACTTTACTCGGAATCTTTGCGACTTTATTTGTAGTAATCTTTCTATTTATCAATAACACCGCAACAAAAGGAGAAACATCCGGTGTCCATCTTTCTCCAGAAATACAAGAGGAAAATGAAAAGAAGTTTAATGAAGTTGAAGAATTTTCAACTCTACTTCATCAAAAGGGTGGCTTATTTGAAGAAGTAAGCACCAAATTGAAAGAAAAAGGTTATGCATCATTTCAAATAATGATTGAAACGTATTCAAAAGATGATATTCGGGTGAAATATATCCTCGAAAATAATGATGCAACTGAATCCGTACAAAAAGAGGTAAAATCAATTTTCTTTGAATCAGTTGAAAATCACAATCTAGACTCCAATTCATTTAATCTAAAGGTCAGTGATACCGATGATGGACCAGATTGGTAATTCTTCTTCAACTAACGGGTGCTTTAGTTCAATAAGATTCCATAATTATTAATCAAAAAAACCCTTCCAATCGGAAGGGTTTTTTTTACACTGTTAACGTTTATAAATAATATCATCCCACGAATACACTTTGTCGGCGATACCTAAAAACTGAGCAGGTGTTTTTTTATCGTTACCTACTTTGTATGGCTTACAGAAATTGTAATACGTTCGTAAAATTGTAATCGCCATTTGTGCATACTTGGGGTTGAAATTGCTGTAAATATAAGATTTCCCATCACCTCTACTGGTAACTAGAGGTCGTTCCAATACGGATATTGAACGTCGAATTTGTTGAAGAAATGCATTGACTGAGTTGTCATTTATTCTATCTACAAATCCAGTTAAAATATTTGTTGGTAAATGGCTCATATCAGTCAAACAATCAATCGTTCTTTTCCCTCGATCTTTCATTCCAAGAGGATGTTCAATTGGATTGGATGCGTGGGTGTAATATATTTCCCCGTTCGCAGTATGATTCACTTTATGAAATTTATGGGTCATTAATTTTTCTAAGAGCACGTAATACGCTATCAGATGAAGATTTTTTTCATCTAGACCTTTTCGTTTAGACCAAGAAATTAATTCTTTTATCGATTCTTGATACTCCTGAAAAGCATCTCTTCTTGAAAGTGTTTTATTCACTTTGCAAATAAACGTATAGGCATTTTTAGATTTAATTTCATCAACGAATGAACGATTAATTGCGGTTATTAAGGATACATCATCATCGGTGATAAAACGCCATTTTGAAGTATTAATAAGTTTCTTGATGTGCCATAAATGAGCAGCCGTTGTATAGGTTGGATTTACGTGAAGTCCATCAACATATACAAATCTTTTATTAAACTCATCTTGTTGATAAGCATACTCTGACATTGATTGAGTATCGTTATCGCTTGGTAACATCGGGTGTCGACCATACTTATTAAACCGACCATTCTTACTCAAAAAATCACTCAAATGGTCGTCTTTGTAGATTTCGGTATCGAAGTATATTTGGTCTTTCGTGATATCCCAATCAAAGGCAACATCTGCACGAAAAACATATCTCGAAGCTTGATCGCTGCTAACAACAACTTGGGTGGGTAACTGTTTTTCAACCGATGAATGTTTTACTCTGTTTGATTCTCCTTTTTTACGTACGTTGTTTAATACATACATCATTTTATCAGTAGAGAGCCATATTTCAGGGAATTCTTTCTTTCGGAAAACATTCGTTTCTCTTGTTTCTAAAAACTCCAGGCAACAACGGTACAGCCATTCTAATTTTGAATAATAGGTTCCACGACCAATGCCTAGAATTTCACAAGTTCGAGATACGGGCACCCGATTAATCAAATGCTTTGCAAATTTAGGCAAGATATCATTGCGTTGTTGATGATACCCAGTATTTCTTGTCTTATCGGGTAGGACGTTTGTGAATTTCTTACACGCTTTACACTGATATCGTTGTGAATTTGACGTACTTGTCCCTCTCTTATAGAAATCTTTTTGAACCGTAAAAGGTGTG
>NZ_JBHZRU010000034.1:0-4162 GCF_043641925.1 Paenisporosarcina quisquiliarum
AAAAAACGATTGAATACGAAACGACTGCATCCGATTGTTTTAGCAATGAGGATTTCTTGTTCTTTGGTTGGATAGATTCGGAATTTGTATGCCTTATAGACTAACATGATTTCCACCCCCAACGACACGAATGTTTGTTCTCATTATATCATCGTGAGGAAAGTTTTGGCTACCGCCAACAGACATTCATCTTCATCTCCACCTACTCCTTAGGCTTCGCTCATTTCAGAGGTGAGAGTCTTATGTCGGATAACGATAAAAGAAACCTTCATCCATTGGACAAAGGTTTCACTGTTTAATTTAATTTCAAAGCTTGCGATAAGTTTCCGGTGATTTGTATTTCATTGAAATTTACGCCAAGTTGAACGGCGGTCATTGCTATTTCAGGTCGCACGCCAGACAATGTTGTTGCCACTCCGACAATTTTCAAAGCATCAATTAGCTGGAAAATTTGCATTGCAACCATAGTATCAATCATGGTGACCCCAGATAGGTCAACATATAAATGTGTGATTTTTTTACTTCCGCATTCCATCAATGTGTTCTCAAGTAAATATTTTGCACGTTGCGTATCGATATCTCCAACTACTGGTAATAAACCGATTCCATTGTGTAAACGAATGACAGGAGCACTTAATTCATTAATTACTGCTTGCTGGCTTGTTAAGCGTTTTAAAGCTAATGCATCATGCTCTTCAACGAAGCGAGAGGTGATTCTTCCGAACGCTTTGATGATTAATTGACCCCAAGTGAAAATCTGTTCAGTTGTGTATTTCCCTTTATTCGCAATCGAATAATTTCTGAGCATGTCTAAATACTGATCTTGCACTTTTAGGAATTCGTTAAAGATGACATGAGTAGGCGTTCGTAAATGTTCAGAATCAGTAGCGATTTCTAGTATCCACTCATCGAATTCCTCAAAAAAAGAAGCTTCTTCTCGAATGAAAATACCGATTAAGTTTTCGTGGAACCTAAAGTTTTGATTTTTCAACTTATCGATGACTTTTGGATCCGTAGAAGCATAGACACCTTCAGCAGTTGATTTATCAATTGCCGCATACCAGTCTTCAGTAAGCTGCTTCGCTTTATCTAATAAGTAATCATGTAAATGTGAATTTCGATGCATACGGTGCCTGCTCCTTTTCGAGTACAAAATAGTTAAATAAATTTCGATATCTATCCTCTTTTAACATACCTCTTTTATTCCAAATAAAACATAGTTTTTTTTACAATTTCTCGAATTATATCAATTGTTCAAAATTTCATGAATGTTTCGGTGCCAGGCACCATCAAGTGGTTTCTCACCTTTTTCAACGTGCGTTGCCTCTTTTTCTTCAAACTTTCTTTCGACATCTCTAATATACTTGCCACTTCATCTAATGAGTATCCTTCTATAAATATAAGCTGAATCAGTTGTTGTTCTGTAGGATTCAAGTGAGATAGAGCTTCTGATATGGATTTATCTTGCTCAACTACTTCCTCATTAAACCCAATAATTCTTTCTAACACATCACTCTCAATTGGCACTGCCTGTTGTTCGTTGGCATACGATTTTTTTAATTCATCTAGTATGCTGCCATAAATTGAGCGATATGCGAACGGAGCAAAGTCTCCTCGGTCTTTTTCATATCGTTGAAGTGCCTTCCATAGACCAACTCGACCTGCTTGTACAAATTCTGAGTGATTTTTATAGATTCGTAGTTTTCGGATACATGCGTATATCATTGGCTCGTACTGTTCTAATGCTTCTTCAAAATTCTCCACCGGATGTTTCCTTTGGAGCGTGCACGCTTCTTTATTCCTAGGTGGCTTCAGTTTAGTAGATTGAATCGATTCATTCGAATCACATTTTGTGATGTTTCTCTAGAGGAAACGTCAAGTTTCGACTACTTAATAAATATCCAATGAACCTACAAAAATTCCAAATAATATGTATTTTCTGACTTGTTAAATAACTTTTGGCGTGCTACATTCAAATTATCATGTTTAGGAGGTTGTTTCTTGCGCACTTGTGACTCTTTACGGATCGACACAGACACTCTGGTCGTCCAACCTATCTTCGAAAATGCATTAAAAACGCACATCATTACGACACATGGTTCTTACACATCCTCGTTCTCACAACTAGAACTCTTAAATTTAGCTTGCATGCGCTACTTTTCGACATATGAAGGTCGTATTCAAGCCTCTCGTTACCAAACTTCATTTCATAGAAAAACACCTTTGCTCGTTGCAGAAAATGGCATATTTGCTTTTCCAACGATGTCACCTTTGAATGCTGAATGTATGTGGATATTCAATCATTCTTTCAAGTCAAAAAAACATACTGACAAATCTACCATTCTTCAATATGACAACGGAGTAGAAATCGTTGTGAATGCATCTGTACATACGATTGAGAAACAAAGACAGCGCATGATTGTGATGATTTATAAACAAAAATCTCTTGGTCGACTTTATTAGAATCAACCCTCTGAATATTCAAATCGGCAATCGACTACATGCTTTTGCAGGTAGTGAGAACTTAATCATGGCTAAATTAGATGCTGACGGAAATTTACAAATTACGTAAGTTACTAGAACAACTTTTGGATTATAAATCCAAGTTGTTCTCTTTTTTTATTCAAAAACACGAACATACATTCTACTTTGTGGTATAATTAGTGAACAATCGCTGGTAATGGACAGGCTGGTCACTTTCAGGAGAAGGGAGGTCATGCTTATGACAAGTTTTGAATCCCTGAGCTTACTTATGCAGCTCGCGACTGTTATGTTTGCTGGCTTCTCAATAGCTGTCACATTGATCATTTTGTTTATCAATAAAAAATAACCGTCCCCACTGGTAAGGCGAGACGGTTACTTCTATCAAACTGGACCAACCACTCCATAAGCTAAGCGATTGTCGGACTAGGTGTTGACCCACCTAGTCTTATTGGTATAAGTATACAACAATTTTCTACTATTCTCAACGAAATTTCGTTCTAATACACTACTTCTTTTTGAGAAGCGCTTCTTCCATTTCTTTCGTTGGACCAGCTTTTAGCTCACGTTCACCAGCCCAATTTCGGGTATCTTCAGCCGTTTCTTTTAATGGTCTAAAAGTTAATCCTTCTGCCACTGCTTTATCATTTTTCACAATAAAGAAGCCCTCTGGATATTCTTCAGAGATTGGCATCCAGAATGGGAACCTACGTGTACCTAAATCATGTTCTTCTAATTCTTTATCTGAAATCCAAACTTTTTCTATAGGCTTCGATGAGATTTCATCTATAAAAGCATCTAGTGTTATTGGGGTTGATGCTGCATTAAATGTGCCTGTCTGGCCTTCTTCAATCATCGAGACAATCCATTTTGCCATATCACGAACATCAATCCATTGCACCATTCGTTTCGACTCGGGACCGCCTGGAAGTGCGACAGGACCTGACTCTACTCCCTTCATCGCATAATAGGTAAAGCGATCGGTCGGGTCATTTGGTCCAACAACGATACAAGGTCGGATAATTAATGCTTTATTGCCAAATTCCTGATTGACTAAGTCCTCACACATTACTTTGAGTGGACCATACGTTTCACCTGTAACTTCGTCCGTTTCAATTTGGTTTGTGTGCATCGAACTTTCTTCGTTTGGACGTCCTTGTTCGTAATTGTCGTAAACTGAGATCGTTGATATGAACATGTACGTTTTCGTGTTATTCATGACTGACTCTAAAACTGGCGTTAAGTCATTAGGTGTATAGCCACATGTGTCTAGGACGGCATCCCATTTTTCATTTTCAAGTAAATGCGCATCGGTTCTTCGGTCGCCTTGTATATGACGAATGCCTTCAAACACACCCGGATTTGTTTTCCCTCTATTAAATAAAACCACTTCATGCCCATTTTTAATGGACGCTTCTACTAAATGTCTGCCAATAAATGATGTGCCACCGATTACTAGTATTTTCATTTTTATCGCCTCCTCTTTTTTACATTCTTCGCATGTCGAAGAAAATCCTTTAATTTTAGCTTTACGAGTCCATTTCCGTTACATGCGGACGCTTTCTTACCATTAGTCAATCGTTTTCCTGTAATTTCATAAAAAATATAGGTAGTTCACTGATATAAGCCTATTGCTTTCCGTTTCGGCACTCGCTTTCCGCGGGCACGGCTTCAGCCGCTT
>NZ_JBHZRU010000035.1:0-3063 GCF_043641925.1 Paenisporosarcina quisquiliarum
TTGTTCTTTGAAAACTGGATAAAACGACATTGAAAGCAAGAAACATTCAAGAAATTCAAAACAGACGACTTTATGTTGTCTGCGTAAGAACTTTTTAACTTTTAGGTTAAGTTAATAAGGGCGCGCGGTGAATGCCTTGGCACTAGGAGCCGATGAAGGACGGTACTAACACCGATATGCTTTGGGGAGCTGTAAGTAAGCATTGATCCAGAGATTTCCGAATGGGGAAACCCACTGTTTTTAATCGAGCAGTACGTTTACGTGAATACATAGCGTATCCGTGGCACACCCAGGGAACTGAAACATCTAAGTACCTGGAGGAAGAGAAAGAAAAATCGATTCCCTGAGTAGCGGCGAGCGAAACGGGAAGAGCCCAAACCAAGAAGCTTGCTTCTTGGGGTTGTAGGACACTCAATACGGAGTTACAAAAGAGCGAGTTAGACGAAGCGATCTGGAAAGGTCCGCCATAGCAGGTAAAAGCCCTGTAGTCGAAAGTTCGCTCCCTCCTGAGTGGATCCTGAGTACGGCGGAACACGTGAAATTCCGTCGGAATCTGGGAGGACCATCTCCCAAGGCTAAATACTACCTAGTGACCGATAGTGAACCAGTACCGTGAGGGAAAGGTGAAAAGCACCCCGGAAGGGGAGTGAAAAAGATCCTGAAACCGCGTGCCTACAAGTAGTTAGAGCCCGTTAATGGGTGATAGCGTGCCTTTTGTAGAATGAACCGGCGAGTTACGATTGCATGCAAGGTTAAGCTGAGAAGGCGGAGCCGCAGCGAAAGCGAGTCTGAATAGGGCGATAGAGTATGTAGTTGTAGACCCGAAACCAGGTGATCTACCCATGTCCAGGGTGAAGGTAAGGTAACACTTACTGGAGGCCCGAACCCACGCACGTTGAAAAGTGCGGGGATGAGGTGTGGGTAGCGGAGAAATTCCAATCGAACCTGGAGATAGCTGGTTCTCTCCGAAATAGCTTTAGGGCTAGCCTCAATTTTGAGAATCCTGGAGGTAGAGCACTGTTTGGACTAGGGGCCCATCCCGGGTTACCGAATTCAGACAAACTCCGAATGCCAGAGATTTATAATTGGGAGTCAGACTGCGAGTGATAAGATCCGTAGTCAAGAGGGAAACAGCCCAGACCACCAGCTAAGGTCCCAAAGTAATTGTTAAGTGGAAAAGGATGTGGCGTTGCTTAGACAACCAGGATGTTGGCTTAGAAGCAGCCATCATTTAAAGAGTGCGTAATAGCTCACTGGTCGAGTGACGCTGCGCCGAAAATGTATCGGGGCTAAACAATTCACCGAAGCTGTGGATTGACACCTATGGTGTCAGTGGTAGGAGAGCGTTCTAAGGGCGTTGAAGTCAGACCGGAAGGACTGGTGGAGCGCTTAGAAGTGAGAATGCCGGTATGAGTAGCGAAAGACGGGTGAGAATCCCGTCCACCGAATGACTAAGGTTTCCTGAGGAAGGCTCGTCCGCTCAGGGTTAGTCGGGACCTAAGCCGAGGCCGATAGGCGTAGGCGATGGACAACAGGTTGATATTCCTGTACCACCACCCCACCGTTTGAGTAATGGGGGGACGCAGAAGGATAGGGTAAGCGTACTGTTGGTTATGTGCGTTCAAGCAGTGAGGCGTGGAATGAGGCAAATCCCGTTCCTATAACGTTGAGCTGTGATGACAAGGACCATAAGGTCTGGAGTTCCTGATTTCACACTGCCAAGAAAAGCCTCTAACGAGGTGGGAGGTGCCCGTACCGCAAACCGACACAGGTAGTCGAGGAGAGAATCCTAAGGTGAGCGAGAGAACTCTCGTTAAGGAACTCGGCAAAATGACCCCGTAACTTCGGGAGAAGGGGTGCTCTATTAGGGTGTTAAAGCCCGAGAGAGCCGCAGTGAATAGGCCCAGGCGACTGTTTAGCAAAAACACAGGTCTCTGCAAAACCGTAAGGTGACGTATAGGGGCTGACGCCTGCCCGGTGCTGGAAGGTTAAGAGGAGTGCTTAGCGCAAGCGAAGGTGCGAATTGAAGCCCCAGTAAACGGCGGCCGTAACTATAACGGTCCTAAGGTAGCGAAATTCCTTGTCGGGTAAGTTCCGACCCGCACGAAAGGCGTAACGATCTGGGCACTGTCTCAACGAGAGACTCGGTGAAATTATAGTACCTGTGAAGATGCAGGTTACCCGCGACAGGACGGAAAGACCCCGTGGAGCTTTACTGTAGCCTGATATTGAATTTTGGTACAACTTGTACAGGATAGGTAGGAGCCTAAGAGCCCGGAGCGCCAGCTTCGGAGGAGGCGTCGGTGGGATACTACCCTGGTTGTATTGAACTTCTAACCCTTGCCCCTTAGCGGGGCAGGAGACAGTGTCAGGCGGGCAGTTTGACTGGGGCGGTCGCCTCCTAAAGTGTAACGGAGGCGCCCAAAGGTTCCCTCAGAATGGTTGGAAATCATTCGTAGAGTGTAAAGGCAGAAGGGAGCTTGACTGCGAGACCTACAAGTCGAGCAGGGTCGAAAGACGGGCTTAGTGATCCGGTGGTTCCGCATGGAAGGGCCATCGCTCAACGGATAAAAGCTACCCCGGGGATAACAGGCTTATCTCCCCCAAGAGTCCACATCGACGGGGAGGTTTGGCACCTCGATGTCGGCTCATCGCATCCTGGGGCTGTAGTCGGTCCCAAGGGTTGGGCTGTTCGCCCATTAAAGCGGTACGCGAGCTGGGTTCAGAACGTCGTGAGACAGTTCGGTCCCTATCCGTCGTGGGCGTAGGAAATTTGAGAGGAGCTGTCCTTAGTACGAGAGGACCGGGATGGACACACCGCTGGTGTACCAGTTGTTCTGCCAAGAGCATCGCTGGGTAGCTATGTGTGGACGGGATAAGTGCTGAAAGCATCTAAGCATGAAGCCCCCCTCAAGATGAGATTTCCCATTACGCAAGTAAGTAAGATCCCTCAAAGACGATGAGGTAGATAGGTTCGAGGTGGAAGCGTGGCGACACGTGCAGCTGACGAATACTAATCGATCGAGGACTTAACCATAATGAATGTGAATGCTTTCAATGAAG
>NZ_JBHZRU010000036.1:0-2180 GCF_043641925.1 Paenisporosarcina quisquiliarum
TATAAATGATAACCTAACAATGTACTAAAACGCTTGAATAAATATGTACAACTTTGACTCCATTCTTCATACTATTCACGAGGTGATTAGTATGTATATTCAACTAGATATTCAAACAGATTTTGAGGTTAAGAGTCTTACAGACTTAGCCAAAATAAAATTACTAATGGAGAATTTGAAAATGAAAATAAATAGAAGTCAATTAGCGAGAGAATTAGGGGTAGATCGTCGAACTATCGATAAATATATAAATGGATTTACTCCAAAAAGCACCAAAAACAAAACGTCTAAAATTGATGAGTATTATGAAATCATTAGTCTGCTTTTATCAACTGAATCCAAACAAATCTTTTATTACAAGCGAGTATTGTGGCAATACCTAACAGATAATCATGGGCTAGAATGTTCGCAATCTGCATTTCGCGCTTATATTAATAGAAAGCCAGAATTTAATGCCTATTTTAAAGAGGGGAAAAAGACAAACCCTGTTCAATCAAGTATTCGTTTTGAAACGGCACCGGGAGAACAAGCTCAATTGGATTGGAAAGAAAGTATTGAATATGAAACAAAAGATGGAGAAATCATATATGTAAATGTGGCTGTATTACTGCTTTCCTATTCGCGTTTTAGAGCCTTTCACTTAAGTGTTTCTAAATCACAAAGTGTTCTACTTTCCTTTATGACTGAAGCTTTTGAGGCATTTGGAGGCGTACCAAAAATGATTGTTACAGACAATATGAAGACAGTGATGGATGATGCGCGAACAAAACATTTCAAAGGAACAGTGAATAAAAAGTTCGCTCAATTTGCGCAGGATTTTGGATTTAAAGTTCAGCCCTGTATTGCAGGAAGACCCAATACCAAAGGAAAAGTAGAATCTCCAATGAAGTATTTAGATGAGATCCATGCCTATCAAGAGAAATTCAGCTATGAAGAGCTACATGAATTTGTACAAAAGCTTTGTACAAGAATCAATCAGAGTATTCATCAAGGGACCAATAAAATTCCGATGTTCGCTGTAAAAAAAGAAAAGAACCTCTTACTGCCCCTACCACGGCAACAAATAAGAGATTCTTACAGAATCAATCACACACATGTAAAGGTCAATCCGTCCAACATGATTTCCTACAAGTCCAATCAATATTCAGTACCAGCCAAATATCAAGGGAAAACTGTAGATTTACAGGTTTATGATGATCTATTATTTGTCTATTATAACACGGAGTTACTTGTGCAGCATTCTCTAAGTCAATCGAAAATCAATTATAAGAAGGAACACTATAAAGAAGAGCTATCCAAAGCCGTTCCTTATTATCCAGATATCGATGATTTGGCCAAACAAAATTTAGCTGCCATAGGCGAGGTGTATAAATGATGAACAATAGTTTTCAGCAATTAGTACAGAATCTAGAGTATTTAAAGCTTAAGCAAATGACCCAACATGTAAATGAAGTCGTAGACTTCAGCATCAATAATCAACTTTCGTTCGTCGAAACATTAGTCAAATTAACGAATTACGAGATTGATGTACGTGAGAAAAACATGATTCATTCTATGGTTAAGGTGGGGGCCTTCCCTCACCGGAAAGAGATCGGAGAATTTGATTTTGACTTTCAACCTTCGATTAATAAGCAGCAAATACTAGACTTTGTTTCTCTACGATTTTTAGAAAAGAATGAGAACATTATATTTTTGGGGCCAAGTGGGGTTGGGAAATCACATTTGGCAACTTCCATAGGGATAGCAGCAGCCAAGAAACGGACAAGCACCTATTTCATTAAGTGTCATGATTTAATCCAGAATCTAAAGCGTGCACGTATGGAAAACCGCTTAGAAGCTCGCTTAAAGCATTACACAAAATATCGATTGCTTATCATCGATGAAATTGGCTATTTGCCGATTGAGACTGAAGATGCGAAATTGTTTTTCCAGTTAATCGATATGCGTTATGAAAAGCGTAGTACCATCCTGACAACGAATGTGAATTTTAAAGCTTGGGACGAAGTCTTCCAGGATACAAAGTTGGCCAATGCCATATTAGACCGTGTATTACATCACGCAACAGTCGTTAGCATCGTTGGACAGTCGTATCGCATCAAGAACCATTTGGATAAAGAAAACGAGTAATTTTGTGCATCTTTAAACAAGCGAAAGTGTACATGTTTAGATTGACATTTACA
>NZ_JBHZRU010000038.1:0-1626 GCF_043641925.1 Paenisporosarcina quisquiliarum
ACTAAACCAGCCAATAGTTTGTCAATATTTATTAATGAAAACTAAAAATAGTTCATGCTATACTTATTTGTGCATGCCAAATAACCTTTCAAATCTCTTTGTTTGGAAAGGTTTAGGCTCTTTGGTTATATTTTTGAACTAGGCCAGATCTTGGAAATCTGTTTTACTTTTTAAAAGTGCATAAATCCACTGTAAGAGTTTATTTGCACATGCTATCACAGCTACTTTAAATGGCTTTCCTTCTTCGCGTTTCTTATCATAAAACTCTCGTAACCTCTTATTTCGAGGAATGAGTTCATCTGTCGTTTTTTTCTTGCGACAATCACGTATGGCACATTTAACGGCCATATATAAGGCGTGTCGTAGTCTACTGGAACCTCTTTTGGTAATCCGATTCAAAGTGCCTTTGAATGTACCAGATTCAAAAACACTTGGATCAATTCCTGCAAATGCCACTAGTTTTTTAGGGTGATTAAACCGATCAATTTCCCCGATTTCAGAAATAATCGTTGCCGCGATTTTCTCGCCGATACCGGGGATTGATTGGAGAATCTTATATTCTTCAATACTTTTCGCTAAAGCATCTATTTCATCTTCAAGGTTGGATAGATGTTTTTTGTATTCAAGAAGCATATTTATATACATATTCATGCTTAAGGTAAGGCTATTGTATAAGGTTTTCTGAAATGGGTTACGACCTGCGGAAGCCTTCAATTTTTCGGACTGACTGTTTGCCCATTTCTGCGAACGGCTTTTACATAATTCTTTTATTTTGATTGCGATTGTTTCTTCACTAGTTGCCAAAACTTCTTCTGAAGTAGGGAATGCTTCTAGTGTTAGTAATGAAACGTCTGAATACAAGTCTCCAAAAACCCCACAGTATTCAGGAAATACTTGATCTAAAACGGATTGGAATTGTAGTTTAGTTTGTACGTACATTCCTGTAATATTTTCATGCTGTCTGGTAAGGTTACGTAGATTTAAGAGTTGGATTCCTCTTTGTTTATAAGGCTCTAGGTCCTCTTTATAAAACATCTCGCAGAGATGACGAGCGTCTATAATATCAGTCTTTACTTTACGTAAACTTGAGCTCTTTGCTCGATACGAAACGAGGGGATTAACCATGATTAATAAATATCCTCTGTCTTCGAAAAATTGAACAACTGGTACATGATAATGGCCGGTAGATTCCAAAACAATTGGGGGCCTTTCTCCAGAAACCTCTTCTATTTCTCTAATAAACTCTAAAAGAGATGTCAGCCCTTCAAGTGTATGTGCTACTTTAAAGCTCTTTTTGTACGGTTGCTTTTTATCCAAGAATGCTTGAACCTGACTTTCACCTTTTGCGACATCCAGACCAATAACTGGATTCATCATTATTTTCCTCCTTGTTTTACAATTAACCGGTAACCCCTATTCCTCCATGTAGTATCATAGCTTCGCTTGTTATACGAGATCAGAGTCCCAACCAGCCTCAATCATGTTTCTACAAGTAGGGGGCGAACTGTTTAGTTGACGGGATCACTAGCCCCACGGGTGCTTACGTTCTACCCCGGCTACCGCTATCATATATCGATATAAAAAATGGTCAACCAGAAAAATCTGGCTGACCTTATAATACGAACG
>NZ_JBHZRU010000039.1:0-1395 GCF_043641925.1 Paenisporosarcina quisquiliarum
TGGGCTTAGTATAAAAAGTGTACACGTCAAAACGGAATTCCTTATAATAAGAAGACTAGGAAAAGGACGTGTTTAATATGCAAGGTCATTATTCACATGAGTACAAAGAATATATTGCGAAATTGATTGTAGAAGAAAATAAAGTGGCTAAACATCTATGTCGAGAATTAGATTTAGCCCCTTCAACTGTATCTTCTTGGGTGAAACGATACCGAATAAAGCAAGGTTATTATCCAAATTCCAATGACCTTACAACATCATCGGAGTTAAAAAAACAACAAGCTGCTCTTGAAAAGCAAATTCGAGAGTTAGAAGAAGAAAATGAAATTTTAAAAAAGGCTATGCACATCTTCACCAAAAACCCACTGTGATCTTTTCTTTTATATATGATCATGAACGTGAATACACCGTAACGAAGATGTGCAAAGTGATGGGTGTTTCAAGACAAGGATATATCAATTGGCGACATAGAAGACAGAATCCAAATACTGAAAAGATGGCTGCACATGAGGAAATCACTCAAAAAATTGCACAATCCTATCATTTAAGTGGCGGTACATATGGGAGTCCACGGGTCCATGAGGACCTGTTGGCTTGGGGATACTCTATTTCACAAAAAACAGTAGCTATTCTTATGAATAAAATGGGTCTCAGTGCGATACCACCAACTAAGTATATGGTGACAACAGATTCAAATCATACCGAACACATTTATCCAAATTTAGTGAATCGTGAATTTAATGTAACTGATCCAAACCAAGTGTGGGTGGCAGATATCACTTACATCTGGACGAATGAGGGTTGGCTATATCTAGCGAGTATCATGGATCTCTTTTCAAGAAAAATCATTGGTTGGTCATTAGATTCACATATGAGGAAAGAACTTACCATTGAGGCGCTAGAAATTGCCCTTGGCTCTCGTGAAATTAAAGGTCAACTTACACATCATTCAGACCGTGGAGTTCAATATTGTTCAAATGTATATGTTGATTTATTAGAACAAAAACAAATTCAAATTAGTATGAGTCGCAAAGGTGATCCATACGACAATGCATGTATTGAATCTTTTCATGCCACAATCAAAAAAGAGTTAATTTATCGTAGACGTTTTAAAACTCGTGCGGAAGCACGCAGAGCCATTAGTCATTATATCGTGAGTTTTTATAACGAAAGAAGAAGACACTCAACACTAGGTTATCTCTCACCAAATAATTTCGAGAGAAAATCAGGTCTTTTAAGTTCGGAAAAAATCTCATAAGTTTCTCGAAGGTGATAAGAGAATACAGTTGGCATTTTAACTGTATTCTTTTATCACCTCTAGCAAACGAAGTGCGGTAGGGATTTAGAAAACGGAATTTTAGTGTTTTTTGTGTAAACTTTCTTGACAGAAGTCCA
>NZ_JBHZRU010000040.1:0-1359 GCF_043641925.1 Paenisporosarcina quisquiliarum
ACTAATGTATCAGGAGTTACCGAAGATACTCTTTTATCGATTCCAAGCATATATTGCCAATTACCATTTTCAAAAACAAAAAAATTAAATAATTGATCTTCAAAATAAATGGCTTTCTGTCCATTTTTAAGTGTATAGACTTTCTGATTGCCTCTATCCTTAATAATTATTTTATTTTTCAAGGGGCGAATATCAATTTTATAATTATTTTCTTTTGCTTTTTTATTCACAAACTTGATTTCCAGTAAATCATTGATGTTATATTCCTTATCTTCATAAAATCTTCCGAATTGATGGGTGAAAGGAATAGAAGGCTTGATTTTTGGCAATTTCACATCTTGTTTAAAGTGGTTTTCGAATTCCTTAACTGCTTCTTCAACAGATATATATCCTGCTTGGGCGTAACTTTCTTCAAGAGATGGGGGGGTATCGTTTGGGCTTGCTTTTGTTGGTTTTTCCCAAGTTATATATAACAAAGTTGATAAACTTAATAGCAACAGTGAAAATATAACTGATATTTTTTTCATCTAATCACCTACCTAATTTTAAGTAGTATTTCCTTGTGATAAGACATTATTCTTGAACTAACCTGCTCCGTTAGTTCAATAAGAAAAAAAGCTTCACTCCTTATTGAACTAAAGCCCCCGTTTGCTCAAGAAAGAAAGTTAATATTTATTCAATTTTTAAAGGTATATTACTGATATCAGAAACATCTTTATGTTAATATCTTATTACTTCAAAACCTGGTATTCGTAAAGTAATTGTATCGAAACCATACGGAGGCATTCTAGGTCCTTCATAAGTAACAATTTGGATTGTTATATTGTATTCATCTTCATTCTCATTCCAAGTAATATCAGTTATTCTTTGAGAATTAAACAACCTTTGCTCACCATAATACGTTTTTGTCGCTGCAAGTATCTCTTTACCAATTGCTCTTAAGAATGCCTTTTCAAGTATAATTTTTCCACCAACAGTAGGAAGTTTTTTTTCTTCCCTTTTGATTACTTTCCACTGGTCGTTTTCTTGTTTTAACGTATATAAGATATTTAATCCATCCAACTTGACTGCATGTATATAAGCAAGATTGTCTTTCACATAGATCCTTGGTTCACTAACCCATTGCCGCACATCTGTTTTTAATATCGTTAATACCGTTTTACCTAAAGGTGAAACTTGTCCTTTATCATTGTAAAAGGGAAAATCTCCAAAGGTATATAATTCCTCAAATCCATCTAAATTAACATCAAAATAATACTTATTAATAAAATCTTGATTGGGTGCTTCTTGCTTTACAGCATCTTCAAGCAAATTCTCTCTTGTTGCTTTTGTTTTTGTAGGAAGATTTGCATAAATTAT
>NZ_JBHZRU010000041.1:0-1070 GCF_043641925.1 Paenisporosarcina quisquiliarum
GCTTCTTGCTTTACAGCATCTTCAAGCAAATTCTCTCTTGTTGCTTTTGTTTTTGTAGGAAGATTTGCATAAATTATTGTCGATGTAGTCATCAGAACTACGAATATTAAAAATGTAACTATTCTTTTCATTTAAATCACCTACTCAACTTAGTTTGTAGGTAATATGCCCATTGAAATTATTAATATTCTTCAACTAAACTGCTCCTTTAGTTGAACAAGAAAAGAGCTGTTTTATTGCAAAATTTTTCGTATGATGTTAACGAAAATGAGAATAATGAGAAAAAGGAGGTGTGGAAATTTTGAAAAGCAAATTTATAATAATTTTATTAACCACTTTTCTCTCGTTGAACATAGCTTGGAGTGTATTTGCGAAAGAAAAGCCCGAAGATGAATTTTATTCTACATTGTCTAAAAATGAACAAAAGTATAAAGAATATCAAAATGCTACATTAAATATCAGGAGAAAACTTAATGGTAGTAGTGAGTTACGTGAACTTGAGAAAGAATTAGCTAAGTATGGTTATAGAGATTTGTCTTACGATTACCCAGATATTGAGGTTTATTTTTTTGCTTCTATTTACGAAGATAAGTATATGGTCATAAGGAAGTATGCAGTATATGATTTAAAAGGTAACTTTTTGAATGGCGGATTTGGGCGAACAGCAAAACGAGATGCGGTAAATAATGGTGAATTTAATGGTTGGAAAGACAAAGACTCGAAAGACAAAGGTAAAGAAGATAACCTAGCCGATGATAATCCAACTGATTAAATAGCTTTTACTATCCTTTAAGCACACAAAAGTATAGGCCAATTCTCGGTACCAACTGTACGATAATCAAATAAACAAACTAAACCACCATCGAACTTGGTGGTTTTTATATTGGTTTTCTTACTCAAACATCTATTCTCTCTTCTTCAACTAAACTGCCCCGTTAGTTGAACAAGAAAAAGAGCTGTACTAGCAACTCCTGATTCTTGAACTAAAGCACCCGTTCGTATTATAAGGTCAGCCAGATTTTTCTGGTTGACCATTTTTTATATCGATATATGATAGCGGTAGCCGGGGT